>CAITTG010000036.1 GCA_903895255.1 uncultured Verrucomicrobia subdivision 3 bacterium
CCAGGGTCGGTGCCCACCCACGCGAGGTAACACGCTGTGACTAATGCGTCAAAATAACTGCCGCCGGGATTGTGGCCAATAAGCAAATCATTCAGGATCCCGGTGGCATTGGCATGGGCGGGTATGACCACATTGGTAAAATAAGCGGGATTGTAACCGCCCGCCGAGTAATTGGTGTAGGCATTTATCAACGTCATCATGGCCGAGCCCGATTTGTCAAAATTGCCCGCCAGGTCATTTGGCAAGTTGGTGACAGCCAGTTTGACTTCACTGGAATTGGTCGTCTTCCGATTCAAATCCGGCCAGTCACTCCGGCTGAACAACACGCGTGGATGGTGATGGACCGGAAGGGGTCTTTAAACAGTGCCCGGCGGTCAATAAGTGTCATCAATAAGCAGCCCAGTCAGCGAGTTGCTGCCAAGTAATTTAGGCGGCGGGCATAGAGGTTGTCGCCGAGTTCTCGCGTGACTTTAGTCAACTCATCATAAGGTGTGTCCGTGACATCCACAAAGCCGATGGGGGCATTTTCGCCGTCGGCACGGCCCGTCAATGGCTGGTCGAGGTATTGAAACCAGTGCGTGCCGACAATCAGTGGATTATCCAGCGCGCCGGTGACATAATACCTGTAACCATCCGCGCGTTGCGCTTCGCACAGGTGGTCGCCACCGGCGGCGGCGGCAAAGCTGCGGTCCCAGGCGGGAAAATGAAATTCACCAATGATGATGGGGCGATCCAAGCCATCCGGCAGGGCGAGGCTGCGGATGCTGGTGTTGTATTTATTGAAGCTTACCACATCGCAATACCGCGCCGAGGCGCGGACGGCAATGGGATTCACTGTGTTGAAGCGCGAACCCAAGTTGAGTTTACCAGGCAGGGCCCGCTGCAGTTCGGTCTGGCAGGTCTGATAATAACGCTGCGCCAGTTCCTCGTTAAAGGCCACAAAATCCTGACGCGCCAGCGTGGCATCCACCCGGTTGGTGCAAGCCAGCAAATTATCCCATGAAGCATAGGTGGTTTGCCACGCCTGGTCGAGGCGGGCGATCGAGGCATAACGTTGCCGCAATAATTTCACCAGGGCTTGTTTCCCGGCCCGTTTGGGCGGCGCCGTCAGGACTTCGTTGATGACTTCCGGGCCACCGCGCCATTCCAGTTCATTACCGATGAAGTAACCGATGCACCAGGGGTCGTTGCCGGTGGAACGTTGCTCGGCGACCGCCGCGCGGCGGGCGCTGCGTTCAAATGCGGGGTCAAACGGATCCGCCAGCTTCAAGCCGGGGGCCAGTTTGGGCGCGTCAATGTAAAGTATTTTGGTATAAGGGGTTTTATCAAGACGGGTCACCCCTTCATCCGACCAGCTTGCCATCGTGTTGAGGCCCCAGCTGGAAAGGCGTTCATGGGCCAGCAGCGCCGCCGCGGTAGCGGCGTGATCACCCCATTTGCGCTTCAGGTTGGCAAGATACCAATTGGCGGCGGAGGGAGGGGGATCATCGTTGGTGGGAAGTTCGGCAAAGAAATGCTGCCGGCCCGGAACCGGAGTTGTTGCGGAAAAGCCCACGCAGGTAACACCGTGCGACCAGAAGAGCCGTCCATCCGGATCCACCAGCCACCATTTGCCGCCATATTTCTCCACCCGAAAATTTTTCCCGGCGGCGAGTTGCGGGCCGGTCAGGAAACCGCCGTACTTGTCCCAGGAAGCAGGGCGGGGGGAGGCTTGCAAGGCGGACGCTTCCGCCATTTGACGTGCGGCAAAATCCTGGGCAGAATGAATTTTCGTGGGCCAATCCGCGTGCCGGAACTGGCCGTAAGCATCAATGAATGGGAAATAATCCGGGGCCAGCAGCGGTGTGGGATCACAGACTCCGCTGCCACGCAGGCCGCGCATTTCCAAGTCGAAATCCGCTCCCGAAGATTCCAGGCCCAGTACGATTTTGGTGAGGCGCGCGGGGTCGATTCCGCTCCAGTGGGGCATATAACCATCCGGCAACGCGCTCATGCCCGGGAAACGTGCCTTCAGGATCTCATCCGGCCCGTATTTTCGTTTGAGGAAGACCATTACCGAGGAGGTTTCGCCGGCGTCCACGCGAGCAACCGATTCCGCGAAATGATGCCACCCGGCGTATTCGGGATCCTCCGCACGGCAGATGATCGTGACGGTTTGGCGGCCACGATTGTGAACATCCACCACCAGATATAAATAATTTGAAAGATTCCACGGTTGCACCCCGGCAGTGATGGTAAGACTTTGACTGCCCCCCCTCATTGGTCCGGTTACTTCAGCGGCATCGCCGTGATTGATAATTGTGCACCCCTTGGGCGCAAAGAGGTGCTTCAGGCCTTCATTCCCGCCAAAATCAAGCATGACCAGATCGTTGGTGTGCTTTTCTAAAACGCCGGCCTCGGCGGCTTCCGCCCCGGTCCGGGAGGCGGGCAGCATGGCTAACAGCAGGGTGGTTAAAAGCCAGAGCCAGGGCATGGAACGAGAACTGATCTGGTTTCGCGGGGCAGGGCAGGGGGCGGTTTTCATAGAGTCGTTTAGGGCAATCTGGATTGTAACCGATAGGTTCCGGAGCCGACGGAATAGACGGCGGCGTTGTTTTCCATTCGGAGGAAACTGACGCCTTCCGCCCGGGTGGCCGGATTGCCGGACTCGGTCACACTGTCGGCATTCGTCGTTGGCACATAAACCATCGCTGTGGTGTTGGCGGGAATAGTAACCTCCAAGGTCAGCAGGCTGCCCGCTTTGCGCCAGTTGCTGGTGATTCGACCAAAAGTTGAGTCGAAATGGGCATTCACCCAGGTCAAATCTCCGGCCAGGGTCGGTTTGATGATTATATGTTTGAAGCCGGGTTGTTCACGGTCGTAGTTGATTCCCGCCAGAGTTTGATAAAACCAAGCGTCGAGATTGCCGGCCTGGATCAACAATGCCTCGCTGTTCATGCCGGGTCCTCTTGTGTCGTAGTCCCATCGTTCCCAGATGGTGGTGGCGCCCTTGCCCAGCATATAACCCCAGCTTGGGCGGGTGGTTTGCGTGGCAATGATCCAGGCCACATCCGGCCGGCCGATTTCATTCAACGTTTGCATCAGCCACTGCATGCCAATCAGCCCGACCGTTAGGTGGCCGTTGTGTTTGACGGTGATGTCGTCAACCAAATTGGTGATGACGGCCGCGCGTTGATCGTCAGGCACCAAACCGAAGGCCAGTGGCAAAACGTAACCGCACTGGGTTCCACCCAGGTAAACATGGGTTTGGGAATCCAGAAACTTGGCATTAAAGGCGGTTTTAAGGTGGTCCGCCATGGCGGTGAAAGCCCGCTCGTCTTCGGCCTGACCCATGGTTTTGGCCAACCGCTGGAGGATCCGGCAATTATGGTATTGGTAGGCGGTGGAGACCAAATTACGGGGGGTCAAACCTTTGTCGGATACTTTCCCATCCATGGTGAAAGCATCGCACCAATCGCCGTAACTCGTCTCCGGGAGGGTGCCGTCCGGCAACTGATACCGGTGCTGCATGGCCAAAACCCAAGTTTTCATGGCGGCATAGTGGGTTTCGGCGAGGCGGCGATCGCCATAAAAGTCCATGAACCAATCGGGGATGATGGTGAAGACACTGGGCCATTCGACCCCGGCACCCATAACCCAATACATCGCCACATCGGGCAGCGTGCCATCCGCTCGTTGTGACTGTTGCACGTCATCCATCCATTTGGTGTAGAACGGCGCCACATTCCAGTTAAACCCCTCGCTCTCGGCGTCCTTCGCCGGATCGCCGGTCCAAGCCTGCCGCTCATCACGGTCGGGATCGAGCGGCGCGGACCGCAGAAACATCCGCATGCCCCAGCGCATTGCCTGGTGAATGCGGTTGATTAAATCGTTCGAACATTGAAATTCACCGACAGGGTTCGCGTCGGTGTGGATGACCAGACCCTCAAAATTATCCACCGTGGGCTTGCCCGGAAAGCCCGTCACCTGGACACGCCGGAATCCCTGGCCTTTGAAGCGCGGATTCCAAAATTCCCTGCCTTGCCCCTTGAACGTATAGACATCAGTGCACCGGGCGGAACGATTATCCGCCGTTTTGAGGGTTCCGTCAGGTTTCAGACTATAGGCACTGGTCAGGCGCACTTGGGTTCCGCGCGGCCCTTTGGCTTTTAATCTTACTGAGCCGTAGAAATTTTGCCCAAAGTCCACAAGGTAAGTTCCCGGTGAGGGATTCGTTATTCCCACGGGATAAATAATTTGCGTGGTCCGCATGGGCTCGATCATTTGGGATTTTAAAATGCCTCCCGGAGCGGTCACCACCTGCGCCGGTTCCCATTGGGTATCATCAAAGCCCGCGAGCCGCCAACCGGGCATTTCCAGGCGCGCGTCGTATTCCTCCCCGTCATATTCATTGTTGGCCTGGATCGGTCCGTTGGTGGAAATTTTCCAAGCCGGATCACTGACAATCAGTTCGCTGGTGCCATCGGTGTATTCCACGTCCAGCTGCAGCAACAATTTGGGGGTGTCGTAGCCTTGAGTTGGGAACGGGATGATGCCCCGGGGTGCATAAAAGCGGCCGTTGCCGAGCGTGACCGCGATGGCATTGCTGCCGGTGCGCAGTTGGTCAGTTGCGTCAAAGGTCACATAATATGCCGCTTTGTGATAATCTGACAATGCCGGATCCATCACATCATCAGAAATCCGCACGCCGTTTAGAAAGAGATCAAAGAATCCCAAACCGCAAACATAAGCGGTGGCGCGGGCGACTTTTTTCTCCACGGCAAATTCCCGGCGCAGATAACGGGCGGCCAATCGTCGCGAGGATTTCGAAGACAATCTGCCCCAGGGGGCGATGCCGAAATCGCCAAGTGATTTCGCCGGGGTCCAATGGCTGTGGTCGGTGCTGGATTCCCATTGGCTATCCGTGACCAAGTCGAGGGGATCGCCCTGGTCAAACTCAAGGTGGAGTTTCAAGATCAATCCCGCCGGATTCGGCCCTGGGCCAAGATTGGTAGCAGTAATGGTGAAAACATTGTCGCCCGAGTGCAAAAATGTGGAGACATCCGAAGTTACCGGGTTCTCCCAGTTGTCGCCTTGGGCGGCGTTGCGGCCATTGATGATCAACTCAAACGCATTATCCGCCGTGGCGTGACAGGTGGCGGCAACCACCTTGCGACCCGTTGGCAGCGAAAGGGTCCGCTGGAAATAACGCACGCCGGGTGGCGCACTGTTGGCGGGATTACCCTCCGGGAACCAGATCCATTGTGACCCGGCGAACAAGTTGGATTTGGCCGAATCATCCAAACCAATCCATTGTGCCTTCCAGTCTTCGGGGTTTAGCAACCCCATGGTCCACAGCGCGGGCGGGCTCCAAGCGGTTGGGGTGCCAGCCCTGTCCCAGACGCGCACCTTCCAGTAACAGGGCATCCGCGACGCCAAGGGCTTGCCCCGATACTCCACCTGCAAACATTGATCGGAAGCCACCCGGCCGCTGTCCCAGCGGTCGCCCTGGTTTTGGTTCAGTAGCTCCGCTGAGCTGGCCACCAGGATTTGATACGCGGTTTGCTGCTCGCCACGACGGGTTGATTCCATCGCCCAGCTCAGCCGCGGCGTTTCCACATCAATGCCCAGCGGGTTGGCCCGATATTCACAGCGAAGATTCGCTACCGTTGCGGCAAAGGCACCTGGCAGGCAGCAGAATACGATAACGGCGATCAGCGGGCCGGACATTAAGGGTCGTTGAGGGAACTTTTTCATAACGTTGTGTTTGCTTCTACCGGGATTCTTTCTCCAGTAACATGTAAACCGGACGCATCCCAAACTCCGATCCGGCGGTGAAGGAGCACGAAATCCTGGCAACTCACAGGGAAACTCGCTAATGCCATAAATTCATTTTAACAAGGGAACGTCACTCGCCGGAGAATCCAGTTCCAGCGCGATGATCGTGTCCAGATCGGACTGGCTGGCTTCCGGCAGGGAAATAGCCAGTTGCTGTGAGGTCTGCAGGAATTTCACGCTGCCACCGGTCAAGGCAGTGGCTTTAACAACCTTTGCCGGCACCGCCGGCAGCACCAGTCTTTCACCGGGCCATTTCAAAACGTGAAGGTAAATTGTTTGTTCGCGGTGAGTTGAAACTCCCCAATCTGCTGGCAGGAACGGTCCGCCCCGGGTGCCATAAATACTTTCACCGTATTTATCCAGCCACCCGCCGATTTCCCGGAGCCGCTCCGCCTGCGGCGCGTCAATTTTTCCGTTGCGATCCGGGCCGACGTTCAGCAACAAGTTGCCATCGCGTCCGGCCACCTTTGCCAGCAATTGGATGTAATCTTTTAAGGGCCGGGGAAAATGATTTGGTTGATAACCCCAGGCACCCGCGATCGGGATGCACAGCTCCCACGGATGTTCGTTGTCAAAATCACCGAGCGCGGCCCAGCCTTCGCGGGAGTGAAAATCGCCCGGCGCATCAATGCGATCATTGATGACAATATCCGGCTGCAAATGCCGGAGCATGGTGAGCACCCGGTCGCTTTGCCAGGTAAAGCCGCCGTGATAATTTTCATTTGCCGGCCGCTTTTGCCATTGCGCCCCCTTCCATTGACCCCCAAAGCTCAGCCAATTGGTGCCCTCACCATCAAACCAGAGTAAATCAATTGGCCCATAGTTCGATAGCAATTCCCCCACCTGGCGATGATACTGCGCCCGCATGGCTTCGGCACTTTCGCGTTGCATGTCCGGCATGATGTAACCGGGAAAACGCCAGTCCAAAGGTGAATAATAAAGCCCCACATGCAAACCCGCGTCGCGAACGGCCTTCACATATTCCGCCACAAAATCCCGGTGCGCAGCCGACTGGACGCTGGTGAACGTGTTGGTGCCATCAGCGAACAACGCGAAGCCGTCGTGATGGCGGGCCGTCAGCACCATGTATTTCATGCCCGCCGACCGGGCCAGTTCCGCCCATGTCGCGGGCGTGAAATTGGCTGGCACAAACTGGTCGGCCAGTTTGGCGTATTCGTTCACGGGAATCTGTTCATTCCATTGCACCCATTCGCCGCGGCCGGGAATCGCGTAGATTCCCCAATGAATGAACATGCCGAACTTCGCGTCCCGCCACCATTTCAGACGCGCGGCTGCATTGGTGCCGGCCAGTCCGTCGGCTGATGCTGGGAGGATGGATAAAATGAGGCACCAAATCGTCAGCGCCACTATCCATTTGGTTGATTTCATAGGATTAACATGCGATGCGCCCGCTCATGGCAGCTTGGATTGAAACTGATAGGTTCCGGAGCCGACAGCATAGACGGCGGCGTTATTTTCCATCCGGAGGAAACTGACGCCCTCCGCTTGGGCGGCCGGCTTGCCGGACTCGGTCACACTGGCAGCATCTTTCGTTGGAATGTAGACCGTCGCCGTGGTGTTGGCTGGAATGACGGCGCGCAGAGTATAAGTTCCCTGCTCGCAAACCCAGTCGCTGACAATTGGTCCATGGACGGAATCGTAGCTGCCGCGCGCCGAAGTCAGGCCGGTGGCTGGGTCGGGCTGCGGGGCGAGGATGAACTTTTTGAAGCCGGGACCGGTCGGATCGGGGCGGATGCCCAGGACGGATTGATACAGCCACATGCCAATGGCGCCACCACAGGAAGGCATCTGCGCGCCACCGCCGTTCCAACCTTCGGCCAAAACGCCATCGTGAATCAGGGTTTTCCAACTGGGATAATCTTGCTGGTTGACAATTTTGTTGGCCAGCGCCGTCTCGCCGTGATCGGTCAAAGTCGCGAGCAAAAAGGGCAGTCCGACAAAACCGGTTCCCAAATGATCCTTTCGGTCATGAATCGCGGCGAGTAGATTTTGATACGTCAGTTCGCGTTGGGCGGTGGGCACCACACCCAAGGCAAGCGGCAACACCAGAGCGGTCTGATTGTTTGTCTGGCTGCCATACTGGCCGGTCGCGGGATTAAAGTATTTATGGTTAAAGCGCTGCTTCACCTTCTCGGCGATGGCGGCGTATTTGGCCGCGTCCGCCGGCTTGCCCAGCAGGGTCGCCGTGTCGCTGACGATGGTCGCGTAATAATACCATGCTGGCATGTCCAGGAGCGGAGCCGGCACCGCCCCCGTGCCCCCGAAACCGCCAGCATAGGGATTTTGCCAGTCGCCCGCGCCCTGCCAACTCAGGATTCCCTCTTTGGCTTCGGGGGAATTAGTGTTCCCTCCATTTAAATACGGATAATCATCCCAGCCCCGCACCGAGCCGCTGGCTGTCAGCTCGCCAAGAAAATCCACATAACGGCGCATGGTGTCGTAAGCTTCGGCCAGCATGCGGCGGTCACCATAGTATTGGTAATGCTGCCAGGGCAACAACACCACCACGCCGCTCCACCAAGGCGAGTTCCAGCCATACTCCTGGCGACCGACCAGGGGCAGCACCGAACCGAGATAGCCGGATTCATCCTGGCCATCCGCAAAGTCCCACCACCATTTATGATAGATGCCGGCCACGTCGGTCAAATAGGCCGCGGTTTCGAACATGCCCTGCATGTCCTGCGTCCACCCCTCCTTCTCCCGCATCGGATCCATCGGCTGGTCGCCGTCGTAATTGAGATGGGTTTGCAACAAGGCGGCATAGATTTGGTTGAACCACGGATTGGAGCAGGCAAAGGTCCCGGCCATTTGCAAATCTGCGTGCACGAGGCGGATCGTTACCGCGTCCGGCGTGAGCGGTTCGGCCAATCCCTTAACCTCAATCTCCAGCGGGCCGGAGAGATACATGAAGTGTGGTTCCAGTAATGCCGGCCCGTTCGTCGCCAGCGTGAAGGTGAGTGGCGGCGCGTTGTAACCGGGCGCGTGTCCCAGCACAGTTATCCTCTGCCCGGCGTGGCCATTTACTTTCACCTGTGGCCACCCGGCGCTCAAAACCTTAAAATAGGCACGGTCACCCGCCACCCGCACCGGCTTGAGTTCACCCACCACGCGAATGGGCGGTCCCATGGGGGACACGAGTTTTCCGCCCAGCGAACTGGTGACCCCGACGGGCAGCCAGCTCCGGTCGTCAAAACCAGGGCATTCCCAACCTGGCTGGGCCAAATGACGATCCTCGGTGTAAATGGCAAAAGTGTCGTTATCCACAATCTCGCTCGGCGCCCACTTCCAATCCGCATCAGAATTAATGGTCTCGCGGGTGCCGTCGACATATTCGATTTCTGCCTGGATCAGCACGCGGGGCGGGCCCTGGCCGCCATGCCGTTCGCCAAAACCACGCCGTGGGGTGCTGAAAAATCCGTTTCCCAGCACCACCCCGATAACATTTTTTCCATTGGTCAACCGTGTCGTGATGTCGTGGGTGAGATAAACCACCCGTTTTGTGTAGTCAGTGAAGGGTGGTCCCAGCACTTGGTCCGTTACTGCCTGACCGTTGATGGTTACCTCGGCCATCCCCAACGCGGCAACATACAACGTGGCCTGCTTGACCGGCTGCTGAACCTTGAACCGCTTGCGCAACATGGGCGCGGCCGTGGTGGGACACGCATCCGGCGGGCGCGTGTTACCGTCCCGCGCCGAAGGCATGCCATCCACGAGAAAAACCGCGTGGCCATGATCCCATTGGGTGCCGATCTCGCGGGTTGGCCGCATCAATGCCACATTTCTCCCGCCGGAAGTCACTTCCATCTGTCGCACCTCCACTTGGGCGGTTGGACGTCCGGGCGCGGTCTGAACCGGCCGCATCAGCGCGTTTTCTTTGGCGAACGGATTGGTCAGCCAAAGCCGGATCCGGCGGAATTTGGCTCCGTTAACCGCAAACACTTGCGGCCCGGTTCCGCTGGGCTGATAATCCGCCGCCGACTGGTCCACGAGAACTTGCGGATGGGAAAATTGCAGGTCATCCGCACCCAGAATCTTGAACCGCTTCGGTATGGCGTTAGTATTTAAAAAATATAATTTAATCGCATCGATCGGGTAAGGCTGGCCCAAGTCCACATCCGCCCAGCCGCCGATCGAAACCACCAAGCCGCGCGGCCGCAGGTTTGGTGGCATGTACCAGCGGGAAGGCGTGATCCATTTCGCTGTCCAATCTTCGGGACCGAGCAACCCCATGGTCCACTTGCCGGGCTCGCTCCAGGCGGTCACCGTGCCAGCCTTGTCCCAGAGGCGCACCTTCCAGTCACAGGCCATCCGCGAAGCCAAGGGCTTGCCCTGATATTCCACCTGCCGGCTTTGGTCTGACAAAACTTTTCCGCTATCCCAGAGATCGCCTTGGTCTTGGTTCAGCAATTCCTCTGAACTCGCAACCAAGATTTGGTATGCCGTCTGCTTCTGACTTCGCTCTGCAACCTGGCCATTATCTGACATATTCCAGCTTAATCGGGGCTGGACGCTGTCAATCCCCAACGGGTCAGTTTGATCTTCACAGCGAAGTTTTCCTGCCTCCAAGGCAGATGCAGACGGGAGCCAGCACAACCAAGTCAGGCTCGTGAGTAAAATATAGACAAGGAGTGGTTTGTGGTAATGTTTCATCTCGATTTTCAACCATTCGGCTGCTGATAATATGAAATCAAGGGTACGCGATTCGTTAGTGTAAGCAACCGGCCCTGTTCTACCAAAGACAAAGGCATCCCGAGAACTCGTGATGCTTATAATTGGCGAATGCCCATAAATTTACTGGCGTTGTCCACATTCCGGCCTGCAACCTTTTCAGAAACCATGAGATCCCTGTTTTTTAAAGCTATGGTCGTTGCGCTGGCCCTGGCGGATGCAAATGTATTTGCCGATGAAAATGGCGCTGCTGCCAGTGCTGCTCGCAGCGAACAATTAGAGCAACAGTTCGCCTCGCCGCCGGCCAGCGCCAAGCCGTGGGTCTATTGGTATTTCATGGATGGCAACCTCACGCATGAGGGCATGATGGCGGATTTGGCGGCGATGAAAAAAGCCGGCATTGGCGGTGCCATTTTCCTGGAAGTGAACATTGGCATCCCGCGCGGACCGGTGGGTTTCATGAGTCTGAAATGGCAGGAACTGTTCGCGGATGCGATGCACGAGGCGGACCGTCTGGGCATCCAAATTGCCCTGGGCTCCGGGCCGGGTTGGTGCGGCACGGGCGGACCGTGGATCCCTCCGGACCTCGCCATGCAACACCTTGTCGCCAGCGAAACGAACGTGACTGGCCCGGCAAAATTTTCGGCTGCCCTGCCTCGGCCGCAGCCGCGCAAACCTTATTTCGGGGAGTGGACGCTTACGCCAGAATTAAAAAAAGCCTGGCTGGGATTTTATCACGATGTCGCGGTGCTGGCGTTCCCGACACCGGACGGAACGAACCGGATCGCAGACATTAATGAAAAGGCCATCTATCTGCGCGACCCCTTTTCTTCACGCTCAGGCGTGAAGCCATTCCTGCCCGCGCCAGCGGAGTTTCCCAGCCTGCCGGCCGATGCCAGTGTGGAGCGGGACAGCATGATTGTCCTGACACCAAAAATGTCGCCGGACGGAAAACTGGTTTGGGACGTCCCGCCCGGCAAATGGACAATTATGCGGCTGGGCTGCACCCTGACGGGCCAGACCACGCGGCCTGCGCCGCAACCGGGTCTCGGTCTTGAAACTGACAAGTTTGACCGCGCCGCACTAGACGCCCATTTCGCGGCGTTCATTAAAAAGATCCTCGTCCAGACCGGTGCGCACACCAACGCCACCGGCGGCTTGACGATGCTGCACTTTGACAGTTGGGAAATGGGCGCGCAAAACTGGTCGCCCAATTTCCGCGGCGAATTCCTGAAACGCCGGGGCTACGATCTCCTGAAATTTTTGCCCGTTTACACCGGACGCTTTGTGGACAGCGAGGAAGTATCCGAGCGCTTCCTGTGGGATGTCCGGCGCACGGCGCAGGAACTCGTGGTTGAAAATCACGTCGGCTATCTCGCACAACTGGCGCATCAAAACCAGCTCACGCTTTCTGTTGAACCCTACGATTTAAATCCCGCTGGCGATCTCACCATGGGCCGCGTGACCGACGTGCCGCAATGCGAGTTTTGGTATCGTGGTTTCGACACAACCTACTCGGTCATCGAGGCCACTTCCATCGCGCATACGGTGGGCCGGCCGGTTGTCGCCGCCGAGGCCTTCACCTCCGAGCCCGGTGAAAATTGGCAGGCCGATCCCGCGGCACTGAAACCGCTGGGCGACTGGGCGTTTTGCGCCGGCGTGAACCGTTTTGATTTTCACCGCTTCCAAGCCCAGCCGTGGACCAACCGCTGGCCGGGCATGACCATGGGAGATTATGGAGTGCATTGGGATCGCACTCAGACCTGGTGGGACCTGGCCCCCGCCTATCATCAGTATCTTTCACGCTGCCAGTTTCTGCTCCAGCGCGGCGTAACCGTGGCCGATGTGTGCTTTTTGGCGGCCGAAGGTGCGCCGCACGTCTTTCGTCCGCCGAGTTCGGCGACCACCGGGAATCCCCCGGACCATGGCGGCTACAATTTCGACGGCTGTGCGCCGGAAACCTTGTTGGAACGGGCCACGGTGAAAAACGGAAAGATTGTCTTCCCCGGCGGCACCACCTATCAAATTCTGGTTCTGCCCGAGCGCCGGACCATGACCCCCAATTTGCTGCGCAAAATAAAGTTGCTGGTGGGGGCTGGTGCCATCGTGTTTGGACCACCGCCGGTAAAATCTCCGAGCCTCGAAAATTATCCACAGTGCGACGCCGAGGTGAAAAAACTGGCGGCGGAAATCTGGGGCGAGTGCGATGGCAGCAATGTTTTCACCCACGCTTTTGGCAAAGGTCAAATCCTCTGGCGTGAAACCAGGGTCAATCCCGGCGAACAATACGGTGATTACGCCGCCGTGACGAATATTCTTGCCGGGACCGGTCTGCCGCCGGATTTTTCCTCCGATCGGCCGGTTCGCTTCACCCACCGGCGCGATGGCGGGACGGAAATTTATTTTGTGGCCAACCGCGAGGCAAAAGTCATTCAGGCAAACTGCGAGTTTCGAGTGGTGGATAAACAACCGGAGCTGTTTGATCCGCTGACCGGCGAATCACGGCCTCTACCGCAATTCACGCAACGGCACAGCGGCACCGGGATTTCCCTCCGCTTTGACCCCGGACAATCTTACTTTCTTATATTCCGCAATCCCGTCGCGCCGGCAAATCCCGTCGCGCAAAATTTTTCATCGTTGAAATCGGTCACGGAATTAAACGGAACTTGGGAGGTTCACTTCAATCCTAAATGGGGGGGGCCGGAGAGCATCACCTTTGAATCACTCGACGACTGGAGTCAACGGCCCGAGGAGGGCATCAAATTTTATTCGGGCACGGCCGTTTATCGGCGGGCTTTTGACGTGCCTTCGCCCGGGCTGTCGTCCGGGCATAAATATTTTCTGGAATTGGGCGACGTGAAAAATCTCGCCCGGGTCAAATTGAACGGCCGGGAACTCGGCGTGGTCTGGTGCGCGCCCTGGCGGGTGGAAACAGGTGATGCTTTGAAAGCTGCGAACAATCAACTTGAAATCGAGGTTGCCAATCTGTGGCCGAACCGGCTGATCGGTGACCTGGCGCTGCCGGCGGAAAAAAGATTCGCCTGGACCACCCGCAATCCATTCAAGAAGGATTCACCCTTGCTGCCATCCGGCCTGCTGGGGCCGGTCAGCATACTCAGCCAATAATTACGCGCCGAAATATAGGTGTTCACCCGAAGGCACTGAAAATGGCAAATCCTCATTGGCGACCAATCCCGCGGCAGGAATTTTAATGACTTTCCTGCATGGCCTTGCGCAATTCAGCCTCCGCTTTGGCATTCCAGTAGCCGCATTCCAGCTGGAAGAAAACCGAGGTGTAGGGCATGGTTAAAGGTGTCTTAATAAGCAGCACCGTGAATGTCTTACCCGCTTCGTCAAGCTTGGCGATGATTGGCTCGTGCGGCAAAACGTGCACTGGCTGATTAGCCAGAACTTTGCCCAGCGCACGGCGATAAACGCCGATCCCGGGAGCATTATCCTCGGCAACGAATTTCATTTCCGCGTCCGTGAAGACCGTCGGCTTGACGTGCTTGGTTTAGGCCAGTTCGGCGAGGATGCCTTTCACGACCTCAAGTTGGTCGGCCGGGACGTAAATTGTCGCTATGCCCGGCGCGGTTTGCAGTGGATAAGCCGAATCAGCCACGACAATCGAGTTGCGATGCCCAAGCAGGGGCAGTTCCTTTTGGAGTTTTTCCTTTCAAGTCTCGGCGGCGGATGGGACGGTGGTCATAAGCGACAGCAGCAGCAGACAAGCAGCGGTGATTTTAATTTTCATGAATTCGCCACGGCAAACGGTTATTGATTCCCAGCGCGTTGCAGGGGGTCCCAGTATTTGGAATTGAGCAACTGGTTGTAGGCATTGGGATTTATATTTTGATCCTTGCGCGCCTCGGAATGAGCATCGGCGAACACCACCACTCCCAAGCCGCCATTCATTCCTTTGCCCGCAGTCCCGCCGTGGCGGCAGGCAACTCCCTGGTAAGTTGTCTGTGAGCCATCCATCGCCGACTGCGGCCAGTAAGAGCTCATGCTCCAATAGCCTTCGTCATCACAAATCACCATGCAATCCGTGGGATGCAGGATCGCGGTGCGCTTGAAATTATAACCGCTGGTAAACGTGAACCCGTTCACTGGGACGGAAGCAGGCGATTGAACGGAAGGCGCCGGGTAGAACAGGAAAAACACGTTGGCCGCATAACCCACCCGGTCACCAGGATACGTTGCCCCGGTCCAGCTCCATTGAAAGTTCGGCGTGTACTGATTGCGGACGCCTTGCAGCACCGGGCAATGGAACAGATTGGAATTCCCGGCGGAATATTTGCCCAGATAATTCCCCCACCAATCATCCATGGCGGGCAAGGTTGGATCCTGCATGCGACAGGCCGGAAAGGCGTCCCGATAATCATCGGTGTATAGCTGAACGAAAAGCCCGACCTGTTTGAGGTTGTTGAGGCAGTAAATCATCTGGGCTCGCTGCTTGGCTTTGGCCAGCGCGGGCAGCAGCATCGCCGCCAGAATGGCGATGATGGCAATCACCACCAGCAGTTCGATGAGCGTAAAAGCGGCTCGGGAGAATCGGACGCGCCCAATAGCCAGGGAATTCTTCATGTAATTAAAGCCCAATTTGCAGGGTTTTTCGAATGTTTCAATCCCGAGAACTCGTGGGACCGGCGTTTAATCCAATGGTGGCAAAGATTTACTCCTCAGCCGCAAATGTTAGAATCCACCGGACTGCGCGGCTGGCTTTGGCGTTAATTTGGACGCGACACCAGCCTTTTTCATCATGGTTGGCAGGTGCCGCTGTCACCAAAACTCCAGCCGCCTGATCTTTCGCGGACACTTTGGCGGAGCTGAGCCGCCATTGACGGCCGTTTTCATTCAAACCGGCCACCCGCAGTTCATAGGGGTCATTCCCCACGACCTGGCTGACGCCGGCGAGCGTATTATCTGCGGCATTCCAGGTTTCGCCGGTAACCTCCACCATGCCTTGCGTTACATGGCGGGAAGTGCTGACCAGCACGGGATGCTGTTCCATGCCGCGCACTGCGAGGATGCGACAGGCGGTTGGGGGCACTTCACATTTGAAATCACTTTGGAACGATGGCGCGGGTGAGTTGCTCCAAAAGTCGAAAGTGTAATAGCTTTTAGCCGGGTCAAGCCCCAGCTTGGTGCTGGAAAAATCAACTTTTAACGCATTGGTCTCCTGGTTGAAAACACCGATGACATCACGGCGCACTGCTTGCCGCGCGTCGGTTACCAGCCAGGTGGTTGGCAGTTCGCGGTCGAAATAATCCACCGGCCGCGCGATTGCGTCGTGCGAAAGCATGGTGCGCTTCAAGATATCCAGTCGCTCGGGCGGCAGCGTGGGCAGCCAGTCGCTCACCAGGAAAAACTGGGCTGCCAGCGCCACCCAGGAAGCGGTTAGCCGGGCCTGGTTGAGCGTGACGGCTTTGCCTCCCAGACTCGCACCGCCGGCCCGCAGGAGGCACGGGTCGGGATCGTTCCACCAAACGCGACCGTTCAGAAAGTAAAGTTTTGTTCCATGGAGCGGACCACTGCGAAGACTGCCGTTGGCGTCCGGACCGATGCGCATGGAGTCCACCAGTCCGATGGCCCCGAGTTCACGCATGTTTTGGGCGATGCAGCAGCCGGAGAAAAACACCTCGTCACCGGCATTTTTTCGAATGAGCTTGAGCGCGTCGCGATAGGCTTCAATGTTGCTTTTCAACGGATCATAAAACGGTAGTTGGTTGCCGAAATGATCTTCCTTGTAACCGTCGTTAACATAAATCTGCTCGCACGCCGCACCGGTGTAGAGTCCATCCATTTTGTAATACTTCACGCCCCATGTGCGATAGAGCCGGGCAATCCGCGCCAGTTGTGCCTGCACGCGGGGGTGGGTTAAGTCCAGGCAGGTCCCCCCCCATTCTGTGTCGTAGGGCTTGCCGTTAATGCGCCTCACAAACCAATCCTGATGGTTGGTGTATTCCGGATCTTGATAGTTGCGGCCAAACGGTAACCACCATAAGCCGAAGGTCAGACCCAATTTATCCACCACCGTCGCCACCGGCGCGATGCCGTGGGAATATGGTCCGTCCGGACGGACCCGGTCAAATCCGCGCCGGGGGCCATTGAAATGTTTGCTGTCCTGCCATTCGTCGTCAACCTGCACCACGCCAAAACCGAACGGCTTGAGTTCCCTGGCCGCGAACGTTGCCAGTTCCAGCGTGGATTTTTCGTCGCCCGCGTCCCCATGCTGCTCCGCATACCAGGTGCAATAAGTGGCCGCGCGCGGACGCAAGGCGATGTGGTATTGTTGCTTAATCGCATCCGCGTAAACCTCTTCACCGATTCGGGCGTCATCGAATATTCCGATGGCCAGGGTTTCGAGTTTTGCTGACGTTACGGCGGGAAGCTGGAGGCGGCCATAATCAATCCGTGCTTTGAAATCTACCGCGCCGGCATTGACACTCGAAAAAACCACCCCGCTGCCGCGATCTTCGGTCAGCCAGCCTGTCACCACCCCGCGCCGCGTCACCGGATCGGCGCAGGTCAGGAACAAATAGCTGCCGGGATTTTTGTCTGGCGCGGTAAGTCCCGCCGTGCCCATCGTGCGGAGGTCGCTGGCGGGTTTGCCGAGGTCGAGGGTGAAGGTGGCCGCAATCACCCGGGCCACCTCCATTTTCTGGCTCCCTTGATTATGGCGGGTGCTGTTTACCAACACAAACGGAAGGTTTGGATAAAGTTCCAGCGTGGCTTTGCTGCCATCGGTTTGGGTCAGCATAATGCCATGGCCATGACCAAAAACGTCGTTTCGCACACCCTGGATTTTGGCACTGGCATTCGTGACGTCGAGTTTGCCGTTTTTCACAAAAACCGAGCCGGAGGATTTTTCGATAATGGAAAAGGTGCCGGCCACGTCATCATACCGGACCTCCAGCGACTGGTTCTCAATGTTGATCACCGTCGCCTTGGCGCATAATATCAGCGATGAAAGGACACTGAAAAGCAGGCCTTTATGCATTTTTAGTAAATATGCCATCGGCCCGCGTTTCATCGGCACAGTTCTCATCTTTGATTGGAAATTAAATCTTGCCGGGCAATGCCTCAAAGCTCGGATTATTGCCAGTCATCCGTTCGGAACGGCGAGGCCGGCAGACCCGCCCCATTGAAAAGCGTGCAGTCTGGATTGGCTGCCCAAGCATAGCGAACTGCTTTTGGTGAACTCACTTCCGGGCTGGAGACGATTACTTGATTGCCTTCTATGCGAGCGTTCGCCCACACCCAATGATGATCCTCGCCGGCGACGGCAAATCCTTTTAGCTCGCCACCTTTGGCGACTAATCCGCCGTCCGTGTGGATGAAGGCCAATGTGATCTCGTCGGCGTTGATTTTTTGGCCCGCTGGCAGCGGACCGGAGTATGGGATGTCTAGATCGTAAACCTTGGCGAGCGCCCAAAGTGCCAGCCGATGCCCGACGGCCTGTTTGTTTTTCGGATGAATGTTGCCCGGTTCACCCACATCAATTGTGACCGCCATTCCGGTGTTGGTAACCAAAAGACTTTTTAACATGCCTTCGCGGACAACAGACCACCGGCTGAACTCAGCGGCATTAGTGGCTCGTTTCATGAAATTAGGCAACTGTACCCAGGCGAAAGGGAAGTCGCCTTCGTTCCACCGTTGGCGCCAATCCTGAATCATTACCGGGAGCTGGACGGAATAGAGTTTGGCCAGCTCGTTTGCGGTATTGTTTTCGCCCTGGTACCAGATCGCCCCGTGAATCGCATAAGGTATGATCGGGGCGATCATTCCATTGAAGAGGTTCGCCGGATAATTTTTATCCATTCTGGGATCTGCGTGTTTTTGCGGCATGGGCGGTACTGCCTTGCCCTGCGCCTTTAATTCTTCGGAATTATTGGTCCAGGTCTCCAATGCGCTTAAATATTCTGCTTGAGCCTTTGCTGCGTCATAAGGATGCAATGTGGCCTCCCAATTTTTTAACACGGGTGCCAGCTCCGGTCGCTTCTGCATGGCGGGCATGCTGGTCCAGGTTTCGATCGGTGTGCCGCCCCAGGAAGCGTGAACGATGCCCACGGGTAAACCCAGTCTCTGGTGCAACTCACGGCCAAAAAAATAGGCCGCCGCTGAAAAATTCCCGACCGTCGCCGGAGCGCAGACCACCCAATGTCCATCACAGTTTGTTTGCGGAGTCGTCGCGGGCCGGCGTCCCACAGTGAACATCCTTATTTGCGGAAAGGTGGCCGAAGCCTTCTCCTTCCAGGCTTCCGTGACATCGTTCACCGACAATTGCATGTTCGACTGCCCTGAGGCTAGCCAGACTTCGCCCACTAAAACATCCTGAATGATGATGGTGTTCCGGCCGGCGACGGTCATGGTCAAAGGGATGTCCGCGGCAAGCTTGCCCAGTTGGAGTTTCCAATTGCCGGAGGCATCCGCCGTCGCCGTCCGGGTTTGATCCGCGATGCTGACAGTGACGGTTTCGCCGGGGTCGGCCCAACCCCAAACGGGCGTCGCAATATTGCGTTGCAGAACCATGTGGTCGGAAAAGATTCCTGGCAGTTTGACCTCGGCCCGGGCTGAAAAGCAAAATAACAGCCCAATGCCAATTAATAACGAACCTCTTTTAAGGATTACCTGAGTCATGTTTGGGTGTTCAAGGGTGTTTTAGTTTTAGGCAAGGATGATTTTCAATTTTTCCCCGGCATTAATTGTGATGGGATTCTCCAGCGTCAGGAGAACCCGTTTGCCCTCCAGTTGCAAGTGGCTTGATATGGATTTGCCGGCGTGCAAGAGCCGCGCCGAAGTTGCCGATTCACTGGCCAGGGCGATGGTTCGCAAATGCAAACAGCCCCAGTGCAGGGAGATTTCCGCTGTGAGCGCTCCGTCGGTCAGCGTTTGCCGGTAGCCGCCCCAGCCTTCAGCGCTGGTGAATGCACCTTGGAAATTTTCCGGCGTCAGCCTGGGCGCGAAACCGATGTGTTGTTTCGGGCCGTGGCATTCAAAGCCGCAGGCCGCAATGAAGACCCCATAGCTGGCCATGCTGCGCGCGTAATGGTCACCGCACTCGACTTCGTTCCAGGGATTGCGGTGCGCGGCGTGGTAGCGGTCATGCACCGCGCGTTCGATGGCCAGGCCTTCCAGCAGCATCCCTTCCCAGATCATGTGGCCGGCAACCTGGTGCTCAAATCCATTCATGCATTCATTGAAATAACCCGCGGCCCAGTCCGCCTTGCCGGTGCCCCTGGCCCGCTTGAAATCCCAGTCGGTGCGCGGGAAGGTGCACATTAGCAAACCCGCTTCGCCCGCCATCGCGTACCAGCGGCCAGGTTTGTTGGCCACGCGATAAGGCCCGACATCGGGTGAAAAATTATAGCGCCAAAGCGATTGCAAAGCGGATACGGTTTCCTTTTCCGGCAACACCCGTGGCAGACCGACTTGGAAGGCCCAGCTCTGGCCGAACACCTGGTCAATCTCGCAGCCCGTGCCGGAGTTGATCGAATCCAAATGTTTCGGGTCAACCCGGTTGATGAAATATTCACCGTCGAAAAGCTGGGCGACCAGATTCTTTCGGCCCGTTTCCAAAATAGCGCGGCATTGCGTGGCGAAATCCCAGTCACCGACTTCGTCAGCCATCTCCGCCGACGCGGCGAGGGCGGCGAGATACAAGCCGCTCAGCCAGGCCACCGCGCCATACCAGTCGGTGTCCAGCGTGTTGTGCTGGTTGCTCGTAATCAGACCACTCTTGTTAGTGTCTTTGGCGATGAGCCACTGGGTCGCCAGCTTGATTTTGGGCCAGGTGCGTTTGAGGAACTCCGCATCCACCGACATTTGGTGTTCGCGGAGGGCACGCAGGATGGTGCCGGCTTGGCCGTCCACCGCCGGGAAATTATTGAATTCTCCCCGAAAATGAATTGCACCGTCCGGCATCTCCGCCAGCCCGAAATCAATTGTTTCACGGGTATTGCGTTCCAAATCCGGAAACAGCCGCGCCGCCGCATGCGCGTAATGGTAAACATGCCCGCACGTTCCCGGGCAACAGCCCACACCCTCCCAACCATAAAACCGGCCGTTGGCGAGCCGGTAGCAGGTGGCGCTGGCGAGAATGGAAGTGTTTAAAAATGTCCGGTCGAGAAACCAATAGGGCAGGGTGGAATCATACCAGGTGTCCCGCCACAATTTCGTCTGGCTGGCCAGCCGGGGGAAATTTGCTGTCACATATTCCGCGACCGCCTGCGCCGAGGCGAATTTGGTGGCGTAATACCGGCCGCAATCCGCGAATGAATTCTTAATTGAGAGATTGGGGAAATGCCACGTTAACACAAAGGTCACCGTCTGCGACTCGCCGGCGGCCAGGGTCAACTTGCGGCCAAGCGAGCCCACGAGCTTTTCCCCGAGCGCCGCCGTCTGGTCGCCGCTGGTTTCGTCTGCTTCGCCCAGCAACGCGAGCGACATGGTTCCGAAGTCGGACAGCTTTTCAATCGGCTCAACTGCGCCGCGCTCGTCGGTGAAAGTGATTTTGCCGACCCCGACGTTGCCCCAGGCACCCGTGGCATCGTCAATGATTTCCAGATGACCCGTTTTTCCCGCAAAGGCGGAAACTTCAAAGTATTGCCGCGACATGGCGTTTTCATCCTTGCCCGAGGCGCTCAGAACCGGTTTGCCGTCCACGACCAGCGACAGACCGAGCCGGGAATTGACTTTTGCCTTGCCGCCGCCAATCCAAAAGGCGATGAATTTTCTCGCGATGACAAAATCCGGGCTGATGAGTTGGCCCATCGCACCATCCTTGTCCGCGATGGAATCACCGGGGGCGGAAGCGTGGGAATTCACCACACGCGAGGTGTCGCCGCCCACATCGCCTTGATAGGCTGGAATCGCGCTTTTCTTGATCGGGCCACTGCCGAAGGCCGTGCCTTGGACCTTCCAACCTTCGTAGCTCTCAGTATTCCAATCGGCAAAGACAATGTCAGGCCGCGCCGGCGGGCCTGGGTTGGGGGCCGCTTCCGCCGCGCATAGCAACATGGTGGCGTGCGGGGTTCTCACGCAGTGGTTGGTTAAAACGCCGCTGGCGTCAGGGTGATGCAAACACACCCCATTTTCCAGTTCACCGACAACGGTCGCTTCCACGGTCGCGGCGGACGGGTTGCGGAAGGTAAATTGGAGGACCGTGGCCGGCAAGCTGGAGTCCTCCGTGTTTAAAGGGATGAACGGCGAGAATGCCTCCAGCGTGACGGCGACAGGCACGGCCGGGTCGGTGTAATTCACGGTGGCGATGGGATATTCCCCGCGAAAACTGACCTCAGAAAAGCCGTCCCGATCCAGCGACACCGTCCGTCCGCCGGTCTGCAAGGAGAATTTCTGCACCAGCGGTGAACTAGGCAGGGGCGGTTTGGCATAATGGTCCGCCCCAGTGTAAATGAACTGGTTGAAAATATCCCAGTGCCACAGCCGTCCGTCGCCGCCCAGATACAACTGCCCCGCGCCGATGCCCCCGACGGGCATGCCAACAAATTTGAGTTCGTTACCGCGCAACACCTCCGGGGTGCCGCGCTCAAAGAGTGATTTCACCCAGTCGGGCGAAAGTTTTTTATCGGCCGGCACCAGGTGATCAAAATCCTCACGCGTGAAGGGCCCGGCCATCGCCGGCAGCCGGCTGAAGGTCAGGCCGAGGACCGTGGCGGCGGAAGTTTTAAGAAAATCCCGGCGGGCCCATTGGGTTGCGGGCAATTTGGATGCTTTATTCATAGGACGCTTTAAAGGGGACGGGTTGTGCCTTTAGTCAGGTGTTTGCTGGCTCTTCCACCACGTCGGATTGGGTTGCCAGTCAGGTTGAAGAAATTCGGCGTGTTGCTTTTCGAGCTGGATTTTAAGTTTTATCGCCGCGTTGCGGTGTTGCCCTGCCCAGACATTTTGGTATTCGGGGTTAGGCTGCGGAATTTTTGCACCCGTAGATTTTAACCATGCCTGCAGTTGCAACCAGAGATCGCGGGCGCGGGCAGTTTCGACGGTGGCAACATCGTGCCGCTCGCCGGGGTCCGCAACGAGGTTGTACAACTCATTGTGGCCGTCCTCCCAATAGTGAATGAGTTTCCAGTCGTCCTGCCGGATGATCGAGGAGGGTTCACCCCCCTGGTTGCCATAGTGGGGATAGTGCCAGAAGAGGGGGCGGGACGGCAGCCGGCCGCCTTTGAGCAAGGGCACGACACTTACCCCATCAATGGTCTGCTTCGGCGTGGTGTTCACGCCCACAAGTTCCAGCAGGGTCGGGAGAAAATCAATGCCGATAACTGGCGTGTCGCAGGTACGCCCCGGTTGAGTTATGCCGGGGGCCCTGATATAAACGGGAACCCGAATGCCTCCCTCCCATTGACGCCCCTTGCCGCCGCGATAGGGAAGTTGCGAGGAGCTGTAACTATCCCCGGAGACGACGCCCCCGTTGTCGCTGGTAAAAATGACCACGGTATTCGTGGTCAAATTTAGCTCATCCAGTTTTTTTAAGACTCGTCCCACCGCATTGTCCATTTCATCGATAAGCCCGGCATAAATGGGGTTGTCCTGCACGATGCGGACAGGCAGTGTGCGGTCGATGGTAAAACGCTCCTTGGGCGGGGTTTGGGCGGCGGCTTTGGCCCGATATTTTTCCCATAACGGCCGCGTGGTTTCGATGGGTCCATGCACCGCGTAAAATGCCAAATATGCCAGAAAAGGTTTGTTCGTATTCTGCTCGATGAATGAAATCGTTTCGTCGGCCAGCCGTTGCGTGAGGGATTGTCCGCGCGGCCCGCTCGGCAGATTGGGATTCACCCAGGGCGCGTAATAACCGCCGACGGGGCTGCCCGCCTCCCAGCCGCCCTTGTTGATGTCGAAACCGTTGTCTTCCGGCCAGGCGCCCTTGTCACCCAAATGCCATTTGCCCGCAAAAAAAGTCACATAGCCGGCCCCCTTGAGCGCCGCCGCCAGCGTGGTTTTATTGGCCGGCAAGTTATTGACATAGGCCGGCACCAGCAATTTGGACTGGCGCTTTTCCGCAAAATTTGCGCCCGTCTCCGCACCGATCCAATCCGTGATCCCGTGGCGGGTGGAATATTGGCCGAGCATGATACTCGCCCGCGATGGACTGCATACGCAGCCGGCGGCGTATCCTTGGGTGAAACGCATGCCACTGCGGGCCAATGCATCAATATTCGGCGTTTCGTAAAACTGGCTGCCTTCCACCCCCACATCCTTGATCCCCAAATCATCCACCAGGATGAACAGAATGTTGGGCTTTGCCTCCACCACGCCTTGGAGCGCGACCAGGAGCAAAGCGCCGGAAATTATCAACCTCAGCTCACTGTTTCTCCGGACCATTATTGGGCCAGGTCGGCAGTGTTTAACCGGTAAAAATTGCCGAGCGATCGAACTGATAAGGGTGAGGGCACCGTGGCTCATTTTAATTTAGGAACTCGTTTTAAAAATTACCGATGTGTCTGCGGGAAGGGCCGTGCGGTCGAGACCCGTGAGGTGGACTCCGCCGTCCCGATGGGCAGAAAATGCCTGCGGCTCGCCCATAAACAGATCCGCCCATCGTTGGTCAATGACCGGCTGAAGCATTTTGTTGATGATTGCCGCAGCCGGCCTGGCACCGCCATCATGGCCAGCGTGAGGGTCTTCACCCGGAATTTTGACCTCCGGTAATTCATGGCGAAACGCCATTTTTGATGGCATTCAGTTGCTGCCGCATGGCCAGTACTTTTTGCGGGTACTTTTCAAACAGGTTCGTGCGTTCGCCCGGATCAACCGCCAGGTTAAACAACATTGGCGCGGTTAAGTGACTTTCCGCAAACCGTTCTGCGGAGGCATCCGCCCATCTCCCCATGCCGGTTGGTTTGCCGATGGCATTTGCGGGAATGAATTTCCAATCGCCCTGACGGAGCGCCAGGGTGTCGGACACACCTTGCAATACGGTGTCGCACCTGATTTGGTTGGTGGTTGCCCCCAGCAAGACGCGGGATAGATCCAGGCTGTCGGGAGCGGTTTCCCGGGGCACTTGCTGGCCGGTGATGCCAGCCAGTGTCGCCAGCATGTCTGCGAGATTAAACAACTGGCCAGATACCCGCGGCTTGATTTGTTGCGGCCAGAACGCGATCAACGGCACCCGGCAGCCACCCTCGAAAACGAGATATTTCCAGCCGCGCAAGCCGCCGGTGGGTTGATGCCCGTTTAAATCCTCAAAGGAGTGGTCGTAGTAACCGTCGAATAAAATGGCCCCGTTGTCACTCGACAATATCACCAGGGTGTTGGTTTCCAGGTTGAGCTTTTTGAGTGCCTGCATTATCTCCCCCGTCTCCCAGTCTATTTGCTGAATTACATCACCACGCACGCCGCACGCACTGGTTCCGACCAGGGACGGTTTGGCAACCCGCGGAACATGCGGTTCGAACAAGGCCGCTTCCAGAAAAAATGGCGCGTTCCTGTGTTGTTCGATGAAGTGCACGGACTTGGCCACGACCGTGCTGGCCAGGTCCTCATCTTTGAACCTGGCTGACTTGCCTCCTTTCATGAAGCCAATCCGACTGATGCCGTTAATGATGGTGCCGGAGTGCTGCCGGTCCGCCTTTTGTTTCAACAGGTCGGGTCGCTCCAGGCCAGTGGGGTCGTCGCTGATGTTGGTTGCGTAGCTCACGGTGATGGGATCTGCCGGGTCGAGGCCCACCACGCGGTGGTTTTCAATCCATACATCCGGCACCCGGTCCACCGTTGCTGGAATGATGTAACAATAATCAAAGCCGACTTCGATCGGCCCCGGTTTGATCTCCTGATTGAAATCCACGGGTATATGGCCATCGCCGAGCCCCAGGTGCCATTTCCCCACGATGCCCGTGTGATAGCCCGCCTGGCGCAACAGGGCGGGCAGGGTGAGCCGCCCCGGTTCAATACACAGGGGGGCGTCACCATCCAGAATACTGGTTTTGCGCCCTTTCTCGCGCCAGGCGTATTCGCCGGTCAGCAGCGTAAAACGTGATGGGGTGCATGTTGAGGCGGGCGCGTATCCTTGGGTAAAACGCACCCCCCCGGCGGCCAGCCGGTCGATGTTGGGCGTCTTGATCTTAGTGGCTCCGTAACAACCAAGATCGCCGTAACCGAGATCGTCCGCGAGGATTAACACGATGTTGGGTTTCTGGCCGGCCGGGGTGGCATATGCCGGACCTGCGGGGGTGAGAACCACTCCCAGCCAGCCCGCCATCAACATGGCTCCGTTAATTTTCATCTGGTTTGCGTTTGTTTGTGCCGGGCCTGGGCTCGTTCATCAATGGTCTGGTTCGGTGTCGATCGGTTGGGGAGCGTGGTGTTCGATGGATCCGAGGGAGTTTGAGTATAACATTTGGCGGCTCCACACCCCTTGTTTCTTCTCAAGCTCCCTTGCCAATGCGGGATTTTCAGCCGCCAGATTTTTAGACTCCGCAACATCCTGCACGACATTAAACAGCTCGGCGGCGTCGTCCGCACCCGGTGTTACCAATTTGTAATCCCCGCAACGAATCGCCGTCGCCCCCCGGTCGGGCATGCGCATAAAAATAGTGTCATGGGGGGCGTCCGGCTTCAGCCCCGTCAGATAGGGGACCAGGTTGACGCCATCCATCGGCACCGCTGGCTTTACCGCTGGCTCTGTCATGGCGGTGATCGTCGCATAAATATCCAGCGACAATACTGGTTGGTCATAAACCAATCCCTTGGGCAAATGTCCGGGCCATTGCATCGCAAACGGCACGCGCCAGCCGCCCTCCCATGGGTAATCCTTGGAACCGCGCAATGGATAGTTGTCCGAGGAGTTCGCGTCCAGGGCGCCGCCGCTGGCCGACAGGTATACTACCAAAGTCCGCTCCTCGAGGCCTTCCTTGCGAAGTTCCGCCAGCACCATGCCGACACCTTCGTCCACCGCGCATACCATCGCCGCATACCGCCGGCGATGAGCCCCCTGGATTTCGGGAAAGCGCTTCAAATATTTTTCCGGCGCTTCCAGCGGACCGTTGGGGGCGTTGTATGCAAGTAAAAGAAAGAAGGGCTGATTTTTGTGCCGCGCCACAAAGCGCACCGCTTCCTCAGAAAATTCATCGGTAAGGTAGTTCGTGGTGTTGACAGGTTCGTAGTTGCGCATGATGGATTGCTGCCACATGACATCACCCATTTTCGCCTTGCGCGTGTCGCCAACGGTTGCTTCCCCTGGAAGATACGCATGCACAGCTCCCAGGAAGCCGAAAAACTCCGCAAACCCGCGCTTGAGCGGATGCATGGCCAGGGTGTTGCCCAAATGCCATTTGCCAATCATGCCGGTGGCGTAACCGGCCTGGCCTAAAGTGTCAGCCAGAGTGGTTTCTGTCAGGGGCAGCCCGATGTCCGGATTATTGGGTGGCCATTCCGGATCGCGTTCATAACCGAAACGCTCCTGATACCGGCCCGTGAGCAAGCCCGCCCGACTGGGTGAACTCAGCGGTGACGAAACGTAGCCACTCGTGAACTTGACCCCGTTGGTGGCAATGGAATCCAAGTTTGGCGTGGGGATGTCCCTGCAGCCGTTGAATCCAACGTCGTGATAACCCTGGTCGTCCGTTAGGATGACGATGAGGTTGGGCGGTGCCGCCAGCGCGCCAAATGCCGTGAGGGCCGAAACTAACGCCATTCCAGGCAGAGAGATACAGCAAACGGACTTCATGGGTTTTAAATCGAGCAGCGTCACCGGGGCTCAGGGCCAATCTTGGTCACAATTATTCGCTGCCTAAATATGACTATTGGAATCACGGCGATGGCTCAATATCCGCAAAATCCCCTGGGGAAAACGCACCATAACAAGGTGATACGAGGGGTTGTTCATGTCCGCATCCTATCGCCTCTGGCTCGGACCTGCCACCCCGAGACCTCGGGATGGACAGAATAAATTTCCCAGTGTAATCTGGAAATGTCTCCCACGCATAATAAATCAGATGTCAAACCCAAGCAATCTTTTGTGCGGCCGATATGATCCAAAATTTTTCGATAATAAGTTGTCGGTTAGAGTGCATTCGTTTTGCCCCCATCCCGAGAACTCGTGATTCTCAAAATTCATTTTTGAGTTAGATTACATCAGATTCCCAATGCACAAACTGTCAATCCCAAGCTTAATCAGCCAATGCATATGACCCTGTTTTGTTCATTATAAATTCAATAGCGCCGCGAAAAAAATAATTATGAAACCCAACCCGATTTCGTTAACCCTTGCAAAATTGAGCGGTTTGAACACCGCCGGTCTGCCGCCTGGTTCAGGTAGTCCCTCGCCTGAATTGGTCCGGCCCATGTCCCTGGCCGGCAGATTTATTTGCAAAGCCAGGGCCGGTGCCCGGCTTTTGCCCGCCGCCGCGCTTGCCCTCCTGGCGGCCACCTTGGCACCACTGTCGGCGGCGGCGGCTACCATCGCTTGGAATGGCCCGGCGATTATTAACGATGACACGGATGTTGTCACCAACGGCACTGCGGTTTACGCCTATACCGGGGGTAGTGCCGGGCAGACGGTCAATGGCGAGACCTTCGCGGCCGGCAACAGTGGCACCGCCTGGGGGGCCAATGTGACCTTGACTGGCTTCGGGAGCAGTTACAGCGGCTTTGGCGGCGGCACCGCAGCGCCTTGGAGCGGTTTAAGCACCGCCTATCAAACCGTGCTCCAGGGTGGGGCGTACGGCGGAGCTTCCGCCGGAACCGTCACCTTGAACAACCTTACTGTCGGCCATGTCTATTCGGTTCAGATTTGGGTGAACGACTCCCGGAGCGGCATCACGGGCCGGACGGAAACCGCTGCTGGCGGTGGCAACACGGTGTTGCTGGTTTATAACGCCAACGCCCAGGGCAGCCTGGGCGAATTTGCGGTTGGCTACTTTGTGGCCAATGCCGCCACTCAATCCTTCACGCTCACTCCCGGTTCCTCCTCCGGCTCCGTCCAACTCAACGCCCTTAGCGTGTATGATCTGGGTGGTTCGCTGAAGACCTGGCTGGGCACCACCGACAACTCTTGGGGCACTCCGGGCAACTGGGCTCCAGTTGGCGCCCCCACCGTCTTGGGGGAATCGGTCTTGTTCAACAACAACTCTCCCGCCGGTAATTTGGCCACCCTCCTGGATGCTGCCTACAATTTGGTCACCCTGACCCTGAGCAACGCTCCCGCCCCGGTTTCCGTCGGCAATGATGGGAACACCCTCACTTTGAATGGTGGCGTGAGCCTGCTGGGAGCCAGCCAGAGTTTGACGATTAGCGATCCCGTGGTGCTGGGGGCCAGCCAGACTTGGAATGTGGCCAACAACGGTATTTTAACCATCACCAACGGCGGCGTCGCGGGCAGTGCGGCGCTGACCATCGCCGGCGGCGGCACAGTGTCATTCGGAGCCCCGGCAACCTATACCGGCGACACCTTCATCAGTGGTGGTAATCTGACTTTGACCAGCGGAGCTTCCCTGGCCAGTGAAAATATTAGTGTGGCCGGCACGTTGACCGTGGGGAATGGCGCCTCCCTTTCTGCCACCAATATTACCGTGGCCACCAGCAGCAAGTTTGCCTTGAGCGGGAGCGGGGCGCTGGCTGGCGGCCCAACGCTCACTTTGGCGGGCGGTGCCACTTTTGATGTTTCTGCCGAATCCCCGACCTTCGCCTTGAATGGCGGCACGGTAACCAACGCGACAGCGGGTGCCATCCTCAATGGACCGGCCGATTTCACCTCGGGCACGCTCTCGATGGCGTTTGACGGTGTGAATCCGCCCTTCATCCAAACCAACGGCACCCTGACCCTGTCTTCCGCCACCGTGGTCACGGTCAACAATACCGGCGCGGTTCTGCTGGCCGGCACGTACCCGGTCATTACCGCTGCCACGACCGGCAATGTGGGCAGCAATGCCGTCTCCGACTCCCTGCCGGCGGTGGTCCTCACGGGCAACGGCGCCGTGGGGCCGGTTTCCCTGGCCATCAGCCCCTCCGGCACGTTGCAAATGGTGGTGGGCACCGGCGATGTCTGGACGGGGGCCAGCGATAATACCTGGGAAAATGCGGGCAACTGGACCGGGGGAAACCCTGGTGGACCGTACGCCAATCCGACGGATCCCGTGGTGTTCAATAACTTGTCCACCGCCAACCTGAACACCACCCTCTCCAATCCCATTGTGGCGAACTCCGTGTCCGTGCTCAATCCGTCGGCGGCGGTCAGCATCGGCGGCAGTGGCTCGCTGGAAATTGGCAACGGTGGCATCAACATGCAGAGCGCCAGCCAGGACTTGACGATCAGTGTGCCGTTGACGGTGCCTGACAGCGCCAACTGGAATGTGGCCGCGGGTCGTAATCTGAACATCAATGGCGGCGCCACGGGCGGCAGCGGGCCGACAATTGTGGGTGCCGGCTCGGTGAACCTCAACAGTCCGGTGACCTTTCAAGGCACGACGACCGTGTCAGGCGGCAGTACCCTGAAGATGACGGCGCCGAATGTCCTGTCGAGCGTGGCGGCCAGCACCCTGGCGGTCAATGGCGTGCTGGATTTGAACAGCCAGTCGGAAGCGATTGACAGCCTTAGCGGCAACGGCATCGTGGATAACACGGGCGTTGGCCCGGCCACGCTGACCAATGGTTTCAGCGGCGACAGCACCACTTTCAACGGTATTATTCGCAACACCGGCGGCCCCCTGGCTTTGCAGGTGAACGGCGGCAACTTGACGCTGAATTCAACTAACAACAGTTACAGCGGCGGCACCACTTTCAATCAAGGCGCCACCCTCTGGTTCCCCATTTCCTCCACGCTAAGCACCGGTCCGGTGACCTTCAATCCGGGATCGGGCACCTACACCGGCAACTCCGCATTCACCAACGCGCTGTCCCTGAACGGTTGCTGGCTGCGTTTGGGCGGCAACCTCGACAGCCAAACCTGGTCTGGTCCAGTCACCGTGACCAACAATTTCCAGATGTCCGGCGATAATGGCGGTTGCACTCTGACCCTGTCCGGCCCCATGAATATCGGCACGGGCGGCATCGTGATCACCAACTTCGGCAATGAAGGCCCGCCCGAAGGATACAATGTTTCCCTGGTTGGTGACGCGCTGACCGGCGTGATTAGCGGGTCTGGCGGTATCACTTATTATTTGAACGGCGGGAATTCACGCTTGACGGTGCAAGGCGCGAACACCTACACCGGCGGCACCATTGTGAATGGCACCGGCAATGGTAAATTAAATGTTTGGGGTGGCGTTAATCCCTTCAGCACCGGGCCGGTGACCTTGAACTCCGGAGCCATTATTGAGGCGGCCCCTAGCAGCGCAACGGTTACCAATGCCCTCACCTTGAACGGCGGCATTCTGCAATCCGAACCCCAGTATAATAATTATAATACTCTCACTTGGACCGGTCCGATTACCATGACTGCGGATTCCGCCCTGATTCAGGGCGCGACCGGTGCGCTCAACAGCAACCAGTCTTCCGGCGTGAATGTCAACGGCCCGATTAATATCGGCGGCTTTACCCTTGCTTGTTTTTCCTCCGTGGCCACCTACGGCGGGAACACCATCAACGGCCCTATCAGCGGTTCCGGCCTCATCATTGTCAGCAATAACGTGCTCCAGCTCAATGGTACGAACACCTTTGCCGGAACCTTCCGCGCGGCGGGCGGGTCGATGGGCGTGGGTAATTCGTATGCCTTGCAAAATGCCATTCTCGACATGAATGCGGACGACACCGGCGCGGTGAGTTTCAGCCAGAACCCGTTCATCGGGGCCTTATCCGGCACCCGGAACCTGGCCAATGCCGGCTATACGTTTACCATTGGCAATAACAATAACAACAATGCCACCTACAGCGGCAACCTGACCGGCAATGGCGGATTGATCAAGATCGGCTCGAGTACGCAGACCCTCTCCGGCGTTAATGCCTATGGCGGCAACACCACGGTCGCCGGCGGCACCCTCTCCCTCGCGCAGCCCACCCTGGCCTTGCTTTCCACGTTGTCCGTGTCCAACGGCGCCGTGCTGAATCTGACTTACAATGCGACGAATCCGGTCACGGCGCTGGTGCTCGGTGGCACCAACGAGCCCCGCGGGGTCTACAACAGCGCCAACTCCGGCGGCCTCATCACCGGCAGCGGCAGCATCCAGGTGGGCGTTGGTCAGGTGGTTTGGACGGGGCGCTTGAACAGCCAGTGGACCACCAACTTGCTGGCGGCCCCCTATAACTGGAGTTATAACTCGAATGCGGAAAACTACGCCGATGGCAGCGCGGTACTGTTTGATGACACCCTCACCAACAACAGCACGGTGAACATCACGAATGGCAATGTCACCCCGGCCCAGGTCAACTTTAACAATAACAAGACGAACTACACGTTTCTGGGAACCAACGGCATCGTTGGGTCATGCGCGCTGGTCAAGAATGGCACCGGTTCGGTGACCCTCAACACCACCAACACCTACACTGGTCCCACCACCGTCAATGCCGGTGTGCTCACCATTGGTGGATCGGGAATTGGTTCCCTGGGCAACGGCAGCTATGCGGGAAGCATCACGAACAACGGCACTTTGAACTTCAGCAGTGCCACCGCCCAGACCCTGTCCGGCGCCATTGTTGGAACGGGTGTAATTAATGACAGCGACACCGGTGGCATGGCTTTGAACGGGGCCAACACCTTCAGTGGTGGCTTTAATCTTAATCCGGGCGCCGGCAATCTGGGTTCGGGAACGACCAGCAGCGCTGGTGTGGCCTTGCAATTCGGCACCGGGCCGGTGTCGATGTCCAGCAGTGCCCAAGGCACTTACGCCGGCATCTACGGCACGGCCACTCAGACCTACACCAACACCCTGACGGCCAATGGCGCCTTGGTGCGGATTGGCGGTGGCAACAGTCGCCAAATGACGTGGGCCGGTCCGGTCATCCTGTCGACCAACGGTCTCGAAGCCGGTGGCGACGGCGGCACGTCCGCGTCGGGTGTGGTTTTTACCGGTAATTTTACCTTCAACACGACAAACAGCTTTCTGACCGCCTTCGATAACGAGGGTTGTGCTGTCTATGGAGGTATCAGCGGCAATGGCGTGGTTTTGAACACGGCCAACTCATCCGCGGCTGTCGGCTTGGTCCTCTATGGCCCGCTGAGCGGATCAATGAGCCTCTACAATGTCAGCGGCACGGTCACCTTGTCCGGCGCGAGTACCTTCACCGGCACTCTCCGCTCCGGTGGTGGATCAGTGACCGTGGCCAATGCCTGGGCACTCCAAAATGCGACCCTGGACATGAACCCGGCGGACAGCGGCACAGTGACATTCAACCAGGCCTCCTTTATTGGCTCGCTGACGGACACCCGGAATTTGGCCAGCAGTTATACCCTGACGGTCGGCAGTAACAATGCCAGCTCCTCCTTTGGCGGCGTGCTGAGCGGCACCGGTGGGTTGACCAAAGCGGGAACCGGCATGCTGACTTTGTCCGGTGCCAACACTTACACGGGTGCCACCACCGTCAACGGCGGCGACTTGGTGGTGAACGGCGGATCCATTGCCAGTGCCGTCACGGCTGTGGCCGGTGGTGCGATCCTCGATGTTTCAGCGGCGGCTTCCACCCTGACGCTGGGCAGCAGCAGCACTTTGGCGAACACCTCCGTGGGCGCGGTGCTCAATGGCGCGATCAATGCCAGTGTTGGCACCCTGTCGCTCGTTTATGATGGCGTCCACCCCGCTTTCATCCAAACGAATGGCTCGCTAACGGTATCCTCCAGCACCGTCTTCACGGTAAACAACGTGGGCCCCACTTTGACGCAGGGAGCTTACCAAATCATCGCCGCCGCGGCGGCCGGCAACCCGGGTTCGGTCTCCGCCGGGGCGCTGCCGCAAACCGTGATTGTCACGGGCAATGGCGCGGTTGGCCTGGCAACACTGCAAATCAATGGTTCAGGCGGTCTGAATCTGGTGGTTGGCAGCCCCCTGGCTTGGACGGGTGCCAGCAGCACCTCGTGGAACACGGGCGGCAACTGGACGACGGCGTCAGTGCCCACGAATGGTTCCATCATCGATTTCACCGGCGCTTCCACCGCGAATCTGGCGACGGTGTTGAATGCGAATTTCAACTTGCTGGCTTTGAATGTGCTCAATCCAGCGGGAGCCGTCTCCATCGGGGGGGCAAACACCCTGACTTTGACCAACGGTATTAGTCTCGCCGCGGCGACGACCAACCTGACCATCACCGCGCCGGTCGTCCTGGGTGCCAGCCAGCCGTGGACGGTCACCAATAACAGCACCTTGAGCGTCAGTGGCGGCGTGTCGGGCAGCGGGGCTTTGACTGTTTTGGGCGGCGGCACCGTCGCTCTGGGCGGCGCCAACACCTATTCCGGTGCCACCATCGTCAATGGCGGGAACTTGAATCTCATCGGACAGCTCTCCGGCTCCAGCATCACCGTCAGCAACGGCGGCGCCATCAATGAGTCGGCCTCGGGCGTGATTACCGGCTCCGCCACGTTCACCCAAAACAGTGCCAAAACCTCCACGCTGGGCGGGCCGAACACCTTTACGGGGGCCATCACCGTCAGCGCCGGCGAATTGGACATCACCAACTGGGGCGCGACCGGTCTGGCCGGCCCTGTCGTGGGGAACACGGCGGCCACCGCCACCCTGGGCATCTTTGGCGGCACGCTCGCGCTGGGTGCCAACACCTTTACCATCGGCTCCGGATCAAGTCCTGCTTACACCGGCATTGTGAATCAAACCGGCGGCACGGTATCCTATACCGGCGGCACCGCCACGTTGATTGGCAACGGCCTCGGCTCGGTCGGTATTTATAACTTGAGCGGCGGCACCTTCACCAGCGGAGCGTATTCGGCCAATAACCGCGGGGTCATGCTGGCCGTCAACAGCGGCTGCACCGGCATCTTTAACTTGAGCGGGACGGGAGTGCTATCCTTCCCCCTGGCCGAATTGCAGGTCGGCCGCAATGACTCTGCAGTCTGGGGGGGGACTGCGATCTATACTCAGAACGGCGGCACCGCCACCTTCGGCTATCTGGCGATCGGCGGATCCAGCACTTCCTCGGGCACCATCGCGACCTTTGCCATCACCAACGGCACCTTTGTGGCCACCAACTTCCAAACGCTCGTGGCCGCGCCCAGCAGCATTGCCACGCTTTATCTCGGTGGCGGCGCTCAGGTGACCCTGCCCGCGTTTCCCACGCGCGCCGGCACAGCTAATATCACCTTTGATTTCACCAACGGCTTCCTGGCACCGTTGGCGGCCAGCGCCAGCTACCTGCCGGCGGGAACCTTTAACAACGCCAACCTGACGACCAATGGTGCCAACTTTAACGTCGCCAGCCTCAATCCGGTCACGGTGGGGCAAATTCTGCAAAACGCTCCGGCCCAGGCCGGCACCCTGACCAAATCCGGCCCGGGCACGCTCACCCTGTCCGCCGCGAATACTTACACCGGCGCGACCACCGTTAGCGCAGGCGAACTGGTGGGAGCCTCTGGCAGTTCGTGTGCGAGCAGCCCCGTTACCGTTGCGGCGGGTGCCACCAACGGCGTGCAGGTTCTGGCGGCCAATGGTCAGTGGACTTGCGGAGCGCTGAATTACGGTGCGGGCACCGCCTTCGCCGACTTCAATCTGGGCGGTTTCATCCCCAGCACCACCACCGCGCCACTTCAGGTGGCCGGCACGCTGGCCTTTAACGGTTCGCCCAATTTCATCATCCGCAACGTGGCGGCTGGGATGACGAATGGCGTTTATCCGCTCATTAGTTACGGCAGTCTGTCTGGCACGCCTCCGACCTCCTTCATTTCCACCGTTGTGAGCGGCAGCCTCAGCAACAATGCTGCTTCCAAAATCATTTATCTCGTGGTCAACAATGCCGCGGGCAATTACGGCAACCCCTTGCTCTGGGCCGTGGGCAGCGGCAACTGGGACGCCGGGGTGAGCGGCAATTGGAAAAATACGAACGGCACGCCCAGCCAGTTGTATTATGATCCCACCGCCGTCATTTTTGATGACACGGCGAGCGGTGCGTCGCCCATCCTGGTGAATAAAGCCGTGACGGTTTCGCCCGCCAGCGTGACGGTCAACTCGACGAACAAGAACTACGTCATATCTGGCAGTGCCATTGCGGGCGCCGCTACCCTGACGAAGAACGGCTCGGGGAGGCTGACCATTTCGTCGGGCAACACCTACACCGGCAACACGGTGATTAACGGTGGCACACTGGAAGTGGACGCCAACTCAGCCCTGGGCACGGGACAAGTCACGTTAAGTGGCGGCGCGTTGTCGAATAACGTCAGCGCCACGCTGCCCAATGCAGTGGTTTTGAGCACCGGAACCAACCTCGTCGGTGTGGGCAGCGGGCAAACGCTCACCTTGGCCGGCGCCGTCTCCAGCACGGGCGGCTTGGTTCTGTCTGGTCCCGGCACCCTTTCGCTGGCCGGCGCGGACTCTTACATTGGCGGCACGACGGTTGGTGCCGGCCGGTTGCAGATCCGTAACACCACCACCAGTGGCACCAACTATAACATTGCCGGCGGCGCGACGTTGGAGCTGACGGCCACGACCGTCAACCCGCTTTCGGTGGCCTCCATCTTTACCAACAGCGGCACCCTGTTGTTTGACGGCGGCGGCAACGGTGTCACCGTCTTCAACGCCGCCGGGAATGATGTCGTGCAACTCGCCGCCGGCGGTTTGGTTTGGGTGACCGGCAACACCACTGTCACCGGCAGTTCGGGCTACCACGGCATCTGGAGCGCCAACCTCGGCTCCCTTGAAGTGGATGCCGGCTCGACCATCAACTTTGTCGAAACCGGCGGCAGCACGGCCGGCACCGTGGCGCAGTTTGATGCGTTAAACGGCGGCGGCACCATCAGCATGGGGTATCAATTTTATAAAGTGCTAAGCATTGGCAATGCCAACGGCAGCGGCATCTTCTCGGGTTCGCTCAAAGATGTCGGCTCCCCGGCGCTCCTCGCCCTCGTCAAGAATGGCACCGGCACCGAGACGCTCACGGGCACAAATACCTACACCAGCAGCACGACGATTAACGGCGGCACGCTGACGATCGGCGGCGCGGGTGTGCTGGGCAACGGCGCCTATGCCGCGCTCATTACCAACAATGCGGCCTTGAACTACAACAGCTCCGCGGCCCAGACTTTGTCCGGGATTATTTCCGGCACCGGATCACTGACGAACAGCGGTCCGGGCGCGTTGACACTTTCGGCCGCGAACACTTACGCGGGCCGGACGACGATCACTGGCGGTGTGCTCCTGGCCAACAATACCACTGGCAGCGCCACTGGCACCAACACCGTAAACATCAGCACCGGCGGCGCACTGGGTGGCACGGGGATCATCTCGGGCGCGGTCACTAACAACTCCGGCGGCATCCTGCTGCCGGGTGCGAATGGCATCGGCACGCTGACAGTCAGCAACTACCTGGCGCTGCTGGCCGGCTCCACGAGCACCTTTGCGGTGAATGGCAGCACGCCAACCAATACCGGCGTTGCGCTCGGTGGCAATGTGACTTATGGCGGGGTGTTAAACATTGTGACGAACGGCACGTTCAGCGTTGGTCAAAAATTCACCTTGTTCAGCGGCGCGGGCGCGACGAATGCCGGCAACTTTGCGAGCATCGCTGGCAGCCCGGGCGCTGGCAAGGCCTTCAGCTTCACCAACGGCGTGTTGACGGTGGTCGCCAGCGGCCCGACGCTGACGAGCGTAACCCCGAACCCGGCGACCGGTTCAAGCTATGCCATCAACCTGAGTTTGACCGGCAGCGGGTTCACCGGGGCCACTGCGGTGTTGTTGACCAACATGACGGCGGCGGCGGGAGCCAGCTATGTGCCGGTGGTGAACAGTGACAGCAGCATCTCGGTCAGCTTCGTGCCGGGCACGGCGGCCGGCACCTGGAATGCCACGGTGGTGAACGGCACCCCCTCCGCGCAGGTTCCCTTTACGGTAACCGTACCCGGAGTGGTAAACATCAACGCGGCCAACCTGAATGCCGCCGGCCCCTGGAAGTTGGTATTGAGCGGCACGGGTGGCGTCCCCGGACACAGCTACGCCGTGATGAGTTCCACTAACCTGAGCCAATCGGTATGGACTCCGGTCGCTACCAACACGTTTAATGCTGACGGTAGTTTTGGTTACACCAATACGGTGAATGCGGGCACGCCGAGCCTGTTCCTCCGCATCCAACAATAAAAATTGGTTGGGCTGGTTTGGGTTAAACAAGAGGCCGTCGCAGTCATGGGTTGCTGCGACGGCCTCAACTGTTTATTAAAACTCCCGCACCAGGGAATCAGCGGTTGGCAAGCCACGCCGCCAGCCTGGCCAGGGTGGTTTTATCCCGAAACCTCGGGGTTGGCAACCCCTGTAAAAGGGTGCATATTAAAACATAAATTCTGCCCCATTACATTTACTGACAAAGCATTATCCGCTTGAGCCAGGCCAATCCAGAGTGGACCAATATTTAAAAGTCAAAGCCGTCAGCCCCTGAAACGCATGCTCCAACCGTCAGCGAATATCCTTTTTCAGCCCCCCTCGGATTGGTTCGCCCGGCTGCCTGCCCGGAGCCCCCTGTCCCGGGCCGGCCGCCTTGTGTGGCGGTTGCTGGTGGCTGGTTTATGCCTGCCGGCCGCAGCGGGTTTTGCGGCCGCCATCACGTGGGGCACCTCGGGCACCATCAGTGGTGACTCGGATGTCAACACCAATGGTGCCGCGCTCTATGCCTATTCGGGGGGGGGCGCGACCGTTAACGGCGTGGCATTCGCGGCGACCGGCAACGGAAACACCTGGGGCAATGTGATTTTCACCAGCTTCGGCGGTTTCAATGCCGTCTTTGGCGCCACCGCATCACCATTCAACACTTTATCCACTGCCTATCAAACCGTCCTTTCCACCGCTGCCTGGGGCAGTGGCACCTCCGGCACCGTAAGCCTGAACAACCTGATTTCAGGCCATGCCTACTCAGTGCAGATTTGGGTGAACGACAGCCGGGGAAGCTATCAATACCGGTATGAATCGGTCACCAGCACCGGCGGCAACACCGTCACGCTGCATTTCGCGCCCAACTCAAACAGCGCCGGCGCTGTCGGTCAATGCGTGGCTGGCACTTTTGTGGCCAATGGCACCAGCCAGACGTTCTCAATCAACGGCAATTCCGTGGTTCAGATCAACGCCATCAATGTGCGCGACGTGGGCGTGTATGTGTTTACTCCGACGGTTTTAAACCCGACGCGTTTGAACCTTGCCAAATATCAACCCGTCATCACGGATTCGGTGAATTCATCGCAACCGGCTCCCGTCAATGGCTTGGGGACCAGCTCTTTTATCACGGATGGCCTGGCCAACAACGACAGTTACTGGCAGAGTAGTCCCACCGGGGCGCACTGGGCGCAAGTGGTGTTCCCGTTTCCGGTGACGGTGGGCAGCGCCCAGCTCGCCATGGGGCGCGACACCGTGTCGCCGCCGACAGTGTTCTGGTTTCAATATTTAACCAACTCCACGTGGGTTACCGTGCCCGGCACCACCGTGGTGGGCAACACCAACAAGGAGGTGAACCTGGTTTTCACCACCCCGATCACCTCCAGTTCCTTTCGTTTTTATGATTCCCTGGATGGCAATGTCTATCTCCGGGAGTTGGCGCTCTATGCGCCCAACGGCACCAACGGCTATCCCTTTGGCACCGATTTCACCCTCGATTTGGCCCATAAACAGCCGGTGTTTGCCACGGCCAATTCCGCCGGTAATTATCCTTTGCTCGCAGTGGACGGCCGGATCAGCCCTTCCTCCGCCTGGCAGACCACGTTGGTGGGCAGCAACTCCCTGCTGATCAACCTGCAGTTCACCAACAAAATTGGCAGCGCACACCTGTATTCCGGGGCGACGGGCGTGCCGCCACTGGGCAATTTCGTTCTGCAATACTGGACCGGGGGCGCGTGGCAGAACATTCCCGGCGGCAGCGTGACGGGCAACACCAACGGCACCCTGATGATTCCCTTCACCACGCCGGTCACCACCACCAAAGTGCAACTGCTCTTCACCAACGCCGGCGTCAGCGCGGTGCAGGAGTTGTGCGTTTTTTCCGCCAACAGCAATGGTGGCTATCCCCTGGGTGCCGGGGTGACCACGAACGCGCCGATCACCGCCAAATATGACACCTTCTCTGATTCATATTATTGCCTTAGCAACGCGGCGGCCGGCCAGGCGGTCGTGGAAAGCAACGGGGTCCCCTTGTTGGGCATCAGCAATGTGACCAACTTTTTGAGCCAGTATCAAGTGCTGCTGAATTACGACAACGGCACCTATCGGTTGCGGAATCGCAAAACGGGCTGGTGTCTTTCAGGCGCGCAACTGACGACCAATGCAGGGGCGCTGCTCGTGGATGAGCCTTACGCGGTGCTGCCGGATCAGGAATGGTATTTCCAGCCGGTGGATGGTTTGAATTATTATTTGATCAACCAGTTCAGCGGTTTGGTGGTGGACACGCAGGGCGGGGGAGGGGCTCCGGGAACGATTTTGGTGCAGAATGTGATGACCAACAGCCCCAGCCAGCTCTGGCAGTTCCCGCTGGTCGCGATCTTTCCCAAGAAGGGCAGCGGTGGGCCCAGTCTCTCCGGCATACAAAACTCCAGTTGGTGCTATACCTGGTGGGTGGTTACCGGCGATTCATTTCCGACGAACAATGTCTTTTACCCCATGAACGATTCGGCTTGGTATTTGGGGTCCACCCTGTCCGGCAATCTGCAGAATTTTCAGCGCTCCTGGCGGCTCAATGGCCAGTCGCAAATCCTGATGGGCTATAACGAACCGGATCAGACCACCCAAGGCAATTTGGATCCCACCAATGGCGCCATCTATTGGCACAACTTTAACAACCTGGACATGCCCCTGGCAGCTCCCGCCCCCGCCAATGGGGGTGGCTCCTGGTTGCCGATATTTTTTGGTTACGTCACCAATTGGGGCTTGCGGGTGGATTACCTGCCCGCCCATTTATACCCCGGCAACAACTCCAGCGCCTCCTCCGGCATCTGGATCAACTCCCTGCAAAGTGAATACAATACCTGGGGCATTCCGATGTGGACGACTGAGTTTGGCTGCGTGGACTGGGCCGGCAATCAAAGTTGGACCGAGGAAAACAATTACAATGCCCTGGCCGAATTCCTGTGGCGGGCGGAGAGTTTGCCCTGGCTGCGGAAGTACGCCATATTTTCTTTCGGCGGCGCGCTGGCCCCCAATCCGTGGACGGCGACCACCCCGGCCCCCACTTCAAATTGCTTCGACACCAATAATGTTTTGACACCCTTGGGGGAACTCTATGGTGCCTGGGATGGCGATGCGAATGTGCAAACCAACAAGGCTTATTACCTCCACAACAGCAGCACCAGCAAGCGCCTGGCCAACCCCCTTGCCTCCCCGGCGCCCGATGCCAAAAGCATTCTCGTGCGGGATAACTCGGTCCAATGGACACTGGTGACGGCGGGAAGTGCCAATTTGTATTATCTGATTTCCGCTTTGGACGGACGACGGCTCAGTTACAGCGGCAGTTCGCTCAGCCTGGTTGCACCGGGCACGACGGGCACCGCCGCGCAATGGTCACTGGCGTCCTATCAATATGGCTGGTATTACCTGCAGCACCCTGCCACCGGCAAGGAGTTGTCGCTGGCTTACAACAACGCGACGTTCACCCCGACTTACAACATGGTCGCCAGCACCACCACCGGCACCGCCGTCCAGTGGCGCTTTATCGTTCCGCCCGCCGCAATTCCATGGACCGGTGGCACCAATGCTTTCTGGGCAACGTTTGGCAATTGGAATAATGGAACTATTCCACCAGTGGGGCAATCCGCGGCCTTAAATAGCCTGTCCACCGCCCCCCCAACTCAGGGACAACCGGTGACATTTAACAGCCTGTCCAATACCAATCTGGCCACAGTGTTAAATACGAATGTTTTTGTCTCCACCATCACCGTGACCGCGCCCGCCGGCCCGGTTTCGATTGCCGGGGTGAACTTGCTAACGGTCGGCAGCGGGATCGACCTTTCCAGCGCAAGTCAGGATCTGGCCATTACCGCCCCGGTACGGCTGGGGGGCAGCCAGCCAGCGACCATAAACTTCATCGTCACCAACACACACACCTTGAGTATCTACGGCAATGTGTCGGACTTTGGCAATGCGGCCCTGAATGTGGCGGGCGGGGGCACGGTGTGGCTGGGCGGAACCGCCACTTATGCCGGCAACACCACGGTTGGCGGCGGGACCTTAAATGTGACCGGCTCCTGCAACCCCGACCAGCCGGGGGGCACCAATATTTTTGTGGTGAACGGCGGCGCGCTGACCTTTGACTCGGGTTCGGCCACGAATAATTTCAACGGGGATGGTTTTGGCTATGCGCCCCAAATCTCCACCAGCGGCAATGCCGGAACGTTGACGCTGCAATCCGGCACCCTCAACTTGAACACCATGACTAACGCCGGCACGGGAAATTATGCTGGCTTGCTGCTGGGCTGCAACAACCCTACGGCCAATGGCACCCTGATTGTCAACGGCGGCAGCCTCAATGTGCCCGGGCGAATCTTGCTGGCCGCCAACGCCGCCGGGGCCAAAGGCACCCTCACCATCAATGGTGGCCGGGTCACTTTGGGAACGCCAGGCAGCAGCGGCAGCTACACCGCCGTCAACGGCCAGGGGTTGCTTTGGCTCGGCGGTTCCACCTCCACGGTCAATCTCTTTGGCGGCACCCTGGCGTTGTGGAGTCTGTATGACCCCTCAAGCGGCAGCAGTGCGACCGTAAATCTCAGCGGCGGCACCCTGCAGGCACTCTATAATAATCCCACCTTCACCGCGGTCACCGCCGGCACCCTGACCCTGAAGGTAAGCACCAATGGGGCCACCATCGACCCCGCCGGCTATGTCATTACCATCCCCAACCCGCTCACCCACGACAGCGGGTTGAGCGGCCCGGATGGCGGGTTGTCCGTCAGCGACTCCCTCGGCGGCGGCACGCTGACGCTTTCCGCCATCAATACTTACACGGGCCCCACCACCGTGGCTGCCGGCACCCTGGCCCTGACGGGCAGTGGCTCCCTGGCGAGCACCCTGATCACCGTGGCCGGCGGCGCGAGCTTCAATGTGGCGGGTAAAGCCCCGGCGTTTACGCTGGGAAATGGTCGCACGCTGGCAAACAGCTCGGTCGGGGCGGTGTTGAATGGGAACCTCGATTGCAGCGCGGGCTCCCTGGCGTTGGTGAGCGATGGAACCAACGCGGCTTTCGTGCAAACTAACGGCTCGCTGACCCTGTCAGCTGGCACGGTGGTCACCGTCAATAATCTCGGGGCTATGCTGCCCGCCGGAATCCATCCGCTGATTGCGGCGGTCTTGGCGGACCAGCCCGGCAAAGTAACGGGCGCTTTACCCACTGTGGTGGTCACGGGCAACGGCGCCGCCGGGCCTGCCACGCTGCAAACCAACCGCGCGGGTGGCGTGGACCTGGTGGTGGGCAGCGTGGTCGCCACCAATCCCCCCACCCTCAACTTCAGCTACCAAAGCGGCGCGATAACCCTTACCTGGCCGGGCGATCATTTGGGTTGGCTGGCGCAGTCCAACGCAGTGGACTTGACCAGTTCAAATTTCTGGTTCGATATTCTGGGCTCCCAGTCCGCCACCAACCTGGTGGTGCCCGTCAATCCCGGAAATTCCAATGTGTTTTTCCGCCTCCGCTATCCCTTTTGACCGCCGCCCGAACCCACGCCATAACCAGAATAGCAAATCAAACAACATGCCAAAAATCCCGTTTCAAATCCTGCTCGTGCCAGTGATCATGGCCAGCCTGATTGGTGCCTGCCCCCGCCTGACGGCGGCGATGAATGACACCAATTCAATCCCCGCCGAGACCCCCGCGCAGCGCGACGCCCGCATGGCGTGGTGGCGGGAGGCGAAATTTGGCATGTTTATTCACTGGGGAGTCTATTCAGTTCCGGCAGGGTTCTATCACGGCCAGCCCGTCCCCGGCATCGGCGAATGGATCATGAGCAATGCCCGGATTCCCATGGCGGAATACCAGCAATACGCCAAGTCGTTCAACCCCGTGAAGTTCGATGCCGACGCCTGGGTCAGCGCCGCCGCCAATGCCGGTATGAAATATATTGTCATTACCTCCAAACATCATGATGGATTTGCCATGTTTGAAACGCAGGCGAGTCCGTGGAACATCGTCCAGGCCAGTCCTTTCGGCAAAGACCCTTTGCAAGCGCTCGCGGCGGCCTGCCGGGTCCACGGCATCAAACTCGGGTTCTATTATTCCGAGGCCCAGGATTGGAACAACGGCGGCTCCGCCTGCAACGGCAAATGGGATAAAGCCCAGGCCCGCAACATGGACGATTACATCGACCAGGTCGCCGTGCCACAGGTAAAGGAGCTGCTTTCCAATTACGGGGAATTTCCCGCCGTGCTCTGGTGGGACACCCCCTGTGACATGAACCCGGAGCGTGCCCAAAAACTCTATGCCGTCGTCAAACAGCTTCACCCCGGGATTATCATGAATAACCGGCTTGGCGGCGGGTTCCCCGGCGACACCGAAACCCCTGAGCAGTCCATTCCCCCCCGCGGATTTCCCGGCCGGGATTGGGAAAGTTGCATGACCATGAATGACACCTGGGGATTCAAAAGCGACGACCACAACTGGAAATCAGCGTCAACCATCATCCGCAATCTTTGTGACATCGCCAGCAAGGGCGGCAACTATTTGCTCAACGTCGGGCCCACCAGTGAAGGTTTGATTCCCCAGCCCAGCCTCGACCGGCTGGCGGTGGTCGGCGAGTGGATGAAGGTCAACAGCGAAGCCATTTACGGCACGTCCCCCACGCCCTTTGGCGGCGAATTGGGCGCTGCCGTCAAAGCCAAGGACGGCTACGGCAATGACACCCTCGTTTCATCCGCCAGCGACTGGCGCTGCACCACCAAACCAGGGGAAGTCTACCTCATGATTTTCAACTGGCCGGCCGGCGGAACATTTCAACTCCCCGCCATTAAAACCAAGGTTTTGAAAGTGACGATCCTGGCCGCGCCGGACACTTCCATCCCTGTCCATCAATCGGTTTCGGGCATCACCCTGTCGTTGCCCGCCCGCGCACCGGATGCGATTGTCTCCGTGGTGCGCCTCGATCTGGCGGATAAAATCTTGGAAGTGGAAAAATAAAGTGGTGTTGGCCAAGGCCCCGCTCAAACCGTGGTGCGAAATGGTGATTACATGAAGCCAGCACTGTGCTTTTTTTGCCTCGTTTTGGTCCTGGCACACCTTGGTTTGCCGGCCGCCGATTTGACCCTGTGGTATGCGCAGCCCGCGACCAATTGGATGACTCAGGCATTACCCATTGGCAACGGCCAGATGGGGGCGATGATTTTTGGCGGAATTCAGCAGGAGCACATCCAGTTCAACGAAGAAAGCCTCTGGATTGGTGATGAACAGGACACCGGGGCGTACCAGGCCTTCGGCGATGTCTTTGTCAAATTCAACCACGCGGCGGGAACCCATTATCGCCGCGAGCTCGATCTCGCGCGCGCCCTTCACACCGTGACCTACGAGAGCGGTGGGGTGAAATTCCGGCGTGAGGCATTTGCCAGTTTTCCCGCCAAGGTTATGGTTTTCCGGTTCACGGCCGACCACCCCGGGGCATTCACCGGCTCGGTGGCATTGACCGATATGCACGCGGCGGTGATCACCGCCTTGGACAACCGGCTCACTTCCTGCGGCTCATTGCGTGGTTACACCTATCACGGCGGCTCGGCTCAACGCGGTCAACCGCCCTATGCGATCGCCTTGCAATACGAAGCGCAGGTTGCTTTGGTTCCCGACGGTGGCACCACCGCCATTGTCAGCAATCAAATTTCCTTTCAGGACGCCAACAGTCTCACCTTGATCCTGGCCGCCGGCACGGACTTTGTCCAGGACCGCCGCCGGGGCTGGCGGGGCAAGCCACCGCACGATCAGGTCTCCGCCCGGATTTCCGCTGCCGCCAGGCGGGGCTGGAACGATTTGCTGGCCGAACATCTTCAGGATTACACCGCTTTGTTTGACCGGGTTCAACTCGACCTTGGCCAGAGCCCCCATTCCGCCCTGCCCACCGGTGAGCGGTTGCTTCACCGCCGAAAAGCTTCCGCGCCCGACACGGCCTTGGAGGCCTTGCTGTTTCAGTATGGCCGCTATTTGTTAATCAGCTCCTCGCGACCCGGCGGGTTGCCGGCCAATCTCCAGGGCAAATGGAACAATCAAAACAATCCCCCGTGGCGCGGCGATTACCACACGGACATCAATGTCGAGATGAACTACTGGCCTGCGGACGTGGCCAATCTGTCCGAGTGTTTTGAGCCTTACGCCCGCTGGATTGATTCCATCCGCGCGGTCCGCACGGAGGCCACCCGCAAGGCCTTCAGTAAACGTGGCTGGTTGATGCGGGGTGAAAGTGGTCTGTTTGGCGGCTCCACCTGGGATTGGGTGCCGGGCACCAGCGCCTGGCTGCTGCAGAATAGTTTTGACCATTACCGTTTCACTGGCGACCGGGAATATCTGCGTCAGCTTGCCTATCCTGCGATGAAGGAAGTATGCGAATACTGGATGGACAGTTTACGGGCGCGGCCCGACGGAACCCTGGTCACCCCTGCGGGACTTTCACCCGAACACGGCCCCAAAGAACCGGGCATTTCGTTCGACCAGCAAATGGTTTGGGATCTCTTCACCAGCACCATTGAGGCCGCCGAAACGCTCGGAGTGGACCCGGAATTCCGCGCGCAACTCGCCGGCCTGCGGGCTCGCTTGCTTCCCCCGCAAATCGGCAAATGGGGCCAGCTGCAGGAATGGATGGTGGATCGCGACGATCCCCAGGACACGCACCGCCACCAGTCCCATCTGGTTGCCCTCCATCCCGGCCGCCAGATCAGCCCGCTCACCACGCCTGAACTGGCCCGCGCCGCGGGCGTTTCTCTTAATGCCCGTGGGGATGAAAGCACCGGCTGGGGCGCCGCCTGGAAAATGAGTCTGTGGGCCCGCTTGTTCGATGGTGACCGGGCCTGGAAGTTGTCCACTTACTTGATCCGTCCTTGCAATTCACAAAATGTGGGATACACCCGCGGCGGGCTTTACCCCAATTTGCTGGATGCTTGTCCGCCCTTCCAGATTGACGGCAATTTGGGCTACACGGCCGGCGTCTGCGAAATGCTGCTGCAAAGTCACGAGCGCGAAATCCAACTCCTGCCCGCCCTGCCCAAAGCCTGGCCAGCCGGCAGTGTCTCCGGCCTCCGTGCCCGTGGCGGCTATGAGGTGAGCGAGGAATGGAAAGACGGAAAACTGCTCACGGCGACCATCAAGAACCTCAACGGCACCGGCAAAACTCCCGTTCGTTACGGCGGCAAAGTGATCCAAATCACCCTGCCGCCGGGCGAATCCCGGAAGCTGGATGCCCTGCTGGGTGGCGGGATGCCTTGATTTTTCGCCAGCCTTGGTGTTTTGTGGGCATTAACAAAATGAAAGCACCCAATATCTGCCGGGCATTTCCCCATGGAGGAAAGCGCATTTTGGCGGCTTTCTTAATGCCATTCCTCTGGCTTGCGGATTTTGCTGTGGCCGATGAGTTTGGCGGCGCGCAAGATTCTGACTATGTCATTATCAACTGGCAGGTTCAAGACGGGTTGCCCTCCGCCCGCATCCACGACGTGGTCCAGACCCGGGACGGATACATCTGGCTGGCGACGCTTGACGGTCTGGCCAGGTTTGATGGCGTGCGGTTTGAGCGCTTTTACGATTCCTACACCCCCGGCCTCGCCAGCAGCATGATCAGTTGCCTTTTGGAGGACCGCGGCGGGCGTCTCTGGTATGGCACGCAATCAGGCGAAATTGGATGGAGAGATGCGGGTGGTTTTCACAAGCTGACTCTGTCCCCGGCATGCTCATTGGATTCAGTGGTGCGGTTGGCTGAGTCCGTGGATGGCACGGTTTGGGCTGCCAGCCACCATTCGTTATTACCCATCATCGACTGTGTTCCCGGAAAACTGCGGGTAAGCCCGGATAATCATTCGATCTGGGATATTTGCGCGACGGACGCAAATGGTCTGTGGGTGTTGGTGGATGGCGGAAACCTTTATTGTTTGGATGTGAAACTGGGTCATATGACGCTGGCCATCCCGGGCCAGTCCGGGCAATGGCGAGACATCGCGCCTGCCCGTTCCGGCGGATTATGGGTTCGTGATGGGCAATGCATCCGGCGTTGGCAGCGAGATGCCTGGGTTGAGGATCGCGGGGTGCTTGATTTGCAGGTCAACGAAAATGTCGTGCTCCACGAAGCTAAATCTGGTGCGTTGATGATAGGCACTTCCGGACAAGGCTTGTGGGTCGTCGATTCAGCCGGGCACCAACAACAGTTGGGTCGTGCCAGTGGCCTTTCCCAAGATCAGGTCTTGTCTCTCTGCGAAGATCAGGAGAAGAACTTCTGGGTTGGCACCGTTCACGGTCTGAACCGTCTTTCACGCCGGGTGGTTAAGATGATTGTGCCGCCTGACAACTGGCAAAACCGGGCGATTTCCAGCATCGCTCCGGCGGGCGGGGGCGGCTTTTGGGTGGGCACCGAAGGGGCCGGGCTTTATCAAATCGACCCGGAAGGCCGCGTTTTGTCGCAGCCGTCCTTTGACATCTGGCATCAGGATGTCCGGTCGGTGTTGGAGGATGCCAGCGGACAGGTTTGGGCCGGCGTTTTCAATTATGGACTCTGGCGGCGGGATCAAGGACAACCCCAGGGAACGTATTTATCCAACCCCACCTCCGGTTATCCGAACGCCTTGTTTCAAGATTCGCGCCAGTCCGTCTGGGTGGGGACCACGCAGGGAGCGGCTCGTTATGAACCGCGGGTCGGCCTTCCCGCCCAAATCTTGCTGACCAATTCGGATGTGCGGTGTTTTGCGGAGGCGGCGGACGGCGCGATTTGGCTCGGACTGCAAAGTGGCGGGCTCTTCCGCTACGACCCCCGCACCCGGCAGGCGGCCAAGGTTGCCTGTGACATCGTGCGCAGCAGCATTCATTCCATTTATTGCGCCGCCAATGGCACCTTATGGCTGGGCACTTGGCGGAATGGGCTGGCCTTTCTCAACCATGGTCAATGGGGAGCTTTGACCCACGAACAGGGACTGCCGGATGATTCCATCAGCGATATTCGGTCCGATGACCATGAAAATCTCTGGATCGGATCATCCAGCGGGATTTTTCGCATTACCCGCAAGCAGTTGGACCAGTTTACCACTGGCGAAATCAAATCGGTAAACTGCCTGCAACTCGGCAGTGGTGACGGCTTGGGCGCTTGGGAAATTTTGGGCGGTTGCCAGCCGATCGCCGCCCGCACTGCCGATGGCCGCCTGTGGTATGTCACCAGTGTGGGGCTTGCGGTGGTGGATTCGCAAGCAATCCGGCCGAACAACTTGCCGCCACCGGTGGTGATCGAGTCGATGCTGGCCGACGGCAAGCCGCTTCAAAATGCCGGGCCACCTTCGGAAGTCACTGCCGGCCAGCCCTATGCCCGCTTTCCAGCCGGCATCCGGCAGTTGGAAATCCGCTACACGGCCCTCAGCTTGTCCGCCCCCCGGCAGGTCCGTTTCCGTTACCGTTTGGTCGGCTTCGACAACCGCTGGTTCGAGGCGGCGGACCAACGGGCCGCTTATTTCTCGCACCTGCCCCCCGGGCGATATACTTTTGAAGTGACCGCCTGCAACAACCACGGCGTCTGGAGTGAGCCTGGCGCCCGCCTGTCGTTTGAGGTGTTACCCCTTTATTGGCAGACTTGGTGGTTCAAATTGCTGGTTGGCATGGTCGCGGTCACGATCCTGATATTTTTGTACTGGGTCAGGCTTCTGCGCCTGCGGATGATCGAGCGCCTCCGCCAGCAGATTGCGCGCGATCTCCATGATGAAGTGGGCGCCAATCTGGGGAGCATTTCGCTCCTAACGGAAGTAATGGAGCAAAAACCCCAACCCGGAGACCTCGCGCAAATTCGTTCCACGGCCGACCAGACGGTGGACACACTGCGCGATTTGATCTGGATCATCAACCCGTCCCACGAATATCTGGCGGATCTGGGCGTGCGTCTCAAACAGATTGCGGCGATTATGCTGGCCAACATTTCCTGCGAATTTGTCGAGGCGGACCCGCCCAACCACATTAAATTACCCCTCGAGCTCCGGCGAAACATCCCGCCGCTGTTCAAGGAAGTCTTGAATAACATCCGCAAGCATTCCCAGGCCCGGCGCGTCACCATTCATTTGCATTGCCTGGACGGCAGCCTCGTCCTTCAGGTCGGGGACGACGGCGTTGGTTTCGACCCCTCCCGTAAAAGCCTGGGCGATGGCCTCAAAAACTTCCAGCACCGCGCTGCGGAAATGCATGCAAATTTAAGCCTCACCAGCCAGCCCGGCAACGGAACCACGGTCAAACTGACCATCCCCCTCACGAAATCTCGTGACTGGCGCCATCTGTTTAATTAGGGATACTTTGGTGATATCAAATGTGCGAAATTAGCCACGAAAGCGCCGCGCCGGTTTGAACCTCACTTCAAAACAGCTTATGAAATTAAATGAGCCCGAATTTGCGGCCAGGGCGGAACAGGACGAATCCGTCCAACCAGCTCCGCCCGTGAGCGTCTGGCTCATTGAGGACAATCAAAACTTTCGTGCCACACTTTCCCGGGTTGTCAACGGCATGGCGGGCATGAAATGCAGCAACCAGTTTTCCAATGCGGAAGATGCCCTCGACGCCCTCCGCGCCGGTGCCGTCCCTGACGTGGTGCTGCTGGACGTGGGCTTGCCGGGGCTCAATGGCATTGACGCCATCAAGCAGATAAAAACCATTTCGCCCACCACCCGCATCGTCATGCTCACAGTGTTTGACGACCACGAGAAAGTGTTCAAGGCCGTTTGCGCCGGGGCTTCTGGTTACCTGCTCAAGCCCTCCAACACCGCCTCGATCGTCCGCTCCATCAAAGAAGCCATCTCCGGCGGGGCCCCCATGACCCCCCAGGTGGCCAAATCCGTTCTGGACATGCTTTCCGGACGCACCGCGCTCAAACCGGTCCAAATCTTGACCAACCGCGAACAATCCGTTTTGCGTTTAATGGCCCAGGGACGCGGGATGAAAGGCATCGCGGATGAACTGGATTTAAGCTACCACACCGTGGATTCCCACCTGCGAAACATCTACGCCAAACTCCATGTGCACACCTCAACCGCCGCGGTCGCCAAAGCGGTCAAGGATGGCCTGCTTTAGTCGCTCGGCGGTCCCCGCTTTGTCCGGCCAGCGCCTCGAAACCGGCGACGACATCAAACAATTCCTCATCAATGCCGGCCTGCCGCAAACGGTGGAAGGTCGCGTGCAGGGTCTCCAGCAACTCGTTAATATTCTGGTCGGCGCGTTCCATGGCCGCCAGCCGGCTGGCGTTTTCACTGGCCAAGGATTCCGCACAGGCCCGGAAGAGCGATATAATCAGGTATTCCCGGATCAGCGCGCGCAAGCTCAGTGTCGCTCTCATACAAGTATTATCAAGCTGTTGTGGGCGGCATTAAAAAGGATTTGCCCATTTCCACACTGAAACGACTGGCAAACGACTATGGCATTGAAGTTTGGCAACTTTTGGGGCCAACAGTTCCAGAGACCCGGATTAAAATCGCCGGAAGGTTTGAAAATTTGTCATTTCCCCAGATCGACACAGTGCCGACTTTCGATTTTCGTTCTGGGGGGGAGTGGCCGGGTGTCGCTTCCGGCCGAAATGTGAGCCGAAAAGCCCTTGTAGATGTCCTCAAATTGACGCCTTGCAACGGTGCCAGACCCGCTAAATTGCCCGGTTTTATTGGCGATTCTGGCACAACGGTTTGAGGCCAGACACGGAATGATCGGCGCAACTGGCCGCAATAGTCACCGGCATAGATGACGGGCATGATAACCCTGATAAGTCTCGCAACATTACCCGCAGGCGTTACCCTTTGGTTGTTTTGCCTGGCTCAAAACTGAAAAACCATCCAAAACATTAGTGTTTATTCAATTGGTGCCGGTGGTGGGACCTGAACCCATACGTCTACGCTACACGATCATGCATGAATGTGCATTATGAGGCCGTAAATAAAGGGGAATATGCAGGTTTGTAAATTCAGAATTTGGAGAGCGCAACGCACAAGAATGCACCAAATGACGTATTCGTTGTCCCCAATTGTCCCCAAAGTTTGATGGCACAGTTGGGGGGATTGAGTGGATTTTGTCGAGGTAGCGGGTAAATTATAGAATGGTTTTTGGTGCTGTTATCAGGACCAATGTCGGAATTTCCTCGAAACGCCTGGACGGGGGTGAACAGGTTTTATGGCAACTTTGAACCTGGGAGGAGATTTGCTGAAGTTGCCGCCTTTGGACCAGTTTCAATTGGTGAAGATCAATTAGCCGTTGGCGATTGACTTTATTGGTCTCTTGCCCGGAGGTCAGGAGGGTGTTATCGAATGTGTGGCGCCTTCGTTTTAAAATTAAGTCGCTTGGTTAGAGGAGGGCGGGGGGGGAGGTGCGGGATGAGTGGCTGGTGAAGGTTCAATCGGTAAGGTGTCAAAAAATTATTATGCAAAAGGGCATTTTATTGCCCGGTTTGATCGTTCCAATTTAAGTTTATTTCGACCAATTTGGCTCAGTATTTGGCCGTTGAAAATGAATCTTCATTTTTCAAATCTATCCCGTCGAAGGCCAGCAACTCGGCTAACCCCGGAAGATGTCGAATGGTTAGATTTTTAGCACCTTGTGAATGCCGATATACCGGGAGATGCCGGCCTCCATGCCAGATCGTCACCCGGTTTGCTTTTGCCCGGCCAGGGCCTCGAAGCCGGAGACGACATCAAATAATTCTTCATCAATGCCGGCCTGGCGCAAGCGGTGGAACGTCCCATGAAGGGTTTCCAGCAGTTCGTTTATGTTCTGGTCGGCGCGCTCCATAGCGGCCAGCCGGCTGGCGTTTTCACTGGCCAAGGATTCCGCGCAGGCCCGGAAGATCGAAATGAACAAATATTCCCGGATCAGCCCCCGCAATGTCACGAGACCATTGCCCATGACCTCGGGTAGCATTTTGTCCGGCCAGGGTACTTTGGCCAGACCTTGCTGCCAGGGTAGGTCGAGCGGCAACAAACGCTGGCTGACGGGCTCGTAGAGCGCTCCGGACTTGGGGCGGTTGTGGAAAACATAAAGGGTGGCATAGTCCCCTTTGGCGCGATGCGTTTCGCTTTCGATTTGAATCTGTCCGACGAGCGGGGTGATGGCCTGGACGGAGTTGGGGACTGCGAAGAGCCCGATGAGTGGCAGCCCCGCGTCTGCCAGTCGGCCATGCACCCGCTCACCCACCGCCCATACTTGAGGTTTGCCCGGCAGTGTGGCCAGGGTCTTGATCGCATAATCCGCCACCACATCATTGAACTGCCCCACCAAGCCCTGGTCGGAACCAAAGACCACGGCACCAATGGCATCGGCTTCTGGATGGCCTTTCCGTTTCATCGCCGGAGCCGCTGGCGGGCTTTGGCGAAAGCAGGCGCCCAAGCCCAGTTCCACGGTTCGATAGTAATCGCCAAGGGCGCGCACGGATTGCTCATATTGACCAATGCTGGATGCCGCCAGGGCTTTCATCGTGCGCACCACCGACTGGAGATCGCTGGCGCTGGCGATCTTCCGGGTCATGCTCGCGGTGGTTTCACTCATGACTTCTCCGGGGCGATATTGGGCGTGACCGGCTTGGGTTTGATCCCGCTATCTGCTTTGGGTTTGGCCGGTGGGGCTGGTTTTGCCATTGGCTTGGGCTGGAAGGGTGCCAGCGCCTGGCGCGCACTTTCAATGATGGTCTGCTTGTCGGAATCACTCAGTTTGGGCGCGGTTTCAAAACGCCCCTGTAGTTCCGACGGGAGCTTCGCGGCTGCGACACCTACGGCTTGACTGGCCTCCAGCATCCGGTCCAACGGGACGGGGTCGAACAATTCCACCGTCAAGGCCAGCAGAATGGCAATCTGGGCTGGTACATTTAACGGCGCAAATTGCGGCTGCTTGAGGCAAGCCCGGATCCGCCGGCCATGTTCGATTATCTTGCTGGTTTCGGCATCCAGCCGGGCACCGAAGCGGGCAAACGTTTCGAGTTCCTCAAATTGAGCATAGGCGAGTTTCAGGTCGCCCGCCACCGCCCGATAGGCCGCCCATTGGGCCTCGCCCCCCACCCGGGAAACCGATTTGCCCACATCCACGGCCGGCAGGACGCCCAGTTGGAAGAGCGAGGGGGAAAGGTAAATCTGCCCGTCCGTGATGGAGATCAGGTTGGTCGGGATATACGCAGAAATATCCTGCGCCTCGGTTTCAATGATCGGCAACGCGGTCAGCGAACCTCCTCCGCGATCCTTGCTCAAGTGCGTGGCGCGCTCCAACATCCGCGAATGAATATAAAAAATATCCCCAGGAAAGGCCTCGCGCCCGGGCGGCCGGCGCAGCAGCAGCGACAGTTCCCGATAAGCCTCCGCGTGCTGGGTGAGGTTGTCATAGACGATGAGCACATCCCGGCCCTTTTCCATGAAGTATTCCGCAATCGTGGTGGCGGCGTAGGGCGCCACATAGGTGATGCCTGGGGCGTCATTGCCCCCGGCGACCATCACCACGGTGTACTCCATTGCCCCATGATCGCACAGGTCAGCCACCAGTTTGGCGACGGCGGAAGCGCGCTGGCCGATGGCGCAATAGACGCAAACTACATTTTTTCCACGCTGGTTCAAAATACTGGCGAGGGCAATGGCCGTCTTGCCAGTCTGCCGGTCCCCTAGAATCAATTCGCGCTGGCCCCGGCCAATCGGGATCAGCGCGTCAATAACCATGATGCCGGTTTGCAACGGCACGCTGACGGCGGCCCGTTCCATGATGGCGGTGGCCGGGCGTTCGATGGGCCGCCGCTCGGTGCCGGCGGGCGGCCCCGCGTCATCCAGTGGCCGGCCGAGCGGGTCGATGACACGTCCTAGCAATTCATCACCCACGGCCACATCCATGACGCGCCCGGTGCGTTCCACCTGGTCCCCGGTATGCAGATCCTGGTACTCGCCCAGGAGCACCACGCCAATTTCCTCCTCATCCACATTGAAAGCAATGCCCATGACCCCGCCGGGAAAGCTGATCAATTCCTCCGAACCCACGCCGGGCAGCCCTGACACGGTCGCAATGCCCGTGGCCACACTGGTGACCGTGCCCACTTCGCGTGGGTGGAATTTTGGCGTGAATGCGGCCAGGCCCTGACTGATGCCGGTGAACGTGCGTTCAAAAGCGCTCTGCAAGTTCTCCGGCGCGACGGTCATGGGGCGCTGAGGTTCCGGCTTAACAAGGCTCATCTTTGGCCTCGGGTTTGCCTTCCGCCTTGGGTTCGGCTTTGGGTTCGGCCTTTACTTCGGATTTCGGCGCGGTTACGGCGGCGGGCTTGGGTTCAGTTTTGGCGGGGGGTGCCGGTTGGACTTCTGGTTTGACGGCTGCTTCCGGTCCGGCTTTTGCCTCCGGTTTTTCCACTGTTGGTTCGGCCGGTTTAGCCTCCGGTTTGGCGGCCGTATCGGTCGCAGGCTTGGCTTCCGGTTTGGGCTCTGGGTTGGCGGCGGGTGATGGCGGTGTCTCAGGTTTGGCTTTGGGTTTGGCTTCCGGCTTGGGCACGGGTTTGTCCTTTGGTTTCAACAGTTCACCCACCTCTTTTTCCAACGTTGCCAGATATTCCGCGATGCTCCAGCCCACCTTTTGGCCATTGGCGGCCAGTTCAATTCCGCAAATCAAATCCGGAGCGGTCTCAAAGCGGACCGGGATTTCCGCGGAGAACGTTTCGTTGAGCGCGTTTTGGATTGCGGCGCGTTGTGACGCCGGGAGATCGAAAGCGCTGCGGACCAGCGCGGGTTCGGAGTTCTTCATCAGCGCCGCACCCAAGACCGCTTTCGCCGGGCCATCCAGCGCGTGCAGACGGCGGTCAAACACTTCGCCCATGCGCTCCTCCAGGCTCACGGTGGCCAGATCCCCCAGCGCCTTGCGGGTGATGGCAAAGACCTCCTGTTGCGTCCGGCGGCTGATGGCCTGGTTCAAACTGTGGGCGTCATTCAGCAGGGCGGTCTGGCCTTTGCTGCTCAAGGCATCCGCCGCCTTCCTTGCGTCCTCAAGCAGCCGCTCGCGCCCGATCCGCACCTCTTCCGTAGCTTTGGTCAGGAGGGCCGCGCGTTGCTGGTCGAAATCCTCGTTCTTTTTTTGGAACTCGGCGTGTTCTTTTTGCGCCTCGGCTTTTTGGGTGGCGGCATCCGCCAGTTCTTTGGCAATCAGCTTTTCCCGCGCATCAATTGCATTGAGGATGGGATGATAAAGAAAGCGCTTCATCAACCACACCAGGATGAGGAAGTTCAGCGCCTGGGCCGCGATGGTGAACCAGTCAAACAACATAGGTCACTTTCCAGCCGTCTTGGCGACCCCGGCAATGACGTGGTTCCAAAACGGGTTGGCGAAGATCAAAATCATCGAGACAACGAAACAGTAAATGGCGATGGATTCGATCATGGCCAGCCCGACAAACAAGGTCCGGGTGATGGTCGCCGAGGCATCCGGCTGCTGGGCCAGGGAAGTTAAAGCAGTTGCCACGGCGCGTCCCTCTCCGAGTGCCGGACCGATGCTGCCAAGGGCGATGGTCAGGCCGGCGGTGATGATTGATACCACCGCGATGATGGTCATGTTATCCATAATAATGTTCTGGGTTGGGTTTGGGTTGGGTTTAAGTTTGGGGCGCGGGTGCCGGGACTGGCACCTTGGCCGGCACCGGTTTGCGCGCCCGCGTCCGGGTGGCCGCCGCAATGTAGACCGCGGCCAGGATGCTAAAAATATAGGCCTGTACCATGCCCGTGAGCAAACCGAGCAGGGTCATGAGCACCGGGAAAATGAAAGGGGTGATGGTGAGCAGAATGGCGATGATCATCGTCCCGCTCATCATGTTGCCGAACAGGCGAACCGCCAGGGCCAGAGTGCGCGAGAGTTCGCTGATAATGTTAAAGGGAAGCATGATAATGGTGGGCTTGGTGTACGATACTAGGTAACCCCACAAACCCTGTTCCTCAATGCCAAACAAGGGCACGGCCACAAACACGCACAATGCCAGCGCCGCCGTGGTTGAGAGCGAGCCGGTGGGCGGTTCGTAGCCGGGAATGACCGTGCACAGGGCGGCGAGGGCGACAAATAAAAACAAGGTGCCGAGAAAGCCAATATACTTTTCCGGATGCTTCAGACCCACGTCCGCGATTTGCTTTTCAATGCCGGTGACCACGATTTCCAAAAGGTTCTGCCAGCGGGAACGGTGTAAACCCGTGGAAAGCCTGCGCGTGATGAGCTTCGAACCGACGATCAGTACGACCATCAGTCCCCAGGTGAACACGATGGTGCCGTTGAGTTTGACAAAGCCGTGCTGCCAAAAGATCCATTGGTCGGCGCTAAGGCGCATGGTGGGCCTCCTTTTCAGAAGCGCTTGCCGGGCGGGTCCGCCGAATCACAATGAACCTGGCGCTGATAAAGCCCGCCAAACAGACCGCCAGCCGACGCCAGTCGGAGTGCCCGACGAGGTAAAAGCCCCACACTACCAGACCCATCCGAACCAGCAGACTGGCCAGAAACCACCGCGCCGGTTGTCGAGCCTGCAGCCCCCGGCGCACCGTGTACCACAGGCCGCCAAAGAAAATGATGCCCAGCGCGCCGCCGGCTGCCAGCGCCAGGGTTAATTTGAAAAATTCATTCACCATTGTCCTCCGATCCATCCTTCATGGCCTGATCTTCCTGGCTAACCCAATGCCAGGCATTCAAGCAGCCAATAGCCAGTCCAACCACCAGCAAGGCCAGCGTCCAAGCGTGTTTGCCAGGATGGTGTTTATCCAGCCAGATGCCCAGCGCCGCCCCGAGCAAGGTCGGCACAACTACCGACCAGCCGACCAAACCCATCATACCCAGGCCGAACCAGACGCCCTGGGTCGATTGGCGCGCCTTGATCTTGCGATTTGCCTGCGCGCCGATCTCCTGCGAAAAATCTGTCCCTTGCCCCGATTTTCTATCGGAATCGTCATTCATGTTGCAAGGTGGCGAAGCGGCTTATTAGTCCAGATTCCAATCTCGCCACGGCGGTGCGCACGCTGCGCTCATTCGTGTCGAGGGTCAAAAACTGTTGCTTCACCGCCGCCTTCAAAGCACTCAAATCCGTTCCCCCAATCGCCTGGCGCACGGAAACCAGCACCTCCGTCCCGGTTTTAACCAGTACCCCCTCATCCACCGCCACTAGCGCCTCCCCGCCGGATTCGGTCTGATAGATCAAAATCCCCGGCACCAGCGCGGCCACGCAATCCAGCCGGTGTGGCAACAGGCCAAACGAACCCGCGCGGGTTTCCGCAACCAAACGGGTCACGTTGGGCTTCTCGGTAAAGACCTGAAAAGGCAGCAAGATTTTTAGATTCATGGGGCATGGCGGCAGGAATTGATTTTCTTGATGGCTTCCGCCTCAAGCTGAGAATACGGCCGCTTCAAAAACCAAGATATGGGGTCTAACCCTACTCGCGCAGGCTTTGCTGCAATTCCAAAGGGATTGCAACCTCCAGCCCGGGGTTTGAGCACATAAGCCGCATTCGATTCTTTTACGCATTGGAATTTGGAGGTGAATGTTGGAGATTGGTGCTTGGAACTTTTTTCAGCAGGGTTTTTGGTCCGTTTTGTCCGCCGCTTCGGATTTCATTTTTACTACTGCCGCCGCATCCGGCTTTACCCCCGTTTTGGCTGGCGGAACCTGCGGAGCGGCCTTCGGTTTGCCCTTCGCTTCACTGATGGGTCCGATCATATAAAGCCCGCTTTCTGGATAATCCTTGAATTCGTCCTGCAAGATCCGTTCGCAGCCGTCCAGGGCATCCTTGAGGGGAACCAGCTTGCCGGTGAGGCCGGTGAATTGTTCGGTGGTAAAAAATGGCTGGGTGAGAAACCGCTCCAGCAACCGTGCCCGGACCACCACTTTACGGTCCTCCGGGGAGAGCTGCTCCAAGCCCAGCATGGCGATGATATCCTTGAGCTGTCCGTATTGCGCCAGGGTTTTGCGGATTTCCTGGGCCAGGTCGTAGTGGCGCTGGCCGATAATCCCGGGCGTGGCCATCTTGGAACTGGATTGCAGCGGATCAATCGCCGGGAACAAGCCCTCGCTGGCCCGCTTGCGCGAGAGCACCACAGAAGCCGAAAGATGCGCAAAGGCATGCACCGCCGCCGGATCGGTAAAATCATCCGCGGGCACGTAGACCGCCTGGATGGAGGTGATCGCCCCGGTGCTCGTGTTGGCAATGCGCTCCTCCAGACCCGACAACTCGGTGCCCATCGTTGGCTGGTACCCCAGGCGGGACGGCATCTGGCCCAGCAAGCCGGACACCTCCATGCCCGCCTGAATAAAGCGAAATATATTGTCAATCAGCAGCAGCACATCGCGGTGTTCATCGTCCCGAAAATACTCCGCCATCGTCAGCGCGGTAAGCCCCACCCGAAAGCGGCTGCCGGGAGGCTCGTTCATCTGGCCAAACACCATGACCATGTTGGGCAGCACTCCGGCCGCCTTCATTTGGCGGTAAAGTTCCTCACCTTCCCGGCAACGCTCGCCGATCCCGCAAAAAATGCTCACCCCATGCTGGTGCTGGATCATGTTGTGAATCATTTCGGTCAGCAGAACGGTTTTGCCCACCCCCGCTCCGCCGAACAGTCCCGCCTTGCCGCCGCGCTCCAGCGGTACGAGAACATCAATGACCTTGATCCCGGTTTCAAACATTTCCGACTTGGTGGAGCGTTCTGCCAGCGGCGGCGGGTCCCGGTGAACCGAGCGCCACGCCACCTCCACCGGTTCGGGCTGGCGATCGATGGCCTGTCCGAAAACATCGAACATCCGGGAGAGAATTGTCCGGCCCACGGGTGCCTTCAGTGGACCACCCGTGTCTGTGACCGCCATGCCGCGGGCCAGTCCCTGAGTGGGGGTCAGTGCTATCCCCCGCACGTGTCGCTCATCACTTTGGGCCAGCACCTCAATGACCATGCGATTGTCCGGCCCGGTCCGCAGCACGGTAAATACCGGTGGCAATGGCCCGTCAAAGCGCACATCCACGACACTGCCCCGCACGGCGGTGACCCGGCCCAGGCTCGTGGATCGGTTGGTAAGTTCCAAGTTGGAGGGCACTTGAGTTTAGGCCATGGCCGATGTGTATTCTCCCCGGCGGGCATCCCGGTTGCAGTGGGCGCGATGCACCAAAGCCTTTTGTGCCGCCAGCAAGTTGGCGTCTTTCCCTTGCCAGATTTCCAAGGCCGGCTGCTGGATGGCGCGGGCAAAGGAAAACGTCACGGCCCAGGGCAGTTGCGCTTTGTAACGATGATTCATCATATTCAACCGCGCGGAGGCCAGTTCGGCGGATTGGCCGCCGGACAAAAAGGCGATCCCTGGAACTGCCGCGGGAACCGTTCGCCAAAGACTTTTTACCGTGACGTCGGCCACTGCGTTCACATCGGCTTCCTCCTCGGGCTGGCGGTCGATCAATTTCACCTGGAACTGCTGCTCGCCGGCGGCGACTTCCTTGACTTCTTGCGGCCGGGGACAAGCCAATCCCGGCAGTATCATATTGGGCTTGAGGATGATGCCTTCCAGCATTACGCGCTGGCAATTAAGCTGGATGAATACATTTCGCAATACCTCTTCTGTGACCTGCCGGCATCGCTCCAAGGAATGGGCGCCATCCATGAGCACCTCGGGTTCGACCATCGGCACCAATCCGGCCTCCTGACACAAGGCCGCATAACGGGCCAGGGCGTGAGCGTTGGCCTCGATGCAACTCCGGCTCGGCAGGCCGTCACCAATAACAATCACCGCGCGCCATTTGGCAAAACGCGCGCCCATTTGAAAATATTCCTGGAGTCGTTCGCGCAAGCCATCCAGCCCCTCGGTAATTTTTTCGCCCGGATGTGCCGCCAGGTCTTTGGCCCCGGTATCCACCTTGATGCCGGGGATGATTCCCGCATCTGCCAGGACCTTGAGAAAGGGGGTGCCATCTTTTGTTTGCTCGCGGATGGTCTCATCGTAAAGGATCGCCCCGCTGATGCTTTCCCCGAGACCCGGCGTGGTCACAATCAGCTCGCGATACGCACGCCGGGCTTCGACGGTTTGCGGTATGCCCAGTTTCGCAAAGCGGCGGTTGCAGGTGGGATTGCTTTCATCCATCGCCAGCAGACCTTTGGCATCAGCCAGCAATATGCGGGCGGTTTCCCTTAACAGTTGTGCGTTCATTTTTAGAAGAGACGGTTAGTTCGCAATGGGTACCATGGCCTGCCGCGGTCCAAAAAATGGCCAGCGCAAATCGCCCGTCATCAAATAAATCCCCATGCAGCCGATCATCAAAACGACCAGGACCCAAATCCTCCAGTCACGATGTGCGCGTTTCCAGTAGGGTTTTTGGCTGTGCTGCGGGTTGCGGGCATTGGTGTTCTCGTGGGGTTGCTGGCTGTGCTCTTGATGGGATGACATATTAATTTAAAAATGCTGGTTTAAGTTAAATTGGCCGCGGGTTTGCCGGCGCGCGCGCCCCATTTCCATTCACGGATTTCCGGCAGGTCCTGGCCGTGTTTGTCGATGTATTGCTTGTGCTCGATCAGTTTGTCGCGCATTTGCTGTTTGAGATAAGCCCCCTTGGAACCCAGATTCGGCACCCGGTCCACCACATCCTGCACCAAATGGAACCGGTCCAAATCGTTTTGCACCCGGATGTCAAAGGCTGTCGTGATTGTGCCTTCCTCCTTGTAGCCGCGCACATGCAGATTGCGGTTGTTGCGGCGATACGTCAGCCGGTGCACGAGCCAGGGGTAACCGTGAAAACCAAAGATGATATGCTTGTCTTTCGTGAAGAGCGAATCGTAATCCAGGTCGCTGAGGCCATGCGGATGCTCCGTGCTGGGCTGCAGTTTCATGAGGTCAACCACGTTGATGACCCGGATTTTCAGGTCCGGCAAATGTTCGCGCAAGATGGACACCGCCGCCATGATCTCCAGCGTGGGTGTGTCACCGCAGCAGGCCATGACGACATCCGGTTCGCCGGCCTGATCGTTGCCGGCCCATTGCCAGATGCCAATGCCCTCGGTGCAATGCTTTACCGCCGCATCCATGGTCAGCCACTGGGGCAGGGGATGTTTCCCGGCGACCACCACGTTTACGTAATGGCGGCTGCGCAGGCAGTGATCAAAAACGGACAACAAGCAATTGGCATCCGGCGGCAGGTACACCCTTACAATGTCGGCCTTTTTATTGATGACATGGTCGAGGAATCCTGGATCTTGATGGGTAAAGCCGTTGTGATCCTGCTGCCAGACATGGGAGGCGAGTAGATAGTTTAAGGAAGCGATGTTGCGCCGCCACGGAAGTTCCCGCGTCACTTTCAACCATTTGGCATGCTGGCTGAACATGGAATCCACGATGCGGATGAAGGCCTCATAGCTATTGAACAAGCCGTGCCGGCCAGTCAGCAAGTAACCTTCCAACCAGCCTTCGCATTGATGCTCACTGAGCATCGAGTCCACGACGCGCCCGGTGGGCGCAAGAAATTCGTCGTTTTTGACTTCCCGCGCGTCCCATTGACGGTTAGTGGCCTCAAAAACCGCGCCCAAGAGATTGGACAGGGTTTCGTCCGGGCCAAAGATGCGGAAATTTTGCCCGTTCAGTTTCTCAATATCACGCAAAAAATTGCCCAATACGAGCGTATCTTGGCCATCCACCGCGCCGGGTGAAGGTACGGCAATCGCATGCTGGTGAAAGTCCGGCATCCGGAGATCGCGCAATAGAAGTCCGCCATTCGCATGGGGATTGGATCCCATCCGCCGGTTGCCTTGGGGGGCGAGGGCTGCCAGTTCCGGCCGCAGGCGGCCAGTGGCATCGAATAATTCCTCTGCCCGGTAACTCTTCATCCAACTTTCCAATTGCAGGAGATGGGTGGGATGTTCGGCATCCACCAGCAACGGCACCTGGTGCGAGCGGAAGGTGCCTTCCACTGGCAGGCCATCCACAAATTTGGGCCCCGTCCAGCCCTTCGGGGACCGGAGCACGATCAGCGGCCAGCGCGGGCGGGTGGTGTCCGTTTTATCGCGCGCATGCTTTTGGATTCGATGGATGTCCTCAATGGCCTTGTCCAGTGCGGTGGCCATGAGCTCATGCATTTTTTCGGGCTCGTTGCCCTCGACAAAATAAGGAGTCCATCCGCATCCGCGGAAGAATTGCTCCAACTCTTCCGGCTCAATACGGGCGAGAATGGTCGGATTGCTGATCTTGAACCCGTTGAGGTGCAGGATCGGCAGCACCGCGCCGTCCGTCACCGGGTCGAGAAACTTGTTGGACTGCCAGGCGGTGGCCAGCGGGCCGGTTTCCGCCTCCCCATCGCCCACCACGCAGGCGACAATCAAGCCGGGATTATCCAGCACGGCACCGAACGCATGACTGAGCGAATAGCCCAGCTCGCCGCCCTCGTGGATGGAACCCGGGGTCGTGGGGGCCACGTGACTGGAAATTCCGCCCGGAAAGGAAAATTGGGTGAACAGTTTTTTCAGTCCGGCCTCATCCTGGGTGATGTTCGGATACACCTCCGTCCACGTGCCCTCCAGATAAACATTGCCCACTATCGCCGGCCCGCCGTGACCCGGGCCGGCAATGTAAAACATGTTCAGGTCAAATTGTTTGATGACCCGGTTCAAATGCACATAGATGAAGTTCTGGCCCGGGGTCGTGCCCCAGTGACCGACGACGAGGGGTTTGACATCCGACAATTGCAGCGGCCGCTTGAGCAACGGGTTGTCGTACAAATAAATCTGGCCGACCGACAGGTAGTTGGCGGCGCGCCAGTAGGCGTCCATGTGCTGGAGCAGTTGGGGTGTGAGGGTGCGGGTTTCCATAATTCAATTCTTTTTTATCCGAATATTGGGATATACCTATTGATTCTTTCGAAAGCATGTGGCATGGGAGCGCGGCAAACAATGGGGTAAACACCCCACGCTCGGAATTTGTTCGCCAAATTGGATCGCCAAACATCAGCGAACGCAGGAGCCGCTGCGGACCTCCGCGAGAATGGCCTTTTCAAGCAAACTATAATCGCTCAAATACCGGATAAAATTCTTTGACCCGGCCAGTGTCGCCATCGATGGCGTCCAGCCTGCAACCATTGAGGATGCTTGTTTTGCTCGAAATAATTAATCATTTTGGGTTTGCATTCGGTTGGGCGTGTTATCCGCGCTCAGTGCCGGCATTGTTAACACATGGGGTGCGCCACCCTCTGCCGGCGAGCCCAATCCCAAATTTGCGCCGTCACCACCCAGCCCGCCATGGGGTAAACCCCGGCCATGAACCTGGCTGGCATCCTTAAATTTTTTCGCGGCAGTCACGGCCCGGTAAGTTACGGGCACCTGCCAGTCCGCGTACGTCGGACTGACAGTTCGCATGGCACTGATGATTTGCTGCCGGAAGGTGTTTTCAATCAAGCCGCCCTGGCCCGGCCAGATTTTGAAATGGACGCGCAAAAAGCGCCAGCGCCCGCCCGGGGTGGTTTCCACCGGGCCCACCACCGGCTGGCTTAGAATGATGGCCCCGAATTGTCCCCATATGCCCGAGGCGATTTCCTCGATTCCCAGCGCGGCCTTCGCCGCGTCGGCTCCCAGGGGAATCTGGATGTCCGCATAGGCATAGATGCCGCCCAGTGGATACCGGCTGACGTTGTTGATGGTGCGATTGGGAATAAACACCTCCTGGTTGTAAAAATTGATGAGCTTGGTGAAGCGCAAGCCGATTTCCTCCACCCGGCCTATGACGATGGTAATGGCGCCGGCTACTTCCACCAGATCGCCCACTTCCATGGCGTCGGAAAAAATCAAGGTCAGCCCGATCACGATATCCTGGACCAGTCCCTGGGAACCAAAGCTGATCGCTAGGCCAATCACCGTGGCGCTCGCCAGATAGGCGGTTAAATTCACGCCTAATTCCTGAAGGATAAAGCCAAAGCTGAAAAAATAGATGAGGAAGGCGATGGCACTGCCGATCAACCGGATCAGCGTGATATATTTGGGCTTGTGATTGAGGCTGGCGTGAACCGATTTGTCCGCCTCGATTTTTCGGATCACGCCCTCGCTCATCCGCTTGATAACGCTGAGCGCCAGCAATGCCAGCAGCATGAGTCCGATAATGAGCAGGATCCGCATCCACGCCGAGGATTCCTGACCGGAGACGTGGTGGTAAATCCGGCCCATCACCGTTTCACCGGTGGTCATCAACACGGAAAATGCGGAGGTATTGGTCATGCTGGCCAGGATTGAATGGCGGAAGTCATTCGCCCTTTACTCCCAGACTGACCCGCAAAACCGAGCGGGCGATCATCAGTTCTTCATTCGTGCGAATCACCCGCACGGTCACCTTGCCGCCCGCTTGGGAGATAACCGGAGCGTGCTCGCCATTCCGCTCTTCATCAATTGCAATCCCGAGAAAACCCAAGCCTTCGCAAATGCGGGCACGAATTATCGAAGCATTCTCGCCAATGCCCCCGGCGAAAACGAGCGTGTCCAGCCCGCCCAGTGCGGCGGCATAAGCGCCAATCCACTTTTTGGCCTGGTAACAAAACAAAGCCACGGCCTCTGCCGCGCGGGCATCCTGCGGTTCGTGATCCAATAAATCCCGCATGTCCGAACTCGTCTCCGAAACGCCCAGCAGGCCGGACTGGTGGTTCACCATTTCGTAAAATTGCTGCGTGGTCATCCGCTCGGTGCGCGCCAGGTACGGCGCGAGACCCGGGTCCAAATCCCCCGTGCGCGTGCTCATCACCAAGCCCGCCGTGGGCGTGAAGCCCATGCTGGTATCCATGCTCTGGCCCGCCCGCACGGCGGCCAGGCTGGCTCCGTTGCCCAGATGCGCGAGGATGACCCGGCCGGGCTGCGCGGCCGGATCGCCAAGACGCCGAAGTTCTTCCATTAAGTACGCATACGACAAGCCGTGAAAACCATAGCGCTGAACCCCCTTCGCATCAAAGCGCCGCGGCAGAGGCAGCAACTTGGCCACGCGGGGCATGGTCTGGTGAAACGCCGTGTCAAAGCAGGCCAGTTGCGGCAGTTGGGGATGGCGCTGGCGGAAGGCCTCAATCAATTCGATCTCGCGGGGCAAATGATCCGGGTCGCAGGGACTGATGCGGTGCAACTCCGCCAACAGTTCTGGAGTGACCACTTCCGGCTCAATATGGTGCATGCCGTGAACCACCCGATGGCCCACCGCTTTGACCCGGCTGAAATCCGGCCTCGCCTCCAGCCAGTCGAGCAGCGCCTTGGCGGCGGATGGGTGGTTGGCGGCGGCCAGCGGAATCGTGACCGGTGGTTTTCCCAGTTCCGCCTGAAACGTTAACTTGGTTCCGGACAGTCCGATGCGGTCAATCGTTCCCTGCCAGCGACATGTTAGCGGTTGGATCGCCTCATAGAGCGCGAACTTGATGCTCGAGGAACCGCCATTGATGGTCAATAAATGGTAATCAGGGGGTTCCATGGACGATGGTTTTGGTCATGGCTTGATACATCATCTCCTCGCTGACCAACGGCTGCCCGTAAAGTTCGTATCCGCCGGCTAGTTTTTCATTCACTTTCCGCGCCAGCTCTTCATGGGTGGCCGCATCGGCGTGAAATGGCACCGCAACAATCGTGTATTCCATTGAATTTTTCATGCCATGGTTCTGCTGCGCGGCGGAAGACCCGTGTCCCTCCCGCCTTCTAATGAGTATGTCTTTAACTGTGGGTTGCTGAGGTTCTTTCGGGTGGCCAATCCCGGGCCACCCAAAAGCGCCCGGTCAAACCAGGGAGCTTGCCTGGTCTTCCCGGAGTTGCTCTTTCTTGTCCTTGCATTCGGTGTCCTTTGCGGCATCGCCACCAGATGCCTTTTTGATAATGGGCACTTCGCGGCCCATCCGCACCTCGGTGGTTTTGCCGCCTTTTTCCGCGCTTTTGTGGTCGTGTAATTTGCTCATATTTTTTGTCTTTGATTGATTTGTTTGTTTATCATTGAGAATCGCACAATCCGGTGACGGATCGCGGGCTTTAGCCCGCTTCAACGTCCGGCCACTGGTGGCGGAAAAACCGCCTGCCCGGGATTGTCTTCCTCCACCGTGGCTTTTGGTCCGCTCTCGCTTGCCAAACCTCGAAGGTTGCCACCGTATTTTGCGAGTCTCAATAAAAGTTGTTGTCCGTTAACCCCCATCATAACCGGGTGCCGCATTGTTGCTATGGGGTCTTGTCCCCACCGCGAGGAATATGGGGAGATGGCCGCTGCTTTGTCATGGCTTGATCCTTTAATGGGTGTCTCCAATTCAGTGCTGCCAGAGAATTCGCGCTTCCTCCAAGGGCACGGCCACCCCGTCGCAATGCGGCATTACGCGGGACGTATAATCGGTGGTCGGGCGGTCCGCCGGCACGGTGGCGCTGTAGAGATATCCGCCGGTTGCTCCGGCCACCGGTTGCAGCCGGGTCATCTCCAACGCCACCGGCGCCCCGTCCTTGATGCCATCCGCATACAGTTCCACCCGCACCGTCCGGGGATCCAGCGTGGCCAGCCAAACCTCCACTTCAAACACATGGTGGCCGTCCCCCGTCCGGTTCGTGCCTTTTCCAAAGCGCACAGCGGACCATTTGCGGTCCACCTCGTGCCGCCAATCCACGATTTGCCGGGCTCTCGCTCCCTGATTGGCCATGCGTGACTGGCTGGCCGCGGCCGCCGGCAGATAGTGTTTCTCGGTGTATTCGCGCACCGTGCGATCCGCCGAAAAGCGCGGAGTTAACCGCGCCATGCTTTCCCGCATGCGCCCCACCCAGGCGGTGGGAATCCCCTGTGCGTTGCGGTTGTAAAATTCCGGAATGACCTCCCGTTCCAGCCGTTCGTAGAGCGCCTCGGCCTCCGCCGCATCCCAGGCCGGATCGCTCCCGTGCTCCTGCCCGTCCCCGAGCACCCAGCCCAGGTCGGGCACATAGGCTTCCGCCCACCAGCCGTCCAGTTCGGAAAGGTTGATGCCGCCGTTGACCAGCACTTTCATGCCACTCGTGCCACACGCCTCCCAGGGCCGCCGCGGGGTGTTGAGCCAGACATCCACCCCCTGCACCAGCCGGCTGGTCAAATGCATGTCGTAATCGCTGAGAAAAATGGCGTGCGGCCGCACGGCCGCCTGACGGATAAATTGCACCCATTGCTGGATCAACGCTTGTCCGGCCCGGTCGGCCGGATGCGCCTTGCCCGCAATAATCAATTGCACCGGCCGTTCCCGGTTGGTCAGGAGTCGCAACAGCCGGGCCGGATCATGCAACAGCAAGTTCGGTCGTTTGTAAGTGGCAAAGCGGCGCGCAAAACCCAGAGTCAACACCTTCGGATCAAACAGGTGCCGGGCCTCTGCCACTAATTGCGCATCCCCCCCTGCGGCGGCGTAATGGTTGGCCAGCCGCTGGCGGGCATAGTCCACCAGCGACTGGGTGGTGGCGTTGCGAAATTGCCAGAGCGTTTCGTCGTCCACCCGGCGGATGTCCTGCTCCAGCCGGTCTGCCATGCCCAGCCAGCGGTTCTTGCCACAGGCTTTGGTCCACAGCGCGTCCGCCTCCGCCGAGTCCCACGTGGGGACATGCACGCCGTTGGTGACCTGGCCAACCGGAACTTCATGGGCCGGCCAGTCCGGGAACAACGGCTCGAACAGTTGGCGGCTGACCTTGCCATGAAGTGTGCTCACTCCGTTCACTGAACCGCTGCCCCGGATGGCGAGGTAAGCCATGTTGAAGCTTTCGCCGGCGTCGTTCGGATTTTGCCGGCCCAAGGCCAGAAATTCTGGAAGTGAAATGCCGAGTTTGTCAGTGGCGTAGTGGCCGAGGAATTGTTCGATAAGTGCCGGCGGGAAACGGTCAAAGCCCGCGGCCACGGCCGTGTGCGTCGTGAAGAGATTTCCCGTCCGCGTGGCGGTCAGGGCAATTTCAAATGGCTGCTTGATTTCCTGCATGAAATCCCGGGCCCGCTCCAGCACGGCAAACGCCGCGTGCCCTTCGTTCAAATGACAGACATCCGGACGGATGCCAAGGGCCTTGAGCAGCCGCCAGCCGCCAATCCCCAGCAGCATTTCCTGCTTGAGGCGCAGCTCCGGCCCGCCGCCATATAACTCACTCGTAATCCCCCGGTGCGCCGGAAAGTTGGCCGCGTCGTTGCTGTCCAGCAGGAACAGCTTCACCCGGCCGACTTGCACCTGCCACGCGCGCAGCCACACGGAATAGCCGGGCAGGGCGATCTCCAAACGCAACCATTCCCCGTTTGGCTGGCGCAAGGGGGTCACCGGTAATTGGCCCGGGTCGTTGTACGGGTAGAGCGCCTGTTGCGCCCCATCCTTGTCAATGACCTGGCGGAAATAGCCCTGTTGGTAAAGCAGTCCCACGCCGACCACCGGTACTCCCAGGTCGCTGGCGGCTTTGAGCTGGTCTCCGGCCACATTGCCCAGACCGCCGGAGTAAATCGGCAACGCCTCGCTCAACATGTACTCCATGCTGAAGTAGGCCACGCATTTCAAAGCCGAATTCGGATGCTTCTGCTGAAACCAGGCCGGCGCTTCCGCCGCCTGGCGTTTGCACTGCCGCAGGTCCTCAATGGTTTTGCGGAACGTTGGGTCGCCCAGCACGCTTTTGAGTTTGTCCTGCGAGACCGTTTGCAGCACCACCCACGGATTCTGGGTGAGTTCCTACAAGCCCGGATCCAGCGTGCGCCACACTACGTCGGTGGTGTGATTCCAAGACCATCGCAGGTCCAGGGCCAGCTCCGCCAGGGAGTCAAATCCCTCCACATTCTTGGTCGTCGGCGCAAAGTCCGGCAGGTTGCTGGGGGTCTGTTGATTCATGGTATTAACTCCCCGTTGGTATTCGCGGGAATGAGGGTTTCCGATGGGGCTTCGGCCAGGGCCCCGTTCACTATGATTTGGGCCTCCGCCAAAATATGTTCAAGGTGCTCCTCACCTTGGAAGCTCTCGGCATATATTTTATAAATATCCTCGGTCCCGGACGGGCGCGCCGCAAACCAGCCGCCCTCCGTCACCACTTTCACTCCCCCCAGGGCGGCCTGATTGCCCGGGGCGGTCGTGAGGATGGTGAGAATGTTCTCGCCGGCCAGTTCGGTGCGTTTGACCTGCGCTGCTGAAAGCCTGGAGAGTCTGGCCTTTTGCACCGGTGTGGCGGGCGCCTGGTCCCGTTCATATTCCGGCTCGCCAAATTCATGCCGGAATTCCCGGTAAATCTCGGCGGGATCATGCCCCGTCCGCGCCGTCATCTCCGCCGCCAGCAAACTGGGAACAATGCCATCCTTGTCCGTCGTCCACACGGTGCCGTCCCGGCGCAGAAACACCGAGCCCGCGCTTTCCTCACCCGCAAATCCCAGCCAGCCGTCCAGTAATCCGGTCACGAACCACTTGAACCCCACCGGCACTTCAAAAAGTTTCCGGCCCAGCTTGGCCGTAATCCGGTCAATCATCTGGCTGCTCACCATCGTCTTCCCCACCGCCGCCGCCGACGGCCACTGCGGGCGGTTCTGAAACAAATAATAAATTGCCGCGCAGAGGTCATGATTCGGCGGCAGCAATCCATCACTTTTGGTCACAATCCCATGCCGGTCGTGGTCGGTGTCGCAGGCAAACGCGAGATCGAATTGATCCTGCATGCCAATCAATCGTTGCATGGCGTAAGGCGAGGAAGGATCCATGCGAATCTGCCCATCCCAATCCACCGTCATGAAGCGAAAGGTCGGATCCACCGTCTCGTCCACCACCGTCAGATTCAACGCGTGGGTCTCGGCAATCCGCGCCCAGTAATGGACGCCCGCTCCCCCCAGCGGATCAACCCCCAGATGCAGGTTCTCCCGCCGGATGATGTCCAGATCAATCACGCTGCCCAGATCATTGACGTAAGTGTTTAGATAGTCGTGCCGGTGGGTCGTGGCCGCACGCCGGGCTTGCTCATACGGCCGGCGTCTCACTCCGGCCAGCCGGGCCGCCAGCAATTCATTTGCCCGGGCCTCGATTCCTTCCGTGACGGTACTCTCCGCCGGGCCGCCATGGGGCGGATTGTATTTAAAGCCGCCGTCATGGGGCGGATTATGCGAGGGCGTGATGACAATGCCATCCGCCAGACCGTTCGTCCGACCACGATTGTAAGTCAGGATGGCATGGGAAATCACCGGCGTGGGCGTGTATTCGTCCCCCTGGGCCAGCATTACCTCGACGTCATTGGCTGCCAGCACCTCCAGCGCCGTGGCACTAGCCGGCACCGAAAGTGCATGCGTGTCCATGCCCATAAACAGCGGTCCAGTGAAATTATTTGCCTTGCGATACTCGCAAATCGCCTGGGTAATCGCGAGAATGTGCCATTCATTGAAAGCCACATTAAACGACGAACCCCGATGGCCCGAGGTGCCAAATGCCACGCGCTGCGCTGGCACGGCCGGATCCGGCACCTCTGTGTAATAAGCCGAGACCAGTCGCGGCACATTGACCAGTATTCCCAGTGGTGCCGGTTTGCCGGCCAGCGGATGTATTTTCATGTTGTTGGTATCATCGGCGTCTTTTCGAGTTCTCTGACTTTGGCCAGGCGTCGACAATGACGCTCGGCACCGCTGAATCGTGCGTTCAAAAATATTGTGACCAGCTCCCAGGCAAGGGCCTGTCCCACCACCAAACCTCCCAGGCACATCATATTCAAATTGTCATCCTCCACCCCTTGGTGCGCCGAAAAGCACTCATGAATCAGACAGGCTCGCACCCCGGCGACCTTGTTCGCCGCCACGGTCGCTCCCACCCCGCTGCCACAGATGCCCACGCCCCGGATCACACGACCACCGGCCACTGCTCGTGCCAACGGGACGATAAAATCTGGATAATCATCCTCCGCTTTGGGCTGGCCATCCCCAAAGTCGATGACCTCATGGCCCGCCGCGCGCAATTTGCCCGCCAGATATTCCTTCAAATCGTAACCGCCATGGTCTGCGGCCACTCCAATCCTTGCTGCCGCACCAGGCGCGACTTTAATTCCGCTCATGTGCTTGATTGGTTGGCGCGGGCCGAAACGAAGCTCTGCTGGGTGACCTGCAGGCATTTGGTGGCCACCTCCGCGATTCGCTTCATGAGTTGGTAGCCGAATTCGTGGTCCTGTTCACACTGTTCGCGCAAACGGGTGCCATAGAAAAAAATCGTCCTGGTTTTTTCCACCGCCCGCGCACTAAAATGCAGCGCATAGGGCGGAAATAACCACGACCAGCCAACATCATCTCCTGCTCCCAGCATTTGAATGGGCATCGTGGCGCCATTGGCATCCGTCTCCATTTCAAAAGCCACCTTGCCTTCCAGAATCAGATAAAACCGGTTGGCGGCACTGCCTTCCTTCAGCAGCATTTGGTCGGGGGCAAACTCCATCACCAAAGCCGAAGCCGCCAGCATCTGCAAATGTTGCCGGCTCAGTCCTTTGAAAAAAGGTTGTTGCTCCACCAGCTTGTACAACGCCTGATTTACCGGGCCTTCTTGATTGGACGCTAAACCGGCGGTAAATGATTCCGGCCCTGCAGTGGCATTCATGGTTGGGCCCTGCCATGGCGCGGTGATATCTTTGTTCACCACCAAGGCTAGACCGAAACCGCGTTAGTTCAACATGGGGTCTTCACCCCAAATCGACAACCTTGTTTTATTAGGTGGCCCCGCCAGCCATAGCGTACCGATGAAAACCATTCGTAATGATCCGCCGTATCCTTGAACTGTTTTTCCGGCAATCATTTCAGCTCGTCGATCGACCTCCGGCGCGTGACGATTTCCAGCGCTTGCTCCTTCAGTTGGTCAATCCGTCGCGGGTACCAATCCCGCCCGCTCCGCTGGTCGAAATTTCCCGCACCAACCTTGTGTGTTGGCAGAAGCTTTGGTGTCTGGTGGGCCACACCAACCCGGTCACCGGCATTTTGTTGGAAACTTAACCCAACGGCAGCATTATGTCCCGTTCGGTCGTTTCCAATAGCCTCCTCAACGGCTTGTCCGAAAGCTGGTTCACCAACGGCCAGATCCAGGTTCGCGAAACCTCCCGCGATAATTTCTCCGATCGACTCCGGAACAAATGGTATCCCAATGGCCGTAAGCTCTTGGAAGCCCCAATCGTTCACGGCGAAATCGAAGGCATCCTCCGCCACTGGCATAACGACGACTCCCTCGCCGAATAAAATCCCATGCACTTCGGCTATCAGGAAGGGGTGGGCCGGGCTTACCACCCCGGCGGTTGTTTGCAGGAGGAACTGGAAGTTCGGGAAGGCAAGGTGATTCGTCAAGCCACCTATAAGCCCGGCCAGCAAAAAGGGCTGTGAGAACATTCTCCGGGTGCCGGGCTTGTGGTGGTTAACTTGCGCTGGCTGCCCAACCCTTTCCCCATTGATTGCACCCAATGCACCGCCGTTCGCGAAAGAGATTTGGTGCCGGTGGTGGGACTCGACCAGATTTCATGCACATTCCCAACTCCGACTAAACCGTTCGGCAGCGGTAACTTGTCTAAATGCCGCACTGACAACAATATTAATGCACATACGGTGCTGAATCAAGCCAACAATTACCAACCGCGGCCTGCTTCGTTGAACCCTTGCCAACGCGTTTGATGCCCATTTTGATGCCCATTTTTGGACTCATGTGTCGGTTCGATTCCGACCCTCGCCCGCTTTCGCTGGCAAATTAGTTTCAGCACGTAGGGTAATCATTCAACTGGCTCAATTCTCTGGAATATCGGTCCCTAAATATACCCGCGAAAGCATTAAGGAAGTATGAATATTGGATGCCGCTAAAATGCGTCAAGCGATTGAGTCCCGGCGACTCAATCGCTTTAGCATTTGGAAACTCTCTCGATTCCCTAAGCCCTACGAATCAATGATCCATATCAAAAAAGCTTTTGACCCAGCGCCAGAGCCGCTGGAGTGCTCCTTCCCGCTGGCGAGCCCGTTCTTCAAAATAGTTCCGGTGACGCTGTTCTTCCGCTTTCCGCCCCGACAAGATTTGCTCTGGCGTCCAAGCACCGGCCCACATAATCCGTCCCTCGCGGATGAAATAATGGGATTTGCAGGGAAACTGCCAATTGCCAACCGATGGCGACAGGGTTGGCCCAGCAGGTGTTTCCTCAATGGCCCAGTCCGTGGGACCGATGGGCGTGCTTACCTTTGTGCCGCAACCGCAGGCACAAAGATGCAAAGCCGCACCAAACTCTTCCGATACATACAAAACGCCCGGTTCAAGGGTTTTTGGCACGTAGTGGACTTTGAGCAGCTTAATCCTGGTTAGTTTCTGCATCGCCAGCCACCTTTAAATCGCCAACTCCAAAAAGGAGGTGGTGTTGTGAAAGTTCCTCAAAATAAAATCCCCTGATCTGTTTAAACCGCATGACCGCCAGACAGGCGTTCAGCGCGTTAAGCTCGCTGATTTGGATAGTTGTCCGGTATTCATCGTTTGGGTCATCTGTGAGAGGGGAAAGTCCTTTCTCGCGCAACTCGCCCGCACGTTCGGGGCTGTAATAAGTCACCCGGAGCATTCCATCAAGAGGTCCGTGTTTGCGATTGAGCCCCATGCCCACGTCAATGAACGGGATTTCCAGCTTCATCAACAGGTCAAAAATTCCGGCACGCGACGAGCCTTTGTCCACGCACACGAAGGCAAACGTCACCCCTTGGAAATCTTCCGCGCATGTTGCGTCAACAAACTTTTCCACGATTTTAAGGCCGGTGCGGAAATTTTCATAACGGGCGTGATAAATTTCCGCCTTCGTTTTCCCGATTTCCGACTCATCAAGTTTACCGGGCGAACGAAACGCATTGTGGACAAAGTAATGATCCTTGTCGAACCCACGGATTTCCCGCACCGGCGTTTTAACCATGAAGTCCAGGATGTATGCGCCAGTGCCGCCAAGACCGATGATGGCGACCACGTCATTTTTAAAATTGGCCGACAAATCCCCGATTTCTGCCCGGCTGGTCAGGGTGTCACGAAGTTTGAAGGGGGAGTCCGAGGGGGCGGTTTCCATCGTGCGAAAAGTCAATGGATTTACCTTGTGAAGCTCGATGGCCGGTCCCGATATGATCGTGACATAGCTTTCTATTTTTTCAAAAAAATCGCCGAATTTCCCGGTAACTTTTGGCTTGTTTGAAAAGGAACGCTGGACGACAACGTCCTTGGTGCTGTCGCTCAGCGCAAGTCCGACACCGCCGCCGCCGAGGTTCGGTATCGGGTTCCCATCCAGACCGTGAGGGTGTGACCCTGCAAAGAAAATCTGATGATCTTCCTGCTCAATCACATCCTTGCCCTTGTCAACAAACTTGCTGACAATCGCGCCCCACTTGAGAGCGCGAGCATTATCGAGGTAAGGAATGTCACGCACCACGAGGTAGGGTAAGCCGTCAAATGCGACGGCATACCCCTTTTCAACCAGCCTCTTGATGTCGGCATTATGATTGACCAGTTTGTGAAACATTGAATGTCATTCCTTCTTTGACTTTTACAGGTTTGCTGCCGGGGGCCAGGATGCCTTCGGGATTGCGGCTCGGACCTTTGCGGTATTTGACCGAGTAGGTGGTTTCGGGGTGTTGGGGAAACGTCGGGTCAAAGAGCGTTACTACCTGCACGTAGGAGATTTCAGGCTTGTCCCATTCGTGCGGCGTCCCCTCCACAATGATGGTGACGCCGCGTGGCTCACCGCTGTGGAAATGTTCATCCTCCTTGAGATGGACGATTTCGGGTCCGTTTTCGATGGCCAGGTCCTCATGATCGCCCTTGACCTCGCGATAGAGCTTCAGACCGGCTTTGACGTGGCCGAGCCGGTAAAGCGCCTCGCCGGTCGTGGGGTTGGGCGATTTATGCGGTTCCTGGTCGATGTGAATCCGCACTTCGTGCGGATGTGGATTGTGTGCTTCATTACTCATGATTCTTTTCCTTTCTTTTTTTGTTAAACCGTTCGTTTTTCATTTGTTTGCTCATTTCTCTGGACTTTTTATCAAACGCAGCTAGATTCGCTGAAGGTGATTTTATATCACCATCACGAATCCATATTCGTTATAGCGAATAATAATCGCTTTGCCGAATATGGCAAGTAGTTTTTAACAAATATTTACCGGAGACCCATTTTGGACAACGAAACGCACCGTTTAGAGGTTGGAAGGCGAATCAAACGATTACGCAAGGCCCAGGACATCACCGGCCATGAACTTGCAAAAAGGTCGAATATCAGCGCGGGCTATCTGTCCGAAGTCGAGCGCGGCTTGTCGGCTGTCTCGGTGGACAAATTAAAGCAAATTGCCGAGGGTCTGGGCGTGGCTGTTGATGTCCTGCTGGGGGATTATCCGGCAGAAGCCCAGGACCAAAATGTGATTCAAATTCCATCCGCGCTGTCATCTGCGGCGGAGCAATTGAATTTATCCTACCGTGCGACATTGGCACTTTTCCAGGGCCAGCGATCCCTGCTGGCACGCCGCTCCAAGTCCGACCAGAGCGAGTGGGAGGTTGACCAATGGGTGAAATTTTACGAGCAAGTGAAGGACTATTTGCCGGATGTAAAAGGATAAAAATGGCACGGGCAACTAAAAAACCAAATGTTCAGGATATTTTGCGGCTAGACGCCATCGCGAAAAATTTAAAAATTAAATCGCGATTCGAAGATTCCACGTTCACAGCGGACGTGAAAGCAGCTTGTCTGGCGCGGGTTGCCCCTGTCGTAAAAAAACTGCTTCCTTGCACCGGCGAAGAAATCGCACTCGGGCTCGGTGAAAGCCTCTGCCTCACATTCGAGGAGGTTCACGGCCCACACGATGTCGTCAAGCTGGAAGACCACTACCTCAAAGGCAAAAAGGAGATCGGGTTTGCGCAGCTCCGCGATGAACTCGAAAACCCCGGCGTGGACGCATTGCTGTTTCAAAGAATGCACGCCAAAGCAGGCGATCCTGATACCTGGGTTGCCGTATTGAATTTGCAGGAAAGCGGCTCAAAAGCCTATTGGAACCGATTCCACGAATTGTCCCATCGCATTGCGGAGCCGCCGCAAAAAATCCTGCCGCTACGTCGGCATCAATTTGAGGCAACCAATCCCGTTGAAGCCCTGATGGATTCCGTAGCCGCTGAAATGGCATTTTACGAGCCTGTTTTCCGGCCACTGGTCGCTGACTTTGCCAGAACCAATCGGCTGAGCTTTGAAGTGATCGATCAGATCCGCCTGCAATATGCGCCGACCGCAAGCCTGCTGTCCACCATGAAGGCGATTGTGAGATATTGGCCCCGCGCTGCCGCTTCATTAACGGCCGAGTTTCGGGGGCGTTTGAATTCTCCGGGCGGAGATATGGCGCTACGCGTGAGTTCACAGGGCCATAACGATTATGCAAATCTGAAAGGTCTGAAATTCTTTCCCAATATGCGCGCACCAATTGGCTCGCCGATCCACCAGGCATTCGTCAGCGGCGAGCAGCAAAATGCGGTTGAGAACCTTGGGAATTGGGAAACCTCGTCGGGCAAATCACTCGCGGCCATTACCGTTTTTACGTCCGCCTGCCTCATCAATGGGCGCGTTTACGCCGTTCTCTCGATGTAAGCCAAATCCATATAATTTTGCACTCCGGGCAACGTTGTCTAACGGGGCGGCCCCGATTCGAAGCACATGAGCATTCAAGACTCCACGATCAAGCGGCTCTTTGGGATGTCGAGCAACAAGTGCGCCATTCCCGACTGTAAAGCCCCTCTCATCATCGGCGAGGTTGTAGTAGGCGAAGTGTGCCACATAAAGGCGCGTAGAAAAGGCGGAGCGCGGCACGATCCGACGTTGACCGCCGCAGAAAAGGATGCTTTTGAAAACCTGGTCTTGCTTTGCAGCACCTGCCACAAGCTGATTGATTCCTGCCCCGATGAATACAGTTCTGAGTGGCTGCGCAGCATTAAGGCGTCACACGAAAGCAAAGCGCCGCAACCCCTCGACCTTTCCATGGCGGATGTCCGCCATGCTCTGATGATTCTGTCGAAACATACCGCCAAGACCCGGAAAGTAAAAATCAGCACAGGCGACATCAGTGTTTCAGGCGGAGTAAAATCCTCTGCCACGCACGGGGCCGTGTCGGTTGCCATCGGAGGCGCAAACCAAGCGCCTATTCACATTCGGATGCCAGCCGCCAATTCAGGCAGCAGACCGTTTCCCGCCAACAGCATAGGCGCAGACGCGAACATGACGAACTACGTCGAATACCTTTGTGACCTCTACGTAAAATATATGCTACCCATTGAACCCAATGAGGGCGTGAGCTGGGGCAAAATTGGGAAGCACATTAAAAGCAAATTTCATCTCAAAAAGAAAACGCGAAACCATCTTTCCGCAGAACGCTTCCCTGATTTGGTAGATTATTTGATCGTAGAAAAACTCGCCCACACTCCCGTCGGAGCCAAGCATCTCAGACAAGGGACAAAACTATGCCGGACATTTGAAGAATTCCGGCACGGCGCAATGTGAACCGCGCCGAAGCTAAAGCCGCCGAATCCTTCTTCAAATTCTCAAAGGAGTAAATATGCCTACCAAAGCTGAATATCTTTCATTGGTCACATACGCATTGATTGAAGCGACTCAACACGTCGAGGACATCTACTTTCAGCTTCCCGTGGCGGGAAAGGAGGAGCCGCAGTTTAGAGAAAGAGTGTATTGCTACGAGCTTTATCACCAGATGCGGTGCTGCTGGCCCGAAGTTCCCCATCGTGTGACCGGGGAGATTGATAAAAATGGCCATCCATGGATTTACCATGGCCCGCTCGATTATTCCAAACCCGATTTCACGGTTCATATTCCAGGACGCATGGCGGACAATCTACTCGTGATTGAAGTCAAAGCCTTTGCCCCGAACGACGGACAGATAGTGACTGACCTTCGCAAACTCACTGGCTATAGTCGCACCGCTGATTATTTTGCCGCCTATTACTTGATTTACGGTTTCAGCGAAGCCGGGGCTGCCGAATTTTCTTCCCGTTGTAAAAAGCTTGCCGCAGGTGATGCAGAAATCGACTTGTCCCGTACTGCTCTATTTAGCCACTCCGCGCCTTTGACGCCTGCTTCGCTTGTCGCATGGCCGGTTTAAAAGTTGCCCACAATCATCGCTGCCAGTCGCGGCTGCCAGAGCGACAGAGGCACAGTCAAACTCTTAAATGCGCGTTTCGCGCTTTGTTGATACACACCATAAAAGCCAGCACTAATGGGCTTCAGACGGTTCAAACAACGCCAGGTATGGCGAATACTCGTAACGCCGGTTGCGCTGTCCACCTGTGACCTCTTTGACGATGCCAAGTTCTTCAAACTGTTTCACCAGCTTGTCCGCTGTTACAAAGGCGCATTTGACGTGTTCCTCGACCAGCCGCACGTTCACAATGGGCTGTTCAAACAGGTAATCCAGCAACAGCCCCGCATTTGTCTGGTTGGAAGCCTTGTCACGGATCAAAGCCTGATGCTTCTGCCGCAGTTCCAAAATTTTCCGGGCCGTTTCCGTGGCCGAACGGCTGACTTCTCCCACGCCCTTGAGGAAGAATTTTAACCAGCCTTCCCAATTCCCATCGTTTCGGATGGCCATGAGCCGGTCATAATACTCCGCACGGTGGAATTTTAGGTAATGGCTCAAATACAGAAGCGGATATTTTAAAATCCCGCGCTGGCACAACAGGAAAGTGATGAGCAAACGCCCAACGCGACCGTTGCCGTCCAAAAATGGGTGAATGGTTTCAAACTGCGCATGAGCCAGCCCGCACTGAATCAATGTCGGGTAGGTCTTTTCATCATGCAAAAACTTTTCCAGGTTGGCGAGGGCTTCTTGCATGTCATGCACAGGAGGCGGGACAAATGTGGCCGTTGCCAAGGTGCAGTTGGCCGGGCCGATCCAGTTCTGGCTGCGGCGGAATTCCCCCGGCGTGCGGTTTGCGCCGCGAACGCCCTGCAAAAGTTTTTCTTGAATTTCCCGAATCAGGCGCAAGGAAAGCGGCAATGAATCGAGCCGCTTCAAACCGTGGTTCATGGAACGGACATAATTCACCACTTCCTCGACATCTTTGGGATGTTCCTGCCCCTTGGCATCCATCTCGAATTGCAGCACGTCTTCGAGCGTGCTTTGCGTGCCCTCGATTTGCGAACTCAGCACCGCCTCGTGGCGGACATACATGGAGACGAACAAATCAGGGTTTGGCAGTATGGAGGTGACGCCGTCCAGCCGTCCAAGGGCGTGATCGGCCTCAGACAGCAAGCGAGTCAACTCAGCGTCCATCGTAATGGGCGGCTGTGGCGGAAGGGGTGCCGGAATGAAAGCCCGGTATCCTTCCACTTGCTTTATGTATTTGCCAGCTCGCATAATATCGTTTTCCCCGTTTTAACGGCTAAAATAAGCCCATCGGCTCCGACATCTTGTTTTAGAAATATGCACTATTGTAAAATAAGAGCCATGCGTTGTGAAGGCTTATTTTAGCCCGCAACAACCTGATTTTCGGTCATTTCAGCAAATCTTGGTCTGCCCCAGTTGAGATTTGGACAGTTTGAAAGGCCTGATTATCCTTATGCAAATGAACCAAACTCCACCGGTTAAGAGCGGTCGCCGCCGCCGGGTTTCCACCGAACAAAAACTCGCCATCCTTCAGCAATGGCAGGCCGGTACGCCCGTCCACGAGCTCTGCCGCCAGCATAGTCTCAAGGCGGGGGCCATCTATCGCTGGAAGAAGCAGCTCGATCATGGCTTGCGTGACCATGGTGAACTCATCCCTAAAAGCCGTCTTTTGCCGCTCCACCGTAAGATCGAGGAACTCGAACGGGCCTTGGGCCGCAAGGCACTCGAAGTCGACATTTTAAAAAAGTTTTGCGAATTCAAGGACCTGCGGTTGCCCGACGGGATGTGATATGTCTGGCCCAACAACTCAACGCTTCGCTTGCCCTGACCTGCCGCACCCTGGGCGTGCCGCGCAGCTGGTTCTATTATCGTCGGCAACCGCGCCAGCCCCGGCCATTGCGACGCCCCCAACTGACACCAGCCATCCAACAGGTGCTGGCCCAATGTCCACCCAGCTACGGCTATCGCCGCATTCATGCTTTGCTCCGGCGGCAGGGCATCCATTGCAACCGCAAGACCGTCTATCACCATCTCAAACGCCAAGCCTGGCTAGCCTCGCACCGCCAGCGTACCTAGCGGCCCGGCCGACCCCACGAGGGCAAGGTGGCCGTGCTCCAATCCAACCGCCGTTGGGCTTGCGACATCACCACCTTCAAGCTCTGGTCGGGGCCCAAGCTCCGGCTGGCAGTTATCATCGACTGTGCCGACCGCATGGTCATCGCTTGGAAATTACAGCCTCGCCTCACCGCCTTGGACATCGGCGAACTCCTCCGCGAAGCCCTCTTTCAACGCTTTGGCCATCAGTTGCCATCCGCCAAAGGGCTGGAGTTCCTCACCGACAATGGCCCGGAGTTCATCGCGGAGCAACTCCAGCACTTGCTGGCCCGTTTAGGTTTGGTCGCCTGCCATACTCCCTGTCGCAGCCCGCAATCCAACGGCCTCGTCGAGTCCTTCTTTGGCAGTCTCAAAAGAGACTACCTGGCACATCAGCCCTTGGAGACTTTGCCCCAAGCCTTGAAGCTCATCCCCACTTGGATCACCCACTACAACGAAGTCGCACCCCACAGCGCCCTCAACATGTTCGCCCCAACCACTTTCGATCAACAATGGTTGACACATCCCCAAACAAAAACTACTTAACCACCTGTCCAGTTCAAGCTGGGTCACACCAAAAGTCAAAAGGAGATGTTAGTTGCTGGCTATTGAAACGCCAGTCCCTGCTGGCCGAGGGCCACTTTGATGCGCTCCACTTCGGCGGGTTTGGGCGGTTGGCCCTGCTCCTGCGCCTCGGGCGTCTGGACTCTCATGGCGGGCGGCGGCCAGGGCATGATGTAATGGATGTTTGACCAAGCGGCCCAGCATTCCATTGACTTTTATTCATCCCGAGATAATACAATCACCACCCTGAAGCCAGCATTTAAAGCCTGCTGGCGGTGGAACTGCCAATGATTCTTCATGTCTTGGAAAATGGGTTTTTTGATTGGCATTTATAGATTTATTGCCGGTTTTAAAAGGCGTTGGCAAATGTGCTGGCATATTTTCGGGGATTTAGGAGCAGCCGCGCAGTAAAAACATCACAACGATGACGGCGATGAAGAGGCCGAGCCAGCCGCTGACGACGGTGACGCAACCGTCATTTTGACCCTGGGGCGATTGTTGGTAGAGCCGGGCCTGGTTTTCCGGAAAGGGGTGGCCGCAACCAGGGCAACTGGTGGCGAGGTTGCTAATCGACCGGTCGCAATCGGGGCAGGGAATCAAGGCGGCGGGAGGCGTCTGATGGAAGGTTAGCGGGATGGAAACTCCTTGCTGGCAACTCGGGCAGGGAACGGTCAGTCCGGCTGACTCCCAGCCGGAGACCATCGGCTGCTGGCAATTGGGGCACGAGAATTTAATGTCCATAAGCCGATGATTGAAAGACTTTTGCTTGGGATTTTAAGCAGTTGAAACCATCGCGGCGATATCTTCTGGTTTGCATGTTTTCTTAACCCCCGCGCTGCGACCCGAAAATTGGCGTTTTTCCCATGATGCGGTTGCGAACCGGTATCCAGTTGACGCTTCGAGGCCTTTGAAAATCAGCCCGCGCCAACAATTTTCCAAGTAGTATCGAACATGTTCGATGTTTGCAACAAGAAAAACCTGTTTGTAGTGTGGCGTGACAGATCGTCAAATGCTGCGGGTGATTGGTGCAAACGTGAAGGCGGCTCGTACCAAGGCCAACTTGACCCAGGAATGTCTTGCGGAAATCGCCGGCATCCACTGGCAGACCGTCAGCCATATCGAAAACGGAAAATTTCCCGCCACCATCCTCACTTTTGCAAAATTGTGCCAGGCATTGGAGGCAAACCCCGACGTGCTGCTGACTGGTTTACCACCACTAAATCCTGACCGCACAGATCGAATCAAAAAAGCGCTGGCCAGGAAACGGAAGCCCAGGCTTTGATTTGCTGATTGTCGCAAGCGCTCAGTGGTCCAGCCGGTTTGGTGAACAACTTTACACTCCGTCCGGTTTCTGCTAATTCATCAGTGTCAGCACTTTGTGCTAGTTGCTGCCTGACTTGGTGCGGCTTTTCCCCATAAGGGTATCGTGCAGCCACCGGTGGAAATGATGGACGGCATATAGCCCAGCCCAAAGGAGGAGCTGTGCGAAATTAACAGGGTCTGAAGAGGATCAAAAATACGGCCGTTAAAATGAATGTGAATAAACGAAAGTTCCAATGGAAATCGTTCCTCAAACGAGAAGCCGGAGCGTTGCTAAGCGTAATTCTTGGGGCGGGGTTGTTTGGCATGTCAATGACGCGGGCTGACGATTTAAAAGAACCGACGGCGGCGCAGTCGATTCAAATGAGTTATCACGGGCAAAATCCCTTGCATGCGGCGTTGTTGCCGGTGCCCAAAGACGCCATCTTCAAGCTCGAAGGATATTATTTGTGGGACCCGTCGGTCATCAAGGTGGGCGAGACCTATCATCTATTTGTTTCGAGATGGCCGGAATCGACCGGCGATAGAGGCTGGCAAAAAAGTGATGTGGTCCGGGCGGTCGCGAAATCGCTTTACGGACCGTATGCTTTTGCGGGTGTGGTTTTGAACCCGGCGCTACATCCGTGGGCGAAGCAAGGTATTGCGAACCCAAAAATCATGAGGGTGGGTAACCGGTTTTTGCTGCATTATCTGGGAATTCCAAAGTGGCAGACGGGCTTTGCCTTCGCTGAAAATATTGAAGGCCCATGGACGGTTACGGAGAAACCCATCATCCCGACGATGAACGCCGCTTTGCTTATAAAGCCTGATGGCAAGGTTTATGCAGTGGGCAAAAACAAAGTAAAATCGCAGACGCCAAACAGATGGGATGATCTGATGCGCGCCTATGAGGCCAGTGATGTCATGGGCGAGTATCACGTCGCAGGGGACGATGGGAATCGCCTGCCCAACGGGTTTCAACTGGAGGATCCCGCCCTCTGGTGGGCCAATGACCAATACAATCTGCTGTGCACCGATTGGCAGGGAAAAGTCACGGGCATCAATAAAGCAGTGGTCTATTACACCTCAAAAGACGGGGTGCATTACCAATTATTTTCCGATCTGCCAGTTTGGTCGCAAAATGATCTGATTCCAGTTACCGATGGCGAACGCTTGAAAGTGAATCGTGTGGAGCGACCGGAGGTTTATCTGGACGCGGAAGGCAAGGTGGAGGCGATACTGGCGGCAGTGCAACCCCTTAATGGCGGCAGCTATATTATCATCCGTCCAGCTCGGAAGTTTTATCCAGCGAACAAAGACTGAACCACGGCACCACTTATGATCATTCACAAATAAAACGCACCCCATTCACTATCAATTTTCAAAACTAAATGCTGGGGCATAAACTGGGTCGCCCAGAGGGAATGCCCTTAATCTTCACCAAACAGCGTTGGCTGCGCGTGCCGCGCACCACAGAATCCAAGGAAGTGGCGCACTTTGCTTTGGGATTGCCCACAGTAGCAGCCTCGTTACGCTATTACAGAATTTGGAAAATTTGGCGGGTTTAGGCATTTGATTTAATGCGGACTGGGTGGGCGGGATGATTGCGTAAACCTGAAATGAGTGATGCGGAATGGGAAATAACCGCCATTGGCGATCAACGGGTGTGAATATGGAACCAACTGGAAACAATCAGGCAACGGATGGGGTGAGGACAACCTTGGTTTTCGACAAGGCAATCAATTATGCCTTCCAACAAAACGCCATACCAGTAATCCAAGAACTGCACTTTCATAATGACTTAACGACGCGCAAGAATCCCGGGCTCAATGAGCTGGTTACCGGATGGTTGAAACTAAGCACGATAAAAGTTAGCTTGATCACTATCTGGCTACTAGCCATGGCAGGGTTGACCGGGCAGGCGCAATTAGGCTTTACCGTCTCTGGCGGGGTGGCCACTATCACCGGGTACAACACCAATGCCGGTTCAAACGTTGTCATTCCCGCCAGCACCAATGGTTATACAGTTACAGCCATTGGCGTAAACGCATTTTATACGCTGGCCACCATCACCAACGTCATAATTCCCAGTAGCGTCACCAGCATCGATGATGACGCATTCCAATTTTGTCAAGGATTGGAGAACTTGGTAATTGGCAGTGGCGTGGCCAGCATCGGCGTTCACTCGTTTGCGTATTGTGGGGGATTGACAAATGTGACGATTCCAAACAGCGTCACGACCATCGGCGCCGGCGCGTTCTCTTATTGTTCGGGATTGAAGGGCGTCACGATCCCGAATAGTGTAACCAACATCGGTGTATATGCCTTCTATTTTTGCCCCGGTCTGACGAGCGTGACCATACCTAAAAGTGTGACAAGCATGGACGGTCTTACTTTTGATTCTTGCTTGCATTTAACCAACATTATGGTGGATGCAGCAAATCCAAATTATGCGAGCAGTGGTGGCGTGTTGTTTGATAAAACGATTTCCACGCTCATCGAATATCCCAACGGTTTGATAGGAAATTATACCATTCCCAACAGCGTCACCCAAATTGGTGATAATGCGTTCGATTATTGTTCAGGACTGACGAGTGTGCTCATGCTCACCAACGTTACTGCCATTGGCAGCGGTGCGTTCTTTTCCTGTTCTGGGCTGACGAGCGTGACCATTCCCAACAGCGTGGCCAGCCTCGGCAATTATACGTTTGAGTCTTGTTCAGGGCTGACGAGCGTGGTGATTCCAAATAGCGTCACTAATATTGGAATTTATGCATTTTATGACTGTTCGGCTCTCACCAATTTACTATGCATGGGAAACGCCCCCGGCTTGGGTGTCGGCGTGTTCGGCGGTGTGAATACTGCCAGCGCAATTGTGTATTACGTATCCGGCGCCGCCGGCTGGGGCCCGACCTACGGCGGACTGACGACGGTGGCCGTCTTCCTGCCATCCATCAGCACGCAACCCAATGACCAATCGGTAAACGCAGGTGGAAATGCCACCTTCAACGTCACCGCCGGCGGCACCGCTCCCCTGGGCTATCAATGGTATTTCAACAATGTCGCCATCAGTGGCGCCAATGACGCCAGTTATTCGATAAACCATGCCACCCTAGCTAACTCCGGCCCTTATTATGTGGTGGTCACCAATAATTACGGCAGCGTGACCAGCAGCCCGGCCCAATTGCTGGTCCAGCAATCAGGTTTCACTTTCATAACCAACGCCGGAGTCAGCACAATTACCGGCTATGATCCCACGGTCGGCGGTTTAAACGTGGTGATTCCCGTCAGCATCTATGGGGATCCGGTGACAGCCATCGGGGCGTCGGCATTTTCCGGATTGACGAACCTCGCGAGTGTCACCATTCCCAATACGGTCACCAATGTCGGAAGTTATGCGTTATCGGGGTGTTGGGGACTGTCCAACGTGATCATTGGCACGAATGTCTTCAACATTTCAGATTATGCCTTCTACGGTTGTTCTGGTCTGAATAGCCTGACGATTCCCGATAGCGTCACCAACATTGGCGCCGGGGTTTTCTATGGTTGCTCTGGGCTGACAAACGTGATGATCGGCAGTGGTCTCACAAGCATCGGCAGTCAGGCTTTCTTTAACTGTTCAGGGCTTTCGAAAGTGACTTTTCCCAACAGCCTCACCAGCATCAGCACGCAGGCTTTTTTTAATTGTTCAGCACTCACGAGTGTGACCATTCCCAATAACCTCACCAGCATTGGCAGCCGGGCATTTCAAGATTGTTCCAATCTTCTTAGCATTTCGGTGAACGCGGCCAATCCAAATTATGGGAGTGTGGGCGGCGTCTTATATGATAAAACTCTGGCGACCCTCATACAATGTCCGGGCGGTATTACTGGCAACCTTATCATTTTAGGCGGCGTCACCAGCATTGGCGACTCCGCATTTTATGGTTGTTCAGGACTCGCGAGCGTGACAATTCCCAATAGCCTCACCAATATCGGCAGCGGTGCCTTCTATATTTGCCTGGGGTTGACGAACGTGGTGTTTGGCAACGGCGTTATCAGCATTGGCGGTTCTGCGTTCCAGTACTGTTCTGCTTTGAAGAGCGTAACGATTCCCAACAGTGTCAACAGCATTGGCGCATATGCGTTTGATAGTTGTTCCGGACTTGCCAGTGTGGTGATCGGCACAGGCATCAACAGCATGGGGAGCCAGGCATTTTACAATTGTTCCGGGCTGACAAACCTGCTGATTGATAACGGCGTGACCACCATTGGTTACGCTGCGTTCGTTGATTGTTCCAATTTGACGAGTGTGACGATTCCGAACAGCATTACGAACCTAAGCGGTTATGCGTTCGAGTATTGTCCGGCTCTGCATCAGGCCTATTTCCAAGGCAATGCGCCAACGGTAAATGGCATCGGAGGCATTGCGGATAACACCTTGTTCAAAGGCGACTCCGGCACAGTGTTTTATCCACCGGGCGCGACGGGATGGCGCAGCACGTTCGGTGGCTGGCCCACCGCCACGGGCATTTATCAGCAGCAACCCGCGATCGGTGGCAGCGGCACCAGTTTTGGGGTGAGAAACAATCAATTCCATTTCACTATTTTATGGGCTACGAATACTTCCGTCGTTATTCAGGAATCCACCAATCTACTCAACTGGACATCCATCGCCACCAACGTGCTGTCAAACGGCACCAACAGCGTTTCCGTCCCGGCACCCGCTGGGAAATTATTCTTCCGCTTGAAGCAGTAATTTAATGGATCCCGATCAATACTTTATAAGCCACTTGCTCGCGTGCGTCAGGCAGCCACAAGGCTCCAGTGTCCGCCAGTCCCACGGCTGATCAATGGGCAGTATTTTGGGCGGAATTGAATTCAATTGGGGTTTGGCGGTGGAAGAGCGGATATTTACCTGAAGGTGAAATTCTTGATGGAACCCAATGGGGGCGAGTTTGGTCGGTTCCTAAAAGCCTTGGTTGAATTGACAGCATTCAATAAGCTTTTGGGATAAACCGATGAACAGGAAACGGGAGTCAGACTATGCTTCCGCTTCATTAATCTGAAATTTAGGGATCCGCTGCTTACACATTTTCGCGCAAATTTACGGTTGCGGGATTGCGCTTTGTGGGCTGGCCAGGCAGCCCGGCACCTGCCGTATCATACTGGCGATGGCTGGACCAAATGCCGGTAATCTTCATGGGTGATCCACGATGGGGGCTCGATACGGTCCAGGCCGCCGCCGACATTTTGTTTGAAACGACCGCCCTGACGCACCACGAAAGCGAGGACGTTTTGCCCCTCCGGGCCGAACTCAATCACCGCTTGGCGTTGAAATGCCACATCCAGCAGATAGCTGTCGATGGGATCAGATTCACGCTCGCGTGGTTGCCTGGCATAGGCGGATACTTGCACGGTTGCCGCCCGAGGCAAGTAGGAGAAAATTTCCGCCGCCAGAAACAGGCACTCTCCGAGCGCGAGCCGCGTATAATCCGCCTGACGCGCCGCCTCCGGCCGCCGGGTTTCCCGGGGTTCGCCCCGCGCCGACAATTCCGTTTGGGTTTCTGGGATGACTTCCTCCAGCACCGGCAATTCCAGTTGCAGATAGACCGTTTCCGAGTCGCGCAGGAAGAAATCACAATGCAATTTGAAGGGCAGTTGAAGGCCGCCAAGCACCTCGGCCAGGGTATGGTGGGTTTCCTCCACATCCCCGGCCAGCAACCGGGCCACCCAATCCGTGCGTTTGGTCTCCGCCGCCTCCCAGGCGGTCGTCTCGGTCGCCAGCGCTTGCTGGTATTCCTGGTTTTGCCGGTCGAATTCAGACTGGATACCGGCCGCGCGCTCCGGCCAGGCTATCGCCATGTCCTTTTCCGCCGCATGACTAGCCACGAACCCCGGCAGCATCTGGCCCAACCGCGAGGCCGCATGTTTGGCCGTCAATTCTGCCAATAAATCAGCCTGGGCTTTGGCCAGGTCCGGTGCCACCGGCACGGACAGCTTGGATGCAAACGGTTGCCTGGTTTGCGCCGCCTGCCACTGCTCAAGGCCGGCAATTTCCGGCAGGGGATGCCAGAAATTCAAAAGGTGATCGTAAACCTCGGCCCGCTGGTCGAGTTGCAGTTGGAGCTTCGCCCGCTTTTCCTGGCGGTCGTTGGCCTTTATTTTCGCTTCCAGCCGGGCCTGGGTAAGGTGAAGCCCGGTTTCTGGATCGATCAGCTTGATCCGTGGATCCGTCAGGTACTGCCGTGCCTGCGCTTCTGAGATCGTTTCGTGCAGGGTGCCCGCCTGAGCAATTCGCTGCACCACCTCGTCATTTTCCGGATTTCCCAGCAAGCCCGCTGCGGTTGACCCGGCATAAGCGGATCCCGGCCGCCCGCTCTGCCCGCCGCCGACGCGTTGACGGTAGGACAGTCCGGTGCCCGGCAGCCCAACAGTGGCATACGTGCCCCGGGACCCAAAATTGAGATGCGCCCCAGGCACCCCGGCTGACAACGAAACCCCGCTGCCGCTGAAATTGAGTTTCAGACCCGGTAAAATGCTCATCCGCCGACTGAATCGAAAGCCCATAACCAGTAAAGAGTGTATCCTTAATAATTATTGCGCCACGATACTGGCGCAAATCCACAATAAATACAATCCCCAGTCAGGGCAGGGCGTCTCTGATTGGGTAGGCGCAGCGCTGTCACTTTGCTGCGGGTGATTGGTGCGAACGTTGAGAGCACCGGTCTGGCAGGGGTGGCGAATGTTCGTGTTCGCTATTTAACTTAAGGCCCTTGGAGCGGAGGGAGTTTCAGGCCGTATTGAGCAGCCAGGCTGCTGCGGAGAAAGTTGGCGTTAAAGGTGAAAGAATTTGCCGGGCTACGATGCTTACTTTATCGTGGATGCCCAGCTCGGTGGTGACGGGGATTTTCCGGCGCGGCGACTGTGGTTTCATCAGGATAGCCTTCAATTTCTGGAGGCCAGCCCATGGGAGGCTGGGAATAATCCTCGTAAAAAGCCCACGCCCTACGCCAAAAAGAGTTTGGTGGAAATAGACGAGGAGGTATGAAGGCTCCCGAACTCATAGACGCCTTGCACAGCGCCGGGGTACCCATGGCGGGCCGGGACCTGACAATGCAGCGCCATGCCATCCTGGCTTACGTCCGCCGGCAGCCACGTCCGCTGCAAGCATGCGTGTCCATGTGTGCGAACGAGTATTCTATGCAAGGGTATGCTCCTGGTGATTGTGAATGGCGCGCTTGTGTGGATGTGGTGGCCTGGCAGAGCTCAAATTGCGCTACAAAGATATGATAGGGATCGCGGGAATATTGATTGATGAAACCAATGGTGCCCCGTCAAAGCGCCTGGCTAAGGTGCTATACCCGTTGCTTTCGCAACTCCAAGATGCAAAATGAGGTTGGCCATAAGGGCAAAGCAGAGCTGGCAGCGATACCTCGGAGCATTAATGCCCTAATTTATAAAATCAAAATGGCAAGCTTCCTTTTGAACCAAGGTGCTAAAAATATTTAACGAGGTGTGTTTATTTTTTGCTCGTGGTGATTTTGCATTTAGCGGCAAGGACTGCCAAAACCGCCCATTATTTGATGGTAGTGGCGTGGGAAACCAGCCAATAGATATCGGTGTAGCCGGAATTTAGGTCCTGGCCTGCATTTCCAGACGAACTAATCGAGCTGTACTGCGTATCTCCAAAGAGGTTGGCAAACTTGGAGGAGAGCCATTTGTGAATCTCCGCGTGGCCGTCCGCCATGCCAAATGAACTACATAGGTTGTGGTAAACCGCTGGCAGGTTGCGCACTTGCAGCGAAGAAGTGTTCCCCGTGGGATTATATCCTGCGGGATCCAGCAGGAACCAGCCATCATCGATGCTGCTGGCCTGTTCATCCAGAAATACAAAAGCATTAGACGGTGAGAGCTTTTTGAAATCGGAACTCTTTCGATAGATTTCATAATTGGCAACATCGCCATCAATGTTGTAGTTTCCGGAGGCGTCAGTATAACCCACCATACAGTTCATGGAGCAGGAACGCACGCGCGGACCATACTTGGGGTCGCTAGTTTTGTCCCCGGGACAATGGTAGACTCCAGCGTTTTTGAGGTAATACCCGATGGAACCATATTGTTGGTAATTGGGGGAAACCAGAAAGAGGGTGTTGGTATTGTCGGTGGTGCTGTTGGGCGCGTACTGCTCCCAGCCTGCTACCCAGGCATTGCAGACTCCGCCAGGCACGCCAACATCGTCACTGGAACTGCCCGCCGGATTCAAGGGCACATGGTCACCAAAATCACCCGCATACAAGAGCCATGCCAGGTTGAGTTGCTTCATGTTGTTGATGCACACAATGCCCTGAGCCTTTGCTTTGGACCGGGCGAGAGCCGGCAACAACATGGCCGCCAGGATGGCAATGATGGCGATCACTACGAGCAGTTCAATGAGCGTAAAGGCAGTCTTTCCAAAGAATTGAGAACGTTGTTTCATGGATGCTTCAATATTTTTGCAGATTCCGATCAGCAAAACTATCACCCTATCGAGCGATATCATAACCCAGTAGACGCCATGGATTCATGAGGTGCTTAGCTCTGACCATTTGGACGGATACCGATCAATTTGTCAGGTTGGGACGGGGGGCGGCAGCCAGCGGATTTTCGGACATGAACTTGACCACGGCTTCGGACCGGGTACGCACATGAAGTTTTTCATAGATGTGACGAACATGCGCCTTTACGGTCCAATAGCTGATAGCAAGCCGGTCTCCAATCTCTTTGTTAACCAAACCCTGGGCCACCAATTCAAGTATTTCCAACTCCCTTTTCGTGAGTTCCAACTGGTTGGCTGGCTGGGGTGGCGGTTTTTGAAAAGCTTGAATTACCTTTCGCGCGATCTCGCTGCTCATTGGCACGCCTCCGCTGCAAACCTCGGAGATTGCCTCCAGTATTTTATCCGAAAAGGCTCGCTTGAGCATGTAGCCGCAGGCACCGGCTTGCAGGGCACGGAAAATATTTTCATTGTCCTCATAAACGGTAACTATGATAACCTGCGTTTCCGGGCAGAGCTGCTTTAGCCGCGTGGTGCATTCAATCCCGGACATTCCCGGCAGATTAATGTCCATGAGGACGACGTTGGGTTTAAGCGCCGGTAATTCCGCGAGAGCCGAAGTCCCCTCCGACCAAGCGCCGACACAAGACATTCCTGAGGTGTGACTGATCAACCGGACGAGGCTCCGCCGTAAACCGGCATTGTCCTCGACGATGCCAACGCTCGTTGAGCGTCCCATCGCCGGCAGCGTCTGCGGAGTTGAATCCAGAATCACTAAGCCGCCATCAATGCCAAGTGCCATTGATTTATTTTTAGGTTTTGGCATTTGATTTACAATATCCCAAACGGGTTACTCCATCAATTTGCTTTGGAGCCAGATTCATGCAAGGGCAAAAGCACGAAAACGCGCGTGCCCTTGTCCGGTTGGCTAAGGATGTCACATTGCCCCCCCATGAGCTCAACCCTTTCCCGGATGTTTCGCAAGCCATCCGCCCCAACAATTTCCGGACCTTTTTCAAAGCCGCAGCCGTTATCTTCGACTAAAAATTGCAATTGCCCGTTGCTGGCGTGGATGGAGAGGTGTAACTCAGTTGCCCGCGAATGGCGGGCAACGTTATTGATAATCTCCTTGAAAGCCAGAAAGAAATTATAGCGATGCTCCGAGGTGAGCACTAGTTCAGGCAGTCCAGGTTGCAAATCAAACCGGCAAGCCAGGCCCAAGGGTTGAAGCAACTGTTTGGCGTATTGGCAGCAATAGTGTGCCAATGAAGCCAACGAGTCGTTGCGCGGGTTTACCGCCCAAACAATTTCATCCATCCGCTGGACGAGGTCCCGCGCGCGCACGTCGATCTCATGTAGGCAATCACGGGATTCCACCACTGGCAGGGCAGGGTTCTGGGCAAAAACACTAGTCACACTGATTTCTGTCAAGCCAGCGCCGAGGTCATCGTGCAGATCACGTGCAATCCGCGCCCGCTCACGCTCAATTTGTTGCTGCTGATGAAGTGTTTCGAGCTTGCGGCGCAGCCTCCGTGTGGTCATCTGGCGGACCATCAGCGCGCTGGTTCCGACCAGCAGGACCAAGCTCAAGGCAAGAAAGGATTTCCGCTCCCAAAGGTGAGGTTGTACAACCAGTCGAAAACTTGCCCCTGCCGCATTCCAAATGCCATCGCTGTTTTCCGCTGTCACCCGGAAAATATACTGTCCGGCTGGCAAATGATTGTAGTCCACGCTGCGCCGCGACTCTGCGTCCAGCCAGTCCGAATCTAATGGCTCCAGACGATATTTGAACCGCATGAAATCGGGGGCGGTAAAATCCGGCGAGGTGTAACGCACTTCGATGCTGTTCACGCCGGGGGCAACGGAAATTTGCGGCAAATCGGCCACCATACCGGGTTTTGATAAGGCGCGCGGAATGCGGTCAGTCCAAATGGATTCCACGAGCACCGGTGGGGCGGGTTCGGTTACGCGTATGTCATCCGGTTGGACCCAGCTTCCACCCTTGGTTGTGCCAAACCACAGGATGCCATCGTGTGTTTTCACACAACTCGGGGCGAATTCGAGGGTCAGCCCCATGGTTGGCAAACCGTCATTCCGGCCAAATACCCGGCAGGGGACCGGGGGTGAACCTTCAGATTTGTCTAACAGGGATTGCTTGGCCACACACATAACGCCCCGGCCAGAACCCAGCCAGAGATTTCCCAGGTTATCGGCGAGAATGTGCGATATATCATTATCCACCAGACCGTCTGCCTTGGTGTACCGCCGGAATTTTCCGTTATAAAATCGCAAGAGACCACCGCTCATGGTCCCGGCCCAAACCGTGTTGTTGGTTTCGGCGCATAATGCCCAAATGCGGCTCAATGGCACATTATCCCCCGGCTGATAACTCGATAGCTGGTTGGTTTGCCATCGACATAAACTTCCGCCCATCGTGCCAAACAAAATGGCGCCATCCACAGATTCGGCCAAGGCCGCCACCACCTGATCGTTGGCGCCGGTAGGAACCACGCATCGCAAGTTTTTGCCATCATATTTCCAGAGCCCGCCAAAGTTCCCAAACCACACATCGCCATTTTTGGTTGCGATCATTTGCCGCACGCCCAAGGGAATTTGTTCAGGGGGAATTGCCTGATGAAATTCGCCATGGTTCCAGAAGAGCAGTCCTTTAGCCCCAGTCCCGATCCATACGCGACCATCAGGCGCGCCGCATAGTACAAGGTTTTGGCTGGGGATGATATCGGACGGCAGAGCATAATTCTCGCATCTCCCACCCGCCCAGCGAGTGAGCGAGCCTCCCGCGCTGCCCAGCCATATTGCCCCCGATTGGTCTTCGGTGACTGAAGTGACCAGGGTGTCCTGCAACCCTTGAGCCCGAGTAATGGCATGAAATGATTCCTTGCGCAGCTGTATCAAGCCCCCGCGATGGTAGCCGGCCCAAAGGTTTCCCTGATGATCGCAAAAATACGTTTGGACGACCTGACTGGGCAAACCATCCTCGCTAGTGACCCGAACAAACTTACCCGTGTGGGTAACATGCGCCAAGCCTCCGGACCCCAGGGAAAACCACAACCCACCTGCGTTATCCTCCCTTATTGACTGGAAATGTGACCAGGGTGCCTGCCGACTGCTCCAGCCGACCACCGGTTCGACCCAACGGTCACCATCGAAGAACCAGATCTTGTCATCCGTCTCCAGCCAAAACCCGTGGGATACCGGGATGATCCGCCGAACTGAAACATTTGATCCGTCAGGGCTAATGTTCACAAAGGCTCCATGGTCCCAGCGAGCGAGCTCTGTGTCGGTTCCGACCATGATTTGGCCTGAGGCGGTACTGGATAACGTTTGGATTCTACCTCCACCCATTCCTGGAGGCGCATCCATTAGCTCAAATTTATCCCCGGTAAAACGACCAATCTTTCCGCCCGAATTCAAAAACCAAAGCACGCCGTCGGCGTCTTCAAAATAATTGACTCGCCCAGGGAATGGTGGTTTGAAGTGCCGCCAAGTCCATTGGCGGCCATCTAAATGAAGTCCGATCACCAGTTCACCGTCCAGTGTGGCAAAAGCGATGGCGCCATCATGCTCACCGATCAAGACCCCCAATTTAATCCCTTCACCAACCTTGATAAAGCCATTGTCCTGCCGCAATAACAAATTGCCCGTGGAATCGTTCACCCAAAGATTTCCCTGCTTGTCCACCAGCAAATGGTGGATGCCGGAATTCACCATTTCAGGTGTGTTAGCGGAATTAAAATTTACGAAATTAACGCCGTCAAAGCGGGACAAGCCCATCATGAGCGTGCTGACCCAAATGAATCCGTCCGGGGTCTGGGCGATGTCAGTCACCGAGCTTTGTGGCAGGCCTTCGTCCACCCCCCATGTCGTAATGCTATATTCCCCGGCTTCGGCCACACTGCTCAAACTGGCGATAGTCAGGCATAACCTCGAAAGGCCAAACCAGGCAAGCGTTAAACGGCAGATGGGGAAGACCATGGGGTTAAAATATCTGATTAGCTCCAAAAGGCAATGGTTCTGCCGGCGGGACATTTCCAATGCCCCCACTGTCATTGGGCCTTTACCCGCGCGCGCAACCCCGAGCATGCGGCCAAGCCCTGGCAAAAACCTATCATCCTGGCCGACGTCCACCCCCAGCTTTAATAGCAATCACGATTAAATTTTATCCTGCAGATACTGGGGAAATAAGCTCGTAATCGGCGTTTCCAAAGCGTTGGCAAGCCGCACGATGGTGAATAGCGATATGTTGCGCGCACCCCGTTCCACATCCGATATATACGTCCGATGCAGCCCGGCTAAAAGGGCCAGCCGGTCCTGGGAATACTTTTTGGCGAGTCGTAATTCCCGGATATTCTGGCCAAAAATTTTTAAAACGACTTCGTTATTCACTTTTTTACCTTAACTGATTGACTATTCCGCATCAATTGGCAACACCATTCGCCAGCCTTTTGGGGCATTGCACTTTTGGGCCGGCAGCTCCTGGCCGCCGTCCACCCCCCGTTTTGACCCGTGAAAAAACCTGACACGCCTTTGCTGGTAAATCTTCCGTGGATAAACCAGCTCTATTTTGGCGACATCCTCCAGTCCTTGATTTTATCACCCCACCGTGTACCGGAAAATTGTACCTATGGAAAACGTGGAATGGCCTCTCTATGCAAACATTATTACGACTCGCTCAAGTTGCATGAGGTATTTACCAAAAGGCAACTTGCCCCAACGGAAACGCATTTTTGTGCAGCGAACGATCGGACACCCTCGGTCCAGTTTGGGGATGAATTCTATTTGGCGGAGGATCCAGCGGCCTGGTCTGGCTTCACCGGACCCCTCGAAGAGGAGCTTGAGGCTTTTATCAAGGACCGCATGGAGCATGTCGAATCCAGAATTGATCCCGCATTGCAAGCCGGGGCTGTCGTTTTGGTTGACCGTTATTATTTTTCCAATATGGCCTATCAAGGTGCCCGGGGGATGTCCCCTGACGTCATACGCCTGAGGAATGAGGCCTTCGCTCCGGAGCCCAATCTTCTGGTGCTTTTGGATTTGGAACCCAAATGCGGCCTTGAACGTATTCGCACCCGGGGCGATCGCGCCAACCATTTTGAAGAAACCGGCACCCTGCTCAAGGCCCGCCAAATATTTCTCGGGATTAAAAAGCCCTATTTGTTCGTGATCGATGCGCTCAAGCCGGTGGATGAAATTACTAATTTAAGTGTCCGGCAATTCACCACCCTGCAGACCAATCGAATCGCGGCATCTTCCCTGTCGCCCGAACAAAAATTGAATGCCACCATGGCCCTTTTAGGCGGCGGCGAATTGTAAAAGAATGGCAGGGGCTGCCATGAATTAACCCGGCAGCAAACGTCCGAAACGTGCCTGCTGGTTTCTATGTAAATCCCGTCGGTCTCTCAAATCAAGCGCATTAAATTCCTTGGTCATCCTTTCATGAAAACCAAAAACCGGACGATTAAATTAGCCACTTTCAGAAATTTGGACGGAAACGCCTCGATGGCCTTGTTTTATTTGGGGATGGCGGCGCACACGGTTAGCATCTATCATGGCCGGGACGCAAAAATCACCAAATCTTGGCGCGCGGTGATGGCCCAAATCGAGAGCCTGCGCCATGAGACCAAAGCCGCCTTCAAAGACAGGATTTCAAATTAAACTAAGCCGAGCTTGTCCTGAAAGTGCATTCGTTAATCAGCCTTTCTTGTGCTCTGCAGGAATCACAAGCTTTCCGCATAAGCATTCACGACTGACATCATCCAGGTATTTACTCAAAGCCGCCTGGGCAGTGTGAACATTTTTAACCGGAAAATCGTGATTTTGGCAGACAAATTCCTTTTTTTGAATCGGAAAAGGTGCACCCGTTAACTCCGCCTTCCAGCTTAAAAATGCAGTCTCAAATTTTGCAGCCTCATCGTCTCGCAATAAACTTTTTGCCCGAGTCATCGTACCAGCGCATGATTTTAAACACAGCATTATGGCCGTCTGAGAATTTTTGTGGGATTTTTGAGAAAATGAAGTTAGATTTATAACAACCTGACTTGCAACGTCTTCTGATCTTTTTCGCAGTTCATCTATTGCGTTGAGAAATTCCTTTTGAAGCATCTGCTTGATGCGGTTCTTTTCCTGATATGCATTTGTGATTACTGTCGTAAGAATCGAAATTACTATTGTAATGATGGTTTCAACGACAATATTTGATTTTTCAATATAAATTGGCCCTTTTTCAGATCCATGAGAATCGTTTGCAAACGTTGTTGAAGGATTATTCGAGAACGTTGCCTCCGCCAAGGCATTGGCCAAGGCGAAGGTAATCGTAAGGGCAAAAAGAAGAATTAGGTTCAGCCGAATCACATGGTCACCAGATCGATTAAGCCTTGTGTGCGAGCATACACTCCTCAATTTCCCTCAAAGCTAATGGATCATCTGTCAACTTAATGACGAGTTTCTGCTTCATCAAATCGTATCCAATCTGTTCGGATAAAACACCAAAAACTTCGTCAATAAAGGAAGATGGAAAACCAACTGCTCCGTCCAAATTCAACACCACGGTATTAAATTTGTCTAATGCTGGGCGAAGGATTTTTTCACGAAACTGCTGCCCGGAATGATCCCCATGGATTTCCAAACGGCCACCAGGGCAATCAGTGAAATCTTGAACAAAGTTAATAGTGGTTTCGCTCATATGCAATTTCCTCGCACAATTAGGATAGTAAACCACGGATTCTCAGTTTTGCAACCGCCAAATTATAAGGGTGCCGTCAAATCGTGTTTCGTAATTGTACTCGGTAGTGCCAGCTTTCGAGAAAATACATCGGCTTTTGTGCGAAACAATCATCAATTCGCCGGCTTTTGCAGCGTCGATAAACCTCTTCAAAGTAGGCAAGCCACGGCCTCTGGTTGGGTCTTTTGTGCTGGAATAATGTCCCTCAACGACAGCTTTAACGATAAGCTCAGAGTCTGATTGCGAAAGCGGGCCCAGTTTGTCTTTTACTCGAACCCGAATGGTTTTCGGGATGCCGTAACCTTGGTCAAAAAAGCAGAAAAATACCTCGTGCGTTTGGGGGTCACGAAATCCAAGTAGCCACCATCTGTTAAAGTGGTATTTTCCCTTGTCCGCTAATGGATATGCATGTTTCATCACGTTATCCATGCATTCAATTATTGCCGGGTAAAGAGCTTTCTTGCTTTCTTCGGCAACTTTTAGCTCTGGCATGTAATGCTGTACCAGTTCTTTTGCCACCGTTCCAATGGTGTGGTTGCCTGTTCTATGCTGAATATATTGCCGCGAATTCCCTGGCGTCTTTCTCCAGTTGATCCCTTTAAAATAATCCCAATATCCAACCTCGCCAAGCAATTCACGGACTTCTTGATTTTTAATATCCGTTCCTCGCCATTTGCAACGGGGTAAAATCTTTGAACCCCTTACAATTTCAGCGATTAAAACAAGTGCGGCCGCAGGGCTAATTTTTACCAACGCTGAATGATTTATCCTGATGGAATGAGGCTTGATTTTAAATATAAGTCGGCGAAACGCCGCAAAAAACATTATCGTTTCGTCAAAGTTTATATCAAAATCCAACGTTGGTGGAAATGATAGTTGAAAATTGGTGGCTGGAGGTCCACTGCGCCGCGATTCAGGCCTGATTTTGCTGAATTTGCTTTCGTACTTAGCTTTGTGTCTTAGGCGCTTTTTAAGCTTTTTACGTCTTCTTAAAGTGCGCCATTTGCGTATTCGTGAAATACGCAATTGACGTTCTTTTGTCTTGCTCACCCACCCCATTTAAACCTCAAAATTTGCTGATTAATGCGCTAGGGCCTGTTAACACTAATTGACATTGGCGGAATTTGCGGTATTCTCGCCGGGCAATGGAACTAACCGAGGGCCAGTTTCAACGCATTGCCGATTGCCTGCCGCGTCAACGTGGCAACGTCGGCATGACCAATTTGC
>CAITTG010000037.1 GCA_903895255.1 uncultured Verrucomicrobia subdivision 3 bacterium
GCAAATTGGTCATGCCGACGTTGCCACGTTGACGCGGCAGGCAATCGGCAATGCGTTGAAACTGGCCCTCGGTTAGTTCCATTGCCCGGCGAGAATACCGCAAATTCCGCCAATGTCAATTAGTGTTAACAAGCCCTAGTGCAAGGCAGGCCGGTGGGTATTCGTTTTGCCACGTTGGGTGGGGGGCGGTGGTGGCAACGGTGGAACCCCCCCCGGTTTATTTAAAAGCTCGTTACCTCGTTTCCTACGAGATCAGTGGGGCGAGGAGACGGTTCTCCGTGGGGCTGCAAGGGGTAATGGGTCATGGCGGCGAGAGGCCGCCATGACCCGCAGGCGAGAACGCCTGCGCCAGGGTGAGTGCCGGGCGGCAGGCTTACGTCCGGCTTTTTCGTTGTCAGGGAGGCGGCGGGGATTTTACCGGACGGGGGGGCCAAACCAGCGTTTGTTGCATTTTTTGGGGTGTTGGCTGCAATCTGCTTTCTTTCGGGCGAGGCCCAAACCAGAGTCCGTCCGAAGCCAATAATCCATCATTCAAGCCAATCTACGACCACCATGAGTTTGCCGCGCATGATCTCCCCGCCGACCAGGCCGTTTCGCCCACAGGAGCCAAGCCCATGAAAGGCACTCCGGCAGGGGCCCATTTGGAAACGATCCTGGTGGTGGATGACACCCCGGCCAACCTGAAATTGCTGGCGACCTTATTGCAGCAGAACGGATTTAAAGTCCGGATGGCCCTGAGTGGCGCCCTGGCCCTTAGTTCCATCGAAAAGTCGCCGCCGGACCTGGTGTTGCTCGATGCGCGGATGCCGCAGATGGATGGCTATGCCGTTTGTCGCCGGCTCAAGTCGATGGAGCGCATACGGGACATCCCGGTGATCTTCATTAGTGGACTGCAGGATACGGAGGACAAGCTCAAGGCGTTCGATGCCGGCGGGGTGGATTATATCACCAAGCCGTTCCAAATCTCGGAGGTGATGGTGCGGGTCAACACCCAGTTAATGCAAAAGCGCTTGCAACGGGAGTTGATGGAACAGAATCAGAGGCTGGATGAAATGGTGCGGCTGCGCACGCGGGAGTTGAGCGCGGCGAACGAACGGCTGGCCCTGCTGAACCGAACCAAAACCGACTTTTTAAGCCTGATCGCCCACGAATTGCGCACGCCGTTGAACGGGCTCATGGGCGCGGCCGACCTGGCTTTTGACAGCCAGCGCACCGGGCAGCCGGAAGCCGAATTGCATGCGCTATACGAAGACTCCCGGAGGCGGATCATGCGGTTGCTGGATGACGCGAAGTTGCTTGGCGAGGTCGAGTTGAGCGGCCAGGGCCGGGTGGGCGGCACGGTGTCCCTGGATGAAGTGATGGGGGCAGTGCAAGGGTCGCTTCATGAACTGGTTCCGGCGCCGGGTAAGCGGGTGACATTGCCGGCGGATGGCTTGGGGCTGGTTTGCGGGGAATCGCTGAGTCTGCAAAAGGCGTTGCGGTGTTTGTGGGAGACTTGTCTCAAATGCTACACCGAGGAGGAGGACGGGGTGGTGGCGGTCTCGGCCCTGCCGCGGTTGGAGGATGTGGTCCTGACCTTTACCACCCGAAAGCACCGCCTGGCCGAGCCGGACTTGGTGCATTTGTTTGAAGTGCTGGCGGTCAGCAAACCTTTTCCCGGCGGTGATTTGGGGCTGGGGCCCGCCCTGGCAATGCGGATTATCACGCTGCTGGGCGGCCGGGTGGAGACCAAGAACCGGGAGCCGGCCGGGCTGGAAATAACGGTCTGGCTGCCGCGGCTGACCGCGCGGGGGGAATGAAGAAGGCAGAATGAAGAATGAAGAAATGGGGCGAAAGGCTTGAGCCTTGTGCTGGCTGGCGAGGGCAGGTGCCGCGGGTCACAAACCTTGGCGCCGGTTGGAAATGATGCTCAGCGCTGGGCGGTGGAAATGTGATTCATGCGGCGCTCCGCCGAGACGCCGCTACGATGAAATGTTGACAGTGGGCAGGGTTAATTTCCGGCGGGCATGAGGCGGAGGCTGCGGAGGTTCAGGGGTTGCCAGTCGGTGGCGACGGGGCGCACGGTGAGGGTGTAGTCCCCGGTGGCGGGGAAGGTGAGGGTGCCGGTCAGTGGGATGGTTTGGAAGCGGGTGTACTCGCCGGTGTTTGGGGCGGTGCCATGGAGGGTTTGGCCATTTACGAGGAGGTCAAACTGGCCGGAGCCTTGGGTGGCGAGGTCGGCCAGCACGGTGAACTTGCCGGCTTGGGTGAGGCGAAAATTCCAACTGGCGGTGTCGGACGGGTTGGTCCAAAAGCCGATATTGTCCTTGCCACCGCCGGATTCGTAGTTGAGCGCGCCGTGAAGGTCCGCATCGCGGGCAGTCAGGCGCACAGTGCCGTCGGATTCCGGCAGAATGGGAATGCTGGTGACTTCGGGGAGACCCTGGATTTTCAGGACGATGGTGGAGGAGATGGGATCAGGGGCGGTGGCGGGCACGGTGATAAGCACGCCATCGGGAACCGGGGTGAAAGCGAGTTTGGTGTCGTCGGCCAGGAGGCGGGCGGATTTGACGGCATTGTGCAGGCCAGGGACGAGCAGGCGGCCATCGGCGGGCCAGGTGAAGACGTGGAGGTAGAGGGTGGTTTTATTACCGGCGACGCGTTTGGTGCAACGGCCCCAAGGGAGTTTTTTGAAGGGGCTGGCGGTGGTGTCGTAGATGGCGGCATGGTTGACGCGCATCCAGGCGCCGATGGCCTGGAGGCGTTCGAGGCTGGGTTCGGGGATGAGGCCCTCGCTGGTGGGGCCGACGTTGAGGAGGTAGTTGCCGCCTTTGCTGGCGATGTCCACGAGGTTGTGGATGAGGGTTTCGGTGGATTTCCAATGGTTATCGTCCCGCTTGTAGCCCCAAGTGTCATTCATGGTCATGCAGGTCTCCCAATCGCGGCCGGGGAAGCCGGTGGCGGGGATGGTTTGCTCGGGGGTTTCGGAGTCGCCGGGGTAGTTGCCGCCGAGGCGGTTGTTCATGATGATGTTGGGCCGGAGTTGTTTCACCACCTCATAAAGTTTCGCCGCCCGCTCCGGGGTCATGTCCTTGGGCGTGTCCCACCAGAGCACGGCGGGAAATTCGCCGTAATTGCTTAAAATTTCGCGGACCTGGGGCACGGCGACAGTGGCCAGATAATCATCCATGCTGCCGTCCTGGGCGGGGTCCCAATGCTCGGTCTTGCGGCTGTTGACGGGGATGGCGCTGCCGCCGGGGTGGTTCCAATCCTGGGCTTGGGAATAATAAAAGCCGAGCTTGAGGCCGTATTTGCGGCAGGCGGTGGCGAGTTCCGCGAGGGGGTCCCGATGGAAGGGGGTGGCGTCAACAATGTTGAAAGAGCTGGCTGCGCTCTTGAACATGGCGAAGCCGTCATGGTGTTTGGCGGTGATGACGATGTATTTCATGCCGGCATCACGGGCGGCTTTGACCCAGTCATCGGCGTTAAATTTCTCGGGGTCGAACTGGGCGGGTAATTTTTGGTAATCGGCCACAGGGATTTGGCCGCAGTTCATGATCCATTCGCCACCGCCCCAGACGGGCTTGCCATTCCATTCGCCGGCGGGGACGGAATAGACGCCCCAGTGGATGAAAAGTCCGAAGCGGGCTTCGCGCCACCAGGCCAGGCGGGTGTCGCGCTGGGCAGGGGTTTCGGTGGTGGCGGCGGGAGCGTCGTCGGCTCGGAGGCTGGAGGCGACTGGGGTGGCCAGGAGCAGCAGGGCGAGGCGGAGCAGTGGGCTGGGGAAATATTTCATGGGGAGGTTGATTATGGATACCGTCTTATATTGGCAAGGATTTTCACGTTGCGGCCAACGTGGTCTTGGTTTGGTAACGTGAGACAAGGTGGCAAGCGTATTGTATCGCGGCCCTGCAGGCCGCCATACCGGGGGACAAGACTACCCAGCCCGCTGGGCTGGGCTGAGGGATGACGGCCCGTTGGGCCTCGGGCTGATGTGTCACAAGCTGGCTCCGTGACTGCCAACACATCAGTTTCCTTGGCTCAAAAAACCAACCATTGTTGGGTGGTGTCTGCGTCCGGGGAGGGGCGCGCACCGGAATGGGGGCGACACAACCTGGAAATGGAGCCGCAGGCATATTTAAAGAGTATCAATTGGATTGCGGGACGAGTTTCAGGAGGAGGACGTCGTTTTCGTGGATGGGCAAAACCGCGTTCAATTCGCCAGAGGCGGGGATTTCCAGCGGCTCGCTGGCTTCCGGCTCGCCACGGCTGGCGTCGCGCAGGGTTTGGTCCTGCGTCCGGGTGAGTTGACCGGGAGAAGCCATTTCGAGGTAGGTGGTGTAGGGGTCGTTGTGATGGTAGCCGACATGCCAGCGTTGGAGTTCATACTTGCCCGCAGGCACGCCGGTAAGATGGACGGTGACGGTGCCTTTGTCGGGCGCGGGATGGGGCTGGCGGAAGTAGACGTGGTTGGCGATGGTGCCGCCGGTGGGATGGGTGAGGTCCCAGAGGAGGATTTGCGCGCCGCCGCGGGTGTCGCGACAGACCCAGGATTGGGGGTCCGCGTTTTTTAATTCGGTGGGGCCGAGTTGGTTGAGGAATTGGTAGGCATAAAAAGCGGGCTTTTTAATGCCGCCGATGGTGAGCAGGCCGAAGCCACCGTGGAAGGGGGTCATGGCCGGCCCGTTTTCCTCAAAGATATCGGTGAAGACCCAGTAAGAGAAGGAGGCGACGCGGGTCTGGATCTCTTTGAACTGGGCGAGGATGTAGGGCGCGGAAAAATAGCTGTCATGCACGGGGTCGCGGGGCGAATAGGAGGTGCTCCACTCGGTAACGTGAATCGGCCGGCCGGCAAACGGGCTGGCATCGATGGCGGCCCGCTGGCTGTAGGCGTTGCGGGCGGGGGCGAGCAGGTCCGGACTCAAATAGAGATAGGAATTGCCGTCGGCATCCAGACCGCTGGGGCCGCCGCCGAGGCCGTAGCCGTGGTAGCTCACGAAATCGAGCGGGACATTGCTGGCGGCGCAAAAGGCCAGCAGGGCGGGGACCCAGTCGGGTCCGGCCCCGGAAGGTCCGCCGACTTGATAAGTGGGGGCGACGCTTTTCACGGCGGCGGCGGTGTGGGCGTAGAGTTCAAAATATTCGGCCTGGGCTTGATCCGGATGGCGGGGGCCCCAGAAGCCGGGGTAGTTGGGCTCGTTCCAGATTTCGAAATTCCAATGGCGGACTTCCTCGGCGCCGTAGCGTTCGGTCCAGTGGGCTACGAGGTCGTGAATGAGGGCATCCCATTTCGGGTAGGATTTGGGCGGGGTGACGTTGGCCTGCCACCAAAAAATTTTCTTGGAGCCGCTGGCGAGGGCGGAGGGCATGAAGCTGAGTTCGACCAAGGGCCGGATGTGCTGGGCGAGGAGGGCGTCGTAGAGGGAATCGACGTACTGCCAGTTGTGGATGGGGCGGCCATCCCGGCCCTCGGCGTAAACGCCCATGTCATCGGAGAGCAGGCCGTGGAAGCGGATTTGTTTGAAGCCGATTTCGCCCTGGCAGAGGGCGAGTTGCCGCTGCCAGTCGGCGCGGAGGCCCTCGTTGGCGCGGCCGGCGCCGATGCACTCATGGAACAACTGGGCGGTGGGGCCCTGGACGGAGTTCCAATCGGCGGTGATCTGGCGGTCGGCGGCCGGGGCGGCCAGGGTACTGGCCAGCAGGCAAACGGGCAGCAGGACCCGGGCGTAAAATGGGTGTGACATGGTTTGGATCAATTGAGCGGGAAGGGTGCCAGTTTGCGGAGCCGGGCAGAATACGACGTTTGGTGGAGGGGGAGAGGGAGGCTGTTTTAGGGGTCAGGACTTTTTAGGGTAAGGAATATATTCTTGTGTAAGGAAGTAAATATATGGTAAGATTTGTTATTATGAGTGGTGTTGTATCAACGATTACTTCCAAATGGCAAGTCACCATACCGGAGGAAGTTCGCAAGGATTTGCCGTTCAAAATTGGCCAGCGCATTGCCTGGGAAGTCCAGGGCGACAAAATTGTCGGGCAGCGGGTGCGTTCGATTAGCGAATTGGCGGGTTGTCTCAAGTCTGACGCCGGCGGCTCGGGGATGTCCCAGGAACTGGCCAAGGCCGCCCTGGTCCGGCATGAACGAATTGCCAAGCAGAAGCCATGAAGTCCTTGCTGCTGGATGCCAACGTGCTGGTGCGGTTCTTGGTTCAAGATGATCCGCGCCAAGGCGCGGCTTGCACCGCGCTTTTCGAGCGAGCCGAACGGGGCGAAGTGGCGCTTCATCTGGACGCGCTGGCGGTGGCTGAAGTGGTCTATGTGTTGCTGGGGAGATATTTACGCAGCCGAACGGAAGTGGTGAGTGTGCTGCTCGCGGTTATTCAAAATCCAGGCGTGGGGACAGTTGAAAAAGACACCGTTACGGATGCCCTGCAACGATTCGGGGCCTTTAACGTGGATTTTTCCGATGCCTGGCTGGCGGCGCGCGCGGCACGTTTAGGCCGGGCGGTGGCGTCGTTCGACCATGATTTTGACAAGTTTAAGGATGTCAAACGGGTGGCGCAAATGGGCTGAGGGCTGGGCATTTGCGGCTAAATCAAAGCTCTTCCGGCAAAGGTTTCCGAACGTCTGGCAAATAAAGAGAATCACAAGCCCCACACTGCCGAAAATTTTCCCGCGCCTGCGTCAAACTCAAGGCTCCGTTAGGCCCCCCACGAATCTCGTCTGCATCGTGGTCATCTTGTCCGTCATCCTCCCAAAAGCATACTGAGCAAATCTCAAAACCACTTCGCCCGCATAACGTTAGGCAACCGCAACATGGGCAACGGTATGTCGGATGTTTCTCAGTTGGCTTATTGATATTATGAAAAGGCCTTGGTTTTTGAGGCCCATTATTTGAATGATTGATTGATGAATCCGCATGGCAAGCTACGTCATATTCTATGACAAATAACTCCCGCTCCCGGAAAACGAAATCCTCAACAGTCAAAGCTTCTGGCGTGATACGCCGCTCGAACGCCTGGGGCTCACCCTCTTCGCCCGACCAACAACTGTAAATCTGCTCAACGTGATGCTCGCGAACGTAACGCGCAAGTTGTGATGACGACACCAAAGCGTCTGCTCGCGCCGTCGTCAGGTCATCATAAGCCTGTGAATGCTTGCGTCCTTCGTTAAAACCACAACCACACTGCGTATGGCTGCCAGCAAACTGCACATATGGAAGCGAAAAGTGGCTCCGAACGGGCTCCTCATGCTCCGATAAGTCGGCGACGTTGAAAGCTGGCGCAGCCTGCTGCCAAGGAATGAGTGGCAGTGGCGAACGTGAAGCTATAAATACGACCATGCACATATACTCGGAGTAACCCAACAAGCCTGGTGTTGAAATTTTGCGGATTATTCAGGCGCAATTTCGCTGTAGTTAATCGCAGCAATTCCGGCATCTCGAGCCTTTCGGCAGCGGCCAGAATCGGTGCCATGCTGAGAAAACCAACAAAATTCAAACCACCAAACCATTTCCTGATGCAAAGTGGTTAGTGAAATCCTTGCCGCTAAAATGGAGCCAATGGTCGGGATTGAACCGACGACCTACGGTTTACGAAACCGTTGCTCTACCACTGAGCTACATTGGCTGGCTACCGGGCATTAAATGGTACCCCAGGCCGGCTCCGGGGCAAGTAAAATACGTGAAAAAGGGAAAGTGGGGGGGTGAGGGACTGAGGCCAAAAGCCAGAAACCGGGAAAACCAGTTGGTGTGGAAGGATGCAACTCTTTAAATATTTTGGTTTGGTGGTGGGGCTTAAATATCATCGGGAAAAATGTCTGGTTGGCGGGCAAGCCGGAGCATGGTGTCGCGGCCCGTCAGGCCGCCAGACGGGGGGACAAGTCTGCCCAGTCCGCTGGGCTGGGCTGAGGAATCATGGCCCGCTGGGCCGCAGGCGGGGGTGGCCGGTTTTATTCAGAAACTCCTCACGTCGTTTCCTACGAGATCAGAGGGCAGGGGATTAGGTTTTCGGGAAATCGGCGTTGCGGGCCACGGTTTCCCACTGGGCGAATTCTTTTTGCAGGGTGGCGAGGCGGGCGGTGGCTCCTTCATAGGCGTCGTTCCCCAGAAGGAGGTGATGCGGTGGTTGGGGGGCGTTGACGGCCCGGATGATGGCTTGGGCGGCGCGGATGGGGTCGCCGGGCTGGTGGCCGGAATTGGCGCGCATTTCCAAGCGGGCAGCGCCCGCGGTGGCGGCGTAATCGGCGATTTGCGCCTGGCTCGCCTGGGCGGAACGGCCGGCCCAATCGGTGCGGAAGCCGCTGGGTTCGACGACCATGACGCGAATGCCCAGCGGTTCGACTTCCTGGGCGAGGGCGTCGGACAGGCCTTCCACGGCGAATTTGGTGGCGCTGTAATACCCAAGCGAGGGGAAGGAGCGGCAGCCGGCCAGGGACGAGACGTTGATGATAAATCCGTGGCGAAGCCGGCGCATGCCAGGCAATACGCCCCGGATCATCCGGCCCAGCCCGAAGACATTGATGTCAAACATGCGGCGCACCTGGTTGTCCTCGCTTTCCTCCACGGCGGCAAAGTAGCCGATGCCGGCATTGTTCACGAGGACGTCGATGCGGCCAAATTTTTGCTCGGCGGCCTGGATGGCCTGGTCAATTTGCGCCTGATTGGTGACGTCGAGCGGGAGCACCAGGGCCTCGCCCAAAGCGGCCAGCGCCTGAACCTCCGCCGGTTGGCGGGCAGTCACGACGACCCGATAGCCCAAGGCGAGCGTTTGGCTGGCGAGTTCGCGGCCGAAGCCGGTGGAGCAGCCGGTGATGAACCAAACGGGTTTGCCGGTTTGGTCGTGCTGGTGATTGAGGGATGGAGTCGTCATGGAAAAGGACGATAGCCATGCAAGATGGTGGGGGAAATGGGGTGTAGTGCGTAGGCGACAAAACGGGGCTTTTAGAGCATTTCCATAAATGCTGTAGCGCAGCGTTGGGAACCCTGCGGGAAGCGGTCTTTTGGGTTTTTGGCTTCGTTTTGGCTCAGGCACAGACCGCAGTGGGTATGCGCCTTCGCCAAAGCCTCGCCAAAAAACCCAA
>CAITTG010000038.1 GCA_903895255.1 uncultured Verrucomicrobia subdivision 3 bacterium
CCTCGTTTCCTACGAGATCAGGGTGGCCGTTTTGGGTGCGTGGGGTATCGCCAAAATAACCCGTGAGGATGCCGGCGGTGCGGGTGTGCCGGATGGTTAAGTTATACGATTGACAGCGAGGGTGCGTGCTGCGGGTCACGGACCCGCGCGCCGGGGAATGGGCAACAGGAGCGAGCGATGCGCTCGGCGGCGGTTAGCGTTGGAGGGTTACGGCCATGAGGCCGATGACGACTTCGTTGGCGAGGGCGCGCAGGGTGAGGGATTTTAACGGTTTGGCCGGGTCCAGGGGGAGGTCGAGGACGGTGGCGGCGCCGCCGGGGATTTTGCCGCCCTGGCCTTTGAAGGTGACGGGGTCGAGCAGGCGGACGCGGCCGGTGCGGAGGTCCACCCGGGGCGGGATGGGCTCGGGGCGGTGGAAGCCATAGTCATCGATCAAATAATCCTGGTCGATGGGCCACCAATTGACGGGGTTGCGCAGGGCGAGCCGCGCGGTGGAGCCATCGGCATACGTGACAATGACCTCGCCGTTATCAAACTGGCTTTGCAGGGGGTTGGCGGAGCCGGCCATAAGAAGGAAGGCATGGGCCGACTGGCCGGTGAGGGGTATCGTGACCGAGCGCGGGTAATTATCCCATTGCGAGGTGTAGGCGATGTTTTTGGCACCGCGTTCGCCAGGGGTGGCAAAAGGGATGCCGTCGGGCAGGCGGAAGATGCCGCCGTTTTGGGCGGCCACCGCGCGCAGGCCGGTGTCGTTGACGGTGAATTCCGCATTAATGTCGCACCAGCCGCCGATGCCTTGTTTGGGCAGGGCCAGGGAACAGAACGGGGAACGGGGCGAACGGTATTCATTCTGGAAGATTTGGGCGACCTGGTCATTCAAAACCGGGGCCAGGCTGATGGTGGCAAACTGAGTGTCCGGAGCGACGGGAGCGTGCCAGTCGAAAGCGGCGGGGGCGGGGGCGGGCGGGCGGATTTCCAGACTCACGGGCTGCCACCAGTCCAGGTTCCCCTGCCCCACATGGGCGAAGACCGTGCGTTGTCCCACGGTGCCGGTGGCGAGACCGTGCAGGCCGGTGGCGTTGGCGGTCAACTGGCTCAAAGCACCCTGCGGGTCGGCGACGGCGATTAATCGCGCCGGGGCAAAGTCGGCGGCGAGGGCGGCGCCTTGGGCGACACTGCCGGTGGGGGTATGGGTGTTGAGAGTGGCGCCGGCCCATAATATGCCCACCTTAAAATCGGTTCCGGCGGGCTGGGTGATTTCGATGCGCGGCTGGCCGATGGAATCGGGCACGATATGCCAGGCGACGGGCTGGCCATTGACGGTGACACGGACGACCTGCTCGGTCTGGCTGGGAATTTGGAGGCGGAGCGCCAGGGGCTTGGAGAAGTGTTCCGTGACCAAATAAACCTCGAAGCGTCCTTGGCGATGAAAGGCCAGCGTGACGTCGGGATGCTTGATGGTGGCGTGGTCCCATTCCGCCGGCCAACCGGGGGTGACCGTCAATTCGCCGGCCAGGGCATCCGGGTGCAAGCCAAACAACCCTTCGACGAGGGCGCGGGAGGTGGTGCCGCAGGCGTCAGCAAAATCCCGCTGGGCTTCACCCCGCGCCACGTCGAAGGCGGTCATGCAGCCCAGGTTGCCGGGGCAAAGGCCGAGATACATGCTGTCCAGCAGACAGCCCTTGAAGGTGCGGAACGCGACCTCGGGCCGCCGGGCTTCCCAGAACCCCAGCGAGGTGTGCGCGACTTCGGCCATGACCACATTGTTGAGCGACCACATGTAGGGCATCCAATTGCTTTCCGGCAGGGTGAAGAGGTCTTCGGCGGGGACATTGGGTCCATGGATGGGAATGTGGGCGATCTGGGTGTCCACGAAACGGCTCATCTGCCAGGCTTCAAAGGGCGAGGCGGCGTCGGAATCGACCGTATGATAAAAGGTCCACAACCCGGCACTGGGATGGGGGAGTTGCAGGCCAAGGTAATCCTTGAATTCAGCGAACCAGCCCCGGTCGGCCAGCCAGAGATTTTGGTGCATGCCCCGGGCGATAAGTTCAGCCTCCTGCTCGTAGGGGGTGGCGTCCAGATTAAGCAAATGAGCGACCCGGGCGGCCATTTTATTGTGCCAGTAGTTATAGGCGGTGGCGTGAGTCGCCCCGCCGCCGTTGTATTGCAGATTGTCACTGGCCCAGATGCAGCAGTAGGCCTCGTACAAGGGCAGTTTCTCCGGACCGTATTCGCGGCGGAACAGACGGCGTTCCCAGGCGAGGTGGCGTTCGATGACCGGCCACTGCTGGCGGGCGTAGTCCAGATCACCCGTCCACAGGAGATGGCGAAAGAAGGCGTCCACGCCGGGGAGATTCATATCGTAGTGGGCTTTGGTGAGGTCCCCGTTAGAATGCAAAGCGGTCTCGTTGCGCGCGAGGTTGGAGTCCTCATCGGCCGGCGGAATTTCCGCCGGGATGGGCTGGGTGTTTTGCTGTTTGGCGAAACCGGCAAAGTGCGCGGCGGTGCGGTCGTGCCAGCCGAGGGCATCACCGGTATAGGCACCCCGCCAGCCGAGCAGGCGGGTGCGCCAGGCGACGGCACCATGCATGTAGGACTGGAGCTTTTCATCCCAGACAGCATCCCCGGCGATGCACAGAGCGGCGGCGGCGGCGTTGATAAAGGGATCGGGGGTATCCACACTGACGCGCTGGGCAATGGCCCGGCGGCGGGCGGCAGCGATGGTGAATTGGGCGGGGAGACCCTCGGCGGTGAGGGCGATGGGATGAGCTTCGTTGATGCCCGTCGGGGAATTGCTTGAGGAATAATCGGCTGGTCCGGCGGTCACCGTAGTGGCGGAAAGCACTTGCAACGCGAGATACACCGGCCGATCCGGCGGGACGGTGAAGCGACCGGTGACGACAGGCAATTCGGGGGCCGGCGCGGTGGCGGCGAGCAAATCGGCGGGACTGGACCAGTGACGGGCATCGGCCAGGGCGAGTTGGGCGTCCGCCGGCAGGACGCCGCGAAGGCGGATATTTTTATGGGCAAGGGTAAAGGCATTACCTGCGAGGGTATAAGCATTGCCCGCGCATTGGGCGGGTTGCATTTGGAAGAATTGGGCGACCGGCTCGCGCTCGCAGCCGATATCGCCATCGCGGGAACCGCGCACCCCGCTGGTGCCGCCGAAGGCGCAGACCAAGGGAAGCGGAGCGGCGCCGGTCCAGGCGAGTTGCAGGATGCACCCCTTGGTGGTGGCCAGCGGAAGCAGGGTGAGATCCAGTTCGCCGCGCCCCAGCAGAGGGTCCTGGATGGCGTAGAGCAATGAACCGGGACGGTAGCGGGTGATGATTTGTTGGGCGGCGGTCAACCATTTGGCCCCGGCGGGGGTTGCCACACCGAGCCGCAAGTTGCCACCCCGGCCGGGGAGGTAGAGGGAGAATTCCGGCTGGTCGCCACCGTCAATGCGGCAGGCCGAGTTCAGGCAGTAGAGCGGCCGATTAAAAAACTCGGTACCGTTGGTGATGACGAAATCGGTCCCCTGCGGCCAGTAGCGGAGCGGCCGGGCGGTATTGCTTTCGAGCACGGGTCCACGGTGCAGCAAATTGTCGGACTCCGGCCCGGCGCTGGTGGAGCGGGCCTTTTGGGCGGGGGCGGGCAGCGCGAGCAGCAGCAGGGCGGCCACGAGGGCGATTGATTTTGGGATCATGGAACCTCCTCATAAAGCCGGGATTTTCAGAAAAAATCAATCGGATGTTCATTTGATATGCTTTTATCCGGATTTTGCCATATTTGACCTTATTCCAATCCAATGCTCATGGCGATGGCTGGGGTGCAACATTTTGCAATTGTTTTATGTTCATTTTTGCCGGGAAATTTGGAATGCTGGGGCATCCGTCACTAAATATGAAATCAACCATCACCGCCGACAAGGCGGTATCGCAAGCATTTGAACTGGCCCGGGAACGTTACGCCGCCCTGGGGGTGAACGTGGACCGCGCCCTGAAAACCCTGGCCACCATCCCCATTTCCCTGCATTGCTGGCAGGGGGATGACGTGGGCGGCTTCGAGAATTTTGGGGGCACGCTCAGCGGCGGTCTGGTGGCAACCGGCAATCACCCGGGCAAAGCGCGCACCCCGGATGAATTGCGGGCGGACCTGGACAAGGCGTACTCGCTGATTCCCGGCAAGCACCGGCTGAACCTGCACGCCTTCTACGGCGAATTTGGCGGCAAGAAGGTGGATCGCGATGAAATCGCCCCGGAACATTTTAAGAACTGGATAGCTTGGGCGAAGAAAAATGGCCTGGGACTGGACTTTAACCCGACCTGCTTTTCGCATCCCCAGTCGGCCGACGGCTTCACGCTGTCCAACCGGGACAAGGGCATTCGCCAATTCTGGATTGAGCATTGCATTCGCTCGCGCGAAATCGGCGCGGCCATGGGCAAGGCTTTGGGCAAGACATGCGTGACGAATGTGTGGATTCCGGACGGCATGAAGGACACGCCGGCGGACCGGCAGGGACCGCGCGAGCGCCTGGCGGAATCGCTGGATGCGGTTTTCAAAAAAGCGCTTTCCCCGAAGCTGAACCTGGATGCGGTGGAACCCAAGCTGTTTGGGATCGGGAGCGAAAGCTACGTGGTGGGATCGCACGAGTTTTATCTGGGCTATGCGTTGAGCCGGAACAAAATGCTGACGCTGGACGCGGGACATTATCATCCCACCGAAGGCATTGCCGACAAACTGACGAGCGTGCTGGAATTCATGCCGGAGATATTGCTGCACGTGAGCCGGGGGGTGCGCTGGGACAGCGACCATGTGGTGGTGCTGAACGACGATCTGCTGGCGATTGCGCGGGAGATTGTGGCGAACGACTTCACCGACCGGGTGCACATCGGGCTGGATTATTTCGACGCGAGCATCAACCGGGTGGCGGCGTGGACGATTGGCACGCGCAACATGATCCGGGCGTTGCTGATCGCCCTGCTGGAGCCGACAGAGCGGTTGCGCGCGGCCGAGGCGCAGGGGGATTTCACCACGCGCCTGGCGCTGCAGGAGGAAGCCCGCACCCTGCCCTTCGGCGCGGTCTGGGATTATTATTGCGCGAGCAAAGGCGTGCCGGTGGGCGAGGCCTGGCTGGCGGAAGTGCAACGTTACGAAAAAGAAATCTTGTCCCAGCGCCGGTAAATTCCCATGCTCAACGGCCAATACCTTACTGAATAATGCAACCGAATCCATTACTTGGCGTCGTCTTTCACTGGCTGGGCGGTCTGGCCTCCGGTAGTTTTTACGTGCCCTACAAAGGCGTGCGCAAATGGTCGTGGGAGACCTTCTGGCTGGCGGGCGGCTTGTTTAGCTGGCTGCTCTGCCCGTGGATTGGCGCGTTTGCGCTGTCCAAAGATCTGCTCGCGGTGTTGCACGAAACCCCCGCGCAAACCTTTTGGATGACCTATCTGATGGGGGTTTTGTGGGGGCTGGGCGGGCTGACCTTCGGCCTGACGATGCGGTATCTCGGCATGTCCCTGGGCATGGCGGTGGCGCTGGGGTATTGCGCGGCGTTCGGCACGCTGGTGCCGCCGCTGGTGAAAGGCGAATTTGCCGACAAGTTGCTCAATCACTCGGGGACCAGCGCCGGCGGACCGGTGGTCTTGCTGGGCGTGTTCGTCTGTTTGATTGGGATCGCGCTTGGCGGCATTGCCGGCCTGCGCAAGGAAAAGGACATGGGCAATGACGGCAAATCCTCGGCGATTGCGGAATTCAGCCTGTGGAAGGGACTGCTGATTGCCACGTTTTCCGGCGTGATGAGCTCCTGCTTTTCCTACGGTTTTCAGTTTGGTGATCCCATCACCAAAATTTCCGCCAGTCACGGCACCGGGCCGTATTGGGTGGGCCTGCCGGTCATCGTGGTGATTTTGCTGGGCGGCCTGACCACGAACTTCATCTGGTGCGTGCTGTTGAATTTTAAGAACCGCACGGGTTATCAATACCTGGCCTCACACGTCCGCGAGGAACACGCGCATCACGGTGGCGCGGGCAGCGGCGAGCACGGTCCGGCGACCGGCGCCGCCACGGGCAAGCCCACGGACTTGAAAATTCCGGTGCTGGCCAACTGGTTTTTTTGCGCGCTGGCGGGGACGTTCTGGTATTTCCAATTTTTCTTTTACCAAATGGGCGAAAGCCAGATGGGCAATTACAAGTTCTCGAGCTGGACGCTGCACATGGCGAGCATCATTATTTTCAGCACGCTGTGGGGCATCTACTTGAAGGAATGGCGCGGCGCCTCGGGCAAGACGCGCGGGTTGGTCGCGCTGATGCTGGCCCTGCTGGTGGGCTCGACGGTGATCATCGGCTGGGGCAACAAAATCTCGGCCGACCAGGATGATGCGAAGGCGGCGGCCGCGGCGGCGCAACTGCAAAAATGAACCATGGAACGCCGCGCTTTCACGATGAAATTGAAGCCCGGCTGCGCGGCGGAATACCAGCGCCGGCACGACGAACTCTGGCCGGCGCTCCGGGCCGCCCTGCGGGTGGCCGGGATTGTGGATTACTCGATCTTCCTCGATGAGCCGAGCCTAACGCTCTTCGCCGTACAAATACTGAAGGATGGCCACACCGCCGACCGGCTGCCCCAATTGCCGATTGTGCGCGAGTGGTGGGAATCGATGGCCCCGCTGATGGAAACGCACCCGGACCACGCGCCGGTGTGCGGGCCGTTGCGCGAGGTGTTCCGGTTGTAAAATGATGCAATCAACCTTTGCGAGGGCCAGGTCGGAGCACCTTCAAACCAACCTCCCCGGCCAGGAGACATTGTTCATCGTCGAATGAAACAAACAGATCCGCGCCAATTTCGATGGCGATAGCGACATGAAAAAGATCCATCGACCGAATCGTCAACTTAAGGGAGTGTTCAGCACTTAATTCGCAAGCGGTTCGGACTGCCTCCGTCCAGTCGAACTCCACATGATGCCAATAGCCAAGCCGGACCTCCTACTCGAGGGAGCGGATCATTTGTCGGGAATCGCCGCGCTTAAGCAGTCCGGCACGCTCGGCTTGACGAAAAGTATTAAAAACTTCAACCCGGTGCCAGGGGGTCCATATCACCTTTGCTTCCGGCACGCGCTCAAATAAACTCAATGCGGCTCCGTGATGCATGTCAGCACGGCACTTGCACCCCAGCCACCAGGAAGTGTCCGCATATAAGTTCATTTTTTCAGGGTTTTTAAAAAGGCAGTCCCGTCAAAAGCCGCCCGTTTGGATTCGCCAACTGCCCGCTGCTCGGCCAAAGCGGCGGTCATCCGGGGACGCACACTTTTGGTGACAATAAACTTGGGTTGTCCTTTGGAAGTAACCACCAGTTGCCGGCCTTCGGTTAGTCCATCAACCAGACTGGCATTTTGATAAAATTCCCGCACGCTCACCGTTTTCACAGGTTAGACGTTGCCGTCTGACAAATTGGGCGTCAAGGGTTTAATTCCGAGGCGCCCTTGGCGGCCTTGAACATCGCCAGGCATAAATCCCGCTGGACGTCATGTTGCACCATGCGGGCCGGGTATCTGGCTTTGGCGAAATAGAGCGGATCCGTCCACGGTTGGTGGATGGATTCGGCGGGGAAGGCGGCGAGCTCGGGCAACCATTGCCGGACGAACCGGCCTGCGGGATCAAACTTCTCGGCCTGGGTGATGGGGTTAAAGATGCGGAAATACGGGGCGGCATCGGTGCCGGTGCCCGCGCTCCATTGCCAGCCACCGTTGTTCGCCGCCATGTCGCCATCCACGAGTTGCTGCATGAAGTAACGCTCGCCCCACTGCCAGTTAATCAGCAGGTCCTTGGTGAGAAACATAGCCACAATCATGCGCAGGCGATTGTGCATAGTGCCCGTGGCGTTGAGGCAGCGCATGGCAGCGTCCACGATGGGATAGCCGGTGCGGCCGGCGCACCAGGCGGCAAAATGTTCGTGATTCTCCGACCATTTTAACCGGTCGTATTCCGGGCGGAAGGCGCCCTTGGTGACGTGGGGGAAATTGCAAAGGACCTGGGTGTAGAACTCGCGCCAGATGAGTTCATTGAGAAACACCTCGCAACTGGCTCCCTGGGCCGCCGAGGCGGACAGGCGGGCTTGCTGCCATTCACGGAGAATGGTCCGTATGCCAATGGTCCCCGCCCGCAAGTGCGGCGACAGGAGCGAGGTGCCGGCCACGCCGGGGAAGTTGCGTTGCGCGCCATATTCCAAGACCGGCCCGGCCATGAATTGGCGCAGCGTTTCCCGCGCGGCGCGCTCGCCGGCGGGGGGCAGGCTTTGGGTGCAGGGATGACCAAACACCGCCGGGTCCAAGGGCAGCGCCTCGGAAGGAACGGCAGGCACCGGGCGGGTGGGCGCAGCCGGCTTGAATTGGGGTCGTGGCGCGGGGATGGGCCGTTGTTTCCACGCCTTGGAATAGGGGGTGAAAACGGTGTAGGGCTGGCCGGCCTGGGTAAGGATCTCCGTCTCCTCCCAAACCACCGCGTCCTTGAACAATTTGAATTCCACCCCGGCGCGGAACAAGGTCTCACCCAAACGCCGGTCACGGGCCTGCGCATACGGTTCGTAGCGCTTATTGGCAAACACCGCGCGAGCGCCGGTTTCCCGGCACAGGAGCGGTATCAGTTCCTCCGAGCGACCGGAGCGAATAATCAAGGGACAGCCCAGTTCGGCGAGGTTTTTGCGCAGAGACTCGACCGATTGCAGCAGGAAGGCCAGCCGACCGGCACCAACATCCGGTCCGGTGCGCAGCGCATCCTCCAAAATGAACACGGGAATGACCTGGTCGCCCTGACGGACGGCCTCGCTTAAGGCGGTGTTGTCCGAAATGCGCAGGTCGCGACGGAACCAGTGAAGAACGACATTCATGCCCGCCTCAGCGCCGCTGGGTGCGCGACAAGCCGACCTCGCCGGCAATATCGGCAAATTCGGCAGCACTGACCTCTTCCAAGGCCTTGCCCCGCTTTTTCAACTGCTCGTTAATCTTGACAGCTTTTTCCGTCATCAGTTCGTGCGTCTCCTCCGAGCCGCCCAGGAGGGCGAAATTCGGCCCGGTAGTGACACGGCGGCTGCCGTCGGCATCCAAACCGACGCCGATGATGACGGCTTTTTTCTTTTTAGGCGGGTTAGCCATGGAGCGAATTAAGTTGTTGGGAGCCGGATTGTCAATCCCGGGGCTTAAATTTTGATTCCCGGGCAAGCTGCTCCCAGAGCTGCTTTTCGGATTCGGAAATTTTATCCGGCAGGGCGAGCCGCGTGACGACGATCAAATCGCCGCCGGCCCCGTCGCGCTGCGGCAGGCCGCGACCGCGCACCCGCAGTTTTTGCCCGTTCTGAGTGCCGGGGGCAATTTTGATTTTTACCCGGCCGGTCAGGGTGGGCACCTGAATTTCGGCACCCAGCACGGCTTCCCAGGGGGCGAGTTCAACCTCGTGAATCAAATTATGCCCGTCCACCTCAAAGTCAGGATTACGGGCCAGGCGCACCCGCAGGTAAAGGTCGCCAGCGGTTCCACCACTGGTGCCTGCCTCCCCCCGGCCGGCCACGCGCAATTTCTGCCCCTCGGTGACCCCGGCGGGAATCTTGACGTGATGCGTCTCGGTTTTGATGGTACGACCAACGCGATGGCGCACACTCACATCCCGGATAGAGCCATGCATGGCCTCCTCGAGGGTGACCATGATGTCGCCCTCAATATCCTGGCCGCGTTCGCTTTCCTCGGCAGGCTGGCCAAAACCGCCCGGCTGGCCGTAACGCGAGCCGAACATTTGCTCGAAAAAGCTGCTGAACCCGGCGCCATCAAATTCAAATTCCGCATCACCGCCCGCACCCGGGGACCGACCGGGACGCTGGCCAGGATAAGGAGAGCGGCCACCGGCGCCACCAAAATCCGCGCCGGATTTCCAGTTTTCACCCAACTGATCGTATTTGGCGCGTTTGGCCGGGTCGGAGAGTACTTCGTACGCCTCGTTGATTTCCTTGAATTTTTCCTCCGCCCGCTTTTTATCCTTGGCGACGTCGGGATGGAATTCCCGGGCCAGTTTGCGAAAAGCTTTTTTCAACTCATCCGGTGTGGCCGTGCGGGGCACGCCGAGACTTTGATAATAATCTTTGTATTGAACAGACATGATCGTTGGCCCAATAGTTAGCCCGCTCACCGCCGTTTGTCAAAGCATGCGAGGCGGCAATTGTCAGGCCGGTCGGGCAGGAAAGATTATTTGGCGGGTTTGGTGTTGTCCACGCTAAGAAAGCGGGTATGAGCATAGTCACCCGGGAAGCGATGCCAGACCTTGAGCAAAATGTGGTCGCCTTTGGCGGACTCCGCCAGGCGGACGGCTTCATCGGCACTGGTCACCACATGATGGTTAATCTCCAAAATAATATCAGCCGGCATTAAACCCGCCTGCGCGGCATTGCAATCTTCGGCCACTTCGCGCACCAAGGCGCCCTGGAGGCTGACGGGCACGCCCAATTGGCGGCGGATTTGCCGGTCCAGGTCATCCACGGTCACGCCATCGAGGGAATCGGTGGTGGAACTCAGGCTTGGCCGGGCGTTCTGACGCTCTTCACGACCGGAGGTGGGCAGCAGACCCAAAACGACTTCGAGGTTTTTGGCCTGACCGTCCCGGATTATTCTCAAGGCGGCAATGGATCCGGGCGAGGACTCGGAAATGGTCAGGGTCAGAAAATTGCCATCCGCGACCGGCTTGCCGTTGATGTTGTTGATAACATCGCCCGATTTAAGGCCGGCTTTTTGGGCAGGGGTATTGGGCATGACATCCTCGACCAGCGCGCCCGCCTGGCCAGGAAGGTTGAATTCCTCGGCCAGGTCCGGGGTCAGATCCTTGAGCGAAACGCCCAAATAACCGCGGGTGACGCGGCCATCGGCAATCAAACGCTCCATGACATGGCGGGCGAGGTTAACCGGCACCGCAAAGCCAATCCCCACACTGCCACCCACAGTGCCCTCGCCGGGGCTGATAATGGCCGTGTTGATGCCCACCAGCCGACCGGCCGCGTCCACGAGGGCGCCACCGGAATTGCCGGGATTAATTGCGGCGTCGGTTTGAATGAAATCCTCATAGCGGCCAAAGCCCAGACCATTCCGCCCCAAGGCACTGACGATGCCCGAGGTCACGGTCTGCCCCACGCCAAAGGGATTGCCAATGGCCAGCACAATATCGCCGACCTGCAATAGCTCGCTGTCTGCGAGGGTGATCGCCGGGAGGCCGGTGGCGTCAATTTTTAAAACCGCGACATCCGAAAGCTCATCTTTGCCAATGACCCGGGCCGTAAATTCTTGTTTACCGCCTTCGAGGGCCACTTTGATGACATCCGCATCCGCCACCACGTGGTTGGCGGTGAGGATATAACCATTGGGGGAGACAATCACGCCGGAGCCGAGGCTGCCTTCCTTGCGGGTATGGGGCTGCTCATCGGTGGGATCCTCCCCGCCAAAGAAATGCCGGAAAATTGGGTCGTTGTGATACGGATTGTGCTGCACTTGCTCTTGCACGATGCGCGTGGTGAAAATATTCACGACACTGGGAGCCGCCCGTTTGACGACCGGGGCGAAACTGGTGACGAAGCGGGAATCCCGATTGACCGGGGTGTTTTCCACTTTGACAACCGGCGCCATGTCCTTGCCCCACAAATTCAAATGACCGACTGCCACCACCGCCAGCAACCCCGTGAGGCCGGTGACAAAACCCACCAAGGATCTGGAAAAACGATTCATGAGCTAATAGGGGCTGACAAAATTATGCCGCAAATGTTCAAAAAGCTGGGATTAAATCCCGGTGGATTTAATGCCAGCTAAAATCAACGGGCCGGGTCAACAATCGACCGGGCCAGGAGTTTAAAACGAATGATTATTTGGGGGTATTGGTGGCACCCTGACTGGCAGCCTGAGCCTTTTGCACATCCTCGGGTTTGATGACCTCAATTTTGGCGCCTTTTTTCAATTCCTCCGCAGAGGGGACTTTGATGATATCACTGGTCAGTGGCGGATTTTGCACCGCAGGGCTCACCGGGGGCGCTTTGGGGGCCTCGACCGAGAGTAATTCCACGTCAAAAATCAGGACGGAATTACCAGGGATGGCGCGGTTGCCCTGCTCGCCGTAGGCAAGATTAGCCGGCACGTAAAGCTGCCATTTGGAACCCGTTTTCATCAATTGCAGCGCCTCGGTCCAGCCTTTGATCACGCCAGTCACCGGGAAGGTGACGGGATGACCCGCCCGGGCGGAGCTATCAAACTCGGTGCCGTTGATGAACGTACCACGATAGTTTACGGTAACGGTGCTGGCCACCGTGGGGGTGGGGCCGCTGCCATCGGTCAAAACTTTGTATTGCAGACCATCGGGGAGAGTGATGACCCCGGGATTATTTTTATTGGTGGTGAGAAATGCCTCGCCCTCGGCCTTGTTTTTCAAGCCCGCCTCGGCGCGCATGGCCATGGCTTTCGCCTGCATGGTCTTTTGAAATTGGGTCAGGGTATTTTTGACCTCGTCATCCGTCAGCAATGGCGCCGCGCCAGATTGGGCGTCCTGCAAACCGCGCAACACGAGGGTGTCATCCACGTCAATTCCATTTTGTTTCCAGCCGGTACCGATGCGCAGGCCGATGGCGTAGCTCACCCGGGACTTTTCATCGCTCAGGACGTTGGTGCTGTCCGCCAGGAGCGGCGCGGTGAAACCAGCGCAGACAATTGCCAATAAGATAGTTTTCTTCATAAGTAAATTTTGAGCGGGTATTCTTGCGAATTGCGGCCAAAATGTAAATTGTTTTTCGGTTTTATTGGTTTGGCCGGGGCTAAACTGGGCTTGGTAATACGGGTGTTTCAGGCCGTCAGCCATGCGCCAACCGGAGGGACGCCGAGGGCTTCAGCGACCAGGCGATAGGGTAATCGGTATGGATACACAGCCGGAGGCACCCCACTGGCCACGTTGGCATTGCCGGGGGGAAAGGAATGGTAGAGTAGGAGGGCTGGCTGGATGGAAAATGAAAAAAGAGCCAGGTTGAACAGCACGGAAACCAAATATCAGCCGGAAGGCTCAGTAAAAAACCGAATGACAGGGGGTTGGTCTGGAAATCGGCGGCGGGACTGCGACCCGCCGCGATGTCCTTGTCAACCGGCTATTTCCCGCGTTTTGAACCGGCGGATTTCGCGGGCGGCTGACTGGCGGCCAGACTTTTTAGGATGTCACGCCAGTCCGGGGGCATGGCGCAGACTTGACGGTCTTCAAAGTACTCAGTGAACGTTTGAACGGAGAAGGCCAGCAGGCGTCCGCGATTGGTGGTGAGTTTGCGCGCCGCGGAATCAATTTGATCCAGCGAATCATCGGGTATTCTAACAGGTATAGGTTTGGTTGCCATTATAGTAATTTACTACACGTTGAATTATTTTGCAAATACACAGATTCCGGCCATCGCAATCTTCAGGCGGCGCGAGGTGGATTGCCCTTGGGTCGCTGCCCCGCCAGGGGTTCGCGGAAGCATCGGCGGGTTGCAGGACAACTCAGGCCGATTGACCAAGGGTTTGGCGAGCCAACCGACCGGGCAACCTTGTACAAACGGAGAAGCGAGTACCACGGGGAAACGGGCCGTAGCCAGCGGTTTAATTCCAACCACCGACCTGAGAGTAGGTATTCTTTACGACTTTGGGGGCAAATAAACGGTTCAAGGCGGCGTTCACGCCGCGCCCGTAATCCGACTGGGGAAAGGCCTCGCTCACCGGGGCCTCGCCAGAGGCCTGGAAGGTAGAGACAATCTTGTCGGGATTCGGCTGGATGTTGAGGCTGTAGAGAACTTTGCCCGCGCCCGCCAGCCGGCCGGCTTCCTCCGGGGTGGCCACGGCGAGGGTACCGGCGGGAAGCTGCGATCCGGTTTCCACACAAGTGATGCACAGAGAATTGGGGTCGTATTCACTCGTGCCCTTTTTTAGCGAAAGGTAATAATAATTGGCCGGACGGTCACCCAGGCTGAAGCCACCCAGGGCAACCTGGTTGTCCCGAATGGACTGGGGCAGTCCGTTATAAGTCGAGATCAAGTTTTCACCCATCTGCCGGGCTTGCTCGGTGAGACAGGCGCGCAAGGAAGCAATGGTGAATTCGAACACATAGTTACATTGGGCGGCCATTTTTTTCTCCAATTCTTTCTGCTCCTGCAAGGCGGCAAACTGAAAGGGGGCGTCATCCTGAATTGAACGCGGCGCCGCGGCATTTTCGAGGCGGCTATGCCAGCCGGCCACCCAGGTGGTCAGGTAGGCGAACTTGGCGTCCAGCACCTGCAAATCCGCCTGATCCTCCGCCACGTACTTTTGCACCGCCGGAAGGGCCTCCGGATTGCCGGCCAAATCGTTGGCCAGGTGCATGCTCGCCTCCGCGAGTTTCAAGCGGTTGGTGTTAATCATGTACAACTGGTCCTGCAGATAATTCAACAAGTTGACCTGGCCGGTTAAATCCCGGGTCTTCAATTGCAGCTCGAGACTCTGACGTTTGTAGGCGTCGAGCGACAGGAGTTGCGTCAATAACACCGTTACAATGGCACCCACGAGAAAGCGCCGGCGGATGACCTTGAGATCTTTGCGGCTGGCCCCGATAAAGAAGGAGCGCAAATTGCGGTCACTCAACATCGGCAGCGCGACCAGCCCCGCCGCCACCAAACCCATGATATAAGCGATCCAGTTCATAAAATGCCTTTGGTAGAAGTTTTCCGGACCATCGGTCCGGCTGCTTGTTCAGGTTTAATACTCACTTGCCAAACAATTTAGCCACAAAACACGCAGGGTAAACCGGAATGCAACCAGCGCGGCCAATTTTTCATTGAACGAATGCCGGCCACCGGTGGCAGTCTGAAAAACCGGGCCAGCCCCGAAACCGCCGGGGCGGCCAAAACCGCGCTTGCTGAAATATTTGCCGCGCTGGTTGATATCTCGTATGTTTTTGCCCGGCCTGGGGCAGGATATAAAACAAAAATGCGCGCAGTGGCCGTTAAACCTCATTTTCCTCGCCCGGGCGAATTCCCCCGGGCGGGGCAACGCCCAATTTTAACCTTGGTTCGCCACCGGAGGGGCGTATTATCATGTTGAAAAATTTGCTGACGATGACCGCCCCGACCATTTTAATAATTGATGATGAACCCGGTTTAAATCAATTGTTGCGGACCTTCCTGACCAGCAAAGGCTATCATGTTTTAACCGCCACCGATGGTGCCACGGGTCTGCTGCTGGCCCAGACCGAATCCCCCGACCTGGTGTTGTGTGATCTGCATCTGCCCAGCGTGGACGGCCTGGAGGTCATTTCCCGCTTGCGCCAGGAGACCAGCGGCGGGGAGATCCCGGTCATCGTTTTGAGCGGCACGGCGGAACGCCAGAAAATCCGGCAAAGCATGAACCTCGGCGGTGACGATTTTATCGGCAAACCCGCCTCGCTGAGCGATATTCTCGCCGCCGTTGAAGCCCGCCTGGAACGCCGCAAACAACAACTGCACCGCCAGGAACGACTGGTGCAAACCGCCCTGGCGAGTTACTCGGGCATCACCAATGACGCCGCCCCCGCGGACCAACCCGTCCAATGGCGGGCCGACGC
>CAITTG010000039.1 GCA_903895255.1 uncultured Verrucomicrobia subdivision 3 bacterium
AGCCGCCGGCGAGCACCGGGGCAGCAGGGGTAAGAACGAGAGCGGGTGTGGTTTTAGTTGGTTTTTTCATAGGCAGAGGATTGTAACCCAGTAACGGACACTGGGCCTCTGCCTTCTCATTCTATCTGGTTAGGCCACGGTGTTAAAAATGTCATACAAGAAATCTCCGTCTGGATCGTTCAGTCGTGACCTCGTGCCGTCATGCACATGGTATAGCTCAAGTGCGCCGGGCTCGTCTGTGACGCTGGCGACTCCATCAATCACTGACAGCAAAGTGAATAAGCTGCCGTCGGCTGCGTACTGAATGGCAGTCCTAACCATCGTCTGGTCTGCTGGAGAAAGCCCTCGAAACCATGCTGACAATGATGCGAGTGGCTCTGGAGGTTTGCGACCTTGAGGATGTGCAAGATAGTCGGCGGTGCCATCAGCACCACTGCGAACGATCTTCTTCAGTGCCGCAACAAAATCTGTGGGTGTCAATGGCATGGTGATGTGAAGTGGCCTAATGAAAAAAGCGGAGCCACCGCCGGCTCGCGGCGGGAACCGTACCGCAGCGCGGGACGGAACGGCCAGCGCCAACGGCGGTTACCTTAACGATGCGAATTCCAAACATATGCCAAACAGGGATTCATCCGCACTTTGCGTTTGATCTGCTGCATTCCTGTTCGAGGCTATTTCAGACTATCCTGATTGGCAAGAATGGTTTGCACCTGACTGCCGGGGACTCTTGAGCCGGGAAAAACCGCCGGCGGAGTGCAAGTGTCAGTCCTCACTATTGATACTTTTCCAGTCAATGGCCGCAGCGGGACTGGGCGTGACGCCCGGTGGCTCCCAGTTAAAATGGTTGATCCCCTGCTCATCCAAGCTCACATAAACCCCTGATCCGCCCAAAATCAAGCCCAAACTTCGCTTTGGGGCAGATCTGCGTCCCAGGATTATGCTGGCGGCAAGCCGGCGCTCCGCAAGGGTTATTGCTGGCGTTCCTCCCGCTGAGTTGCCGGGGACGTACTGACCCAGCCCGGTGGGGCTGAGGGGGGAATGTCCAAAGCCTTGGCCATTGGAGGGTTTGCTAAAGGGGGTGAGTAAAGTTTCTGGCACCCCGCCGGGGTGCGAGCGGATTTGGGGGCGGTTACCGGGGGTGTTCGCTGCGCTCGACCCCCGGCTACTCTCTGGCAACCCTCCGGGTTGGCGGGGCGAGATATGTGGCAAGATTTTGGAACTGGGCGACATGCCTGTGTCAGTCCTCACTGGCCAGTGAGGACTGACACAGGCATGTTCTGCCCCTGGTTCCCGCGATTCATCACATGATAAATCGCCCCCGCATATTCCACCCGCAACGCTCGTGGCGTGGGTCAACCTTGCCACCAATCTGCAAAGTGTCAATAGTGAGGACTGACACTTGCATTGTCCGGCAAGATCACTGTGAATACCTGCTCCGCCAGCGCCAGCCGGTCGGCCAGCCCTGTCGTCAGCCGATACGTGCGAACCAGTTTGATGAGATCGTCCATTGTTACACGCAAAGGCTAAACGCCAGTGTCATCAAGTTGCAACCGATTTCGGGAAAATCTCCGTTCGCTTTTAACCTTTGGCCGTGACTGCATGGGCATGAAAGACGATCAACATCGGTTTTTGTCGCTGCTGGGACAGCTTCCTGCCCGCCTGACGGCGGAACAAGCGGCCTGGGCGCTGAACTGCCAGCCGCATGACGTTCCGGCGCTGGTTCATGCCCGCCTGCTCAAACCGCTGGGCAACCCGGCGGCAAATGCCGTCAAGTTTTTCTCTACGGCAGATGTGTTGGAAAATGCCAAAGACCGCGCTTGGCTTGTCAAAGTGACCGCGACCATTAATCAGCATTGGCAACGCCAGAATGCTAAAAAATGCCGTTCTGTGAACGGGGGCATTAACGGGCATGTTCACCCGATGCCACTGGCGGAAGTGAACGTCCGTTGAAGCAGACGTCCAGGATTACAAAAAAGAGCCTTGTCCCCAAGAACGGGCCATTTGCTGCCTGTTCCGGTTGGGAAAACGTCACACTAATGTAACGCAATTGTCTTGCAATCGAAGTAAATGAAGCGGAAAGTTTGCTGTATGAATACGAAATTTATTCCTCGTCTTCGCGCAACCTATCGTTCGGTCGGCAGCATGGCGTGTTCGTTCATTGTTCTGCTGATTGCCACCAATACGGTTCAAGCCCAGTTCCAATATACCAACATCAATGGGTCTCTCACTATTATCAAATACACCGGGACAACCGGTGAAGCGGACATTCCCGCTACGATCAATGTGAATGGCAACGACCTGCCGGTAACTGGTATCGGAGACGCTGCGTTTGCAAATTGCTATAGTCTTACCGATGTGGTCATTCCAAGTGGCGTGACAAATATTGGCGTTTCGGCCTTTGGATACTGTGGCAATCTGACGAACATTTTCATACCAGATGGTGTGCTTAACATCGGAGTTAATGCTTTCGTGGATTGCAGCAGCCTTCAATACGTTAAAATTCCTGACAGCGTCACCAGTCTAGGGAACTCAGCATTTTTCGGCTCCGGGCTGACCAATATCATAATTGGAACCAATATCACAAGTATCGGATATGAAACATTTTTTTCCTGTAGCAAACTAACCAGGGTCACAATTCCAACCAGCGTCACCTTCATTGATCAATGGGCGTTTGCCGGGTGCGGTTTGACCAGCCTCACCATTCCATCCGGCGTCACCACGATTATAGGCGGAGCTTTTGGCGGTTGTAACTTCACCAATGTTTCGATCCCAAACAATGTAACCAACATCGGTGCGGCGATATTCAATAGCTGTGCAAATTTGAAAGCAATCACCGTTGACCCAAGTCATCCTACGCTTAGCAGTATAGATGGTGTTTTGTTTGACAAAGCTCAAGTGACACTCATTGAATATCCTGCGGGGGCCAGAAATGCTTACACGATTCCCAATGGAGTCACAAGCCTCGCGGCCGCTGCGTTCGCTCGTTGCACAAACCTTGCCAGCGTCACGATCCCCAATAGCGTCACAAACATTGGGAATGCCAAGTATGGAGGAGGAGGAACGGACTACGACGATGGCGGCGGTGTGTTCTTGGGCTGCACCAGCCTAACCAACATCACAATCCCTGATAGTGTTATAAATATCGGGCAATACGCATTTTTCATTAGCGGCCTCACTGAAATCACGATTGGCAATCACGTCACTAGCATTGGAAGGGATTCTTTTGATGGGTGCGGCAATCTTACGAGTGTCTTTTTCCGAGGTAACTCACCAAGCCCTTCCAATGATACAAGCGTCTTTTCTGGGGACACTTTGGCGATTGCATACTACCAAACAAACACCACGGGTTGGGGACCGATGTTTGACGGGATTCCGACTGGGCTTTGGGTGAGCCAACCAACCAACCTGCCGCCGATTGGCCTCGTTGCGATTGGTAACTATCCCGTCGTTGTTTATCCACCCGGAACGAATATTTTGGTTCAAATGACCACCAATTTGGCGTCCGGCCCCTGGGTAACAGTAACGAATGGAGTTTTCTATAACGCCATTCAAGTCACGAACGCCCCGAGGAACGTCTTTTTCCGGACTCTGCAGAATTGAAAATTGAAGAGGCGTCACTGAGGACAGACAAAAGCCGCGTTCTGCTGAACGCGGCTTTTGTTTTGTGCTGCTGTCAGGTAACCGCCGTTACCGCCTGTTTGCCCGCCGCTTTCGCTTCGTATTCCTCCAGTGACGGCACGATGATTTGGGCGGCTTTGGCGTAGGCGCGGTGGATGGCTTTGGAGTTGTGGCCGAGCGCCGCTTGGGCGAACCGCTCCGGCATTCCCACCACTTTGGCACGTTCCGCCCATGCGTATCGGTAACAATGCAGCGTCACGCCTTTGACACCCGCCCTGAGGCAATGGCGGCGGAACCGGCTGGCCCGGTCGTTGGCCGTAATCACCCCCAACTTTGGGAATAAAATGCCGGTGGTCGGCAGGTGGCTCAAGACGGTTTCGAGCGCCTTGCTGATGGTAAATTGCGCCCGGGAGCCGGTTTTCTTCCGAAAATACGTAATCGTCCGGCTCTGCCAGTCCACGTCCTCGGCGGTAAGCGCCGCCGCGTCGCCCTGTGCGGCTCCCGTTTCCCAAAGCAGTTGGTAAAACAGTTTCCACTCGGCTTTTTTTTCCTTGGCAAGAATCGTTTCCTGTTCGGCCAGTGTAATGCCGCGCCGCCCTTTGGGTTCGTATTTGGGCCAAAGGTAGGGAGCCACCACGGGCAGGGCAATCCAGCCAAGACTCAAGGCAAAATTATGCAACCGTTTGAGGAAATAATGGATGGACACCTTGCCGGTCTTGAACACGGCAAAGAAATCGTCGGCGGTGGTTTCCAGCAACTTCTTGTGGCGCAAGCTGTCAAAACAAGTGGATTTGAACACGCTGGCGTAACGCTCGCGGCTGCTCTCCTTGCCGCGCGATTGCAATTGCTCCATGACGGTTCCCCAGGTGCGTTCCACAAAAGCCGGGTCACTAGCCGTCAGGTAGGCGCGGGCAAGGTGCAGATTTAATACCGGCTGGCGTTGCGCCTCGTTGCGGGCGTTTAGCAGGCTTTTGGCCTCGGTCTCGTCCTTGGTGCGAAGGCTGGTCTGTTTGCCGGTGGCAGCGTCCTGGATGTAGAACATTGCGCCGCGCCGGAACATCGTGTATTTAGCTTTCATATCGTGATTGCTCTGAATCAAGCAACCAGTCCCGGAAAACGGCGTTCTGTGAACGCGCGTTCTGGCAAAGTTTCAGCGAATTTTAGTCAGTCGTGGCAGATTGTTTTACCACTCACCGCTTTACTGACAGTCCCGCTGACAGTGGCCCGTCCATCCCTCAGGAAACCCTTTGTTTGCAAGGGTTTTACGCACTTGCCTTAGGATAGACGCAGATGGACGCAGATTCGGAAAGCAGGAAAGCCCAACCAACCAACGCACCAATTGGGCCTCGATAAAACATGGACGGAACCCTAGCGGCTTCCCGGTTTTTATCTGCGTTTATCTGCGTCCATCTGCGGTTAAAAACCAGGATTCCGACCGGGGAAAAGGGGAAATCGCCGGCGGTCCAAGGAAATGACAAAACCAAGCAATGTCCAAAAACGTGGGGCGGTTCGGGTCGGGATCGGCCCGGCGGCGCGCCGCCGGGCAGGCGCCAGGGGGGTTACACGGAATACTGGCGCAGGTATTTCAGGGCGACCTTGAAATCCTTGGGCAGGGGGGAATGGATGGTCACCGGCTCGTTGGTGATGGGATGGTTGAGCTTGAGTTGTTCGGCGTGCAGGGCCACGCGGGCGAGCAAGGGGCGTTCCTCCCGGCCCGGTTTGAGGCGGTAATCGGATTTCAAGCGGGACAGCCAGAGGGGCTTGCCGCCGTACAATTCATCCCCGACAATTTTCAGGGACACATGGCTGGCATGCACGCGGATCTGATGGGTGCGGCCGGTGAGGGGCTGGCAGGACAGCAGGGCGTAGCCAAAGCGGGGGAAATTCTCGAGGACGTCGAACACGGTTTTGGCGTGTTTGCCGCCTTTGAAATCGGCGCGCATCATGCCGATTTTCACGGGATGGGGGGCGAGCTTGACCTCGACGGTGAAATGGGCTTCCAAGGGTTCGCCGCGGACCAGGGCCAGGTACTTTTTCTCCGGCTTTTCCGTGCCGAACAAATTGGCGAGGGCGACGAGGGCGGGCTTGGTTTTGGCCAGGAGAATGACGCCGCTGGTTTCAAAATCCAGCCGGTGGGCGTTGCTCAGGTAGGTCAGGTTGCGGGCCCGGGCCCAGGGTTTGCCGGCGGCGATCCCCTCATGCAGCAGGCGCATCAGGTTGGGGCGTTCGGCATCGTAACGGTCGGGCGAGGTCAGCAGCCCCGAGGGTTTGTCCAGCGCCAGCAGGTGCTCATCCTCATGGAGCACCGCGATTTCCCAGAATTCGCGCGTGGCCGGGGAGGATAATTTGACAACGTCGCTCACTTATTTGGGAAGCGCCAAATTGGCGGCGGCCTCGCCTTGCAACCACTGGTTAAAGGCCTCGCCCTGACGGGAACGGCGGAGGTTCTGGGTGAACTGGGGCAGATTGGCCGCGAGGGTGGACGGGTCCACGGGCAGGCGGGATTGCACCAGCAAAATGAAGCCGCCATCCATGGTGGGGACAAAGGCACTGGGCTTGCCCGGGGCGGCGGTGAAGGCCGCCTGCTTGATCTGACCGAGGCTGGCGCGGTCACCCAGTTCCGGCAGTTCCTGGGTGCTGATGGAGAAGGGCGGCAGCACTTCGGCGGCATGCCCGGCGCCCACGGCCACGGCGGCAAAGGAATGACCGGCGGCCATCTGGTTGGTCAATGACTGGTAAAATGCCAGGCCATCGCGTTGGGCCAGCAACACGGACTCGCGGCGTTCGTAATCCATGGCCACTTGGAACTGGATTTGTTGGTAGGGCGGGATCTCGGAAGGCAGGGTTTTGGCCAGGGCGATCACGTAGATGATGTCGCCATCCGTGATGGGGCCGGCGAGCGGGGAGTCGGCGGTCAGTTGAAAGGCGGCCTTGGTGAAATTAACCGCCGAGGCAATGTCCTCGGGGCCGGTGTTCTTGGCGAAGGGCGCGGTCTGATGCAGGATCAGCCCTTTTTGATTGGCCACGGTGGCCAGGTTCGCGGGACTGACCGGGTCCAGGGCGAACACCTCGGTGGCCAGGTCGTTGGCGGCTTTGCGGGCATCGGCCTGGGCGCGGGCGGTGATGAGTTCTTCCTTGATCTTGGCTTTCGCCTCGTCAGCGGTCTTGGAGCCTTTGTAATTTTCCCCGACCTTTTGCAGGTAGGCAGTCACATTGTCATTCAAGTTGGTCTTGGCCCATTCGGCGCGGGATTGGGCGAGGTAATTGGAAACGGGATAGGACACGTAATTGATTTGCACGCGGTCGGGCAGACGGTACTGGGCCTGGTAATTGGTGTAAAACTGGCCGACCACCGCCGGGGTGACCTTGACGGAGGCGATGTAATTGGAGGCGCTGAAAAACACGGCCTGGCAGGACAGCTCCTCGTTTTCGCGCTGGTAGGCGGCGCTGGCTTCCTGGGGCGTGATTAATTCCCCGGCGAGGCCCATGGCCTGCACCAGTTCATGAATCATCAAATCGTGGCGGACGTAGTTCTCAAAATCGGCGGCGGTAAAGCCTTTGGGGGTCAGCACCTGTTCCATCAAGGCATCGAGCGGGACGGACTGGCCGTTGCGACCGAGGGCGGCGAGGCGCTGGCTGGCGGAGGTGGCCGCGGCATCGTCGCTCACATGAATCCCCATGAGCTGGGCCTTTTGGGTGAGCATGAGGCTCAAATAGATTTGCTGCTCGATCTCGGTGGGCGACATGGCGGCATCATCCGGCCAGCGCCCGGAGCTAAACCAATAGGAGAGGTAAAAATCCTTTTTGGCGCTCAAATACTGGTCGGGGGTGACCTTTTTGCCATAAACGGAGCCGAGGCTGGGGCCGCCGCCGCCGGTGCCGACCCGGGCCGAGCTGGCGCCCCAGAACACAAATGAAACAATGGTGGCGGAGATAATTACCAGCCACAGCCAACCCGAATGCTTGCGAATCGTACCGATCATATGTCTTTTTCGAAAATAGGAATATCAACCCTACCCATCCCGGGCGAGCCGGGTCAAACCAAAACCGCAGGAATTTCATCCCGGGAGCGGAAAAACCCGTAAATTCACCCTTTCAGGGCCGGATCGAGCGGGCGGAGGGGCCGCTCCCGGCTGCCCGGGGCGGTGGCGCGGTCCGTCCGGGGTTAGTCCCCTTGGAGCCACCGGGCCACATCCATGGCGGCGTAGGTGATTAAGATATCGGCGCCGGCGCGGCGCATGGCCAGCAGGCTCTCCAGGGTGACGGCCTTTTCATCAATCCAGCCGCGCGCGGCGGCGGCCTTGATCATGGCATGCTCGCCACTGACGGCATAGGCGGCGGTGGGCAGCCCAAACTCGGTTTTTACCCGGTGGATAATGTCCAGGTAGGCCAGCGCGGGTTTGACCATCACCAGGTCCGCGCCTTCCTGGATGTCCAGGGCCACCTCGCGCAGGGCTTCGCTGGCATTGGCGGCGTCCATCTGGTAACTCCGGCGGTCGCCAAACTGGGGGGTGGACTCGGCCACCTCGCGGAAGGGTCCGTAAAAGGCGGAGGCAAATTTGGCGGCGTAGGACATGATCGGCGTGTCGAGCAACCCCGCGTCGTCCAGGGCGGCGCGGATCGCGCGCACCCGGCCATCCATCATGTCGCTGGGGGCGACCAGGTCGGCTCCGGCTTCCGCGTGGCTGGCGGCCGTGCGCGCCAGCAGTTTGAGCGAGGCATCGTTCAGAATCCGGCCCCCCGCCACAATGCCGCAATGGCCGTGGCTCATGTATTCGCACAGGCAGACATCGGTGATGACCAGCAGGGAGGGCAGCTCCCGTTTCAACAAGCGAACCGTCTGCTGCACGATGCCGTTTTTGGCATAAGCGCCGGAGGCCCGGACGTCTTTCTTGTCGGGAATCCCGAACAACAACACGGCGGGCACGCCCAGGGCATGGGCGGCCGAGGCTTCGCGGACGATTTCATCCGGGGAAAGCTGAAACACGCCGGGCATGGCATCCACGGGCCGGCGGAGTTTCGTGCCGCTGCGGGCAAAGAGGGGGAGCACGAGTTGGGAGACGCTCAAATGCGTTTCGGCGACCAGGCGCCGCAGGGCGGGAGACTGCCGCAAACGACGCGGACGCAGGACCGGAAAAGCCGCCAGGGATTGCACGTTCACGGAATCAGCATAGGATTTTGGGCGGGCGCACAAAAGCAGAAAGTTGGCCCGGCAGGGACCCGGGCAGGACAAGGCATTTTAACCGCGGATGAACGCAGATGGACGCAGATGAAACCATAAGGTGGGCAAGGGTTTGGCCGGCGATGGATCGCGAACGATTTGGTGCGCCATTTTTTCTCATTTTCCGCCTTTCCCCATCTGCGTCCATCTGCGTCCATCTGCGGTTAAAGTCTTTTTCAACTGACTTGTTCCGGCTTAGGCCCAAAGGGCCGTCATTCCTCAGCCCAGCCCAGCGGGCTGGGTCGGCTTGTCCCCTGGTCTTGCGGCCTGTGGGGCCGCGATAACTTTCAGCTTCGGTTCGCTGGCCGCAACGTAAAAACCTCGGCCCATAAAGGCAGGCATCCCGCATCATCCGGCCATTGGCCTTGGCCCCCCTCAGGATGCCCCGCCGTCGCGCGCCCCGGAACATTTCCCATTGACAGCCCCGCGTTCAATGCTACTATTATGTGTAGTCTCGACCTGCCGGTCCGGACCGAATGGCCCCGGCCATTATCGCCCCGGCGGGCGGCCAGTTCTTTGACATCAGCCCCGGAACCCGGGTTAAACCGCGGGCCTTGGAGAATAAACCACTGATTGCCAGCCATTTAACAATTTAACCCATTAACCGAACAACCCTTTCACCAATCAACCACCCAAAATCTTCAAGATTCCCGAAGTTCCCCCGGACGCCTCTCCACCGTTTTGTGAACAAAATGTCACACTCATTTTCTTGAAAAAAAGCGCGGCTTTTTTTCCATTTATGGCACCATGCTAACCATGAATCATTTGGTACGATTAACGGCGCTGGCGTTGGGTATTTGGGGCGGCCTGGCCACCAGCGAAGCGAGCAATCTGGTGCTGTGGTATCGGCAACCGGCGGTGCATCCGATGAATGAATCGCTGCCCATTGGCAATGGCCACCTGGGCGGCCTGATCGCCGGGGGCACGGAGCAGGACCAACTCGTGCTCAACGAGGACAGCCTGTGGACGGGCGACGCGAATCCCTCCGGGGATTATGACCACATGGGGGCCTACCAAATGCTGGGCCACCTGGTGCTGGAGTTGCCCGGTCATACCAATGTGACCGCCTACCGGCGCGACTTGGACATCGGTGAGGCGCTCGCCCATGTGAGTTACGATCTGAACGGCACCAATTACGCGCGCGAATATTTTTGCAGCCACGCCGATAACGTCCTGGTGGCCCATCTGACCGCGGATCATCCGGGCGCTTATTCCGGCACCCTGAGCCTGGCGGATGCCCACGAGGCCCGGACGGAGGCCATGTACAACACGCTCACGGTGACCGGGACGCTGCCCAATGGATTGAATTACGCCTACCGCCTGCTGGTGCTCCATGAGGGGGGCGAAGTCAGCACGACACCGGACAAAATCACGTTTACGGGCTGTGATTCGCTGACCTTGCTGGTCGCCGGCGGCACGGATTACCTGATGAACTATGAGAAGCATTACCGGGGCGGGGTGCCTTTGCGCAAGGCCAGCATCCCGACCTTGCTGGCGGGCAAAAAAACCTACGCGGAATTATTGGCTGCGCACGCGAAGGATTTCCATGCCCTGTTTGACCGGGTGTCCCTCACGCTGGGCGAGTCCACGCCGGAACAGACGGCGTTGCCCACGGACCAGCGCAAAGTGCGCGCGGCCGGGCAGTGCGACCCGGGCCTGGAGACGCTGCTCTTCCAGTATGGCCGCTATCTGCTGATCGCCTGTTCCCGTCCGGGCGGGCTGCCCGCGAATCTGCAGGGGTTGTGGAATGACAGCAACAAGCCGGCCTGGCACGCGGATTACCACGCGAACATCAACATCCAGATGAATTACTGGCCGGCGGAACCGGCGAACCTGGCCGAGTGCGCCGAGCCGTTGTTTGCTTTGGTGGACAGCCAGTTGCCGGCGTGGCGGCTGGCGACGGCGGCGGCCCCGGAATTCCGGCCGGCGGATGGCAGCACGAATGCCTACGGCTTCGCCATCCGGACCTCGCACAACATTTTCGGCGGGATGGGCTGGAAGTGGGATAAAACGGCGAATGCGTGGTACGGCCAGCATTATTGGGAGCACTATGCGTTTGGCGGGGACACGAATTTTCTGCGCCAGACCGCTTATCCCTACCTGAAGGAAACCAGCCAGTTCTGGGCGGCGCGCTTGAAGACGCTGCCGGATGGGCGGCTGGTGGTGCCGCAGGCGTGGTCGCCGGAACATGGCCCGGTGGAGGATGGGGTCAGCTACAGCCAGGAAATTGTGTGGGATCTGTTTGATAATTACGTGGCGGCGGCGGATGCGCTGGGCGTGGACAAAACCTTGCGCGACGAAATTGCGGCCAAACGGGATCACCTGGCCACGCCGGGCATCGGCAGTTGGGGTCAATTACTTGAATGGCTGCACGAGCAGCAAAATTCGCAGTATCCGGAGCTGGACACGACCAATGACCATCACCGTCACACCTCGCATTTATTTGCGGTGCATCCCGGGCATCAGATCAGTATTGCGAAAACGCCGGAGCTGGCGGTGGCGGCCAAAAAATCCCTGGATGCGCGGGGCGACACGGGGGATGTGCGGGAATGGTCCTTCGCCTGGCGCACGGCGCTTTACGCCCGTCTGCACGACGGCGCGGACGCGCATCGCGAGTTGCAGCAACTGTTCTCCACGCGCAACACGTGTCCGAACCTGTTCGGCCTGCATCCGCCGATGCAAATGGACGGCAACTTTGGCATCACGGCGGGCATCTGCGAAATGCTGTTGCAATCCCATGAGGGCGAAATCAACCTCCTCCCCGCCCTGCCCTCGGTATGGCCCACCGGCTCGGTCACGGGGCTGCGCGCGCGCGGCGGGTTCGTGGTGGACCTGAGCTGGAGCGGGGGCAAGCTGACCGCCGCCAAGATCCATTCGCAGAACGGCAGCCCGTGCCGCGTGCGCTGCGGTGAGGTGGCGAAAGAGGTCAGCATCGCCAAGGGGGCGAGCTGGCAGTGGGAGGGGAACAATTAACGGCGGCAGCGGCAAAAAAAAGCCGGAACCCATCGGGGGTTCCGGCTGAGGGTTCAATTAAACCGGATTAAGGCCGGCGATTACGCACAACCAGCAGGGCGAGTCCGCCAATAACGGAAAGCGCGATGGAAGCGGGCTCGGGCACGGGCTGGGCCGAAATCGTGAAGTTATCCACGCGATCCGTCCCACCCGTTCCCACGGTGCCGCCATTGGCCGACGTCGTGGCAGTGTCCGTGAGGCGAAAATAAACCGAGGCCGCGCCATTCAAATCCGTGGCGAGCGTTAAATCATACGAGTAGGCGCTGGCGGCGCTGTGAACCGAGTTGCTCCAGACATTGGGAGCGGCATTGGCCAACACAGTGTAGTTGGACAAATAGGTGAAATTCACGCCATCCGTACTGTAGCCAAAGGCAAAACTTCCTGGACCAGTGGCACTGCTAATCTGGTCATAAGTGACGGTGACCCCGGTGTAGCCCACGGTGCTGGTTTGAAATTGGTAGTAGTCGTTCACTCCCCAGAAATTGGAGCTGAACGCTTTGGCGGAACCATTGCCCGTGGGGCTGCTGTACACGGCGGAGCCGCTGGCATGTGAACCAATGGCACTGCCACTGCCCACCTCGGGGTTGAACGGACCGGCAGTGGCGGGAATGCTGGTTTCAAAGGTCCAGTCCGCCAGGACATCCGCATGGACGGAAAGCAACGGACCGCAGGCAGCCACGAGGGCAACGGGAATAGCTTGTTTAAAGTTCTTCATATTTATCTGGCAATTAATTATCTGAAATTTTTGTTTTCAGGTTTCTACCTTGTTTACCTGGGAACACATTAGATATCAGATGCAAGTAATACCAGCTAAATATGAAGGTTTTTAAAGGTTTAGCTCGCGCTCATCGTCACCCAAAAGTCGTGAAAACGTTTCACCACGGTCATTTGTTTAAAGGGAATCGAGGGCCGCGCGTTCGCACAGGGCGAATTTGGCCAGCAGTTGATCGTAAACCTTGACGGCGGCTTTTTGCGGACGGATTTCGCTGCCCGGCACGGGGTCCGAAAATCCGCGCGTGAGTTTCGCCCACTGCGGCTTTTGGCCGGCGGCCACCAGCCAGCCGTGCGCGGCCTGCAAAGCCGCGCCTAGGGCGGCGCTCTTGGCGATTTCAATGCGCCGCACGGTGCAGTTCATCACATTGGCCATGACTTGCAGCAGGGCGAGGTCATTGGACGCGCCGCCGGTGGCGTAGATGCAATCCGGGGCCACGCCCATCCACTGGGAATGGTGGCGCATGGAGAGCATTTGCGCCTCAAAGATGGCGCGGCAGTTGGCGGCGGCATCGGTTTCCTCGAGGTCAAACCGGTGGAGTCCAGGCTGGTTGACGCGGGGCACGATCTCGGCCTCAAACCAGGGCAGCAGGATGCCGGCGTTTTTATCCGGCTTGGTGGTGGCCAGAAGTTTGCCAAAGGCTTTCCAATCCTTGAGCCCGTAGATTTCGCGAACCTGTTCGCGGGCCAGGGAGCCGTTCTTGAAACAAATCAAGGTCATGTAATCGCCGGTAGGCGAGCCGAACACATGGCCCTCGCCCTGCGCATCGGTCCGGCAGGCGGCCATGGTGCCAAAGAAGGTGTCGCTGGTGCCGAGACTGATCGCCACCATGCCGGGTTTGACGAGGCCGAGGCCCACGACGCTCGCGGGATTATCCCCGGTCCAGACCGTGGCCAGCGCCTCGGCGTTCAGCCCGTACTTTTCCACGAAATAGGAACTGACCGGGCCAATCACTTCACCGGCGGCGGCGATGGGCGGGAGTTTTTTCGCCAATCCTGGCGCGGTGGCTTTGAGGGCCGCCGGATGCCAGGTTTTGGTGCGGATATCCATCAAGTTCATGCCGGCGCCGTCACCGGGGTCAATGGGCGCGATTTTGCCGGCCAGCAACGAGGCCATGAAGGAACTCACGAGGGCGATGGAGGCGGTGGCTGTATAAGCGGCGGGTTCGGCCTGGTAAAATTTGCGAATCTGGGGCCCGGTGAAGCGTTCGAAGGTGTCGGAGCCGGTGGCCGCCGCCGTGGCTTTGACGCCGCCGAGCTTTTGGCGGATCTGGGCGCATTGTTTGCTGGTGGAGGAATCCATCCAGATGGGTGAGGTGGCGCGGGCGAAGACTCCGCGGAGATTTTGCTCGAGGGATTTCGCCGGGTCCAGTGTGGCCAGGCGGTCGGCGGCGCGGGCATTCAGGTAAACCGAACCGTGTTGCTGGCCGCTGCCGCTGACGGCCAGAACATCGCGCAGGGGCACGCGGTCCTCCACCATGCCGGCAAAGAGCAGGTCCAGGGCGGCGGCCCAGAGCAGCGGGCGGCTGTGTTTGACGAGGGGGTCGCGGTGGGGCAGGACGCCGTTGCGCGTCTTGAACCGCGGCAGGGCGCGGTCGAAATTGAGTGATTTTTCGTAAATCACTTTTTGTTTGTCCAGGTCGATGACCACGGCGCTGAGGCTTTGCGTGCTGGAATCAATTCCCAAAAATAATTTTGCCATGAATTTATGTGCTGTTTGCGGGATATTTGGTAACAATTATTCGCAGCCATGCAAATCAAAATCATACTGGCATTTTTACTGGCGGGCGGGATCGTCACCCGGCTGCCGGCGGAGCCGATCGACCGGCACGCGCTGGTGACGCGGCACAACGTGGTGCTGGAACAGTTTGATATCCACAATCCCCTGTCCGTGGGCAACGGCCAGTTTGCCTTCACCGTGGATGCCACCGGTCTGCAAACCTTCCCCGACGCGTTTACGGACACCACCCCGCTGGGCACGCTGTCAGACTGGGGCTGGCATTCCGCCCCCAACCCCAACCACTACGACATTGATCATTTTCATTTCAAGGAATACACCGATCTCCATGGCCGGAAAGTGCCGTACGCCGATGAGCCGGGGAATGTGATCACGCCGGAGATCAAATGGCTGCGCGCGAATCCGCACCGGTTGCACCTCGGGCAAATCGGGTTCGTGCTCCTGAAGGCCGATGGCACGCCAGCACAACCGAACGACCTGACGGAGGTCCACCAAACGCTGGATTTGTGGGATGGGGAGATTACCAGCCATTTCACCTTTGGCGGGCAGCCGGTGGACGTGGAAACCGTGTGCGCGGCGGACCAGGACGCGATTGCCGTGCGCGTGGTGTCGCCACTGGCACGGCAGGGCCGGTTGGGGATTAAAATTCATTTTCCCTACGGCACCGGGGAGATCGCCACGGCGGATTGGAATCATCCGGAAGCGCACACGACCATGCTGCTGCGCACCGGCGCGGACCGCGCGACCTTCCTACGGCATCTGGACGGCGATGTCTATGCGGTGGATGCACAATGGTCGGCGGGAGCGACGCTGACGAACACGGCGGCGCACGAATATGTGGTCTGGCCGGCGGGTACGGGCGACGCGCTGGAGTTGGTCTGCCGCTTTGTGCCGGCGGCCGCGACCGCCCCGCTGGCGGATTTTGCCACGCTGCGCGCGGTGACGGCCCAACATTGGAACCAGTTCTGGAGCACGGGGGGGGCGATGGATTTATCCGGCAGCAAGGATCCGCGGTGGTTTGAACTCGAACGGCGCATTGTCTTGTCGCAATATCTAACGGCGATTCAAAGCGCAGGTAAAAATCCGCCCCAAGAAACGGGGCTGACATACAACAGTTGGGAGGGAAAATTTCATCTGGAAATGCACTGGTGGCATGAGGCGCATTTTGCCTTGTGGGGCCGGGAGGCGCTGCTGGCGAACAGCCTGGGTTTTTATGACCGGATTCTGCCCCGCGCCCAGGGCACGGCGCAAAAGCAGGGTTACGCGGGGGCGCGCTGGCCGAAGATGACGAGTCCGAGCGGCAAGGAATCGCCCTCGCCCGTGGGACCGTTCCTGGTGTGGCAGCAGCCGCATCCGATTTTTTACGCGGAGCTGCAGTATCGCGCGCATCCGGACGCGGCCACGCTCAAGCAATACGCGACCGTGGTGGACCAGACGGCGGAGTTCATGGCGAGTTACGCCACGTGGGACCAGACGAATAATCGTTATGTGCTGGGCCCCATACTGCAATGCGCCCAGGAACGTTTTCCGAAAAATCACACCCTGAACCCCACGTTTGAACTCGCTTACTGGCGCTGGGGTTTGGAAACCGCCCAGCAGTGGCGGCTGCGCCAGGGTCTCGCCCGCAACGCGCAGTGGGATGCCGTCCTGAAAGACCTGGCCCAAGCGCCCGTTGGGGAAGGCAAATATCTCTTCAACGAGACCACGCCGGATTCTTATACGAACCCGAAGTGGAACATGGATCATCCGGCGGTGGTGGGGGCCTTGAGTTTTGTGCCGGGACCGGGCATTGACCTGCCGACCATGAAGCAAACCTTCGACTGGGTGTGGGCGAATTGGAACTGGCCGGACACGTGGGGCTGGGATTATCCGATGCTGGCGATGACGGCCGCGCGCCTGGGCGAGACCGGACACGCGGTGGATGCGCTGCTGCTGGACACGCCCAAGAATCATTACGCCCTGAACGGGCACGTGTACCAGCGGGAGGGGTTGACGATTTATCTGCCGGCCAACGGCGGTCTGCTCTACGCCGCCGCCCTCATGGCCGCCGGCTGGGATGGCGCGCCGAAGCGACCTGCGCCGGGGTTTCCGGATGATGGGTCGTGGACGGTGAGGTGGGAGAATTTGCGGGTGGCGCCGTGAGGCTGAGCAGCGGTCAAAGGCTTGCCTGATTGGCGTAAAGTGGTAAACTGTATTCATGAGTTACCAAACTCTGGAAGTTGAGCTTGAAAACGGCCAGGTGCGCACTCAGTCCCCGGAAGGGCTGCCGGCCAAAGCCCGTGGTTTGCTGACCATCCTGGAAGCTCAGGGCACCACAACTCCCGCGCTGTTGAAAGGCAATGAAACTGGCCTGCGTCACTTTCTGGCCCAACCTGATTTCCAGCTCACTCCGGAGCAGTTCCAGTCCAGCATGGCCACCGACTTTTGGGAACAATGACTCCCGATCAGGTTCCAGCCGGCACGCCGGTTCTACTGGATGCCAACATTCTGATTTACGCGCGGCGGGGCGTTTCAGCCCAGTGCCAGCGGCTGCTGGCCCGGTGCGCCGCCCGAGAAATACGAGGGTATCTTACCACCATCGCCACGGCAGAGTTTTGCCACCGCCGGATGATGCAGGAGGCTCAAAGTCTGGGGCTGGTTGGCTCGAATCCGGCCAAAGCCCTGGCGCAGAACCGAACCATCTTGGGAAAACTTCACCAATATGAGAGTGATGTGAAGGATCTCCTTGCAGGTGAACTGACGATTCTTTCACTGGAAACCGTCGATCTGTCCCTCGCGCTTGATCTCCAGCGGCAGCACTGTCTGCTTACCAATGACTCGCTGCATCTGGCGGCCGCACTGCGTGCCGGCATTTCTGCCCTGGCCACCAACGACCACTGTTTTAACCTTATACCCAATGTGAGTCTTTACCAGCCGGATGATTTGGGATAAGGCTGCTTTTGCGGGCTACTCGATGTGCAGCGCCTGGTTCAGCAACTGCGGAAGGTAGCTGTTCAGCGCCGTCTCACTGACAGCCAGGGCGGCCCCGGCGGTCTGGGCGGCGGCAAGTTGGGCGGTGGCTTTTTCCTCTGCGAAAGCGATCACGGGAATATGCGCGGTGGTGGCATCGGCCTTCAAATCCGCAATGATGCGGGTGATGTCCGCCTTGCTGGCGAGATCGGCCAACACGAGCATGGGCATCTCGCGCTGGGTGATGGACAGTAGAGTGGCGGCGTCGGTCACGGCCTGCACGCGGTAGTTCAAGTCTTGCAGGCGGTTGACCAACTGGGAACCGGGCATCAGTTTTTCGTAAAAAACGATGGCGAGGGGTTGCGTCATGCAATGAGCGGGAAACGCCTGGAATTTAGGAACGATGCGGGTTTACCGATGGCTCAGGGCAAATCGGTGTGGCCCATCAAAAAGCGGTCGCATTCGCGGGCGACGCCCCGGCCTTCATTGAAGGCCCAGACCACGAGGCTCTGGCCGCGGCGGCAATCGCCGGCGGCAAAGACACCCTTGAGGTTGGTCTGGTACTTTTCAAATTCGGCTTTGGCATTGCTGCGGGGATCGCGTTCGATGCCGAGGGATTCGAGCAGCGGCTGTTCCGGCCCGAGGAAACCCATGGCGAGCAACACGAGCTGCGCCGGCAAGACTTTTTCCGTGCCGGGCACGTTTTTGGGGATGAACTGGCCCTTGTCGTTCTTGGTCCATTCCACCTGGACGGTGTGAACAGCTTTGACGTGGCCATTGGCATCACCTTCGAACTTGGTGGCGGTGGTGAGGTAGACGCGGGGGTCGGCGCCAAATTTATCGGCGGCCTCTTCCTGGCCATAGTCCATCTTGTAAGTCTTGGGCCATTCGGGCCAGGGATTGTCCTTGGCGCGTTCGAGCGGGGGCTTGGGCAGGATTTCCACCTGGACCAGGCTTTTGCAGCCATGCCGGACGGAGGTGCCGACACAATCCGTGCCGGTGTCGCCGCCACCGATGACCACGACATCCTTGCCCTCGGCGGTGATGAAATCCCCGTTCTGGTGGCCATCCAGCAAACTGCGGGTGTTGGCGGTCAGGAAATCCATGGCGAAATGAATGCCTTTCAAGGCCCGGCCTTCAATCGGCAGGTCGCGCGGTTTGGTGGCGCCGGTGGCGAGAATCACGGCATCAAACTCCTTCAAGAGTTTGTCGGCCGGATAATTTTTGCCAACCTCAGTGCCACAGACAAATTTCACGCCTTCTTTTTCCAAGAGGTGAATGCGGCGGAGCACGACTTCTTTTTTGTCGAGCTTCATGTTGGGAATGCCGTACATGAGGAGGCCGCCCGGACGGTCGGCACGCTCAAACACGGTCACTTCATGGCCGGCCTTGTTCAACTGGGCGGCGGCGCTGAGTCCAGCCGGGCCGGAACCAATGACGACGACCTTTTTACCGGTGCGTTTTTCCGGCGGCTCGGGTTTGACCCAGCCGTGATCCCAGCCGTGGTCAATGATCTCGCACTCGATGTTTTTGATCGTGACGGCAGGATTGTTCATCCCCAGCACGCAGGAGCCCTCGCAGGGGGCGGGGCAGACGCGGCCAGTGAATTCGGGGAAATTATTGGTTTTGTGCAGGCGCTCGAGCGCCTCCTGCCAGAGCCCGCGAAAGACGAGGTCGTTCCATTCGGGAATGAGATTGTGGATGGGGCAGCCGCTGGCCATGCCGCTGACGAGCTGGCCGGTGTGGCAAAACGGAATGCCGCAGTCCATGCAGCGCGCGCCCTGCTTGCGCAGGTCGGCCTCGGGCAGGTGCAGATGGAATTCCTTCCAGTCAGCAATGCGGGCGGACGCCGGGCGGTCCGCCGGCACCTCACGTTTAAACTCTAAAAATCCAGTAGGCTTTCCCATTTGATTCTATTCTGTTATTTGAAATAAGTTGCTTCCGAATCCGGCCAGGCCGGCATACCCGGGTCAGGCGGGCTGGTTAATGGCCGCCCTTCACATTTTCCTCAAAGGCCGCCATGACCGCTTCATCGCCGGTGAGGCCCTGGGACTGCACTTTTTTGAGCGAGATCAGCACGCGCTTGTAATCCTGCGGCATGACCTTGACGAACTTGGGCACCAAATCCTTCCAGTCCGCGAGCACCGCCGCGGCCCGGACACTCTTGGTATAATCCTGATGACGCTTGATCAAATTCCAGACATCCAGAATTTCGTCCGTGTCGGTCAATTTTTCGAGGCCGACCAATTCCATGTTGCAGCGGGTCGCGAAATCGCCGGCTTCATCCAGGATGTACGCCACGCCACCGGACATCCCGGCGGCGAAATTACGCCCGGTTTTGCCAAGGATGACCACCTGGCCACCGGTCATGTATTCGCACCCGTGATCACCGACGGCTTCCACCACCGCGCTCACGCCGGAATTGCGCACCCCGAACCGTTCCCCGGCCATGCCGGCCACGAAGATTTCGCCGCTGGTGGCGCCGTAGAGAGCCACGTTACCGATGATGATGTTGTCCTGCGCGGCAAAACTGGAACCCGCCGGCGGGTACACAATCAAACGGCCGCCGCTGAGGCCCTTGCCAAAATAATCATTGGCATCGCCCGCGAGCTCGATGGTCATGCCCCGGGGCATGAACGCACCCAGACTCTGACCGGCGCTGCCGTGGAACTTGAGATAAATCGTGTCGTCCGGGAGGCCTTTGGGCCCGTATTTCCTGGTCACTTCGCTGCCGGTGATGGTGCCGACGACGCGGTTGACGTTGATGATGGGCAGTTCGGCGCGCACTTTTTCGCCGCGCTGGATGGCGGGCTGGCACAACTCCAGAATCTTGGTGAGATCCAAGGACTTGTCCAAGCCATGGTCCTGTTCCTGCTGGCGGTAACGCCCCACTTCCGGGCCGAGGTTGGGTTGATGCAAAATGGGGGTGAGGTCCACGCCCTTGGCTTTCCAATGCTCAATCGCCTTCCACGGCACCAGCAAATCGGTGCGGCCGACCATTTCGTTGAGGGTTTTCACCCCGAGTTTGGCCATGATTTCGCGCAATTCCTCGGCGACGAAGTGCATGAAGTTGACGACGTTGTCCGGGGCGCCGGTAAACCGGGCGCGGAGGCGGGGGTCCTGGGTGGCCACGCCGACCGGGCAGGTGTTCAAATGACACACCCGCATCATGAGGCAGCCCAGCGCCACGAGCGGCGCGGTGGCGAAGCCAAATTCCTCGGCCCCCAGCAGCGCGGCAATCGCCACGTCCCGGCCGGTTTTCAACTGGCCGTCGGCCTCGACATAAATACGGCTGCGCAGATTGTTGAGGACGAGCGTTTGGTGGGCCTCGGCCAGGCCGAGTTCCCAGGGACCACCGGCGTGCTTGATGGAGGACAACGGGCTGGCCCCGGTGCCACCGTCATGACCGCTGATGAGCACGACATCCGCATGGGCTTTGGAAACCCCGGCGGCAATGGTGCCCACGCCCACTTCGGCGACCAGCTTGACGCTGACGCGCGCGTGGCGGTTGGAGTTCTTGAGGTCGTGAATCAATTCGGACAAATCCTCAATCGAGTAAATGTCGTGATGCGGCGGCGGGGAAATCAGCCCCACGCCCGCTGTCGTGCCACGCGTGCGGGCAATTTCGGGAAACACTTTTTTACCGGGCAATTCGCCGCCCTCGCCGGGCTTGGCGCCCTGCGCCATTTTGATTTGCAGCTCACGGGCTTCCACCAAGTAATGGCTGGTGACGCCGAAGCGGCCGGAAGCCACCTGCTTGATGGCGGAATTCTTGGAATCGCCGCGCTCGTTGGTCCAAGTATAACGCGCCGGGTCCTCGCCCCCCTCGCCCGTGTTGGAGCGGCCGCCGATGCGGTTCATGGCGATGGCCAGCGCCTCGTGCGCTTCTTTGCTAATGGAGCCATAGCTCATGGCACCGGTTTTGAAGCGCTTGACGATGGATTCCACGGATTCAACGGATTCCAGCGGAATAGGCTGCGCGGCAAATTTGAAATCCAAGAGGCTCCGCAGAGTGCAGAGGTGCTTGGACTGGTTGTTGATCAGCTCCGCATATTCTTTGAACTTCGCGTAACTGCCGACCCGGCAGGCGAGCTGCAGCTTGTGAATGGATTGCGGGTTGAAGAGGTGAAATTCCCCGCTGTCGCGCCATTGATACTGGCCGCCGGCATCCAATTCGCCGTTGACCTGGCGGTCCGGAAAGGCGTGCTGGTGCCGGGCGAGCGCCTCTTCGGCAATGGTTTCCAAGCTAATGCCTTGAATCCGGGACGGGGTCCAGGAGAAATATTTCTGCACCACGTCTGTGGACAGGCCCACCGCTTCGAAGATTTGCGCGCCGTGATAGCTCTGAACGGTGGAAATCCCCATCTTGGCCATGGTCTTGACCACGCCCTTGACGGCCGCCTTGATGTACTTTTTGACGGCGGTTTTGTGGTCGATGTCCAACAGCAACCGCTGGCGGATGAGATCGTCCAGCGTGTCGTAAGCCAGGTAAGGATTGATGGCCGTGCAACCGTAACCGATGAGCACGGAGAAATGATGCACTTCACGGGGTTCGCCGGATTCAAGCACCAGGCCCACCTGGGTGCGGGTGCCGCTGCGAATCAAATGATGGTGCAGGCCCGCCACCGCCAGCAGCGCGGGGATGGGTGCCAGCGCGGCGCTGATGCCACGATCCGAAAGCACGAGGATATTAGCGCCATCGGTGATGGCTTTGTCGGCGGCATGGAATAATTTTTCCATGGCCGGGGCCAGACCTTCCGCCCCCTCTGCCGCCGGAAACAAAATGGGCAGGGTGATCGACTTGAAGCCGGGGCGGTTGATGTGCCGGAGCTTTTCCATCTCCTCATTCGTGAGGATGGGATAGTGGAGCTTGATCAAACGGCAGCTCAACTCCGTCGGTTCGAGAATATTGCCCTCGCCGCCGACCATGACCTCCGTGGAGGTGATGATTTCCTCGCGAATCGGGTCAATCGGCGGGTTGGTGACCTGCGCGAACAATTGCTTGAAGTAATTGTAGAGCAGTTGCGGCTTGTTGGAGAGCACCGCCAGCGGGGTGTCCGTGCCCATGGAACCCAGGGGCTGCATGCCGTCGCGGGCCATCGGCCCCACGATAAAGCGCAGGTCCTCGAAAGTATAACCAAAGGCTTGTTGCCGCTGCAAAATGGTTTCCGCATCCGGCTGGTGGTAGTGCGGCGGCTCGGGCAGTTTCTCGAGCAGCACATGGTTGGCTTCGAGCCAGTTCTTGTAGGGCGCGGCCTTGGCGTAACGGTTTTTCAGCTCCTCATCGGCAATGATGCGGCCCTGTTCGATGTCCACGAGGAACATGCGGCCCGGTTGCAAGCGGCCCTTGACGGCCACGCGCTCGGGGGCGATGGGCAGCACCCCGGCCTCGGAGGCCAGAATGACCACGTCATCCTTGGTAATGTAATAGCGCGAGGGCCGCAGACCGTTGCGGTCCAGACAGGCGCCAATCATCCGGCCATTGGTGAAGGCCATGGAGGCGGGACCATCCCACGGCTCCATGAGGCAGGAATGAAATTCGTAAAACGCCCGGCGGTCGGGGTCCATGCTCTCATGATTTTCCCACGGCTCGGGGATCATCATCATCATGGCATGCGGCAGTTCGCGGCCGGCCATCATCAGCAGCTCGACGCAATTGTCAAACTGGGCGGAGTCGCTGCCATCAGTGTTGATCACCGGCACCAGCTTGTGAATATCGTCGCCGAACAACTTGCTGGTGAACAGCGCCTGGCGCGCCTTCATCCAGTTCACATTGCCCCGGAGGGTGTTGATTTCGCCGTTGTGGGCGATGCAGCGGTTGGGGTGCGCGCGGTCCCAGCTCGGGAAGGTGTTGGTGGAAAAGCGGGAATGCACCAGCGCGATGGCCGTGACCATGGCGGGATCATTCAGGTCGGGATAATACTGCCCGACCTGTTCGGGCATGAGCATACCCTTGTAAATGACCGTGCGGCTGGAAAGGCTCGACACGTAAAACCAGTTTCCGCCGGTGATGATACCGCCGTAGCGAATGTGTTGTTCCGCCACCTTCCGAATGACATAAAGCTTGCGTTCAAAGGCCGACTCATCGGGCAGCGCGGGATTGCGGCCCACAAACACCTGCATCATGAACGGTTCAGCGGCTTGGGCCGTCTTGCCGAGGGAGGAGTTGTCCGTGGGGATGTCCCGCCAGCCCAAAAGGGTCTGGCCTTCGTCCTCGATGATTTTGGCGAGGGCGCGTTTGACCTCCTGGCGCTGGTCATAATCCTGCGGCATGAACAACATGCCCGCCGCATACTGGCCCACGGCCGGCAGCTGGAAACCCAACTCGCCGGTCACCTTGACAAAAAATTCATGCGGCGTCTGAATGAGGATACCGGCGCCGTCGCCAGTATTGGGTTCACACCCCACGGCCCCACGATGATCCAGGTTCACCAAAATCTGGAGCCCGTCCGTGACCAATTGGTGGGACGTGCGGCCTTTGAGATTGGCCACGAAGCCGATTCCGCAGGCGTCGTGCTCGAACTGCGGGTCGTAAAGTCCTTGTTTCGCCGGTGCGCTGGTGTGCACCGGACCCGGAATATTGGATGTCTGGTTATGGCTGCTGCTCATTGCATCGGCGATTTTCGCCTTATGTTTCATTACTTTTTACTTAATTTTGACGCATTCGCAACAATTGTTTTTAAAAAAGGTGAAATACCTGCATTAGAACAGTCGATTTAAGGAGGACTTGTATTAGCGCGGGTTGAGGATGGGTTAAAAAGGCTGATTCTGCGGAGGTATTTCAAGGGTGAAAAGCGGGTGCACAACCGGGCTGCAACGGCAATCCGGATGCGCCTCCAGCCAGTCGCTTCAAGGTGGTGGGTTGGCAACTCAGCAGCACCGATCGGCACCGCGAAATGCTGGTGGTGCGGTAACAGACAAAACGGTGTTTGATTTTCCGATGGGCAGCCAGTATTCCGTTAACAATGGCGAGGGCTTGGATAAAAGTAAAAAACCTGTTGGTGACTGGCACGACAACGGTTATCGCTGCCGGGACCGTCCTGGAGGTTACCGGCCAGACCGCCACGCCATCCACTCCGGCTTTTCCCATGGTGCCTCGGACCAATTCACCTGCAACCCTTCCGACTGCCCGAACGGAAATTGTCAATTTCGAAGGTGTACCCCTGGAAGCAGCTCTGGATATCTATAAAAAATTGACCGGGCTGGAGCTAACGATTGCCTCCGATGTGGATCTGTGTGCCGGCATTTATCTGCATATTACCAGCGGGGCGGATGGCCCCACGATCACCAAGCTATTTGAGCAGGCCTTTCTGGAGCAAGCGGGGGTGGTGATCAACAAAAATGGCAGGGCGGCCACGCTCACTTACAATGGCAAACCGGTGCTCCACAGGTGCGGAGCGGATCCCAAGGCACATGGAGTTAACCAATAAGCCTAAAGCCCGATTCAGAGCAAACGCCGAAAATCATCCGGTGTCAATCCGGCACTTTTGGCAATTGAACCCATGGTGATGGCATTGATGGGATGGTGGCGGGGAATGGTTAAACGCAACCGGCCGTTGGTCATCACAATGTGCCCGCTTTGGCGGGCGATGCGATAGCCCAGCTTTTCAAAGGCACGGACCGCGTCACGCTGGCTGATGCCCGGAAGTTTTGGCACATCTCAAATCGTAACCAATTCCCGCGTGAAACGCCCCCCTTCGGCCTCAGCCTCGCGACGGGCATCTTCCTCGGCAACTTCAAGCCAAAGTTGAATGGCTTCACGGATATTCGCCAGCGCTTCAGCGTGCGTTGCCCCCTGACTATGGCAACCTGGCAGGGCGGGGCAGGAAACCGCAAAACCTTCCTCCGATTCCACCATGACCACTTGATATTGCATTAGGGCTTGTTAACACTAATTGACATTGGCGGAATTTGCGGTATTCTCGCCGGGCAATGGAACTAACCGAGGGCCAGTTTCAACTCATTGCCGATTGCCTGCCGCGTCAACGTGGCAACGTCGGCATGACCAATTTGCAATTACTCAATGCCTTGCTTTATGTGGCGGAGCATGGCTGCAAATGGCGCGGCCTGCCAAAGCATTTTGGCAATTGGCATACCATCTACACGCGGATGAATCGCT
>CAITTG010000040.1 GCA_903895255.1 uncultured Verrucomicrobia subdivision 3 bacterium
CTGAGAGCATTGACAGAAATGATGTAGCGCTGCGAATCGAGGATTTTGGCTTTTTGGCGAGGCTTTGGCGAAGGCGCATACCCACTGCGGTCTGTGCCTGAGCCAAAACGAAGCCCAAAACCCAAAAGACCGCTTCCCGCAGGGTTCCCAACGCTGCGCTACAGCATTTATGGAAATGCTCTAAATGTCCGATACCAGTTTTTTTTCGCCAGCACGTTACGAATTGATGCCGGCCCGGTCGCAATCTGGCAAACACCGCGCCAAACCACGAATGGAATTACCCAAGTTTTGCCAGACCGACACCTGCGCGTAACAACATGCCATTAAATTACTTCCAAGGTCTGGCTCCGGCTAGCCTTTAAATAAATAATTTAGTTATACGATATTGGCAGATGAGCAGCCGGTTAAAACAACCCATGGAAAAAAGCCGCCGGTCATATGAACCGCAGTTGACGATCCGGGAGCACTCCGTGCCGGTCGGCCGGGAATGGGCGCTGCCCACGCCGGGCTGGACCGTGATCCAAATTCGCTCGGGCAGCGGCTATTACTTGCAGCGGGAGTTAAATCGCCGGCTGGAGGAGGAGGCGGTGCTGCTGACCTCCAGCGATTTTTCCGGCAGCCTGCGGGCCAGCCAGTTGGGGGCGCTGTCCTTCTGCACGTTTAGCGTGATTCCGGCGCGCCTGACCGGCCTGCTGACGCTCGTGGAACTCAACCGGCTGGAGGCGGCGGCGAGCCGGAAAGCCGAACTGGTGGAAATCCAGCCCCCTGGCAGTCCGGCCGCCCAAGCCATGCGGGAACTGTACCGGCATCGCCACGAGGACGGGTTAAGGCACCGGTTGCAACGTTTTCAATTTTTTGTGGAAATGCTGGAGCCCGAATTGGAACCGGCCGCTGCCAGCGCGCCGGCCACGGACGCCCGGGCACGTTTGGAAAGCCTGTTTAAACAAACCCCGTCCGCCGAGCTGCTCGCGCTGAGTTTTGCGGAGCTGGCGCGCACCGTGCATTGCACCCCCCGCCATTTGGCCCGCCTGTTTCGGGAAATCACCGGCGTGTCGTTCCGCGCCAAGCGCTCACTGCTGCGGCTGGAACGGGCGCGGGAATTGCTCGCCACCAGCGAGGCTAAAATTGTGGAGGTGGCCTTGGACAGCGGCTTCAAATCCCTGAGCTTGTTCAACCTGATGTTTACCCGCCAGTACGGGCTCAGCCCGGGCAAATGGCGGCAAAAACAACGGACCCAACGCGAGGACGCCGACGCAGCCGTCATCCCCCCGCGCCGGCGCAAAATCCGGGAAACGTCCGTCCGCGCGGCCCGGGACAACCCAAGGGCTCTGTAAATCATCACCGGCCAAATATGCGAAATCATTCCTCATCAACGCCGGCCATGCCGACGCCATTAATGGCCGGTGATGTCCAGGAACGCACCTCTTTTTCCTGGAAATGGCTGTGGAGCGACCATGCTCTGCTGATGATCGGGCTGGCGGGCTGCTGGTTTCAATTGTTTAAATTACTCAGCACCGACTGGGATTTGGATCCCCAATACAATTATGGCTACCTGGTGCCCTTGCTGGGGGCATCCCTGCTCTGGCGCCGCTGGCCCGACCGCCCCCCGGCAAACCCCGCGCTCACCCCCTGGTTAATCCTCCCCATCGGCGGGTTGCTATTACTGCAATTGCCCCTGTCACTCATCGGCGAAGCCAATCCCGAGTGGCGCATGGTTTATTGGATTGCCGGTTTCCAACTAACAGCCCTGACCGGTTGCTTTCTTTATCGCTGGGGCGGACTTAAATGGGTGTGGCATTTTGGGCCGGCCGTGCTGTTCATGCTAGTGGCGATCCCCTGGCCGTCCGGCTGGGAGTCCTGGATTATTCAAGGACTCATGCGATTTGTGGCGGGTGTGACCATTAATACCGTTGGCTGGCTGGGCATCCCGGCGGTCCAGCATGGCAATCTCATCCAGATCAGCGCGGGGGTGGTGGGCATTGATGAGGCTTGCAGTGGCGTCCGGTCGTTGCAATCGGCCCTGATGGTTTCGTTGTTTCTGGGCGAGATGCAACGCTTTTCCTGGTGGCGCCGGGGTTGTTTATTAATCGCGTCCCTGCTGCTGGTGCTGGTGGCCAATGTGGGCCGGACCACCACCCTGGTCTGGTTGGCGGCGCACGCGGGCTTGCCGGAAATGCAGGCATGGCATGATACCATCGGCACGGCGGTCATGGTGCTGGTGCTGCCCGGCCTGGTCGGCCTGGCCTGGCTGATGCAAAGCCGAACCCCGCCCGTGGCTGCGCCCCCGGTTGCCGCCTCCGGCTCCCCCGTCACCACGCCGCGCTGGCTGGCGGTGGCGGTGCTGGCCTGGCTGGTCGTGGTTCCGGTGACCACTGAGGCGTGGTATCGCCAGCATGAGCGGGGTGCCATTCCTGCCCCGCAGTGGTCGGTGGCGTGGCCCGTGACCAGCCCCAATTTTAAAAAGAATGTCATTCCGGAAAACATGCTGGCCATGCTGCGTTGCGCCAACAGTCAGGCGGCGCAGTGGACGGATGAATCCGGCAATCAGTGGAGCGGGTTTTTCCTCCAGTGGAACCCCGGTAAAAACTCCGCCCAACTCGCCGCGGGCCATAGTCCGGACATTTGTATTCGGGCGATTGGGGGGAAATTAATCGATGATTTTGGCAAGGTGACGCTGACCGCCAATGGCCTCGCGCTGCCCTTCTGGCATCTGACCTTTCAGACCGGCAGCAAAGTAATCCATGTGTTTAACTGCCTGTGGTCGGATCGCCCGGCGGCCCATCAAACCGCCCTGCTGGAAGATGGTTCCCCGGCCAGCCGCCTGGTCGCGGTCATGGCCGGCAAACGCAATCTCGGCCAAAAGGTCTTGGAAATTATCGTGCAAGGGCCGGACTCCAAAGCCGGGGCCGAGGCCCTGCTGCAATCCCAGCTACCGTCGCTCATCCAGCGGGATTAATCCACCAACACCGGGGTTCGGCCGGCGACGGACGAAAACTTGGAGCCTGGATATAAATGCTTTGGCGCCGTTGGCAGGCTTCGCCGCTAAGCCGGAACTATTCATTTCAACCGCAGGTGAACGCGTATAAACGCAGATGAAACCATGAGGCAGGCAAGGGTTTGACCCGCTATTGCTCGAGAACTATTTGGTGCGTCATTTTTTCTCGTTTTCCGCCTTTCCCCATCTGCGTTAATCTGCGTTAATCTGCGGTTAAAGTCTTTTTCAACTGAATTGTTCCGGCTGATACCCCTTCCCCGGGCTCATCGGCAAGCCATCTTCCCGCCCCCGAAACCTCGCCAGTTCGGCAACGGTTGAAGGGCGGCAACTCTCCCGCTTCCTGAGGGGGACTTTGACCGCTTCGGACGCCGTTTAAGGAATGTCGGGTCACACGCCGGGGGGAAGGGTAAGCATACCCAACAACCCGTCCCCCCCCAGCCTCGGTTGCGACGCACCGATTTTCCAGGAGGACTGGTATTACAATCCCGCCTTGGCCGCTTCCACCATTTCTTTTTCCTCGGGCAGCAGCTTGCCCTGCTCGGCCACCCCCAGCGTTTGCCGGGCGAGCGTCTTGTGCCCCAGTTCCGCCTGAATCGTTCCGTAATAGGCAGCCAGGGAGGGAACCTTGAGGTATTCGGGCGGCAGGCGATTAACCACCGCCAGCGCCTGGGCCGGCTTTTGGTCCACCAACAGGGAGTAGGCGTAAGTGCAGATGAAGAACGGATCATTGGTCGAAGTGTCAAAGGCCTCTTTCGCCAGGCGATTTGCTTTCGTCAGCTCGGTTTTGCGCAACAACAGCACGTTGGCCAGGTTGTTTTTCAGGCGAAAATCCGTGGGGTTGCTGGCACACAGTTTGGTGAGCAGCTCCTGCAAGGCCGCGCTGTTGCCCTCCACATAGAGACCGGCGATCAGTTCATTGGCGGCCCATTTTTCAGTCGGAAATTGATCGGTGATCAGATGCAAAACCGCGGTCTCCTCCGCCTTCCACCCCCAGCGTTTGGCCAACTCGGCCAGCTTGGTCAGCCGGTCGAGTTTTCCCGCCGAAAGCAACAGGGTGTTGCTCCAGTCGTTTTGGGACGCCGTTTCGTTGCCGGACGAACGATCGGCAAGCGTTTCCAACGCCAGCCGGTAGTAATCCAGTTCGCCCCAAGTCTGCGGATTAATAAAATCCAGCATGCCACTCCAGTCCTTCAGGGCCATCTGGCAATCCGTGATCAACAGCGGAGTCGGCAAATTGGTTTGCACCGTCAGCGGCAGTTCCTGCGCCCAGCGCAAGGCGGCCTCCGGCCCCTCCGCCGCCGCCAGCCATTGACCCAGGGTGTAAACATCGGCCGGGGACTGGGCGACCGAGGTTTTTAGGTTATCCAATAGGGCGTCATAATCCGGGCTTTTGGCGAGGCGCAACAACTTGAGATAGCCGATTTTATCGTCAAAGGTGGCCGCCGGGTTGGCGGCAATTTCCCGGGCATAACGCGTGGCTTTGGCCAGGTCATTCCGGGCGAGGGCGGCGACCAACAAGTGCTGGAGGGCCACCGGCCCCAGTTCCGTGTTGGTGGACAGTTGCTCCAGCGCGGCCAGGGCCGCCGCGACCACCGCCGCATTGGTGGAGGTCAGCCGGATGGTTTCCAAGTTAACCACATTGGCCGGATTTCCCGGTTCCAACCGGAGTGCCTCCGCATAATGGTGCTCCGCCTCCCCAATCTGGCCCGAACTCCAGGCCAAAACCCCCTCAATTTTATGGTATTCCGGCGAATTTTGGTCTTTTTCCGAAATTCCCGCCAACGCAAGCCGCGCCGAGTCAAAGTTCTTCATCCGAATGGCAGTTTTGGCCCACAGAAACCGGTTCGTTATTTGGTTGGGCTCCAATTTGGCCACCTCCGCCCGCCAGGAAAGCGCTGCGGACGAGTTGGCCTGCTCCAGCAAATCTGCCATCATTTCAGAACCCTCCAGGCTGACTGGATTGATTTGAAAAACCCTCTGTAAACAAAGGGCAGTATTCCGCAAATCACCTTGCTGGGAATAATGGCGGGCATCGCGGATCAAGCTGCGAACCAGCCAGTGTTTATATAACTTGTGCCCTCCCCAGATAGCGATGACGGCCACAAGAGCCACCGAAGCGATTTTAGCCCCCCATTTACCCAGATAGACCAAAATTCTTAGGTTAAACCAAGACCAACGGTACTTGCGTTTGCGGATCTTGTGCCTGTGTTCGGAGTCGCTCATCAATTTTAAAAAACCAATCTGGCTAATCCATATTACGTATTCATGTCGTGGAGGTTACAAATAAGCAACTTGAAGAAAGGCTCCTTGTCCTGCCATCTGAAATCGGCCGCGAAAGGCGAGGCTGAAAACATGTCACGCAATTGTTACTTACTTGACGCATGCAGGTAACAAGAAGACACCACTCTTTGCGCCGAATGACCGTTGAGAGACATCTCATTTTGCAGGATAAGGAATTGTCTGCCTCCGCAGAATGGCTGCCAAATATCCCTGCCTGGCTGGGTCTAAGGGTGGCGGCGGGTCAGGGATATTGGATGCAAAGTGGCGTCGCCGTGCGATCACTCACCGCCGGGGACGTGCTCTTTATGGGGAGCAATGTCAACGGGGCTATTCGAGCCAGTCAACTGGGTTCTCTCTGCCTGCAGTATTTTACTGTAAGGCCCCAAACCCTGACCGGGATTATAACGCTGGTCGAGTGCAGACAATTGGAAAAGGCGGTTAACAATCCCAATTTGCCCGTGCTATTCTTTGAAGCTCGGGATACGATAGCCCAGAAGTATGCCATGCTGGCCACCCCGGCGACAGAAGACCATCTGGGCAGTCGTTGCGCCTGTTTGCAGTTATGGGCCGAAGTTTTCAGTAATTTGCTCGCAGGAGAACCGAAAAACAGCCCTGTGGATGACAAATTACGCGGGCGCTTTCTGCAGCTGGTCGGCCAAATTCCCCAAACCGAGCTAGCCGCCCAGTCAATTGGCGAGTTGGCCGCGCAACTGCATTGCAGCGAGCGTCATTTCAGTCGCCTCTTTCGCGAGCAATTTGGCGCGTCGCTACGCTCTCGCCAAATCGAGCTCCGCCTTGAACGCGCGCGGCAATTACTGGCGAATTCCAACACGAAAATTATTAACGTGGCTTACGAGAGCGGGTACCGTCATGTAGGTTTGTTCAACGCGATGTTTAAAAAGCGATTCGGACTGACCCCCAGTGAATGGCGGCGGCAAAGCCTAAAGAAAACCTTTTTTTCCCGCCAGGTGAGTGTGCGCCGTTCAGCCGCGCAAATGCTGCTCCACGCAGTGATCGGCTTGTTCTTTGGGATTAGTGCCATTCAGGTCGGACTGGTTTTGCCACGTCAAACCCCAAGCGCTTGTCTGGCGCATGCAACAACAATCACTACCGAACAGGTCGGCATTTAGCACTAGCCAAGGATTTAAGGCTCGGGTAAGCTTAAAAAATTATTTAACGATCAATCCAAACTTAAAAAATGACACACATCTTTTTACAACCGATGCTGGCCTCCAATGCGGCGGTGTTCGCCATCAAAAACGCAACCACGGAAGGCCAGATCACGGTCGTGGTGCTCCTGCTGCTTTCGCTGTTTAGCTGGACCATCATCCTCACCAAATTTCGCCAACTCTGGATCGCCAGGAAGGCCTCCAAGAAATTTATGGCCGCTTATGGGTCCACCCGCGACCCGTTGGACATCCAGAAAAAAGGGGAGGAATTTGACGGTGCGCCGGCCTACCAACTCTACATCCGCGGTGCTGATGAGCTGGCCTATCAATTGAAAAACAACCCGGTGCAAGTGCAGGCGGTTAAGTTTGTGGAGGGTGCGGAACACACCAACACGGATATCATGGCCAAAACTACCACCACCAAAGTAAGTGTGGCCTCGTACGAAGCGATCCGAGTGATTCTGGAGGAAGCGGCCGGCGTCCAGGCCATGTCGTTGGAAAAAGGCATGATTGTTTTGTCCACCGCCGTGGCTGGGGGACCGTTCATCGGCTTGCTGGGTACGGTCTGGGGGGTAATGTCCACCTTCGCCGGCATTGCCGAGGCGAATTCCGCGAGCCTTACCACCATGGCCCCCGGTGTGGCAGCCGCTTTGGTCGCCACCGTCACAGGTTTGCTGGTGGCCATTCCGGCGATGTTCGCCTATAATTTCATGGTGACAACCATTCGCGCCATCACCCAGGAGCTGGACCTGTTTGCGAGCCGTTTCGCGAACCATATTGAACACGTTTACGTGGATCACCGCCCGTTGTCCGAGGAAATCCGGACCGCCAACGAGGTGCTGGCCAATCGCATCACGAGCGCGCTCAATCGATGAAAAAGTGTTCCCATTCAGTTCACCATTCCGTGACGGAGTTGAATATCACTCCGCTGCTGGATTTGGCGTTTGTGTTGCTGGTGATTTTCATCATCACCACCATCCCGCCGGTGAAGGATTTGGACCTGAAACTGCCCACCGCCTACAAGCAGCTCAAAGACCCGCCGCGGAAGGCCAATTACATTTCGGTGCAATCCGATGGAAAAATGTATTTGAATAAAAAGGAAGTGGCCAACGCGGATGAAATGTTGCAGACCCTGATTGATCTGCGGACGGATGATCCGGACCTCAACATCATTATTCGCGGCGACGGCCACACCAAATACAAGCAAATCCGGGCGGTTCTGGACGTGTGTCAGCAGGCCAATGTGCCCAAGGTGGATCTGGCGACCGAACCGTTGAAATGACATGATTCCCCAAACCAAGCCGCGCGAGAATAAAAACTCGTCCAAGGTGAACCTGCTCATTTCGTTCATCTTTCACGCCATTTTGGTGCTTGTCCTGTTTTACTTCGCCGCCCGGGAAGGCTTGCTGGGCAAAAAGTTGGAAAAGATCAGCGTCTCCATCGTCAAGGAAAAGCCCCCGGAAAAACCCAAACCCCCGGAAAAACCACCCGAGCCGCCCAAGATTGAGCCACCCAAAGTGGACGTGCCCAAAATCACCGAGGCACCGCACGTCACGGCCCCGCAGTCTGCTGCTCCGGTGGTGGCCCCGGCCAACAACGAACTGCCCGCCTTTGACTTCGATGGCGGCAAGACGGTTGAGACCAGTCAAGACCCCGTGCAAATTTACCGGGGCCGCCTGGAAAGTATTTTCTATTCCAAATGGGACCGGCCCACGGACATGCAAGATGACAATTTCGTTGCGGAGGTTGATGTGAAGGTGGCCCGGGATGGCACATTGAGCGATGTGCAATGGCTGAAAAAATCGGGCAATACTCGCTGGGACAAAACGGTCGAGGAGGCGGTGTCTGCCGTTACCAAAATTGACCGCGCGCCGCCCACCAACTTTCCGCCGCATGTCATGATTCAATTCGATGTGGCGCAGGAAACCGACGCTTCGGTCCAATGAGAAAAACGTCTAAATCCACCCATAGCAGCCTCAATGAGCTGAACATCACGCCGCTGCTGGACCTGGTGTTCGTGCTGCTGGTCATCTTCATCATCACCACCCCACAGATGATGAACAACCTGGAGATGAACCTGCCCTCGGGCAAACCACCGCCCAAGGACAACAAACCCAAACCCAAGATCAATCGCATCGAGGTCACTGCCGCCGGGGAAACGCGCCTCAACGATCAAGTCGTCACGATTCCCCAACTAAAAACTGACCTCCAGCAAATGAAGTCGGACAACCCGGACCTGGCCGTGGTGGTTAAAGGCTCGGATGATGTGAATTACCAAAGCATGGTCAGCGTGCTGGACGTCCTGAGGCAGTTGGATATCACCAAGGTGGGGCTGGCCACCGAATCCCCGTAATGTTTAACCTGCGGTCTTAGGGAAGCATGGGGCTGGCCTCCGGCAGCCCGACACCACGCCAAAGAGTTTCTAAGAAATCTGGTTCAATCCATGCCCAGGCCCGGTTTAACGCTTTAACGTGTCCCGGCCTTTTGGCATGATTCGGTCTGGCGACGATGAGCGACAGCAAACGACCATTCACCGATTACGCGACCAAGTCCGGCGAGCCTTTCAAAATGTCCCGGTACGTCTGGCCGGGGGCCAGCATTTTGATCATCGCCGTGCTCGCTGCCTGCCTCTGGGCGCAGGCCCGTCAGAACGAGCGCAATCTGGACGCCCTGCGCGATCAACTGTCCCAAAAATCCTCAGCCCTCTCCACCGCCCAGACGGACAATGCCGGGCTGCAGCAACAAATCGCCGGCATGCAGGCCAATTTTGCGGATCTGGAAAAGGAGAAAGATCAGGCCGTGCAATCAGCCAGGGGCCTGGAGAGCGAAATGCGCAACGACCTGGAATCGAAGGACGTGACGATCTCGAAACTTCAGGGCAAACTGACGGTGAACATTCTGGATCGCGTGCTGTTTGATTCGGGCGAGGCCGAGTTAAAACCGGACGGGCAGTCCGTCTTGCTCAAAATCGCGGCTTTTCTGGCCCAGCATCCTGAACTCAAGATTCACGTCATTGGGCACACGGACAACGTGCCCATTCGCGGCAATGCCCGCAACCGGTTTCCCACCAACTGGGAACTTTCCACGGCGCGGGCGCTGGCCGCCGTGCGCTTCCTCACGGAACGCGCGGGGGTGGACCCGCGCCGACTGGGGGCGGTCGGGTACGGCGAATACCGGCCGGTGGCGGATAATTCCACCCCGGAAGGCCGCGCACGCAACCGCCGCATTGCCATTACCATTCTGCCGGATGAACTGGCCGCGGCGGATACCAGCGCTACCAATGCACCACCCGTCATGCCGCCCGTGCCGGTGGCACCGCCGACCGCGCCGGATCCGGCCGCCCAGTAATCAGGCACGGACGAACCTGCCGGGTGCTGCTTATCGCTTCATTCCTCGCCCCCCTTGCAGTATAGTTTCGCAGGTGAAAAAAATGTCGCTTTGGCTCATACTAACATTGTTCGTCCTGGCACCCATTCTCGGTGGCTGCCTGATATCGCGGGCGGGTTACGAATCCGCCCCGTATAAAATCGTGCGCACCGACGGCAAATTTGAATTGCGCGATTACCCGGCCATCACGGTGGTGGAAACCCCCATGAAAAGTCCGGGCCAGGACTCGGATAATGGGTTCATGCGCTTGTTCCATTTTATCTCCGGCGACAACGCGGCGAAGCAGAAGATTTCCATGACCACCCCGGTGTTCCTGACGGGCAGCGGGACGAACAGCACCATGGCCTTTGTCATGCCGGCCAAACTCGCGCCCGGCGAGGTGCCGAAACCGGCCGACCCGGGTCTGGTGGTTCGCGAGTTGCCGCCGGGCCGGTTCGCGGTGCTGCGTTATAGCGGCGGGCGCAATCAACGGCAGGAAACGAATCAACTGGCCCGGTTAAAAACCTGGATGGCGGCCCAAAGTCTGCCGCTGCTGTCCAAACCGATTTACGGCTATTTTGATCCGCCGTGGACACCCACGTTTTTGCGCCGGAATGAAGTCATGCTGCGCACTGCCAATTGAGTGCAGGGGTTAAGGTTCCGGGGTCAGGAGCACCTGCTTGATGGCGATATTTTTCCAGCCAGCCAACACCGGCACGATGGAAAACTTCTGCTGGCCGATTTTATTGAGCATGACCGTTCCGCAGTCCTTGACGCGATAATTTCCGCCGCTCCAGCCGCCGGTGTCCTCGGCCGTGAAATTAATTCGCTGATCGTTGAACTGGAGGGTGACGGTCGAACCCGCCGCCGCCTGGTCGCTGCAGTAGGTTACGGCGACCTGAAAACGGCCGGTTTGGTTGACGAGGAATTCGCAGCCGGCGGTTTCCGAGGGGTCGGTCCAATCGGTGATGTGCGCGGTTTTTTCAAAACCGTCGAACCGCATTTTGGCGCGGGTGCCGTTGACCACCAGAGACCAGGCGGGAATAAGGATTTTACCACTTTCATATTGTTGCGGCCGTTGGTCAGCGGCTAGCTGGCCGCGAATTTTAACCGCGATCACGGTGTCGTCGCCATCCGGTTTCACGGGAGTCAGGTCAATGTGCAGATGATGGTCGGTGGCGGAAAATTTGAGATTATCGCCGGTGGCCAGATATTGCACGCTGGCCACATCGGCCGTGAAGCCCTGAAGGTCCAAAGCGGACAAGGTTTGATCAAACAAATGCAGGTACAGGGTGTCGCCTTTGGTGGTGCAGACGCCCCATTCGAATTTGCGGGGCCAGAACGGGCTGGCGCCGCTGCCATAAATTGCCGCGCCATTTTTGCCTAGCCATTCACCGATTTGCAACAGACGTTCCTCCATGATGGGTGGTATGTGACCGTCCGCAGTCGGTCCGATATCCAGCAAAAGATTGCCGCCATTGCCGCAAACGGTGGAGAGCAGACGCACCAGCGTTTGCCGGGAATTATAATCCCAGGCGTCCTCATTGCGGTTGTAGCCGTAGCTGTTGCCAATGCCGCGATCCTCCTGCCAGGGATGCGTCGGCGGATAATCACCCCCGCCATACTCACTGGAGAGATAATCGCCATACTTGCCGCGGGTCCAGCCCCAGCGGTCGTTCACCACCACCTCATCTTTCACGGGCGATTCGGTGTAGAGCCAGTGGGCCAGTTCATCCGAATGCCAGGTCTGGTAAGGATGCTCCCACTCGCCATCCAGAAACATAACCGGTGGTTGGTAGCGAGTGACGACTTCCTTGAATTTGGGGGCCAAAAATTCGCGGGCGTATTTTTCGAGCTGGCCGCTTTGGTACAGCGGATTCCACCATTCATAGAGTGAATAATAAATCCCCATTTTCAGCCCCCGGGCGTTGCCCGCAGCTTCGAGTTCGCCGAGCACATCCCGCTTGGGACCGCGATCATGGGCATTCCAGTGGTCGCCGAATTTGGAAACGGAGTACTTGGTCGGATACATGGCGAAGCCGTCGTGGTAATTGGCCGCCGTGACCACATATTTTGCCCCAGATTTTTGAATCAGCGACGTCCAGGCATTGGCGTCAAAGGCCTCCCCCGTGAACAGTGGCACGAACTGGTCATAAGTGAAATCCGGTCCCCAGACACGGTTGTGATATTTTTGCGCGGGGCTGCCGGCATCCAGAATATTATGGCCATACCATTCGGCGTACTGGCCTTTCGGGGCCCAGCCGGGCACGGAGTAAACACCCCAGACGATGAACACACCAAACTTGGCCTCGTTGAACCAGGTCGGAATTTTCCGCTGATAAATCGTGTCAAAGGAGGGCGGATTGGTCTGGGTCCGGCCGGTGTTTTGGAAAAACAGCGTGGCAACGAGCAGGGCGTAGATGGTTTTCATCAAAAATCAATTTTAGGGCACGGTGCCGGTGCGGAAAACAGACCGGGTGCCGGGCAATGAGTTCATGATGAGTTCCGCCCGGAGGTCCCGCAAGGGTGTTTTTAAAAAATGGCCCCCCGTAAAAGCGGGGGAGTACGGCAATCGTCAACCAGTGGGTCGCCGGGGTAGGGTCATTTGAGCGCCACCATGAGCCCCGCTGGTTTGGCCCCGTTTTTCATGACTGCCACCAAGCTTTCGGCCCCAGGGCCATGCCATCATAAGCCGGGAGTGGCGGGCGTGATTTTGAAGGAGAACAAGGCGTTGATCAGGGTTTAGCCTGGGCCGCCGCAAGCACGGCGGCGAAAGCGGGCTTGGGCTGGCCGGCACGATCGAAGAGGAGGGGATAATTGGTGCGGCCGGGAATCGGCCAGTCGTTCAGCCACGAATTACCATCGGTGACGCCCCAAAAGGTCACGCGCTCCATGGAGTGGCGATGCTGCATGAAGACGCCAAACAAAGTGGCGTACCGCGCGGCCAGCGCTTGCTGCAACGTCGCCGGCAGGCCGTTGGTGTAGGGATTTAATTTCGCGGCGGCTCGGTATTTGAGCGACACATCCGCGGTCATATTTTGACTGGCAGAGGGTAAAACATTAATGTCGAGCTCGGTGATGTTGACCTTTACGCCCAAGTGGGCAAAGGTGGCGATTGTGTCGCTCAACTGGTCCTCAGAGGGCCAGTCGAGATTGTAATGGCCTTGCAAGCCGATGGCGGTGATTTTGACACCTTGAGCCTGGAGTTCCGTGATCAACCGCACGGCCCCGGCGCGTTTGTTTGGATTTTCGAGGGAGTATTCGTTGTAATAAAGTTCGGCGGCCGGGTCGGCCTCGTGCGCGTATTGGTAGGCTTTGAGAATGAAATCGGGGCCAATGATTTTGCGCCATTTCGATTCGCGCATGGTGCCGTCCTCATTCACGGCTTCGTTGACGACGTCCCAGCCTTGTATGCGGCCACGGTAGCGGCCAACGACAGTGGCGATGTGGTCGTGCATGCGGGCCAACAAGGCATCCCGGGTGAGCGGCTTGCCCTGGTCATCCTGAAAGACCCAGTCGGGCGTCTGGTTGTGCCAGATGAGGGTGTGGCCAATGATGAACATGTGGTTGTTCACCCCAAATTCGACATAGCGGTCGGGCAGGTAAAAATTGTACTTCCCGGGAGCGGGGTGGACATTTTCCCACTTCAGACAATTTTCCGGAGTGATGCTGCTGAACTGCTGTTTCACCAAATCCCCCTCAGAAGGATTTGCCTCGGTGAACTGCCCCGGATTCAAGGCTGCGCCGATGAGAAAATCGTCTTTGAAGGCGTCCTTGAGGGTGGGCTGGGCGGAAAGATGGGCGGCTAGTGTCAAGGCGGCGGAAATGATGGTAACGGTTTTCACGATTTGACGGCTTTCTGGCGGCGGGCCGCAAGTTCATCGGACATTTGGATGGTCATGTTTTTGTTAATTTGATACGCCAGCAGCAAAAGGGTGCAAATGCCGAAGAGGATGCCAACGACGATGCCGCTGCAAAAGCGGAAGCCTTCAAGGTTGCGGGCTGAAATGGGGTTTTTCGCGTCAAAATCGAAGAATCCGGCCATAATCCAGAGCATGGAAGAAGAACCGAGTGCGAGGCCGGATTTGAGACCAAAGCCAATGGTGGCGAAGACGATGCCGGTGAAGCGGCGGCCGGTTTTCCACTCGGAATAATCCGCAATATCGGCATAAATCGCCCAAATTAGGGGGATTGTGGGGGCGTAAACCAGGGCGGCGAGGATGGTCAGGACCACCATGCCGGTGACGGCGGTGGGGGGGAGGAGGTACAGGGCCAGGGCGGTGACGGTGGAGAGGGCGAAGCCGGTGACGGCGATGGCTTTTTTGCCAAAGCGCCGGGCGAGGGAGGGGGAAAGCAGAATGACCACGATCGTCACGGCGGTGCCGATCATGTTGATGAGGCTGTTGGCGACGTCGGCCACGTTGGAATTGGCGAGGTTGTCGCGGGTGCCGTGAACGATATAGCCGAGCCATTCCAGGAGGCCGCCGGGGGCGGGGGCGCCGGGGACCAGGGGGGGGGCGGTGAGGCCGAGTTTTTCCACGAAATCGAAGAGGGCGGCCCGGTCGGCATAATGCTGGTAATAGTTGTAGAGGGCGCCGCCGCGGAAGGAGAGGATGGCAAAGTGCACGACGGTCATGCAGAACATGACGGCCCAGGGACGGTTTTTGACGAGCAGGCCGAGGTCCGCCCAGGGCGAGGTGGGGGTGCTGTCCACCGGCTGGATGCGTTCGCGGCAGGAGATGAAAGTGATGAAAAATAGGACCAGGCACAGGACGGCCCAGAGGGTCATGGTCATCTGCCAGCCGTACTGGCGGTCGTGGCCGAAGGCGAACTTGGCGACGAGCGGGAGGGTGAAGCCGCCGACGATGAACTGGGCGACGTTCACCGAGATGAAGCGGAAGGAGTTGAGTTTGGCCCGCTCATGCACATCCCCGGTCATGACCCCGCCGAGAGCGGAGTACGGCATGTTGTTCATGCTGTAAAGCGTCATCAAGAGGAGGTTGGTGATGGCGGCGTAGGCGATCATGGCGGCCATGCCCCAGCCCTTGGGGGTGGTGTAGGCGAGCACCATGACGATGGCCCAGGGAACGGAGGTCCACAAAACCCAGGGACGGAACCGGCCCCAGCGAGTGCGGGTGCGGTCGGCGAGCACGCCCATGAGGGGGTCGAAAAAGGCGTCCCACAGGCGGGCGGCCAGCAGGATGGTGCCGGCGGCGGTGGCGCTGATGCCAAAAACATCGGTGTAGAAATTCGCCTGGAACAGAATCATCGTCATGAAGACGAAGTTCGCGGCGGCGTCCCCGGCGCTGTAGCCGGCTTTTTCGAGGAACGATAATTTTTGAGCGCCGGGGTTCATATCAGGGTATTACCGTGAGGAGGATTTTCTGGAGGTCGGCGTCGCGGGAGGAGTTGCCGACCATGATTTCAAAGAGGCCGGGCTCGACGACATAGTTCATGCGCACATCCCAGAAGGCGAGGGATTCGGCATTGATGGGGAGCGCCACGGTTTGCGTTTCCCCGGGTTGCAGCCGGATTTTTTGAAAGGACTTCAACTCCTTGACGGGGCGGGTGACGGAGCTGATGCAATCGCGGATATACATTTGAACCACCTCGCTGCCGGCGCGCGCGCCGGTGTTGGTGACCTCGACCAGCACGCGGGTGGCGCCATTCACCTGGATGGTGGCATCGGCCAGCCGGAGGTTGCGGAAGGCAAAACGGGTGTAGCTCAACCCGAAGCCGAAGGGGTAGAGCGGGGAGACCTCGTCGAAGAGATAACCGCGCCGGGCGGAGGGTTTGTAATTGTAAAACACCGGCAGATGGCCGACGGACCGGGGGATGGAGATGGGCAGTTTGCCGCCGGGATTGTGTTCCCCAAAGAGCACGGCGGCCACGGCCTGGCCGGCGGCCTGGCCGAGGTACCAGCATTCCAGGATGGCCGGGGCGTGCTGGGCGGCGTGGTTGATGGAAATGGGGCGGCCATTAAAGAGGAGGACCACCACGGGCTTGCCGGTGGCGAGCAGGGCCTTGAGCAAATCCTCCTGGCGGCCAAACAAATCAAGGCTGGTGCGGTCGCCCATGTGATTGCGGGCCCAGGCTTCGCGGGTGATTTGCTCATTGTCACCGATGGCGAGAATCACGATATCGGCCGACTGGGCCACGGTTACCGCCTCGGCAATTTGCCGGGCGTCCGCGACCGGGTCGGAAGGCACCACGGCATCCTGGTTCCAGGAGCCGCCGATGGTGATTTGGCAACCCTCGGCATGGGTGACGGTGACGCCCGGTCCGGCCTGGGCGCGGATGCCATCCAGCACGGTGCTGAAGCGGGCGGGCTTGCCGCTGTAACCGCCGAGCAACTCCCGATTGGCATTGGGCCCGATCACGGCGATTTGCTTGTATTTTTCGGGATCGAGCGGGAGCAGACCGCCCTCATTTTTGAGCAGAGTGATGGCCTCGCGCGCGGCGTGGAGCGCGAGCTGTTGATTGGCCGCGCAGCCGACGATGCGCTCAGCCGCAGCGGGGTCCACATAAGGATCCTCGAACAGGCCGAGCTGAAATTTGTAGCGGAGCAGCGGGGCGACCAAATCATCCAGTTGCGATTCTTGCAATGCGCCGGTGCGGACGAGGTCCACGAGATGCAAATAGCAATCGGGGTCGGGCAGCTCAATGTTCACACCCGCGCGGACGGCGAGGGCGCAGGCTTCGCGGCGGTCGTTCACGACAAAATGGCCGTGGGTATCCGGCCGGTAGCCGAGTTCCCAGATGGCGTAATAATCGGAGACGACGAATCCCGTGAAGCCCCATTCTTTGCGCAGGACATCGCGGAGGAGCCATTCGCTGGCGTGCGAGGGGACGCCGTCGATTTCGTTGTAGCTGGCCATGACACTAATGACCCCAGCCTGCTGGATGGCGGCTTGAAAGGGTTTGAGAAACGTCTCGCGCAGGAGGCGTTCGGAGACATTGACGGGCGCGCAATTCATGCCGGACTCGGGCTGGCCGTGCGCCGCGAAATGTTTCAGGGTCGCGATGAGATGCTTGCGGTCGGGTTGGGCGGCGGCGGGGAAATTATCGCGGCCTTGAAACCCACGCACGGCGGCGATGCCGAGTTGGGTGACCAGCCAGGGATCCTCGCCGAACGTTTCCTCGACGCGGCCCCAGCGCGGGTCGCGGGCGACGTCCACCACGGGGGTGAGGGCTTGGTGCGCGCCGCGCACGCGGGCCTCCTCGGCCGCGAGGGCATAGAGGGCCTCGACCAGGTCGGGATCGAAGGTGCCGCCCAGGGCAATGGGCTGGGGGAAACTGGTGGCGCCGATGGCGGCATGACCGTGCAGGCATTCCTCGTGGCAGATCACGGGGATGGGCAGGCGGGAATGATCGCGGAAAAACTTTTGGATGGCATTGGCCAGCTCGGCGGTGGCGCGGGGCGAGAGCCCCTTGTGGGCATCGGTGGGCTTGCTGCCGGCATCACTGGGCCGGCCAATCTGACCGATGCCGTGGCCGGCACCGAAAGCGGCCTGGGCGCGAACGGGATCAAAGTGGCCGTCCGCATCCACCAGCTTGGTGGATTTTTCCTGCCAGACGCACATCATTTGCGCGGCCTTTTCCTCGAGGGTCATCCGGGCCAGCAAATCGCGGACCCGGTCGGCAAGGGGAGCTTGAGGGTTTTGCCAGGCAGGCTGGCCGGTTTCGGCGGAGTGAGATGCGGTGTTCACACGGGGTGGCAGGCAAATAATTGGGGTAAGCAGAGAAAGGCAACTAAAATTGAAAAGCCAGCGGAGGCATTGCAAGCACCGCCATTCCGGAGCCCGCCTCCCCCGGCAACCGGGGGAAGCGGGGGCTGCGGAGTTCAGGAACTGCCCGGAGGGGGAGGTGGTTCACGCCAGGCAAAATGATCCTCAGGGTTGGGGGATGATTTCGATGCCGTTAATCTGGGGGTTTTCGACGTTAGCCGTGAAGGTAATCAAGAGCTTGCCATCGGTGATTTCAACGGGCACGGATTCAACGTAGGCCATGTATTGGCCGCCGGCCTTGACCCAGACATCAAAGTCCTTGAATTCATGGCCCTGAACGTTGAAGGAAAAGACGCGCTGGCCGGGGCCCGTGATGCCGTCATAGGTTTCGCAGAAATGGAGTTTCACCAGGTATTTGCCATTCGCCACCGGGGTGGAGAAAGAATCCATGGAGTAGTGTTCCGAGCGGTAAATGGCGGGTTCGGTGGTGTTGGTGATGCTCAGGTCGGCGCGCTCGACGGTGTCGCCGCCGTTGAAGCCCTGGTCCGCCTGCCAAACGTTGCCTTGGGAATCGGTAAACGGGGCCGAGGCGCCCGCTTTGATGCGAATGATCCCGGTGGTGGCCGGCGGGGTGGTGGCCACGGGAGCAGGAACCGGGGCCGGGGTGACGGCGGCAGTCGGGGCCGGGGAGTTGGCGGCGGGCGCCGGGGCGGATTGACAACCGGCGAGCACGAAGGCCAGGGCAGGCGCCAGAAACAGACCACTAAACAGGCGGGATATTGGTTGATGCATAGTCATGGAAAGGTTGCAAAGGTTGCGTTTAAGTTTTGATTTGGAACGTTAGATTAATGACAAAGCCACGGTCAGCGCCATAGGTCAAATGTCGTATTGTCAGGGGCGGGCGCCGGAAGGCCGGAGATTCTGGCCGGGTTGGGAGCGGAGGTATTTGGCGGCGGCTTCGGTGCGGCAGCGCACATGCAATTTTTCATAAATATGCATGAGGTGGGTGCGGACCGTGGCGAAGCTGATTTTCAGGCGGTCGGCAATTTCTTTGTTGGCCAGGCCCTCGGAGAGCAAGGCCAGGATTTCCAGCTCGCGGGCTGAAAGTTGCTCGGTGCCGGAAGGCGCGACCGGTTCCTCGCGGAAGGACCGGACCACCATGCGCGCGATCTCGCTGGTCATGGGCGCACCGCCGGAGCGGACCTCGGCAATGGCGTCGAGAATTTCCTGTTCATCGGCGCGTTTGAGGACATAACCGCAGGCCCCGGCCTTGAGGGCCTGGAAAATCATTTTGATGTCCTTGTAAACCGTGAGCATGATCACCTGCAACTCGGGCATGACCTCCCGCAAGCGGGCGGTGCAGACGATGCCGGAATCGCCGGGCAAGTGAATATCCATCAGCACGACATCGGGATGCTGGGCGGGAAGTTTGACCAGGGCCTCCTCGGCGGAGCCAAAGGTGCCGACACATTTGAGCCCGGGCGTGCCACCGACCAGCTCCGCGAGATACTGGCGGAGGGTGGCGTTGTCTTCCACAATGGCGACTTTGGTCATTCGTTCGCTAAGATTGCTCGTGAAGACTTGAGCGGGCGGGGCCATTTGACCAGCATAAAATTTAGGCGGAGGCATGATTAGGCAAACCCTACGCGCAAACGCACGGGAGGCCAATAGGACATATGTCCTATGCCGATCCGGCTTGCGCGGGGAGGATCGCGGCGGGCAAGGGCAAAAGAATGGTCACGGCGGTGCCCTGGCCGGGCAGCGAGGACACCTCGAAACGGCCGCCCATTTGCGCCAGCCGGGCGGGCAGGTTTTTGAGACCATGGCCTTCGCTCAAGCGGGGCTCAAAGCCGCAGCCGTTGTCGGTGATGACAATTTGCAGGCCGGACGAGACCACCGCCAGTTGAAATTCCACCTCGGAGGCATGGGCATGCCGGACGATATTGTGCAGGGTTTCCTTGATGGCCAGGAATAAATCATGACGCACCCGGCCATCCAGCGTGGCCGCGGGCAGTTCGACCGGGATGCGAAAGCGGCAGGAAATATCGGCACTGGCCAGGTAGTCACCGGCGTAGCCACTCAAATAATCGGCGAGGGATTGCAGGGAATTTTCCTCCGGATCCACGGCCCAGACGATGACATCCAACGCGCCAATCAAGGCCCGGGCTTTGAGGCCGATGTCGCGGAACAGACCGGGGGATCGCTCCTCGGGCCCGGCGGGTGGCCGGGCACCACGACTGGCGAGCACGCCAATTTCCGTAAGACTGGAGCCCAGGTCATCGTGGAGATCCCGGGCGATGCGGGCGCGCTCGGCCTCGACAGCGCGCTGCCGCTCGGCGGTTTCACGCTCCCGGATTTCCCGGTGGAGGAGCCGGGTGCGCTGCTCCACCTGCCGCCGCAACTGGGTGATCCACAAGGAGGCCAGCAACAAGGTGAAGAGAAGCACCCCGACGAGTCCGAGCATGCGCGGGAGCGTCCACCAGGAGGGCTGGCTTAACAGGACAATGTCCGCCGGGCTGGCGACCAGCAATTCAAACGCATCCAATTCACGGCCATTGGAGCGGCTGCGCAACTGCCCCACGCACACCCCGGTAAGCGCCAGCCGGCTGCCGGCGCGCCAGTCGGGAATATTTTGGCCGGCCAGGTTGAGCCGGGCCAGAAACAGGGCGGTGCCGGACTGCATCTCCAGCACCAGGGAAGCAGCCTCGGTATGCGCGCCCAAGACTTTGCCGGTCAGCCGCACCCGGGCGGCATCATTGCTGGACCGCAACACCTCCGCCTCGGCCAGCACCGGGGCGGGCGGCAGGGGAGCCTGGCCCGTTTTGCGGAGGACGGCTTCGCGCAGGACGGGTGAGAGGGTGCTGATTTCCGGATAGCCCACCGCCTCGACCAGATCGCCGGGCTGTAATGCCACAGTGGCCGCGGGGAAAATGCGCAAACCGGCTTTGCCATCCATGAGAAACACCTGGTGAGCGTCGGCGTAAGTGATCTGGCCAAGGACTTTAAAACGAGGAAAGGCGGCGCCCCGGACGTCGAAGTGGAGGAGCTCCCGCACCGTTTTGACGGGCACCGCAAAGTCGTCCGGGGAGGCTGGGCTGTCCACATTAATGGCGGGATTTTGCAGGCGAAACTGGCCGGGGCGAACCTCATGCGTATCGGCCTGCCAGCCGGCAAACAAAGTGCCACGAAGGCGGACATGACTGTTGAGGTAGGGTCGCAGGGAGCGTTCGTTTTGCTGATCGAGCCAAATCTCCAGGCTGCCCTCGGGCAGTAACAAGGTGAGGTGATTGGTGACCACGGCGGTGACGACGCCCTCAATTTCCACCCATTGCACATCCAGGCTGCCATTAATCAATTGGTTCCACGTGGGCTGGACCGGTTCGGGCAGCCGCCCCACCCCTAAAAAGCGCAGGGATTCCGCCACCAGCACCGGGGCAAAATCGCCGGGCACCGTATGCCCGGTCACCTCCCACAATTCTCCGTTGGCGGGATAAGGGTCATTGGTAATGGCAGCACTGTTCACAAAGAGTCCACGGGTGTCATCCTGCAGGGAAAAGGAATGATAGTAATGCGGGGCGGCACTGGTTACCACGCCACGAATGCGGACCGGAAGGTGGCGCTCCGCCTCCTCCCGACTCAGGCGCTGGACGGATTCCGCCGAGGCAAGCACAGGCTGCACAAAATCCGCCATCAAACCATCATTCAGTATTTGCACCTCCCGGGTGTCGGTGACCACCAACCGCCCGAGCACCCGCTGGCCATCCAGGGTTAAAATACGCCGCCCCAATCCCGCCAGGCGGATGCGCCGGTGCAACATGCCGGCTGGGTCCACGCCGGCACCATCCACCAAGTGAACCGCCAAATTACCGGTGGTGGTTTGCAATTCCAACTGCCAACCGTGACCGGATCCGGTGATGAAACTGACCCGGCCTTCGACACTGACCCACCGACCTTTTTTGGCATCCGGCAGCGCCAGGCCAGCCACCGCCGCAAACGGCGCCGGTGGCGCCCCGTGGGACTGGACTTGAACCCGGGGTCCGACGGGGTCGAGAAACAGCATGGCCCCGTCGTCTGAAAACAGGTGAAACTGATAGTGGCCTGCCTGCGGCGCAAAAAAATATCCGGTAAAACAGAGGCCGACATACTCGGGCTGGGTGCAAAAGTCACGGTTGATCGCCGTGACCACGCCGGTTTTCACCGCCGGGAGCCAGTAAAAATCTGGAAGTTGATCCCAATATCCCTCGTAACAAGCCACTTGCAGGCCCGGGGAAAAAGCGTTGGTGGCGGCGGCACCGGCGGCAGGCGAACACCACAAATTAGTGACGGAAACCGGCTGCAACGGCATGCGGGGGCCCGCGCAGGATACTTGCAAGTCCGACCCCAGAACGCCATTAAACCACTCCAGCCGCAAAGCGTGGAATCCGGCGGAAAGATCCAGCCCGCCAGCGGCCGCGCAGGGCGCATGCAGCCCGTCGTTGTCCACCACGGGGACGGCGGAAATTTCGACGCCCTCGGGCCGGGAGCGGAACAGGCAGGCGGCGGACGTCAGGCGAATCCGGTCGCCGGGTCGCAGTGGCGGGGCGGCGCCGCCCAATGCGAGTAATTGCACGCCAGTGGCATCCTGAAGGATCACCGCACCGATCTCCGGGCGGCTGGCGGCGCAGACCGTGGCGTCCAAGTCAAGCCCGGCCACGACCCGGCCGCCTTGGGTGAGGTCTTGTAATTGGCACAGGTTGGTCACCATTATCGGCGCGGGATCGGCGGCGGCGGCTTGGGGGATCGCAGGTAACGTTGCCAGGCAGAGGAGCGGGAGGAGCCCCCAGACGGCCGGCCAACGCCGCCACCCGCGCGGCAAAATACAACTGGGCCTGGTTGCTGGAGACGTCACCGGAACATCGTAATGCAGACCAAATCACTGGTGCAACTGTTGATATGGGCGCCGCCACCCGCTGGGCGCAACCTGCTGCCCCCACACTTGGGAAGGCTGGTGCCAAAGGAAAAATTGCCATCGAATGGGACTGCGCGGACTGGCGTGCTCGCCGGAGACAGGCTGGAGGACTGTCCCACCGTGCGGCCACCCGCGCGGCGTGGGCAGTGCCCCAGGCTGCGCCGCCACCCGCTGCCGGAGCCGCTATTTCGGGGCGGTGCCGTGGGAGACCAGCCAGTAAATGTCCGTGAATCCCGAATTCAGGTCCTGGCCGGCGTTGCCGGAAGAATTGATCGTGCTGAACTGTTGGTTGCCAAAGAGTTTGGCAAAATTGGAGGACAACCACTTATGGATTTCGGCGTGGCCATCGGCCATGCCAAATGAACTGCACTGGTTGTGATAGACGGCCGGCACGTTGCGCACCTCCAGCGAAGTGGTGCTTCCCGTGGGATTGAAGCCGGTGGGATCCAGCAAAAACCACCCGTCATCAATACTGGTGGCCTGCTCATCCAGAAAGACAAAAGCATTGGAGGGGGAGATTTTCTTGAAATCCGAGCTCTTGCGAAAAATTTCGTAGTTGGCGACATCGCTGTCGATGTTGTAATTGTTGCCGGCATCCGTATATCCCACCAGGCAGTTCATGGAGCAGGAGCGCACCCGCGGACCATAGACGGGATCGCTGGTTTTGTCACCCGGACACTTGTAAACCCCGGCGTTCTTCAGATAGAAACCAATGGAGCCATACTGCTGGTAATTGGGGGAGACCAGATAGGCGGTGTTGGTGTTGTCGGTGGTGCTGCTGGGCGCGTACTGCAACCAGCCGGCCACCCAGGCGCCCGAGATCCCGCCGGGCAAGCCGACATCATCGCTCGCGGAACCAGCGGGATTTAACGGAACATGATCGGCGTAATCCCCCGCGTACATGAGCCAGGCCAGATTCAACTGCTTCATGTTGTTGATGCACACAATGCCCTGGGCCTTGGCTTTGGAGCGGGCGAGCGCCGGCAGCAGCATGGCGGCCAAAATGGCAATAATGGCAATCACCACGAGCAGTTCGATGAGCGTAAAAGCGCGGACGCGTTTCGGGCAAAGGCTGAGAGTTTTCATAGTAGTGCGGGGTTGGGAAAGAGCTTCCTTAGAGAGTTGAAAGGTGTCAAGTTTTTAAAAATAGCGGCGACAGGGATGCATTACAGGCTGATCAAGGCATCACAACTCAAAGCCATCAAGGTTGCCATATGATGAATGGCCGATGGGGCCGCCATGGTCGCGTTTGGGGGATGGCCATAAAATAGGGCGGGCGGTCCGGAGACCGCCCGCCCGGGAGGGATCTGTCAGCGGTCAAGGATGACGCAAGCGATAGAACACATTGGTCACCCCGGGTTGGATGGCAGCGCTGTAACTGGTGGCGGCCGCAGTACCGGGAACGTCAAACCAGTCGGCGGCCACGCTAAGGTTTAGGGCATTGGACTGAACGATCCAGCCCAGATAGCTGGCCGGCCAGCTCAAGTTCAGCGTGCTGCCGGTGACGGAGAACGTGATGTTCGTCGGAGTGCTGGGGATGGTCTGCACCACGGTGGCGACGCCCGTGGCGGGATTGAAGGTCCAGCCCAAGCCCGCGCCCGGGGAACCGGCGATGGTGGCGAAGCTGCCGCTCTGGCTGCCGAAGCTGAACAACTTGAAGGCGGAGCCGGCCGTCAACGGAACGGTGCCGCTGGGATTGAGTTGCAGCGTGCCACCATAGGTCAGGGCTCCGGTGACGTTAATCACGTCATTGCTGGGAGAACCGGTGTCAATGCTAACATCAGCCACCACGGTGCTGCCCGCTTGCAAGGTCACATTATTGCTGACGTTGAAGTATTGGATGTTGTTCAGGCCGCCGGGGGTGAGGGTGGTGCCGGAGGTGGCCACCACACTGCCGTTGACGTAGGAACCATTGTCCCCGCGGAAGGTCTGGTTGTTGAGCAGGGTGAGCGTGCCATCCACGCGACCACTGACATCCAAGCCACCGGGATAGGCCTGACCTGCCTGGGTGCCTTGCAACTGAATGCCGGAGGAATTAGTGATGGAACCGTAGCCGACGAGATGGAGGATGGAGCCGGGGGCGGCGTTACAATCCTGGACATAGGTGCTGCCCGTGTAGGTATTCGGCGCGGCAAAGGTGACCGGGGAGTTGTAACTGATGGTAATGCCCGCCGGGCCACTGAGCACGTTGCTGAAGGTAATGGCGTTGAAGTAATTGGCATTGATGGTCACCGTGCCACCAACGAGCGTCACCGGGGTGGCGAGCACACTGCCGCCGCCGTAGCAATAAATGGTGGCGTTATTGCTGGCGATGATCTGCTTCTTGAACGGTGCGGTGGCGGTGCCTAGGGCGAACCCGGCCCCGCTGCCGATGAAGATGGTCTTGGTCGGGTCGCCAAAGCCATTGGTGTTGGAGGATTCATAGCTGACAACCCCCTGCAGAATGTTGATGTTGCCGAAGTTGGTGCTGACCACTGTATTGTAACGCACGCGGAACTGGCCGGGACCCACTTTGGTGAGGGTGTAGGCGCCACTTTGCGACGAAAGCTGCGGCGCGGCCCCATGGCGGACGTTAACATCGCCCAGCCCACCAACCGTGGCATTGCCCGTGAGGGTCACGTAACCGGCGTCGGCATTATCATTATTGCTGGTGTTGTTGTTGACCAGCGCGCCGTTGCCGTTCACACCGGCCCCGACGATATAAACATTGTAGCCGTCCGGGCCGTAGGATTGATAGTTGGGGGCTTGAACGCCATTGACATCCAGCGTGCCACCGCTGGCGACGGTGACGACCCCGAGGTTGTCATTCAGCGCACCGCCGGGATAGGGATAGGCGTAGTTCAGGTCCGCCAGTTTAATGGTGCCCTGATTGATATAAGTGCCACCGGTGAACACGTTGTTGGAGTTGGCCACGGTGAGCGTGCCGGGACCGGTCTTGATGAGCGAGGCGGTGCCACTAATGCCAGCGGTGCCGCCAAAAAAGTAGTTGCTCGTGGTATTGACGGTAATGCCGCCGGGCGCGATGGTGGCCGGAATGTTCACGACGTAATTCGTGGTGGTGTCGTTGAAGTTGACGGCATCCCCATCCGCATAAGTCGAAGCGGTATTATTAAAGGGTTCAAGCCAGTTGGCCGTGGAGAAATCCCAATAGGAGGAATTGGTGCCGGTCCAGACCAGCCCGGTGGCGGTGACCAATAGATCAATGGAATTATTGGCGGTGTTATTAACCAGCGTGGCGGCCACATTGTTGGGCAGCGGTCCCAGATTGAGATAATCAAACCCATTGCCACCGATCGTGCCCGAATACTGGATCAACGGGAACTGGCCAATCTGATAGCCGGCCGTGGGGGGAATAATGGTGCCGTTGTTAATCACGAGATTCGTCGCATAAACCAAGGGGGTGGTCGTGGAGAGCGAGGAAATCCGGGTGAAGGCCAGGTTGCCGGCACCAGCCGTGATCGCGTCCAGGGTGAGGCTGGAAACTGAGAAGGTGGGATGACCGGACGCCAGGGCCACATCCAGGGTGCCATTGTCCACAATATCGTAAGGACCGGATGCCTGACTGGCCGAGTTGACGAGGAGTTGCACCAGGTTGCTGACCATGGTCGAGCCGGTGTAAGTGTTGTTACCGGCGAACACGACGGAGTTGCCGCCCCGGTAACCGTCAATGTTATTGGCGGTGCCGCCGGCGACGATCACGTTGTTGGTGCCGCTGACGACGCCATTGACCGTGATCTTGCCGTAGGTGGGAACATTATTCGGAGCCCCGCCAAAGGTATTGGCGCTGTGAAAGGTCAGCGGCCCGTTCAAAGTGATGTTGCCATTGTAAGTATCATAATCGACATGGCCGTAATAGGCACCCTGGTTGTCATTAATCTGACCACCATTAATGGGATCGCTGACGATGACCGGGTTGGCAAAAGTCAAGCCGGTCCAGTTGGCCGGGTTCCAAGTGTCAATCCAGCCGCCGTTGGTCAGGACGATCGGCGTGGAGAGTCCGCCCGCACTGGGACTGTTCACAAACACGTAGCCACCGCCGGCCACGACAAAACTGGAACAAGCGCTGACAGCCGGCTGAAAGAGGTAGACCGTGTTGCCGCCCACCTTGGTCAGCACGTGATTATTACCAGCGATGCCCAGACCGGTTTTGCCGATCTGGAAAGTGGAGCCCGCACCCCCGATGGAGGTGTCCCCAGTCAGATAGATGTAATTTACGCCAATGTCGTTATAGCCCAGGTTCATGTAGCCACTGGAGCTGTAGAGGGCGCTGTAACCGTTGGTGTTGCCATTGCCAGCAATTTTGATGGCGTTGGTGGTGGAACCCACGGTCCCGGTGTTGTCGGTGTGGAAGCTATTAAGGTCGAGCGCGCCGCTATTAGTGATGACGGCCAGGGGCACGGTCGGGGCGGGATTGCCGAGCGCGGCCTGGATGCCCATTTGGAGCACGCCATTGGTGATAAGCGTGCCACCCGAGTAGGCGTTGGAGACAGCCAGGGTGGTAATGCCGGAACCGATTTGCACGACACTGGCGCTGCCCACCATGGAGCCCAGACCGGTCGGGGAAGTGAGATCGTAGTTACTGGCCGAGTTGAAGGTGACCACGGCGGGATTAACGATGAGGTCCAACGTCGGCTGATTCAGGGAACCATTCAAATTGGTGCCGGCATCAGTGAAGTTGACGCTGTCGGCGTCAAAGTAGGCGGCGGGAGTGCTGCCAATAAGCCAGTTGGTGGTCGTATCCAGGTCCCAGGCATTGGCCGTGCCATTCGTAACGTCGCCCGTCCAGACGAGGCTGGCCGGGGCACTGCCGGAGACATTGAGCACCACGCGGTTGGGGCTGGTGGCATAAGCAATTTTATACTGTTTGCGCGTGTCCAGACCGAGGACATTGAAGTTGGCCGCGCTGCCGCCGAGGGTACCGGCCACTGTGATCAGATTGTAGGTGCCATTGGGCAGCCCGCCGGCGGGGAAACTGTTCAGGTTGAAGGTGGTGACGCCGCTGGGCGAGAGATTGCCCATGACGGTGATGAGATCATTGGTAGTGGCGTTGAAGTCATATACCAAGCTGCCGCCATTGACGAGCGTGAGGTTGTTGTTCAGGGTCAAGGTGCCCACGGAGCCGGTCCCGCCGGGGGAGATGGTGCTGGTGGAACTATCCGTGAGGCTGCCGTTGATCGTGCCGTTGCCAGCCACCGCTTGAGCGGCCGCGAGGGTGTAGCCACCCGTGGCAGAAACATCGAACGTGGCGCCGCTGGCCACGGTGATGGCCGGGATGGCGGGCAGGCTGCCGCTGGCACCGAGGGCGAGGGTGCCTGAATTCACCAAGACGCTGCCCGTGTACCCGGCACCGTTGCCATTCAAGATTAGCGTGCCCAAGCCACTGTTGGTGAGGGCGCCGGTACCGGAGAGCGGTTCGTTGATGGTCAGCGTCAGCCCGGAACCAAGGTTAAACAAGGCTCCACCAGGATTGATGGTCACCCCGCCACCGGAATTGTTGATGGCAAAACTGGCCGTGGGCGTGAAGATGCCGTTGTCCAGTATCAACTGCGCGGAAGCCCCGCCGAGATTGGTTTGGGAGCTGGCGCGGAACACCGTGCCGTAGTTCACTGACAACGTGCCGGAAAAGGCGGTGGCATTGTCGTTGGTGTAAAAAATGGTGCCCAACCCGTTGGCGGTGTAGCCATTGGAAATCACGGAGGAACCCATGATGGTGGAACTCACGATGATGGTGCGGGAGGTGTCGTTCGCCACGGCGAGCCCGGAATTGGCGGTGACATTCAAGCCGCCGGCAATGCCGTAGACCGTACCACCGTTGCCGTCGCCAATGCCGCCCCCCGCCAGGATCAGATTGGTCACCGTCATCACGGCCCCGCCACTGCCCTTCATGTTGATGAATCCGCCCGGGTTGACCGTCAGCGAATTGCCCAGAAAGGTGACACTGCCCAAACTGGAGGGGGTGCGCAAACTGTAAGCACCCGTGAAATAATCATTGGCGGCGGAGGGCGCGGCGCTGTTGCTCCAGTGGCCGGCCGCATTAAATGAGGTGGAGCCTAAAGCATCACTGGTGGTGAGGGTGACTTGGGCGGCAGGCGCAGAGCCCAAGGTGCCGCCCAAGAAGAGGCCGGCCAGGGCAACTTGCCAACGGCCAGGCTTAAGGATTGATTTGAGTTTTTTCATTTTTTGGGTTGGTTAGGGGGTATTTGAGGGGAATTTTAAGACGCCAAAAAGGATGTGAGTAATTTTTCCAATCAATTGTTAGGGGTCGAAAACATCCTATGTCAGAAGCCCAGAGTTGCCTATACGACAAACGTCGTATGCGGCGAACCGGCTGGGTTCAAGAGCGAAAGGCCATTCCCAATAATAAGAAAAGGCGGGCGGTCCGAGGACCGCCCGCCAGTGAAGCGATAATTTATAACTTAAGGATGGACCATGCGGTAGAACACATTGGTCTGGGTCGGATCCAGGGTGATCACCTGCTGGGTGGTGCTGGCGGAGCCGGGAACCGTGAACCAGTCGTTGGTGATGTTGAGCGCGGCGTTGTTCGATTGCAACAACCAGCCCTGGTAGCTGGACGGCCAGCTCAGCGTGAGTTGATTGCCGGAGACGCTGAACGTAATATTCGTGCCGGTGGCGGGCAGGACGGAGACCACGGTTGCCACGCCATTGGTCGGATTGAAGGACCAACCCAGGTTGCTGCCGGGGGCGCTCACCACGCTGGTAAAGTTGCCCGTGAAGCCATTGGTGGCATTGACCAGGCGGAAACTATCACCCACCACCAAGGGCACCGTGCCATTGGGTTGAATTTCGAGCGTGCCGCCGTAGTTGGCGGTGCCGCTGAGGGTGATGACGTCGCAATTTGTGACCGCGGCGGTCTTGTTAACATCCGCATAGTTGGTACCGCCCGCCTGGAAGGAGACATTGCCATAGACAACCAGGGTTTGCTCCGAGCCGGAGCCGCCGGGAGACAGGGTCGAACCGGAAGCCACCGCCAGGTTGCCGAGAATGTAACCGCCGGTGTACGGACGCAACAAACTACCAGGGGACAGGGTGAAGGTCTGGTCCACGCGCCCGGTGACATTCAGGTAGCCCGTGCCGGCGATTTGGAGGGTCTGGTAGTTGGCCGAGGCATTGCCGCCCAGGACCAGCCCGCCCAAGTTGACGTTCAAGTAGGAGGAGCCCACGCCCACCGTGGCATTGTTGGTGGCGAAGAGCGGCCCCCCATTGATTAATATGTTGTTGGTGCTCGCAATCGATGAGCTGGCATACAAGTAGACACCGCCATCCACGGTGGTGTCCCCCTGATAGGTGTTCGGGGAATACAGGCGGTTGTAGGCGTTGTAACCAAACAACAGGCCGCCGGGACCACTGATAGAATTGCTGATGGCACAGCCGTTGTTGTAGTTGCAATTAATGCTGGCCGTGCCGCCGGAGAGGTAGATCGGGCCGGCGAGGATGTTTTGGGTGGTGGTGGGACCGCCGCTGCCGCCGCCACTGTCCGGCTGGATGGACGCGCCGTTGGTGAGGACGATGTTTTTATTCAATGGCACGGAGGCTTGATACATTTCCAGTACCCCCGTGGCCCCCACGAAGATGGTGTTGGTGGGGTTGCCCAGACCGGTGGTGCCGGTCTCATAGCCGAGCGTGCCGGCATTAATGCGGATGTCACCCAGGTTGGTGCTGACCGTTGTCCCCACCAAGGCAATGAAGTTGGTGCTGACCTTGGTCAGCACATAATTGGTGGTGGGGCTGTTCAACTGGTTTAGACCGCTGCGAATATCCCAGCGGTTGCTGCCGCCGAAGGTGGTGCTGCCCAGGAGGTTGACCACGCTGGGGCCGATGCCTTGCGCGACGCCGGAATAGGAGGAGACCAGCGCGCCGCTGCCATTCACGCCCGCGCCACTCACATTGACGGTGAGCGCGTTGGGGTTGAAGCCGCCCATGTCCAGGGTGGCGCCAGTGTTGACCGTCACCGCGCTGTTGGTGTTGTTCCACAGGGCGTTGACGTTGCCGAGGACGATGGCGCCCCCGTTAATGACCGTGCCATTGCTGAAAGTGTTGGCCGTGTTGATCACCAGCGTTCCGGTGCCGTTCTTGGTCAGGCTGGTCCCGCCGGCGATGCTGCCGGAGCCGCTGAACACATAGTTCGCGGCCGAATTAACGGTCACGGAGTTTGGAATCAGCGTGGTGCTGAGATTGACCACCGGATTGGTGCCCGGATCCGTGAAACTCACGTTGTCACCATAATGGAACACACTGGCCGCGCCACTGTTCAACCAGTCGGGGCTGACGCCCAAATCCCAGTAATTGTTGACCCCGTCACCGGCCCAGACCAGCGAGTTGGGCGGCAGCGGCGTGGCGGAGGAAATCACCAGATCAAGCGTGTTCGGCGTGGTGCTGTCATCCAAGGACGCGGTGTATTGGGGACCATCAAGCACCAGCGATAAATTCGCGGCGCTGCCAGTCTTGCTGCCGAAGGTCACCAAGTGATACCGGCCAACCGGGAGGGAGGAATAGATTACCCGGATGATGCCGCCGGCACTTTCATTAAACACGCCCGCCACATGAAGCTGGTCATTGGTTGTGGACGACACATCCAAGGAGACAATGCCGCCCGCTTTCGTGGTCAGATTGCTAATGTTCATATATTGGTAATTGGTGTTGAAGTCACCGCCCACATTGACGGTGGAACCCGCGCCCACAACCAGGGTGCCGATCACGGCGGAGGCCAGGTCGCCGCGCAAGGTCTGGCCCGCGGCCAAATTCAAGGAGCCGTCCACCCGGCCACTGGCATTCAGCGTGGCTGCGTATGCCTGGCCGGTGGCGAAACCCTGGAGGGAGATGCTCGGCACGTGAGTGATGGAGCCATTACCAATCAAGTAGAGGACATTGCCGGCCCCGTTGTTGCCGGCATTACATTGCGGAACCGTGATGTTGCCGCTGAACGTGTTCGAAGCCGCCAGTTTGACATAGGACTGGTATTGAATACCAAAGTTGCCGGAACCACTGAGCACATTGCTGAGGGTCAACGTGTTGTAGTAATTGCCGTTGAATTGCAAGGTGGACCCGGACGGAATGTTCACCGCACCGCCAAAGATGGAGGAGCCGGTCAGGGTCACCGTGCCGCTAATGATGTTGCTCAGGCCCCCGGCAAAAAACGGATTGCCGCTGGCGGCGATCGTGCCGTTGGTAATGGCGATGGGGGTGGTGAAGATCAGGCTGTTGTTGTTGGCGTTAAAGGTCACAGAGGCCCCCGAGACCACGCTCACCTGGCCGCTAATGGTATTTTGCTGGCCGCTGCCGCTGTCCACCACAAAGCCGGAACTATTGCTGCAGACGATATTTTTGGTCACCGGGACGCTGGCTTGGTAAAACTCCAGCGAACCGCCCCCAAGGTAGATGGTGTTGGTCGGATTGCCCAGGGTGGCGCCAAGCTGGCAGCCCAATTGCCCGCCGAGGACGTAAATATTGCCCAGGTTGGGGCTCACCGTGGTGCCCACCAAGGCCACCAAACCCGATCCGACCTTGGTCAAACTGTAGGCATTGGTCGGGCAGTTCAACTGGTTGACGCCGCTGCGCATGTCCCAGCGGTTGGTGCCGCCGATGGTGGCGTTGCCCGCGAGGGTGATGCTGGCCGGGCCGTAAGTCGTCGCCGCGTTGGTGTAGTTGGCGACGAGAGTGCCCAAGCCGTTGAAGCCCGCCCCGCTGATTGTGCAGGCCAGGGCCGTGGGATTTTGGTTGTTGAAATCCAGGGCTCCGTTACCTGAAACGTTGACCGTGCCGGAACTGTTGTTCAAGGAGCCCGCATTGCCCAGCTTGACCGTGCCGCCCACGATGGTCGCGCCGCCCGTGAAGGAGTTCGCCCCATTGGTCAGCAACAAGGTGCCGGTACCCTGCTTGAGCAGGACGGTGGAGCCGGTGATGGCCGAACCGGTGAATGTGTAGAACTTGTTGGTGTTGTTAACAATGAGCAAGGATGGCGAGACCGGGGTGGTCAGGCTGACATTAGTAACGGTGGAAGTTTCGTTGAAGGTCACCGCGTCACCCGCCTGATAAACCGTGGCCACGCCGTTGGTGACCCAGTTGGCCGTGGTCGCCAAGTCCCAGCCGTTGTTGACACTGCCGGTCCACACCACCGGGGTACCACCGGGCACCACCAGGTCGATGGAGCCATTGGTCACGTTGTTGGTCAGGTAGCCGGGAATGCCGCGCGCGCCGGCCGCGCCGAGGGCGAGGTTGGCGATGGTTCCGGTCAGCGTGCCGTATTTGATGATGGGAAATTCGCCGGCATTGGCAAAGGCCACGCCGGGCAGGATGATGGAGTTGACGCCGGTGAGCACCAGATTGGTGGCGGTGACCGGGGCATTGGTCGGGTTCAGACTGATCACCCGGGCCAGGCTGAGGGTCGCGCCAGTGGAGGAACCGAGGGCCAGGACCGAAATGGGCACCGTGATGCCGCCGGTCTGACTGGGAATATCCAGGATGCCGTTGTCATTGTTTGTATAAGCCCCGCCGCCCTGCTGGGAGGCGCTCAAGGAGATGGTGCCACCGTTGGCGCCACCGACATTAACGGTGGGACCGGTGTAAGTGTTGGCCCCGCTGAGGACAACCGAGTCACCCGTGGTGACGGTGGCAGTAATGCCGCCCGCGCCGGAGATGGCACCGCTGAAGGTTTGCTTGCCATAGGTGGGCACACCGGGATTTGGATTGCCGGTGTAGGTTGACGTGACATGCAGGGTCAGAGTGCCATTCAACGCGACATTGCCACTGTAGATGTCTTGGTTAGCCTGGCCGTAATATGCGCCGTGGGTATTGTTAATCTGCCCACCGTTGCTGGCGATGATGATGTTGTTCACCACATTAATGCCGGTCCAATTGTTCGGGTCCCAGGAGTCGCTGGAGGTGTTATTGGTGTAGATCAGCGTGGCGCCGGTGCCAAGCCAGCTGACATTGTGGTTGTAGAAGAGCACCGAGCCGCCCGCGATGGTGAAACTGGCCAGGGCCGAGGAGGCGGCCGCCTTGAAGGCCAGCGTGCCAGCGCCGACCTTGGTCAAGTTATGGCCGTTGCCCGCGAGACCGTTGACCCCGTTGTTGCCGATGGCGAACCAGTTGCCGGGGCCGCCGACGGAGGCATCGGAGGCGAGGCTGACCGCGTTCGCGCCCATTTCGGTGCCGCCGAGGTAGGACCAGCCGGCGTCATTATAGAGGGCGCCGGTGTTGGCGACGCCGGTGCCGAAGCCATTGATCACGACTGGATTCGTCGCAAAGATGCTCGCGCCGCCGAGGCTGAGCGCCGCGCCGCTGACGACCGTGGCCACCGGCGTGCCCGGCAGGGGCAGGCCGAGGCTGTTGGTGAGGGTCTGGCGCAGGATGCCCTGGTTGATCACCGTGCTGCCGGTGTAGGAATTACCGCCCGAAATGGTCACGGTGTTGGTATTGTTTTTCACGAGTGCACCGGCACCACTAATGGTGTTGGCCACGGCCACAGCATTGGTGTTGTTAAAAGACAAGGTGCCTTCGTCGTCCACCGTGCCGCCGCCGAGGGAGCCATTGCCATCGTTGTTGCCGATTTGCAGCGTGCCTGCAGAAATGATGGTGTTGTTATAAGTGCTGGCATTGGTCGTGTCCAAAATGAGGGTGCCCGAGCCGTTTTTAGTGAGGTTGCCGCCACTTAGGGCGCCAGCGCCCACGAACGTGTAGGTATTGGTGGTCAACACTTGGATCGGACCGGGGGTCAAGGTGGTGGTGAGATTGACAGTGTTGGTGGCAGCCGTGTCATTAAATAGTACCGCCGAGCCATCGGTGTACAGCACTTTGATGCCGGAATAGGACCAATTCGTGGTGGAGTAGTCCCACAAATCATTCTTGTAACCCGCCCAGGTGGTGATCGGCGCACTGGTAATCTGGAGGTCAATGGACTTGTTGGCGGCGTTGGTGACAATCTGCGCGGTAATCCCGGCACCCAAATTGCCCAGCACGAAGGAACCGGAACCGGTATGGGCAAGATATTTAATCAAGGGAAACTGGCCCACGGAAAGGTTGTCGGTGCCCGTGATGTTGATGGTCACCACGCCGGAGGCATTGAGCACGCCCGTGCCGTTGGTGGCATTGATGACGGGATTGCCGGGGTTGCCAAAATTGGCCAAGTTGACGTTGAGAGTGATCCCGGAAGCGGGACCGTTCAAGGTGGCCCCGGTGGCCCGCAAGGAGGAATTAGCGACGCGATAATCAAGCGTCAAGGTCGTGCCGTCGGCCAGGTTGAGGAGGCCGCCACCCGTGGTAACGCCGGTGGGAACCTGCAATTCGAAGCTGCCGCCCAGCACAGAAAGACCGCCGGAGAAGGTGTTCACGCCCGAGAGCGTCGTGGCACCGGCGACGTTGACGAAACTCAAAGCCCCGCCGCCGCTGTTGCCCACGGTGCCCGTGAAACTGCCGCCATTCACCAAGGTTAGCGTGACCGGCGTGGCGGAACTATTGTTAATCGTGGCTTGAGCCTGGCCATCGTCGTAGAGGCTGCCGACGGTGGCGCTGTTCCCGGCCAAATCCAGCATGCCCGCGTTCAGGAGGTAGAGCGTGCTGCTATTGTTTGTCAACGCCAGCGGGGAACCGAGCTGCAAAGTGCCTTGGCTAATAGTGGTATTCCCAGCGTAGGTGTTGGTGCCGCTCAAATTCAAGAGGTTGGGCCCAACTTTGACGAGGCCGCCGGGACCGGAAATATTCCCGGAAATGGCCATACTGCCATATTGCACGCCAAGCGTGGTGTCGCCATTGTCGTTGAGGAGGGTAATGTTATTGTTGAAGGTCGCCACGATCGTTTGCGGCTGACCCGCGAAGGCCTCTTCATTGGCGATCAACGCGCCGCTGGTGTTATCCGGACCCGCTCCGCCGTCGAGCACAATCGGATTCTGCACAATGCCGCCGTTGTTCTTGCGTAGCGCCGCACCATTATCCACGGTGATCAAGTTGGTGCCCAAACCGGAGAGCGTGGTGTTGCCACCATTGACGTCGGACAAAACGGCCGGGGCGGTGACTTCCGTGGAGCTCGCCAGCAGGTGGTTGGAGCCGCCCGCAAATTGAAAGCGACCGGTGCCAAACACCGTCCATTTGAATCCCGGGGAGCCCAAATTGCCGTAGAAGTCATAGCGGCCACGACTATTGTAATCAGGCCCGCCCGCCTGCACGCCCAGCCAGGAATCGGCGGTGAAGGTGAAGGTGGGCGTGGAATACCACGAGCCATAGGTCAGCAGCAACGAGCCGCCGGACAAGGTGTAGCTACCATTGTCATTATCCACGATCAGCAAGCCATTGCTAATGGTGGTGCCGCCGGAATAGGTTTTGTTGCTGATTTCCAGCGAACCCGGGCCCATTTTGATGAGCGAACCCGTGCCGTTGATGCCACCGGTGGGCAGGCCGACCAGGATGTTATTGCTGTAACCAGACCCGCTCAAGTCGTTGCTAACTGAGTTAAACGTCACCGGCGCGGTGATGTGCAGGGGCAGGGCGAGCGTTTGCAGGGTGTTGGTGGCATCATTTTCCACCAGGCCGCTCAACGTGATTTCATTGCCAGTCAGGGTGAAGGTCGCGGCATTGTTATCAAAGAGCAAGCCACCAAACGCCGTGTCCGCCGTAAAGTCGTTGTTGGGCGAGGTCTGGGTGCTGCCGGTAAAATCCAGAGTGTCGCCCGCCACCGGGGCCGTGCCAGCCTGCCAGTTCGCAGCGGTGGACCAGTTGGCATCGGCGCCGCCGCCGGTCCAAATGTCTTGGGCGCTGGCGCGCAGCGCGGAGTTAGCCAGTACCAAGCTGGCCAGGCCAAACTGCCAGGCAAACCTTTTAATGGTGGATGGGAATTGCTTCATTTTTTATGGGGATTATGGTTGAGGCGCTCGAAACGAAATGCAGACAGCCAGTGCGGTTGTGGATGACTTTTCTATGTTTAATTGATTTGGGTTAACTTTGAACAACTTAGCCAAAAGCCTAAAGTTCTCAATACGACGAACGTCGTATGGGGTGCGGGAATTAACAATTGGACCAGGCGGGATAATTCATGCCCGAGAGCATCCAGGGGCGGTAGTGGATGTGAACCGGATGATCATGACGGCCCCTGCGGGTAACACTTCGCAGCCCTACGGAGCACCAAAATCGGTCACAAAAAACGGTTGGCGAACAGCTTAGCCGGGCCGGCGCACTTCCAAGCATTACCCCCGCCCGGCCAATCAAGGCACGAATTCCCCGCCCCATTCCTGCCAAAACATATAAACTGCGGCGACCATGTTGGTCACCGCCAAACCATAAGCAGGTTTCTGGCATGCCGCGCGCACAAGAATAAACGGGAGGGAGACCAGCAGCACCAGGGGAAAGAGCACCAGCCACCAAAACAGCACAATTGCGGTTTCGGCCATTAATCCGGCCAATATTTCGATGATGGTGAGCATCGCCAGCCTTTTGACCCGGCTGGTCCGACGCATGTTCAGGGATATCGAACCGGCCGCTACCAAGCTCCAATCACCGGCCATAAAGGCTGGAGATCGCGGTCCGCCAGGGCCATTTGCCGAAGCTCTTTTTTGCCGCCGAGGCGGATCGCCTGCTGGAGCCAGCCCAGGGCAGCGGCTTGATCGCCCAACTGGCAGTCGTAACAGGCCAGATTATACAGAATGATGGTTTCGGTGGGGAACAAGGCCAGCGCGCGGGTGAGGATGTCGCGGGCCTGGGGAATCCCACCCCCGGGTTTTCGTCGGATGGCATAGGCCAGGGAAATCCATGGGCTGGCCTGATGGGCAAAGTTTTCCACCAAAACGCCCGCCACTTCCGCCGCCAGTTCCCAACGGGCCGTCCGGGCATAGATTTCGTACCGGATGGTGAGCACTTCCGGATGCGCCCGCAAGGTTTCGGGCAACTGCCGCAACTCGGCCTCGGCCTCCGGGTAATTACCCAGTTCCGTCCAGCCCTGCGCGGCCAGCAAGCAATGACTGGCCGGTGGTTCAATCGGTTCAACCATGCTTCAGTGTGGCCCGAATGGCGGAAAATGGGAAGGCGGTTCAGGGCATTTCAAAAAAACTCGCCGGCCCATGGTGCGGCCGCCGAGGCAGCGGGCAGACGCCGCCGAGGCAATGCCGGTGCCGCGCCACCTGGCGGTACGCCGCCCCGCACAGCCAGTGCAGTCCGGGAAGCTGGCCGAGCACAAACAGGGGCCGGCCCCACCAGGTCCACCGCAGCACATGCAGGATGGCATCCGCGCCGCCCAGGACCCGGCCGGCGTCCGTCAATACGATCACTTCCCCGGGCGTGCGCCCCGCCGGGAGACCCAACCGCCGGCCGACCCACGGGGTTTGCAAGGCGGCGGGCGTGAACCCCGCACGGTGGAGCAACGCCGCATAACGGTGGATCATCCCGGTGCAAAACCGGCACTCACCATCATAGAGCAGCCAGCCGTGGGCGCCGGCAAGTTGGGTTTCGGAAAGGAAGGTTTTCATGGTCGGGAAACGGTTTGAAACGTGGTCGTTTCAGGTCAAGCCGAGCAACTTTTGCACGCGGTCCCCCAACTTGACGAAGCGGGTGAGGGAACTGGCGGGCCAGCGCCGCAACTGGTCGTACCAAGCGGTGGTCGCCTCGAAAAATCCGGCCAGGTCGCGCAGTTTGCGTTCGGTGTGCTCGCCGATTTGCCGGTCCGATTTCGCCTGCTCCAGGCACTGGCGGAGCATGGCCAGCGTGGGATCGACCTCCCGTTTTTTTCGCTCATCCAGCACCCGGCGGAAGGTTTCCCAGACATCCTGCTGCGCCTCGAAATAGTCGCGCTTGTCGCCCATCACATGCACCAGCCGCACAATCCCCCACCCCTGCAATTCCTTGAGGCTGGTGCTGACGTTGGAGCGCGCCACCGCCAGGGCGGCGACGATGTCATCCGCTGCCAGGGGCGTGGGCGAAAGGTAGAGCAGCGCATGAATCTGGGCCACCGTGCGGTTGACCCCCCACCGCGCGCCCATCTCGCCCCAGTGAAGGATGAATTGCTGCTCAACGCTGCTCAGGGTTTTCATAGTGCGCTTCTGTAATTTCTGCCATTTCTGTCTGGACAGAAATTAACGCAATTACGGACGCACGTCAAGTGGCGGGACGCCCTGCGGGAAAAGCGGGCCTGCCAGCCATGACTTTGAATCCTTTTGACAGTTCCAACCTCAAGATTTAGGCTGGGTTTATGAACGTGCTGCTCACGCCGCATCAGGAAAAATTCATCGGCCAGAAGATGAAGGGCGGAGGTTACCTGTCACCCGACGAGGTCATCCGCGAAGCCTTGCGGGTGTATGAACTGGTCGAGCAGGAGGACAATGACCCGCAACTTGAGGCCGCTTTGCGCCACGCCCTCCGGAGTCCGCTTAAAAAATACCAACCAGGTCATTTTGCCGCGCTGGCCAGTTGAGTCCGCTTGAAATCTTTGTCCGCCACGACGCCAAACTGGATGCGTTCGGTTACTTCCAATACATTCACAACTACAATCCGGACGCGGCGCGGCGCTTTCTCAAAGCCATTGATGACCCCATTGAAAAACTGGCTTTGCAGCCACTAAAAGGGCGCTTGCGTCAATTTCGCGGCCGGGATTTAAAGAACATTCGCTCCTGGCGCGTGGATGGGTTTGAAAATTATCTGATTTTTTACCGTCTTTTGGATTTCCGGCTGGAAATCCTTCGGATTAAGCATGGGGCCATGGATTTTCCGCAGGCATTGCGAGAGAAGTAAGGATCACCCCGCCTTGGCCTGCACCCGCCGGGTGAAGCTTTCGGTGCGAATCACCGCCCGTTGGTGCAGGCCACGCGCAATCAACTCATGCGCGTCACGGGCTTCCACTTGGAAGGAGACCTTGCGATCGTCCACCTGAATGACGCGCGCGGTGCAATGCACCGTGGCCCCCACGAGCGTGGGGGCCAGGTGCCGAATTTCGATTTCGACGCCGACGGAGCGCTCGTCGGCGTCGAGAAAACCCGCCATCGTATCGCGGGCGGTGCGCTCAATGAAACCGATCAGGTTGGGCGTGGACAACACAGCGGGCATGCCGTTGCCGGCAAATTCCACCGCATGTTTGGCCTCCGTTTTGAAGGCCAGTTCGCCCACTGTGCCGATTTTAGGACGGCCCTTCACTTCGCCAGCAAATCGGCGACCATCGCCTTTTCTTCCTTCAATTCCGCCTCGGTCGCGGCGATCTTGGCCTTGCTGAATTCATTCAGCGGCACGCCCTGCACGATTTCCCATTTCTTCCCGTCAGTGCGGATGGGATAGCTGAAGATCAAACCCTTTTCGATGCCATAGTCGCCGGGGCTGTTCACGGCCACGCTGAACCAGTCGCCCGCCTTGGTGGGCGTGGTGAGGTTGCGGACGGTGTCCACCACCGCATTGGCGGCGCTGGCCGCGCTGCTCACGCCGCGGGCCTTGATGATGGCCGCGCCGCGCTGCTGCACGGTGGTGATGAAATCTTTTTCCAGCCATTCGCGATGACCAATGACTTCCGGCACCGGGCGGCCGTTGATCTTGGTGTTGAAGAAATCGGGATACATCGTGGCGCTGTGATTGCCCCAGATGGCGAGATTGCTGACGGAGGTGATGTCCACGGCCGCCTTCTTGGCGAGCTGGGTCTTGGCGCGGTTCTCGTCCAGCATGGTCATGGCGAAAAACTGGTCGCCGGGCACGCCCTTCGCGTTGTTCATGGCGATCAGCGCGTTGGTGTTGCAGGGGTTGCCGACGACGAGCACGCGCACATCACTGGCGGCGTTCTTCGCGATGGCCTGGCCCTGGCCGGTGAAAATCTTGCCGTTGATGCCGAGCAAATCCTTGCGCTCCATCCCCTGCTTGCGCGGCACGGCGCCCACGAGCAGCGCCCAGTTCACGCCCTTGAACCCCTCGTCCAGGCTGGACGTGGGCACCAGGCCCTTGAGCAGCGGGAACGCGCAGTCATCCAATTCCATGCACACGCCGCCGAGGGCCGCGAGGGCTTTTTCATCGGGGATTTCGATGAGGTGCAAAATGACGGGCTGGTCCGGTCCGAACATGGCGCCGGAGGCAATGCGGAACAGGAGTGAATAACCGATTTGACCGGCCGCGCCGGTAATCGCCACACGAATGGGTGCTTTAGTCATAAATTGTGAGTTTGATTATGTTCGGCCCCATGGATTTCCGCAAGCGCGGAACGCGCCCCATTTTTTACTTGAAGAAATCTTGATTGGGTGTAGAACCTTTACTGCTCTTTGAAAGGACGGACGCAGGTCCGTTCACGTACGCGGTCAAATGTCAGGGAACCCGGTGAGAATCCGGGACGGTTGCGCCACTGTATCGGCTACGAATCCCATTGCCACTGCCCTTTGGGCGGGAAGGCGGGAGGAGGTCTGAAGCCGGAGTCAGGATACCGGTTTGATTGCACTCGTCGGCTCCGAACGTTTTCGGGGCGCTTCTCCGCAAAGAGAAAGATGAGGCCAGCCTGCCGATCCGTTTTCGGCCGGGCTCGTCGAATGCCTTCATTCCCGTTTTGCCGGAGCTGGAGGTGTTTTGTTTCAAAATCTCCCCCAACTTCGCACTGGTCTCTCAACCTAAACCGTCCGCCGGAATTATTTTCGGCGGGCCAATTGAAAGATCAGTCATTAATGAAACAAATCCATCGGTTGCTGGCTTTGGCCGGCTTGTTGCTCGTCTCCAACACCCACGCCACCACTGTCAGCGAAAATTTTGCCACGGACCCGCTGGCGAACGGCTGGAGCATCTTCGGGGAAACCAACCTCTTCACCTGGGACTCCACCAACCACGTGGAGGACGTCACCTGGGACTCCTCGCAACCAGACAGCTTTTTATACCGGCCACTGGGGGCGGTTCTGACCAAAGAAAACGACTTCAGGCTCGCCTTTGACTTGGAGTTGCTCGACGCGACGGGCTACAACTACAGCTGCCAGCTCGCGGTTGATTTGTTCCATTACACAGATGCGACCAACGCCCTTTATTCCCATGCCAATGGCACCCTGCCGAACGTGTTTGAATTCGCCTATTTTCCGGGCACCGACTTGTTATCCCCTTCCGAGTCCGGCACGCTGACGGATTCCAATGCCGATTATTATTTCGCGTATGACAACCAGGAACTTAATCCCGGGGTCACCTATTCCGTGACCATCTCCCACACGGCCGGCTCGCCGACCGTTACCGGACAAATCCTGACGAATGGGGTGCCCTTTAGCACCCTGCCGATTGTATATGCCCAATCGATTTCCAACTTCCAACTGGACACCCTCTCCCTCAGTTGCTTTCAGGACGATGGTTACGGCGACTCCATTCTCGCCCATGGGTCGGTGGGCAATATTGTGGTCACGTTCCAGCCGCCGCCCCCGATATTGTACTACAGTGGTTATCTGACCAATGGAGTCTGGGCCGCGACTTTCCTGAGCCAGACCAACTGGAATTACGCGCTGGAACGATCCGGAGATTTGCGCAACTGGACGACCGTCAACCCCGGCAACGCGGGCACCGGCACGAACCTGGTGCTGTTGGACAACAATCCGCCGGCCACCAACGCCTTTTACCGCATCCAGGCCCAACGCCCGTGAATAAAACCCGGTTCAACTCTGCTGGTCGTGCGGCTGCGGCGTTCACACTGATTGAACTCCTCATCGTCATCGCCATCATCGGCATCCTGGCCTCGATGCTCCTGCCGGCCCTGGTGCGGGCCAAAAATTCGGCCCAGCGCGCGAATTGCGTGGGCAACCTGCGGCAACTAGGAATCGCCACCGAATTGTACCTGGGTGACAATGCCGGCCTGGCGTTTCGGAAATCCGGCGTGGCGAACGCCAGCGGCCAGCAATGGTGGTTTGGCTGGCTCGGGTCCGGGGCGGAGGGCCAGCGCCCGTTCGATCTGACCAGCGGAGTGCTCTATTCCTACCTGGGCGGCAGCGACCTGCGCCTCTGTCCCTCGCTGAATTACGCCTCGCCCCTCTTTAAACTCAAGGCCACCAACGTCGTCTTCAGCTACGGCTGCAATGCGTACCTCTTTGCCGGCCCGACCGCCCAGCCCGTCGCGGCGAGCAAACTCCGGCAGCCATCCGCAACTGTGATCTTTGCCGATGCCGCCGAGGTGAACGACTTTCAGGCCCCGGCCTCGCGCACCCACCCCATGTTCGAGGAGTTTTATTACGTGGACACCAACGCCAGTTATCCCAATGCCCATTTCCGGCACAGCCAGCTCGCCAATGCCACCCGGGCCGATGGCCATGTGGAACCCGAGCCGCCCGTGCAGGGATCGCTGGATCCGCGGATCCCCGGCGAACATTTTGGCCGCTTGCGGTCGGAAATCCTCGCGGTGCCCTGATGCCTCCCCTCCCGACCAGCGTGGAACCCGGGCGCTGCCCCTTGTGCGGCCAGCCCAATGACTGCCAGCTCTGCACCACCACCGCCTACAAAGGCCCGTGCTGGTGCGCGCAGGTTGAAATCCCCGAAGCCCTGCTGGCCCAAGTCCCGCCGGACCAGCGCAACCAGGCCTGCCTCTGCCGGACGTGTGTAACGGCCTGGCACCGCGACCACCCCGCCCCGGCCACAATTCAGCCCGGGGATTTTAGTTTTGAAAACGGCCTGATGGTTTTCACCGCCGCCTACCATTTGCGACGCGGCTACTGCTGCGGCAGTGGCTGCCGGCATTGTCCCTACTAACAGACAATTGTTAAACCTTGGGTCTAAAAAAATTCGACATTGGGTGATTGTTTATTGCCGTTTCTCTGGAGGTTGGAGGTTGGTGCTTGGAGCTTTTATTTTCCTTGAACATTGCCGTTTGATTTTTGCAGTTCCCGCCCCCGGCGGAAATGCTACGCTCCCCGTGTTCGCATGACACCGCCCCCTGCATCCGCCGGTCTGACGCCCTCCCAGGCGGCCGCCGTGGCCGCGCGCGGCAATGTCCTCGTCATGGCCGGCGCGGGCACCGGGAAAACGCACACGCTCATCCAACGCATCCTGGCCTGCCTGCGCGATGACGGCGCGGCGCTGGATGAGTTGCTGGTGGTCACCTTCACCGAGGCCGCCGCCGCCGAAATGCGCCAGCGCCTCCGTCGCGCACTGGAAGAAATCGCCCAAGCCCAGCCGGAAGACCCGCACAGCCGCGAGCAACTCGCCCTCTTCGACACCGCGCACATCGGCACCCTGCACAGCTTTTGCCTCAAGCTCGTGCGCGAACATTTTCATGAGCTGGGGCTGGACCCCGACCTGGCCGTGCTCGAAACCGGCGAGGCACATTTGCGCGCCGAGGAAACCCTGGAGGAAATGTTCCAGGGCCATTACGGCGGCGCGACCCCGTTCGACCTCGCGGTGCAAAACCTCATCCAGCTCCATGGCGGCGGTCGCGATGAAAAAATCCGCGCGCTCATCCTGCGGCTGCATCACTACGCCCAGACCCGGCCCGATGCCGAGGGCTGGCTCGCCCGCCAAATCGCCGCATTCAATCGTCCCGAGCCCGTCCAGTGGCAGGACTGGCTCACCGAAGCCATTACCGGCTGGCGCGCCGAGTGGCTGCCCCGGCTCGAGGAACTCCGCACGGGCAATGTGAAGGCGGCGGAACTCCTGGAACTCCTGCGCCAGCTCCCCCAACCCGGCACCCGCGCCCAGGCGGCCGATACCCTCACGGCCATCGCGGCCGCCGCCGAAGTCTGGCCGCCGAAGCAAAAAACCCTGCTCGCCAAACCGCTGAAAACGCTCTTCGAGGACGCCGCGTTTCTGGGCGCGCTCGCGCGCTGCACGGAGGGCCAAGACCCGCTCGCCGAGGATTGGGACTGGACCCGCCGGCACCTGGCCACCCTCCTCGAACTCGCCCGCGATTTCACCCGCCAGTTCGCCCGGCGCAAGCTCCAGGACGGCGTCTTGGACTTTCACGATCTCGAACAATTCGCCCTCACCCTGCTCTGGGATTTTGCCCAGGACGGGCCCACCGCCATCGCCCGGCGCTGGCGCGAACGCCTCCACTTTGTCTTCGTGGACGAGTACCAGGACATTAATGCCGCGCAGGACAAAATCATCGCCGCGCTCAGCCGCGACGGCGCGGCGGCCAACCGCTTCCTCGTGGGCGACGTCAAGCAGAGCATCTACCGGTTTCGCCTGGCGGACCCGAAAATCTTTCGCGCCTACGCCCGGGACTGGCGCGGGGACGCCGGTTGTTCACTGCCGCTCTCGGAAAACTTTCGCAGTCGCGAGGGCCTGCTGAACTGGGTCAACGCCCTCTTCGCGCCGCTCATGCGCGAGGAATTTGGCGGGGTGAATTACGACGCCGAGGCGCGCTTGCAATTCGGCTCGCCCGCCACCCGCCGCCAACTGGCGGCGGCGGAAACGACCCCGCCGCGCGTGGAATTGCTCCTCCTGCGCAAACCCGCGCGGGACGAAGCGGGTCCGGCTGAGGAATCCGCCGGGGAGGCCAGCGCGGAAACCTTCGCCGATCTCGATAACGCCGAGAAAGAGGCGCGCTTGCTGGCCGGACGGCTGACGGCCTTGCGCGCCGAGGGGCACGAAATCTGGGATGGCGCGGCCAAAGCGTTTCGCCCCGTGGAATGGCGCGACATGGCGGTGCTCCTGCGCGCGCCCGGCGGCAAGGCCGAGGTGTATGCGCGCGCCTTTGATCGCGCCGGCATCCCGCTGATCGTGGAGCGGGGCGGCTTTTACGCGAGCGCGGAGATTGCGGATTTGCTGAACGTGCTGCAGTTGCTGGACAATCCCTTGCAGGATGGGCCGGTCATTGCCGTGCTGCGCTCGCCCCTCGTGGGCCTGACGCTGGATGAACTGGCGCAAATCCGGCTGACGGTTGCGCGGGAGCATTTTTGGACGGCTTTGAATCGCAGTCACACCGCAGGCGGCGAGCTCGCCCCGGAAACGCGCCAAAAAATCGCGGTGTTTCTGGAACGCTACGCGCGCTGGCGCACCCTGGCCCGCCAGTCGCCATTGGGTCCCTGCCTGGAAACCGTGCTGGTGGAAACGCATTATCTGGAATGGCTGGCGAGCCGGCCGCGCGGCGCGCAACGGCAGGCCAACGTCCGCCGCTTGCTCGGCCTGGCGGAACAGTTCGACCAGTTCCAGCAGCAGGGCCTGCACCGGTTTCTTAATTTCATCGCGGTGCAACAGGCGGCCGCGGTGGAACCGGACGTGGCGCTGGTCCTCGCGGAGAATGCCGTGCGCCTCATGAGCATTCACCAGAGCAAGGGCCTGGAATTTCCCGTGGTGGCGCTGGCCGATCTCGCCAAGCCCTTCAATACCCAGGACCGGCGCGCGGACATTATCTTTGACGAAACCTACGGCCTTTGCCCGCGCGTGAAACCGCCGGGGGCCGGCCGGAGTTATCCCAGCCTGCCGCACTGGCTTGCCCAGCAGGCCCAGCGCCGCGAACAGGCCGGCGAGGAATTACGCCTGCTATACGTCGCCCTCACCCGCGCGCGCGACACCCTGCTTCTCACCGGCAGTGTCACGGATAAAAAATGGTCCAGCCACTGGACCGAGGCGGAGCCCATCACCGCCCAGCGCATCCTGGCCGCCACCAGTTATGCCGACTGGATTGGCCTTTGGTTCGCCCGGCAAAATACCGGTGCCCTGGGTGCCAACGGTGAACTACCCCACCTGCGCTGGCGCCTGGTGGAGGAAGCCGAGCTCGCCACGACCGCCCCAGACGGACCGGTGCCCGAGCCCCCCGCCCTGCCCGCCCTGGACACCGCCACGTTCCAGCGCCTGCAAGCGGCCCTGACCTGGCAGTACCCGTTTACAGCCGCCACCGAATACAAAGCCAAAACCTCCGTCACCGCCCTGCGCCGCCGCGTGGCCGAGCTGCTCGACGACGAGGCCCAACCCTTGTTCCCGCCGGTGGTGGTCGCCGCCGCCGACCGCCAGCGCCTGGGTCATCCCCGCTCCCGCCTGACCGCCGCCGAAATCGGCACCGCGCACCATCAATTTCTTCAACTGGTGCGGCTGACGGAAACCGCCAGCCTGCCCGCGCTGGCGGCGGAGGCCGACCGCCTGGCCGCCGCTGGTTTTCTGGAAACCGACCAGCGCGCCGCCCTCGACCTGAAAGCGGTTGCCGGCTTCTGGCGGTCGCCCGTGGGCGGGCAAATCCGGTCCGCCGCCAGCGAGGTCCGGCGGGAACTGCCCTTCACCGCCCGCTTTGCCCCGCCGGAAATCGCCAACCTGCTGGGCTTGGCAGCCGACCCGGTGAACGCCCCGGATCTCGCCGATGAATTTGTGGTGATCCAAGGCGTGGCCGACCTGCTGGTGCTGCGTCCGGTGGAAATCTGGCTCGTGGATTTTAAGACTGATGCCCTCGCCCCGGCGGAACTGGCGGACAAAGTCCGGCACTACACCCCGCAGATCCAACTCTACGCCGCCGCCCTCGGCAAGATTTACGCCCGCCCCGTCACCCGCCGCTGGCTGCACTTTCTTGCCCTCAATCATACGGCAGAGCTTTGAACTGGGTGAAGAGGGGCGGAACCGGATTTATGACCCTTGGCTGGCATTACCAATTTCTCAGCTTGAATGCGGCGGGGGCACCTGATAATTTAAGGTGTGCGTTTCATCCCCCGATGCCGCGCGCAAGTTCGGTCTGTCCCATGGTGTAATGGTAACACAGCGCCCTTTGGAGGCGTTATTCATGGTTCGAATCCATGTGGGACAGCCACTTTGCCGCCGTGCGGCGGGGCGATTCCCAACAAGGTTACTAAATGCAATTTTTCGCGAAAACCAGCAATCCGGCCCCGTGGTCCCTTTCCGGGCTGGCTTTGCTCTGCCTCACACTGCTCGGCCAGCCGGCCATGAGCCGGGCGCAGGACAGCTTCAGTCATTTTTTTGGCATCTCCAATTTTACCAGCTTTATTTCCTCGCCCAATGCCGATGGCTCAGCCGTGTGGCTCTCCCCGGTGGTAAACACCGTGGCCCCTTGGAATGAACTCATTGTTTCCTGGAATGCGGACGCGCCAGCCGGAACCTGGTTGCAGATTGAGGCGCGCGCCTTTTTACCGGGCCACACCACCAAGTTTTACGTGATGGGCCGATGGAACCGCGACAACCAGCCCTTTCCCCGCGCCAGCGTGCCCGGCCAGCAGGATGCCGATGGCGAGGTGCAGGTGGACACGCTCGTGCTGCATCAACTGGCCGCCAACGCCCAAGTGCGCCTGACCCTGGGCGGCACCAACAACCTCCTCCCGCGTCCGAAATTTCTGGGGCTGGTCTTTTGCAACACGAATGTCACCCCGACCGTGCTCCCGCCCAACCAGGCCGCGTGGAGCCTCGTCATTGCCACGCCGGAGCGCTCCCAGCAATCCTATCCCGGCGGCAGTGGCTGGTGCAGCCCCACCTCGCTCTCCATGGTGCTGACCCGCTGGGGACGGGTGGCCGAGCGTCCGGAATGGAAACTGGATGCGCCGGAAACCGCCGCCGGGGTGTTTGACCATGGCTTCCATCATCCCACCGGCAACTGGCCGTTCAACACCGCTTTCGCCGGCAGCCTGCCCGGCATGCGGGCCTATGTGACGCGCTTCAGTGACATTTCGGAACTGGAGGATTGGATCGCCGCCGGGATTCCGGTGATTATTTCCGCCCGCTATGATTTGCTGCAGGATGGCCGCCCGCCGGATCTGAATGGCCACCTGACCGTGTGCCGGGGATTTACTGAGAACGGCGATGTGGTGATTAATGATCCGTGGACGAATCCCAAGGTGGAGAGCATCCGGCACATTTACAAGAGGGCGAATGTGCTCCGCGCCTGGGCGACATCCCACAACACCGTCTATTTGGTTTACCCGGAGAACTGGCCGGTGCCCCCCAACCGCCTGGGCCACTGGGCGAATTAGCGAATTTCTGGCAATGCTCTAGTTGCCGTGCCCGCCGCAATGGCCGCCGCAGCAACCGCCCCCACCGCCACCGCCGCCAGTCTCGCAGGAACCTGAGTCGCCGCCGCCCGTGGTGGCCGCCGCGAACAGGGAAAATTTCTTGGCCAGTTTGGTGGAGCCGCACTGCGGACACTTCGTGCCCTGCCAGTCACTCGAGCGCACCAGGATTTCGCTGTCGTGCGTGCAGGCGTTGCAATGAAATTCGTAAATCGGCATGGCCTTATCTTACCGCCTTCCGGCAAAAATTCAAGCGGCCGAATCACCCTCCACTGTAGCGTCGAGTCTGTGACTCGACCAGCGAGCGCCCCGCGCGAGCATGGGATGGCCTCAATACGCCGGCTCATTCCCCGGCTTCCATTTGATATTGCAACCCACGCTGGGCGTTTGCTGCGGGCTGACCGGCCGGCCGGCCAGCACGGCATCGAGCGCGGCGCGCAGGTCCCGGCCCGTGACCGGGCGGCCATTGCCCGGCCGGCTGTCATCGAACTGGCCGCGATAAACCAGCTTCCCGGTGCCATCGAACAGAAAAATGTCCGGCGTGCAGGCCGCCCGATACGCCCGGGCCACCGACTGATCGGCGTCGTACAGGTAGGGGAACGTGTAACCGGCGGTTTTCACCTCCGCCGCCATGTTCGCCGGGCTGTCGGCCGGATAGCGCTCCACATCGTTGCTGTTGATGCCCACCATGGCGAGGCCCCGGGGCAGGTAATCGCGCGCGAATTGGGCCAGGGCCGGACGCAGGTGAATCACGTAGGGGCAATGATTGCACATGAAGACCACGAGCAGGGCCGGGGCGTTTTGGAAATCGCGGCGGGAAACAATTTTGCCGGTCACATCCGGCAGCGCGAAATCCGGCGCCGGGGTGCCGAGCGGCAGCATGGTGGAAGGAGTCAAAGCCATCGGGATAATCTGGGCGAACCCCGGGATTTTTTCAAGGCCCGCGGAAAAAGTTTGTTTCCCGGTCCGCCAGCGGCTTTCATGAGGGTGCAACCGTGAAAAACATTGTTTATTTCGACCTGGAAACCCAGAAATCCGCCGATGAAGTCGGCGGCTGGGGCAACATCATCCGCATGGGCATGAGCGTGGCCGTGACCTACAGCACCGCCCGGGGCGAGTACACCATTTACGGCGAAAAGCAGGTGGACGACCTGCTACGCGAATTGCAGCGGGCGGACCTGGTGGTGGGGTTCAACAACCTGCGCTTCGATTACGAGGTGTTGCACGGCTATACATCCATGGATTTGACCCAGCTTCCCACCCTGGACATGCTGGTGGACCTCACCGCCACCCTCAACCACCGGCTCTCGCTGGATTCCATCGCCAGCGCGACCTTTGGCGTGGAAAAAACCGCCGAGGGCCTGCAGGCCATTCGCTGGTACAAGGAGGGCAAGCTCGCCGAAATTGCCGAGTATTGCTGTTACGATGTGAAAATCACCAAGTTGGTCCACGAATACGGTCTGCAGAACAAACAATTGTTTTATGAAAATCGGTTCGGCAAGAAGCTGAATGTGGCCGTGAACTGGTAGGCACCCAAGCGCCCCGGACTCTTTTGCGACCATTAGCCCGGGGGGAAATGGTGGGTTGGCGGGGACTCGAACCCCGGACCAATGCCTTAAAAGGGCACTGCTCTACCAACTGAGCTACCAACCCGCAAAAGGGCACATAGCATAAAGAACTGGTGCCTGAATGCAAGGCAATTAAACAGCGGTTTTTTGTGTTTCCCGAGATTGCAATTTGTGTTTTCCAAAAGACGCGCTAAATTGAAGCATCAAAAACGGTACGAGCATCAAATTTTGGGGCGTGCGGGGCTCAATTGCCACGCCCGGTCCCACCACCGTTCGCTATGGCGGCAACACTTCCTGCATTGAAGTGCGCCATGGCGGCGAGATTGTGATTCTGGATGCCGGCACCGGTTTGCGCCTGCTGGGCCAGGCCCTGCTGGAGGAATTTCCCGAAGGTCCGCTCAATCTCACCCTGCTGCTCTCCCACACCCATTGGGATCATATTCAAGGACTCCCGTTTTTTGGCCCCATTTACGAAAAACGCTGTCATCTGCGCATAGTGGGCTGTGAAGGCGCGCGCAAAGGCCTGGAGGAAGCCCTGACCGGCCAGATGGAAACCACCTATTTCCCGGTGCCCTTTGCCAAGCTGCCCAGCAATATCGAGATTGAGGAGTTTACCAATTACAATTTTCACATCGGCCCCATTGAGGTGCAGGCCCACCGGGCCAATCACCCCGGGGTTTGTGTCGGCTACCGCCTCACCACCCCGGATGGCCGGATCGCCTTTTTTCCCGACACCGAACCCCGTCCCGAAGGCTCCGACCCCGCCCTGCTCGAATTTATCCAGTCCGCCGACGTGCTGATTTTAGATTCGCAATACAACCAAGCCGAGTACGAGAAACATCGCGGCTGGGGGCATGGTTGTGTGGATGAATCCGTCGCGCTCGCCCTGCAGGCCCATGTCCGGTCCTTTTACCTCTTCCACCACGACCCCAATCACGACGACGCGACCCTGGACCAGTTCGTCCGCCACGCCCGCGCCCTGGTGAAACGGCAAAAGAGCACGCTGACCGTCGATGCCGCCCGCGAAGGCGAGACCATTAAACTCGGCGTGCCCGCCCCGGCCAAACGCCGGCTGCAAAAAGCCTGAGCCATCCCTGTTGCGTCCCCGCATCGGCGTTTATCTGCGTCCATCCGTGGTTGATTGATACGCTTTTGCGAATTACGTGGGTTTCACGGTTTAAAACCCCCTGGCTTTTTTCCGCGCCTTTGCGCCTTTGCGTCTTTGCGTTAAAGACCCTTCCCATCCGTGTTTCATCCGTGGCCAAAACCTCCGCTTCAACCCGCTTTTTCCGCGTAATTTATCGCCATCGCCCCGCCCATGAAATCCACCACCCGCACGTTCGTGAATTTCATCTCCTGCATTTTTGCCGCCACGGCCCGTTGTGCGGGATAATGCTTGAGGGATTCCAAAATGTAAGCATATGCCTGCGCATTCCCGCAGAACACCCAGCCCGTCAGCGGCACCGAACAGCGCAGATGCGTGAAATACAGCTGCCGCCAGAGCGCATTCGCCGGCTTGCCAAATTCGAGGATGATCACCCGGCCCCCCGGTTTGGCCACCCGCCACATTTCCGCCAGCCCCTGTTCCCAACTCGCCAGGTTCCGCAGCCCGTACCCCATCGTCACGATGTCAAAGGACGCATCCGGAAACGGAATTTGCAGGGCATCGCCTTGTATGAACACCGGGTTGTCGCCCGATTTGCGCTGGCCCGCCACCTCCAGCATCGGTGCGCTGAAGTCCAGTCCCGTCACCGCCGCCCCGCGCGCGGCCAGCGCCAGCGCCAGATCCCCCGTGCCACAGCACAGGTCCAGCGCCCGCGCTCCCGGCGTGACCGCCGCCAGCGCCACCACCCGCCGCTTCCAGCGCCGGTGCAGTCCGAAGCTTTGCAAATCATTGATCAGGTCGTAGCGCCGGGCAATGCTGGCAAACAGGTCATTGACCTTGGCCGCCCGCTGCTCCCCCGGCACGTAAAAAGTGTTGCTCACCCGCCAAGTTTAGCACAACCAGCCGCCCGTAAGTCAAAACTCATAAATAATTGCATAATTTTATCAAAGTGGGTTGCGCTGCCCCGGTAATGTGCTAATGTCCGGTCATAGCCGCTTACACTTCAAGTCTTTGTACGCTGGCTGCCACGATATATGAACCACGGAAACACCTCCGGGTCCCCCCGGAAAATCCTGGTCGTGGATGACAATGAAATCATCCTCCAGACCATGGCTGTCAAATTGCGCCAGGCCGGCTACCAGCCGTTCCTCGCCTTGGACGGCTTGGAGGCGGTAACCGTGGCCCGCCAGACCACCCCGGATTTGGTGCTGCTCGACCTTAATTTCCCCCCCGATGTTTACGGCGAGGCTTGGGATGGCTTTCGCATCATGGAATGGCTGCGCCGGCTGGACAACACCCGGGAAGTGCCCATCATCATGATCTCCGGCACCCCGGCCGCCACCGACCGGGAGCAGGCGCACCTCAGCGGGGTGACCGCTTTTTTCTCCAAACCCCTGGATCACGCCGACCTCCTGAACGTCATCCGGGATACCCTCGACCCCGTTGCGGTGGCCGCCCACTGAGCCGGATTTGCCAGAAAATTCTTCCGGCACCTTTGACTGGCCCCGGAGGGGCTTTGGAAATTAGCCGGGGGCAAACGCAGTGCCGCCCCCGGTAATGTCTCCAAAAACAACCGCGCCCCGGCGGGGCGCGGGAAACCGCCGGCTGCTCCTGGCAATTCGCATCCGCCATTACCCCCCAGCGCGTTGGCTGCCTGCTGGCGTCAAAATGCACCTTCATCCGGAGTGCGGCCGTCTCGGCCGCAGCAACGTTAACAAGCCCTGCCACCGTCCGGCGGACTCCCTGGCCAACCGCCTTGTCATCCGGGCCTTTGGCTTTGGGCAACCCGCATCCGCCATTCCCCCCAGCGCGTCGACTGCTTGCTGGTAATCAAAATGAACCGTCCAACTCCATCGCTACAGGGAAATGCCCCGCGGCCTGGCGAGGCCAAATTTCAGGATTCCGCCGCCCAAAAAATCTTTGCGAATCCCGCTTGCCATTCGCCGGGAATTCGGTAATCTGACCGTCGCCTTCTGGAAGCGAGTGTAGCTCAGCCTGGTAGAGCATCACGTTGCCAACGTGAGTGTCGAGGGTTCGAATCCCTTCACTCGCTCCAATTAAAACTGGAGTTTTTCCGCTTCCTTTAGTCGGTTTCTTCCCCTCAACTCCCATTCGCAGTGCAGCGGACGCATCGTTCACCCACATTCGACGCCAGGCGCAGTCGGCGCGCGGGTCCGTGACCCGCAGCACTTAGCCACGCGGGCCAACGACGTAATTAACAAGCTAAACAACCTCACGCGGACACGGCCATTTAACAGCTTGTGCAACTCGTCATCCTCGAAGACGCGACAAGGGCGGCGCCGCTGGCCGAGTTCGTCAATTTTTGAAAACATGCTCGCATGTATTGGCCTTTATACTTCCAAACCGCCACAAAAAGATCAGGAAGCAAACCATGCCTTGTTGGTAATGGTCCAGGGTGTGTTCTCACATTCACCCCGCTTGCCGTTGACCCTTTGGTACTGTTTTCCTAATCTCCAATCTGGAAAGTGAATATGAACATCAAAGATTTGGCTGGATTGAGCCAACCAATAACCCTTTTTATACAAAAAATTGCGGATGCCACTGGTGGTGTCTGCCGACCTTGGCAAACGTTGCGTGTGGCTGATGCCGAAGCGAGGGCAGAAGTAATTAGAGCAAAAGCTAAAATAGAAATAGGATCGCTTGAAGAACGAGCCGTTAACCGCTTTGTCTATGAGCAAATTAAACAACAAGCCAACATTGAACAAATTACGCAGAAAGCTTTCCCACAAATCACTGATGATGCCAAGCCGGATCTGGTTGAGAACGACTGGGTGACCCATTTTCTAGAAAAGTGTCGCTTAATTTCCGACGAAGACCTACAGAAAATCTGGGCCAAATTACTAGCAGGACAGATGAATAAGCCTGGGAAATTTTCAAAGCGCTCGATAGACTGGTTAGCTGCAGCAAGCAAACATGACGCGGAAACGCTCGTAAAGCTTCGCAACATAGTTTGCGAGATCAACGGCATTTCAGAAGCAATACAATTTGAACATCATGAATCAGTGAAATTTGACCTTTTCTTTTGCCGGGAACTCGAATCAAGTGGCTTATTAAGCATCGCAGATGGCATGAATTACATAAGGGCAAATCCGAAACCTCCACAACAATTTGAGATTAGATATTTCGATTCCGTGGTCAAAGTAACGAAATGGCAAAGCGCATCGCAGGCGTTTTGTGTCGGCAGGTTGAATTTGAGCCAGACTGGCAAAGAGTTAATATCACTTTGTAATGGAAATCCAATTCCAGAATTCTTTACAGAGGCACTACGCAACATGAGGCAATGGAACCACATTGAAACAGAACCGCCTATTTCCAGCGTGACGTCTCCGGCGACAGGTTCCGTTCCAGTTGTCTAGTTTCATTTCTAGTTATTTTCAAAAGGTACAAACTGGCTTGTTCAATTGTTTTGATTTTAGCACAGGAGTTCTACAAGAAGCCTTTGCAGATGGTCGACGGCGAGAGCGCTACCCAGCCATCCTCACCCCCGCAACCAATGCAGGGTTCCCTCATAAAATAACCGCCCGTACCCCAGCGTAAAGATCGCGCAGCCATACAGCGCGTGCTCCCCGCTCACCGCCCGCAACGACCCCGTGCGCTGATACGTTGTGGCAAACCGCCAGCCGCCCGCCAGCGTCAGCACCACCGCCGGCCAGTTGTGAAAGATCACATGGCCAAACCCAAAGACCACCGCGCTGGCTCCCGTCCGCACCGTTCCCCGGCCAAACAGCGGCGCATAACGTTCGAAGAAAAAAACCCGGTAAATCAATTCTTGCGGCAGCACCGACAGAACCGGGTAAACCAGCATGACCAGCATCCAGAGCCCCGGATGCAGCCGGACGAGCGAAAATAACGCCCCCGGTTCGACCCACCACAGCAACCCCGCCAAAACCGGCACTGCCGCCGCATAGAGCATCAAGATCCGCCGCCACTCCGCCGCCGGCACTGCCGCCCGCCAGCGGCCCCGCCAGGAAAACTGCGGTTGCCGGTGCAGCCACCACCCGCAGCCGCCCGTCATGAGCAGCAGCAACGGGATGATGGTAATTGGCACCCAGCCCGCCGCATAAACCGCCGGCACGCCGACATACAACCCCGCACACTCGCCCGCCAGCGAGAGCCGGCGCCAGGGACTGGCCGGTTCCGCAGGGACTGGGATTTTATTATCGTCACTCATGGTTGCATTGCCAAGCCAGGTTCCCGTGCCTGAAAGTTGCCGATCTGGTTTGGCAGCAAAAAATGCTCTTTCCTCAATCTTCGCGGCCTATCTTGCCCTCCCAAACCAGATTTAACCATCCTATTTGCCAATCCAGCTGCCGATCTTCAGTACAGGAAATTTGCTGATCCGTTTCCGCCTTCCCGCTTCCCGCTTCCCGCTTTCCGCCTTTCAACTTTAGCCTTTAGGATTCTCCCGTTTCCCCGCCTCTGGCCCCGCGCCTCGCGCCTCGCGCCTGCCTCTGGCCTTCATTCATCATTCAGCCTTCTTCCTTCCCCCTTTGGGGGGGGTGAACACCCCATGGCCCCTGCCCGCCCTTCCGGCTAATAGTGTCACCCATGAACTACCTTTGCTTCACCCGGCTCGTTGCTTAAAAACTTTTTATATGTCCACCACCCCCGTTATTCCCCAGGCGGCTCGCCCCACTCGTCAGGCTCAGCCCTTGGCCCTGACGTACACCGCCCCCTTGCTGCTGGCGGAAAACGCGAGGCTCGCCCCGGCCGCCTTCGCCCTCGGCGTGCGAGTGGAGACCCTCGTCATTCGGGCCACGTTGGTGACCATGACCCTCCGGCAAATTCCCGGTTATCGCCACTTTGGCATCAATGATTAACCGTTCCCCCGCCTCAGCCAATGGCCGGTCACCCCGAATATTACTGCCATGAACCCGCCCGCTCCCGCCGTGGCCGTGAATCCAGCACCGAACGTTTCTTCCACCCGGCTGGCCGGTGTCAGCTTGCTCGTGCGCGACTTGTGCAAAGGTTATGCGGGCACCGCCGTGCTCAAGGGCGTGAGTTTTTCCGTCACCCCCGGAGAGGTGTTCGTGATCATGGGACCGAGCGGCTGCGGCAAATCCGTGTTGCTCCGGCAGCTCGCCGGTTTGGAGGAGCCGGATGCGGGGGAGATCTTGATTGATGGTCAAAAGGTGCAATCACCCGAGATCACCACGCGTTATCACCTGGCGATGGTGTTCCAGTCGGGCGCGCTGCTGACCTCCCTGACGGTCGGCGAAAACGTGGGCTTCTATCTCTCCGAGCATCGCCTGAAAACCCCGGCGGAAATCCAAACCATCGTGGCCCAGGCCCTCGCCCGGGTGGGCTTGCCGGGCACGGAGGATCGGATGCCCGGGGAACTCTCGGGCGGGATGGGCAAGCGGGTGGCCATCGCCCGCGCCCTGGCGATCGAACCCCAATTGATCCTGTACGACGAGCCCACCAGTGAGCTGGACCCCGTCTCGGCCGTGGCCATTGCCGGGGATATCCTGCGGCTGAACCAGCGCACCCATTGCACCACCGTGGTGGTCTCGCACGATCGTGACCTGGCCTTTGGCATCGCCAGCCGGATTGCCTTGCTGGAGGATGGCTGCATCATTGCCCTCGGCACCCCCGCCGCGATCAAAGCCCACCCCGACCCACGCGTGCAGGAATTTCTTCAGGCCCAGATTATCCCGGCTCCGGAGGTCCCCGCGCGGGTCGGCCATGCTTTTAAATAATTTATGAACCAACACCCCGGCCATCGTCCGACGGAAATATGCCCCGTCCTCAACCCAATATTATTATCCCTCGCCGCCGGCCTTGTGCTGGCCACGGCGGGATGCGTCTCCACCCTGGACGATTCCCACACCCCCGCCCTCTGGTTTGGGCGGGACCAGTTTGACGAGCATTTCCCCCGCTCAGTGGAGCAGGTCTACACCGCCACCACCATCGTGGTGAACCGCGACGGTGCGCTGGTGTCCGAATACATCCCGCATGACACCACCAACGAGGTCCGGTGCCTGAAGGCCCGCGTGAACAACTGCAATGTCTGGATCCGGGTGGAAGCCAAGTCCACTTCCCCCGTGGTCACGGCCGTCATTGTGCAGGTCCGCACCGCCGACAACGTTGGCAACCCGGTTCTCGCCAATCAACTGGACACCGAAATTGCCGTCCAGTTGGAACATATGGCGAACCATTAGCTCAAAACCAGCCGGCCTGCCGGCCAAGTGGACGATGGTGGCGTGCTGCCACCGCCAAAACGCGAGGGGCGGCTGGATGGCAGCATGTGGAGCTAAAATTTCACGCAAGCTGCGTGAATTTCACGCATAATCTGCGTCACGGAATCGCCAAAGCCCAATAGACAAGCCCCCGCCGCCCCTGGCACGGTTGATGCTTATAAAACGCCACCATGAAAACCAAAGCATACCCGGCCGTGATCGGGTCGGCCTTGCTAATGCTGTTTTATCTAAAGTTTGGAGTGACCACCGGCCTGGCCCAGGGAACCGCCTTCACTTACCAGGGACAGTTGACCAGTGGTGGCAGCCCGGCCAACGGGAGTTATGACCTGGCATTTACACTGTACCTCACGAACCTGACCGGCAGCGCCGTTGCCGGACCGGTCACGAACACCGCCACCGGGGTGACCAACGGACTGTTCACCACCCTGGTGGATTTTGGACCGGGTGTTTTCACCGGCACCAACCAATGGCTGGAGCTGGCCGTGCGGACCAATGGCGGAGGCGCCTTTGCGACCCTGGCCCCCCGGCAGCCTGTCACGCCCGCGCCTTTCGCACTGTTTGCGAACTCCGCCGGCAATGTGAGTGGCACCATTTCCGCCGCCCAACTCAATGGTCCCCTGCCTCCCGCCATCCTGGCCGGCTTTGCGGGCACCGTGGCCCTGACCAATGGCGGCAATAGTTTTAGCGGTTCCTTTACCGGCAATGGCGCGGGCTTGACCAATTTGATGGCCGCCAGCCCCGCCGGCATGGCCCTCATCCCGGCCGGATCATTCACGATGGGCGACACACTGGATGGCGAGGCCGATGCCAGCCCCACGGGCATTTACGTCTCGACTTTCTACATGGATGTCAATCTGGTCACCCTGGCCCAATGGCAATCCGTGTATTTTTGGGCGACCAACACCGGCTACGGCTTTGACAACGCCGGTTCCGGCCGCGCGCCGAATCATCCGGTGCAGACGGTGAACTGGTATGACAGTGTCAAGTGGTGCAACGCCCGCACCCGGCAGGCGGGGCGCACCCCGGTGTATTATACCGACGCGGCACTCACCCAGGTCTACACCAACGGCGACACCGACGCCGTTTATGCCAACTGGTCCGCCGACGGCTTCCGCCTGCCCACCGAGGCGGAATGGGAAAAGGCCGCCCGGGGCGGCCTGGCCGGGCAGCGGTTTCCCTGGGGCGACGTCATCACTGAAACCCTGGCCAATTACTACGGCTGCACCACCTGTGGTTTTGGCTATGACTTGGGACCAAAAGGTTACAACCCGGCGTTTACGAACGCCCTGCCGTACACCAGCCCGGTCGCCTCCTTCGCACCAAATGGCTATGGTCTCTATGACATGGCCGGAAATGTGGATGAATGGTGCTGGGATTGGTATGGGTCGCCCTACGGCCAGCCCACCACCAACAACCCCACCGGCCCGGCCGGCCCCGCTGGTGAGCCCGTATTCCGGGTGTTTCGCGGTGGCTGCTGGTACTATTACGTCAATGCCTCCAACGCGCGCTGCGCGGCGCGTAATGGCGGCAACCTCGGCCAGCCTGGCATGGCCCTGAATTATTTCGGGTTGCGGTGTGTGCGCGGGCATTAACCGTGACTGGCGCTTATGCCCGGGCCTGGGGCGATGTGGGCCGCCCCCCGGCCAGCCAGGGCCGGCCATCCAAAAATTGACTTTTTGCCAGACATCGTGTATCATTGCCGCATGGCATATCGGACCAAAGCGGTCCGATGGCCTTGAAAACTGCATCACCCGATGACGAGCACGCAGCAACGATTTCAACAGGCCGGCCTTTATTTATTGGCGGGCTTGCTGTTGTGTGGCGTGGCGTTTTTCGCGCCGGATGCCGGTCATCACCCCGGCGACTTCTTCAAGCTGGCCACCCAAACCTCCTGGTTGAGTCCACTCCAAACCCAGGCGGCGTGGTGCAGTTTTAAAATCCTGCTCTTGAGCATCGGTCTCCTCTTGTCCCTGGACTCGGTGGGCTCGGTCTTGTTGCGTCTGGGCTTCAAAAGTCTGGCCACCGCCGCCTTTGTCTCCCAAATCCTGAGCGCCGTCTTTTTTCTGTGCGGCAGCTTTTATCTGGTGAAGGCCCTGCTTTAACCGGCTCCTCCCCGGGTTCGGCCGGCGGATGGTGGCGGTCAATGAGTATTCTCCGCCTTTGTCGGGCCTCCCTTCCTCCGCCTCCCCCGCCCCTAAAAAATAATTAAAATAGTTTGGACCCTGGACAGCGGATGTCCAGGGTCCCCCGCTAAACTCCTCTCTGATGAACGTCGTAATGACCATCTTGAACGGCCGCCCGGTCAAAAACCGGGCCATATCCCGGCCTGCCCGCGTTCGCCGATGCTCCACGGCTCAATCTTCAAGTTTCGCGCGCTTTTTCCCTCCCCTCCCACCCGGACTGGATTCACAAGTGCCTGCGAAAAAGATGGTTAACAATTTAACAAATTAACGAATTAACCCATTAACCAATCCACCCTTGCCCCGCCGCAAATAAAATTTCGACGCCGCTCCCCCCCTGCGATAACATAAGATACTTGTGACCAAGCAAAAAACCAAAGAACGGCCGGTGCGCGTGGGCCTGATTTCGCTGGGCTGCGCCAAAAATTTGGTGGATGCCGAGATCATGCTCGGCTCCCTCCTGCGGGACGGCATTGAGATTACCAATGACGCCGCCCAGGCCGACGCCCTGATCGTGAACACCTGCTCCTTCATTGACTCCGCCCAGGAGGAGAGCGTGGACACCATTCTCGAATCCAGCGAGATTCGCACCGCCCAAAACCGCGGCCAGAGCCTCATCGTCTCCGGCTGCCTGCCCCAGCGCTTTCGCGAGGAGTTGCCCAAATTGCTGCCCGAGGTCGACGCCTTCATGGGCATTGACCAGGTCGCCCAGGTTTCGGACATCGTCCGCCAGGCCATGGCCAAACGCGCGGAACGCCTGAGCGCCCCCGCCGCCGCCCCGAAGACTCAAAAAGGCAAAGTCGTCGGCCGGTTGCATGAACTGGAAAAAAGCGGCCAGCCCAGCGCCCACGAAAAAGCCGAGTCCCTGCGCGGCACGGATCAATTCGGCAAAACCAAAACCGTCGTGACGCCCGCCGCCCCCGCCGCCGTCATGGATGTCGCGGTCCGCCCGGTGTACATTCCCGATTTCGGCACCCCGCGCTTCCGGCTCACCCCCAAGCATTTTGCCTACCTGAAAATCGCCGAGGGCTGCAACCATCCCTGCAGCTTCTGCATCATCCCGCGCATGCGCGGCTCGCACCGCAGCCGCACCCAGGCCGATATCGTGGCCGAGGCCAAGGCCCTGATCGCCGAGGGCGTGAAAGAGATCAACCTGATTTCCCAGGACTCCACCTACTACGGCCTCGACCTCCGCGCCAACCACAGCCGCGCGATTTCCTCCCCGGAAAAATTCACCGCCGCCGCCAAGTCCCTCCCGGAAAACGCCACCACCATCTGCTCGTTGCTCCGGGCGCTGAACGCATTGAAAGGCGATTTTTGGATTCGCCTGCTGTACACCCATCCCGCGCACTGGACCGATGAATTGATCCAGACCATCGCCGAGTGTCCCAAGGTGGCCCGCTACGTGGACATGCCCTTGCAGCACATTCACGAGAACATGCTCGAACGCATGCGCCGCGAAACCTCCCAGCAATACATCGTCGATCTCATCGCCAAAATCCGCGCAGGCGTTCCCGGCATCGCCCTGCGCACCACCTTCATCGTTGGCTTTCCCGGCGAGACCGAGGCGAGTTTCCAGACGCTGCTGAAATTCATTCGCGACACCAAATTCGAGCGCCTCGGCGTCTTTGCCTATTCCAAGGAGGATGGCACCCGCGCCGGCGCGATGACCGGCCAGCTCACCGACAAGGTGAAACAGAAACGCCGCGAACTCGCCATGGCCGCCCAGCACGAGGTGGCGGTGGCAGTCTCGGAAAGCTTTGTCGGCCGCACGCTCAAGGTGCTGGTGGAGGGCGGGGCGGAGGCGAAACAATTGCAGGCCGCCAACGTCAGCTCCTGGGAACACGGCCTCATTCGCGAGCCCGACGCCCACACCCGCCAGCTCAAGGGCAAGTATCTCGTCGCCCGCGGCGAGGCGGACGCACCCGATATTGATGGCCGCATCTACGTGCGCGGCGACCTCCCCGTGAGCCAGTTTGCGAACGTTAAAATCATCGGCCACACCGACTACGATCTCATTGCCGAACCGGCATAATCCCCGCTTGCAACCCTTGGGGAACGGGCATAATTTACCATTATGAAAATGCTGACCATCAGCGAAGCCGCCGGCAATCTGGCTGGCTGGTTAAAGCTGGCTGGGGCGGGCGAGGAGATTGCCATTCGCACGGACGACAACCTCATCGCGTTGCGCCCGATTCCACCCGCCGGCGCCTCAGCGACCCTCACACCTCGCGAAGCCCTGCAAAGCTTGCAGCAAGCTGCCCGTCTTACGTCTGCCCAGGCGGATGATTATCTGAATGAGGTGCATGCCGAACGTATCTCCGCCGAAACCCGAGCGGCATGATCTCATGCCCTAACAAGGCAATTGCCATTTCCCCGGCGGTCATTCAATCTGCTTCCATCGTTTATGGCCACCATCGTATTTGACATCGAGACCACGGCGCTGCCGGTGGAGAATTTTGACGAGGCGCAGCAGGAATATCTCTTTCGTGAGGCCGAGAAAGCCGCCGACGAGGCGGGCAAGGAGGCCAAGCGGGCCGAAATCACCCGGTTCATGAGCCTCTGGCCGTTCACCTCCCAGGTGGTCTGCATCGCCATGCTCAATGCCGAGTCCCTGCGCGGGCAAACGCTGTATATTGCCGAGGATTTTGAGGAGGCCGAGGGCGACGCCGGGCCCGTGGAATTTGTCCCCTGCGCCGACGAGTTCGAGCTGCTCACCGCCTTTTGGGATGTCGCCAAGCATTATGATTCCGTCGTCACCTTCAACGGCCGCGGCTTTGACGTGCCGTTTGTGTATTTGCGCTCGGCGCTCTTAAACGTGCCCATCTCAAAGAAAAACTGGCTTGGCTACCGTTACGCGACCGAGCCCCATTGCGATTTGGCCGAGCAACTGACCTTCTACAGCGTGAGCGGCCGCGACGGCGCGGCGCGGCGCTTCAACCTCGATTTTTACTGCAAGGCCTTCGGCATCGAATCGCCCAAGAGCCATGGCGTGAGCGGCATGGACGTGGGCACCATGATGGCCGAGGGCAAGGCCCGGGAGGTCGCGGAATATTGCCTGCGCGACGTCCGCGCCACCGTGGAACTCTACCGCATCTGGAAAGAACGCCTGGCGGGTATCAAATAAGTTTCAAGTCATGAAACTCGTTTGCTTTGCCGTCAAGGAGGAGGCCCCCGCCTTTCGCAAACTGGCCGGCCCCCATGCGGGCGTGGCCACCCTGGTCACCGGCATGGGCCGGCGCAACGCCGAATCCGCCGTGCGCCATTTCCTCGCCCGCCAGCCCGCCGAACTGGTGCTCACCTGCGGCTTCGCCGGCGGACTTCATCCCGAACTCGCGCCCGGCACCGTGGTCTTTGAAACCACCGACACGGACCTCGCCGCGCGCCTGGCGGGAGCCGGGGCGAAACCCGCGAAAATTTTCTGCGCCGACCGCGTGGCCGTGACTGTCGCTGATAAACAAGCGCTGCGCCAGACCACCGGCGCGGATGCCGTGGAAATGGAATCCGCCGCGATCCAGAATGTCTGCCGCGAATTAAAAATCCCCTGTGCCACCGTGCGCGTCATCTCGGACGCCGCCGCCGAGGATTTGCCCTTGGACTTCAACCGGCTTTACCGTCGGGACATGTCGCTGGATGGCGGCAAACTCGCCCTAACTATCGCGCAAGCCCCCTGGAAAATTCCCGCCCTGATGCGTTTGCAAAAGCGCTGCCAGTTCGCGGCGGAGAGGCTGGCGGACGTGCTGCTGCGCGTCATTTAACGGCAGCGGGGGTGACGGTTTCCACCGGGGGAGATTTCTCCTTCGCATGCTCCCCCGCGCTAATGAGCGCCGCGCCCAGCATGATCAGTGCCACGCCGCCCCAGCGCAGGCTGTCCACTTTTTCCTTGAGAATAAACTGCGCCGCCAGTGTGGTCATCACGAAGCTCAGGGAGGTCAGGGGCCAGATGAAGCTCACATCTTGTTGCGCGAGCAGATACTGGAGCAGGATGAAAAAAATGGTTTCCAGCAGCAGGCCCAGCAGCACCGAACCAGTGGTGAACCAGTCGCCCACCATGATCAAAATATTTTTCCAGCGCGGCGTGGTGGCGGCGCGGGCGCCGTAGCGCGCCGTGATCTGGTTGATGCCGGTTTTCAACGTGATGACACCAATCGCCTCAAACGAAAAGGCGATGAAAAGAACGATCAATATCTTGGTCATATCACAAATCCTGGTAGCGAATCAACTGAATGCCCAGCTCGCGCACGCGGTCTTTCACCCGCGGGCTGATGAGAGCTTCAAACTCATGTTTAAATGCCTCAAGCGAGGGATGCGAGTAAAGCTCGGAATCACCGGCCGGCAGCTCGGGCAGTAATTTTAAAATGTAATCCTCATCCACCTGCGCGTTTTGCAGCAGGCCAAAGGTGATTTGCGCGTGCTTGATGCCGCGCGCCTGCAACGGCTGGCGGGCGCGCCGTGACAGCACGTCGTAAATGAGCGCGTGCGACGTCCGGTAGAACCACCGTCCCCGCGCCATCCGGCGGCTCCGGGCCAGGCAATCGCGCGTGAGCCGCAGGTGCCGGATGCCCAATACCTCCGCATCCTCCATCAGAATCGCAAACACCACCGGATGCAAATGCAGGTGCAGATGGCCGTTTACGTGGTCCAGCGGCAGTCCCGTGGCCCGAAACGCCGCGAATTGCGCGTGAATTTCCGCCCGCAATTGCGCGCGCAGCCCGGGTTGGAAAAAATAGCGGAAACCCACCCCCACTGGATTGTTGCTAAATTCACCCCGGTCATTAACCAGGCCGGGAATTTGGGCGGCGGGCAGGGCGGCATGGCCCATCATCAGGGTCAAATGGAGTCCCACGCCCAGCCGGGGATGGGCCCGGGCCAATTCCACCGCCGCGTCGCGGGCGGGCTCGTTCACCATCAGGCTGGCGGTGGTCAGGATGCCCTCGCGATGCGCGCGAATGACCGCATCATTGATGGCCGCGCTGGCCCCGAAGTCATCCGCATTGACGATCAACCGGCGCACGGGTTCAAAGCGTGCCATAGGGAGAAGCGCGGGAGCGGGTGGTATGCGCGAGCATCGAGCGCAGAATCAGCCAAACCTTCCGGGCTTTGCTCAGCCGCACGCGTTCCGGTCCAAACACTTGAAAGCGCTCCTGTTCCAGTTTGAGCAGGAGCTGCCAGTACACCGAGCCCATGAGTTCGGCGGCCACCATGGCGCGCTGGTCCTCCGCCGGCAGGGTCCGCCGGGCGAGCTGGTAAAAATGCCGAGCCCGCTGCGCCACACTTTGGGCCAGGGCCAGGTAACGTTCCGAATACTGGTGGCGCAGGATTTCCTCGGGGGGCACGCCGAACCGAACCAGCTCGGTCTGCGGCAGGTAAATGCGGCCGCGCTCGGCATCCGCGCGCACGTCGCGCAGAATATTGGTCAATTGCAAGGCCTTGCCCAGGTGCCGGGCGTAATCCTGGCAGGCGGAGTTGTGATAGCCAAAAATTTCGATGCTCAACAGGCCCACCACCGAGGCCACACGGTGGCAGTACAGTTCCAGTTGCTCGTAGGTGTCGTACCGGAGGGTGTCCAAATCCATTTCGCAGCCCTGAATCAATTCGTCAAACAATTCAAAGCGCAACCCATACTGGCGGATGACGGGTTGCAGTTCCTGGTTGACGGGAAATTGCGGGTTCCCGCCGGTGCAGGCGAGGCGGATGTCCGCCCGCCAGTCGGCCAAACGGATGCGCCGGGTCTCCGTGGGCACGGCATCCTCATCCGCCACATCGTCCACCTCGCGGCAAAAGGCGTAAAGCCCGGCCATGGCTTCCCGTTTGGGCTTGGGCAGGAGCACAAACGCCAGGGCCAGATTGGAGGCGCTTTTGCGGGTGATGGCTTGACTGTGTTGCATCTACTAGGGGTCAAAAGTCGTGCCGCGACCCGGGCGGTCATTGGGCTCGGCGGGCTTGCGGGGCGGCGGGAGGCCGCCGAGTTCGGCCAGGGTGGGATTGATGCGACCGTGCCCTTGATGCTTGCGTTTGCGTTTGCGCTTTTTCTTGTAGTAGAGCGAGAAAAGCCACGCGGCCACCACTGCGATGAGCATGGCGGCGGCCATGGCGACGAAATTCAAAACCTGAAATCCGCTCGGACTCAAATTGTCCACAACTGAGGCTTCCATAAAATAATCAAGTTTCAGCATTTTCCCGGCCCGGCCCGTTTTCGTTGATCAGTTTCATGTTCAAGCGTTGCATCCGGTAACGCAGGGCATGACGGGTAAGTTTAAGCGATTCCGCGACGCGCGTCAGGCTAAAACCATTGGTTTCGAGGGCATGGTTGATCAACTCCCGCTCCAGCCGGCCGAGCGCGTCATCCAGGGATTCTCCCGGGGTTACCAGCAAGGTCTGGGCTTTCTGCCGGTGGTGGTCCCGTTCAAATTCCGGGAGGCTGTCCGGCTGGATTTCCCGGGTGGTCTCCAGAATCAAGGCCCGCTCAATGACATTGCGCAACTCGCGAACATTGCCCGGCCAGTTGTGGGACATGAGTTTCGCCAGGGTCGCCGGGGCGAGGGTGGTGGTGCTTTTATTCATTTTTACGCGAAACACCTGGAGAAAATATTCCGCCAGCAACCCCACGTCCCCCGCCCGCTCCCGCAGGGCGGGAAGGTGAAACTGGACGACATTGAGCCGATGGTACAAATCTTCGCGGAAATTCTCCTGCTCAATGGCCTGGGTCAGGTTGCGGTTGGTCGCGGCAATCAGCCGCACATCCACCCGCAATTCCTGCGTGCCCCCCACCCGGGTGAAGGAGCCATCCTCCAAAAATCGCAGCAATTTGGCCTGCAAGGGCTTGCTCATGTCGGCGATCTCATCCAGGAAAACGGTTCCGTGATCCGCCTCCTCAAAGCGCCCGGGCTTTTGGCGGAGCGCCCCGGTGAACGACCCTTTTTCATGGCCGAACAGCTCACTCTCCAGCAGGTTTTCCGGGATGGCCGCGCAGTTGATCCGGACATAACTCAGTCCGCGTCGCCGGCTCAATCCATGGATGGCTCCGGCCACCAATTCCTTGCCGGTGCCACTTTCGCCCAGGATCAGCACCCGGGCATCCGTGGGGGCCACGGTTTGAATCATCTGCCGGATGCCCCGCATGGCCGGCGCCTCACCGATGATCTGGTCCAGGCTGGTGATTTCCCCGGCCCGGGCGCGGAGGGCCGCGTTTTCCCGCAACAATTTGTGCCGTTCCGCGCAACGGGCCACAGCATGGAACAATTCCTCCGGCGCAAACGGTTTGGCCAGGTAATCCATCGCCCCCGCCTTGATCGCCTCCACCGCCAATTTGGGGGTGGCATAGGCCGTGAGCATGAGCGCCGGCAAATCCGGCCAGCGCGACCGAATCCGGCCGAGTAATTCGTAACCGCTCATCCCGCCCAGCCGGGCATCGGTGATGACCATGAAAAACTCCCCGCCGGCCAGCATTTCCAGCGCGCCCTCGGCGGATTCCGCCAGCCGGGTGGTGTAGCCCTCGTCCTTCAGCATGGTCTGCAACGAGAGCCGCATGTTCTTCTCGTCATCCACGACCAGCACGGGTGGCAGCGGCGTGTTCATGATGGGTTGCTTTTCATCCAGGTTTTTGCCGGGAAGATTAGCGTGAATTTGGCCCCGTGGCCAAGCTCGGATTCCACGAGCACCCTGCCGCCATACAATTCCGTGTTGTGTTTCACAATGGCCAGACCCAGGCCGGTGCCCTTTTCCTTGGTGGTGTAGTAGGCCTCGTAGATCCGTTCCAACAGCTCCGGGGCGATGCCCGGACCGGTGTCAGAAACGGCGATTTTCACGGTGTAGTCCCGGCCACATTCGGCGGTCACCGTCACCGTCCCGGAGTCACCCAGCGCTTCGCGGGCATTTTGGAGAAGATTGACCAGGGCCTCGTTCAGGTGGTTGCGCTGCATCAGGAGGGGCGGAAAGGTGGCGGCGAATTTGCGCCGCACCACGATGCCCGCCGGCACGGCAGCCGGAAACACCTGCGCCAGGGCGCGCTCCAGCTCACCCACCACTTCCAGCTTTTCCACCCGGCCCTCGCTCAATTGCGCGTAGCCCATCAATTGGGTGATCACCCGGTCGGCGCGGGCGACCTCCTCCTGGATGATGGCCACCAGTTCCGGGGCCGCCGCCACGCCGGACTGCGCGGAACGGTGAAGCGAAAACGCGGCGTTATTGATAATCGCCAGGGGATTTTTGATCTGGTGCGCAAATTCCGCCGCCACCCGGCCGGCCGAGTGCAACTGCCCCTCCCGCGCCGCAAATTCCACCGCCTCCTCGGCCGCCAGCCGCTCCCGCTCCAGATAGGCCTGGTAGCCGTAACCGCACAGGGCCGTCAGCCAGAGGACCACCAGGCGCAGGAAAAACGGCTCGCCCAGTTCCTCGTGCGGAGTCAGGTCGAACGCCCGCCGGGTGGTGTCATCCAGACCGCCAATCACCGAAACATCCAGGATGGCCACCAGCACATAGCAAAGGCTGATGAAAAAATTGAGAAACAACTGGGAAAATCCCGGCGGGACACTTACGGAATTGCGCAGGATCAGACCCACAAACAGCCAGAACAGCAGGCTGTCCAGCCCGCCCGTGAGCAAGGCCATGCCCGCAATGAACAGCCCGTCCACCATGCTGCTCGTCACCACCGACCATTGAACCAGCGCCAGCGGCAGGATTTTGGAAGCCAGCACGACCACGCCCAGCACGGCGCTGGCCAGGATATAGAACCAAAAGATATACTGAATCTCCTCCACCGTCACATCCAGCGTGCTGATCACCTCGCCCACCCAGTGTTGCTGATAGTTGAAGGAATAGGCAATGATGGCGATAAAAACCACCTTCACCGGCAGGATCAGGTGACATTCCATCAATTCTATCCGGCGGCGCAGCCGGGCGGGGTCCGGCACCGGGATTTCAAACAGCGTCAGCAGCCGCTTCAGCCATTCCAACTGCCCGGATGTTAAAAATGCAGCGGACACAAGGGTGCCTCAGCGTAATAGCACGGCGGCGCGCTCGGCAATCTTTTCCACGGGCCAGAGCCGGCCCACGCCTTCATACCCGCAGGAAAGCATGCCCTCATCCGGGCCGATGAATTCCGCGCCCCGGCTTTTTAAGACTGCCACGTTGGCCTGCGTGGCCGGGTGCAGCCACATCTTGCCGTTCATGGCCGGGGCGATGAGCAGTTTCGCCTGCGGGTTCAGGGCCAGGGCGATGCAGGTGAGCGCGTCATCCGCCAAGCCGTGGGCCAGCCGGGCCAGGACATGCGCGGTGGCCGGGGCGATTAGCAGCAAGTCCGCCTCATCCGCCAGTTTTATGTGCGTGGGCTGCCAGCCTTCCTCCTCGTCATACAGATCGGTGACCACTGGCTGCCGGGAGAGGGTTTTGAAGGGCAAGGGCGTGATAAACCGCTGGGCATCCGCCGTCATGACCACTCGGACAGTGAACCCGGCTTTGGTCAGGAGACTCGCCAGGTCCGCCGCCTTGTGCGCGGCGATCGAGCCGGTCACACCCAAAACAATGTTGGTTTTCATGGATTTTCCGCGTTACCGGATTAATTTAAAGGTTTTTTGGTTTAGAGCCACTAGAAAGCACGCCGGGAGGCGGGCGGGAAAGCCCTTGGTTTTAAAACTGGTCCGTAACGGGGCCAAGCCTCACGTGAGCCAGGCAGGCCTCAACGAATCACCGCCACGGGCTACCGATGGACCGTAACTTCCAGATGCCACCTCCACCGGGGATCAACGAACTTCGTCCCAGTTCGTCAACCCAATAATGGGCAGCGCAAAGGCAAAGGCGGCCGGCCATTGCGGGGTGTCCGCCGCCCGAAAGCAGTCGTAGATTTTTTTCTTGGGGTGCGGATCGCCAGCGCGAGGCTGGTTACCACGCAGCCCAAAGAGCAGGCCGCCTTCGCCGGCGTTGTCCACGTGGCGCTGCAGGATGAAGGCGTCAATGCCGTCGAGCCGCTCGATCTTTTTGTAGGCGTAGCAAAAGGCCGCCGCCTGAATGGTTTCGCCGTCCGGCCCCGCGGGCGTGTGAAAACCCTGCTCGCTCAGGATGATGTGGCGGGGCTGGCCATCATACAGCAGTTCGGGACGGCGCAGGTAGGCCGGGAGTAATTCAAGATTTTTGAAGGTGATGCGCGGGGTCGTGAGGACGTTGGTGGTGGCGGTTTTATCATTCCAAAAGCGGGGCTCAAACAAGTTCTCCGGGTAGGGATGATAGGCGATATTCCAGTCAAAATCCCCGCCCGCCCGGGCTTGCCGCGCAAAATAATCCAGAAACGCGCGGCCGGGAAAGGTCTGGTGATCATCCCCGGCGGCGTAGTGGATATTCCAGTGATGTTCCATGGAGATATACACACGCGCCCAACTGGATTCACGCCGGATGGCGGTGTTCGCGAGTCGCAGGGTGCGCAAGTAGTCGTCCGCAAACTCCGTCATGCTCACCCGGCCCATGTTGGCCCACCACCAGTGCGAGTTGACCTCGTTGCCCAGGATGTAGCCGGACACGCGGCCGTATTGCTGATCCGGCCGCGACCAGCGCTCGGCGCAAAATTCCAGCAGGGCGGTGAGCCAGCGACGGCCCTCGTCGGTCACAGTGTTGAAGTTGCCGAGGTGATTGGGGGCATTGGTAATGCAGAGCGGATGAATCAGAATACGGTTCACCACTGGATTGGCGGTCTGATACGGGAGGAGAATGAGGGTGACCACCACGCCGTGATCGGACAGGGTTTTGATTTGTTGATCGAGATTGGCCATGTATTGGCGCCGGAAATGAAATGCCTGGCCGGACGATTCCCAAGCGGGGTTTTGAGGGTTGCCCGAGGGATCGATGAGCCAGCCAATATTGACATTGATGGCGGCGTTTTTCACGCCCAGTGCCAGCGCGTCATCCACGATTTCGACCTGCAAGCCTTTCTTGGAGGCGGCGATGGGATAGGGGGCATTATAGCGGGAGGTAACGGGCGCATCGGCCAGAGCGGTGCCGAGTACGAAGGCAACGACTATGAGCAGGGCGGCGGATTTCACGGGGGGAAGGCTAACGATAATCGGCAGCAGTGGCAATCTCGCCACGCGGACCTGAGGAAAATCCGGGCGAAAAATAAAATCTGGACATTAGGGTGAATGATTGTTTTTATTAAAGCATCGTGGATTCCCGAGGCCAAACCAAGCCGGGGGGACATCCGGGGAGGAGGCGCAGCCCCTCGCCGCATGAGCGACAACTGCGTTTCTTCACCGTCCTTGGCGTGGTCATCCTCATTCCCGTGGTCACTTTGTTGTTCTGGCTGCTGAGCCGGTAAATGGGAGTTGTCGGGATGGACTAAGCAGACCGACCTTGGAGCATATGAAAACCGTGAATATTCACGAGGCCAAGACCAATTTTTCCAGCCTGCTGGCCAAACTGGCGGCTGGCAGCGAAACCATTGTCATTTGCCGGAATGGCCATCCCGTCGCCGATCTGGTGCCCCACCGGCGCGCCAACCGGCTCAAAATGCATCCGACCCTCAGCAACGTTGAAATCAATTATGATCCGACCGAGCCGCTTTCCGCGGAGGAATGGCCTCACTTGCTCCCCATATAACACGCAAACACACTGTTCCGGTGCAGCACGTCATATTGGGCAAAGCCGGTGGCCTTGAGCAACTCGAGCTGGAACGGCAGCGACCGGGGCGAGTCCTCCTGCTCGATATAAGCAAACACCTGGTCCCGATATTCCGCGCCACCGACGGAGGCCAGGTAATCACCGTAACGCCGCCACATGCGCGCCTGAACTTCGGGGATGTCAAACGTGACCAAATCCGCCACGTACAACCTTCCTCCCGGCTTGAGCCAGGTGTAAAACTGGCGAAACGCGTCCGCCCAATCCGCCTCGTCCCGCAGATGATGCAGCACCGCGCCCGCCAGGATGGCATTGAAGGTCCCTTCCGGGAACCGCAGCGCGCGCAAATCAGATTGCTGGACCGTCACCGAGGCGGCACCGCCGGCGCGCACCCGCACTTCCGCGCGGTCCAGCATGGGCCGGCTCAAATCCACGAGGTGGCAATGCAGCCCGGGGCATTCTTGCAACACGCGCAGCGTGAAATTGCCCGCGCCGCAACCGAGGTCGAGAATCGTGTCCTGCGGCTGGAGATGCCCCCGGCCCGCCTGCGCGACCAGTTCCAAGACCAGCGGGGCGTCGATGGTTGCCTGCTGGCCGGTTTGGAGGTTGCTGAAACGCTCGACGTCCTGGTCGAACCGGGCGCGGATTTCCTCGGTGGTGGATTTGTGGGCGAAGGGGGCAGAATGATCCGATGTTGAATGCATGGGAATAGGACTATCGAATTTCGGAATTTTCGCAACTGGTTCCTGTAGCCCAAATCCGAGTGCATAAGGTCACAGTTTGCGACCTTGAAATATGGGAGTGCGCGGGCATGACCGCGCTTTGGAACTGGGCGACATGTCGCCCAGTTCCAAAGCGGCAACGTGTTGCCGCACTCCAAAATCGGGCTGGCGATGGGGCGTTTCGAGGGTTGGCGGAAGTCTGATTTGCATTACGCGGTGCCGCACGAAGGCACGCACAACGTGCACTCTGGTTTCGGCCGCCCGCTCACTATTCGGTACATTGGCCAGCATCAAGGCTCCGTGCTCGGTGAAGGCATCGGGTAAATAACGGCGGGCACCGCGTCCCTGGTTTGAGGTGCCAGTCTGGCACCTCAAAAATTCAATTCAATTCTTCAACCCCGCCAGCTCCTCCTCAAAATCCACGATCTCCTTGAGCTGCACCAGGAACCAACGGTCGATCTTCGTCAGGTTGAAAATGTCGTCCAGGGTGAAGCCGGCGCGCAGGGCGTGGCGGATGAAGAAAATCCGCTCGGCGTTGGGGATGCTCAGCTTGCGGCTGATGACGTCGCGCGGGAGGATGTCGCGGTCGCCGTACACTTCGGTGCCGATGCGCCAGGGCTTGCCGTCGCCGCCCAGGCCGCTGCGGCCAATCTCCAGCGAGCGCAGGCATTTTTGCAGGCTTTCCTTGAAGGTCCGCCCGATGGCCATGGCCTCGCCGACGCTTTTCATCTGCGTGGTCAGCGTGGCGTCGGCCTGCGGAAATTTCTCGAAGGCAAAGCGCGGGATTTTGGTGACGACGTAGTCGATGCTCGGCTCGAAGCTCGCGGGGGTTTCGCGGGTGATGTCGTTGCGCAATTCATCGAGCAGGTAGCCGACGGCGAGTTTCGCGGCGATTTTAGCGATGGGAAAGCCCGTGGCCTTGGAGGCGAGCGCGGAGCTGCGGCTCACGCGCGGGTTCATCTCGATGATGACCATGCGGCCGTTCTCGGGGCTGACGCCGAACTGGATGTTCGACCCGCCGGTTTCCACACCCACGGCGCGGATCACCGCGAAGCTGGCATCGCGCATGATCTGGTATTCCTTGTCCGTCAACGTCTGGATCGGCGCGACGGTGATGGAATCACCCGTGTGCACACCCATGGGATCAAAATTCTCGATGGAGCAGATGATCACGCAATTGTCGGCCTTGTCGCGCATGACTTCCATCTCGTATTCCTTCCAGCCGAGGAGCGATTCCTCGATAAGGACTTCCGAGACGGGGGAAAGCTCGATGCCGCGCTTGGCGATTTCCTCAAACTCCTCGCGGTTGTAACCGATGCCGCCGCCGGTGCCGCCCAGCGTGAAGGCGGGCCGGATGATCAGGGGAAAGCGGCCGATTTTTTCGGCCACGGCGCGGGCTTCGTCCATATTGTGGGCCACGCCGGAAATGGGCACGTCCAGGCCGATCTGGAGCATGAGTTCCTTGAAGGCCAGGCGGTCCTCGCCCTTGTGGATGGCCTCGGACTTGGCGCCAATCATCTCCACATCATGCCGTTCGAGCGCGCCGTTTTTGTGGAGGGACATCGCGGTGTTCAGGGCCGTCTGGCCGCCGAGCGTGGGCAGGAGCACGAGCTTGCCCGTCACGCCCAGGCGTTGCATCTCGGCCTTCTCGCGGATGATGATTTTCTCGACGCATTCCGGGGTGATGGGCTCGATGTACGTGCGGTCGGCGAACTCCGGGTCGGTCATGATGGTGGCCGGATTGGAGTTGACGAGCACCACGCGGTAACCCTCCTCTTTCAAGGCTTTGCACGCCTGGGTGCCGGAATAATCAAATTCGCACGCCTGGCCGATGATGATCGGACCGGCGCCAATGATGAGAACGGAATGGATGTCGGTGCGCTTGGGCATAGTAAACGGCAAAAATTAAACCGGAATCCGCCGGGAAACGAAAGCAAAATCCCGGCGAATCGCCGCGCGCTTAAAGCAACTTTGGCTGGCCGCCCAGCGCCTTCAAGCCCAGCTTCTGATAACTCAGCTCCGTGGCGATGCGGCCCTGCGGGGTGCGGTTGAGATAGCCCTCCATGATCAGGTAAGGCTCATACACTTCCTCGATGGTGTCCGGCTCCTCGCCCACGGCCACGGCGAGCGAATTCACGCCCACCGGTCCGCCGCCGAATTTCACGATGATGGCCTCCAGAATGCGCTTGTCCATTTCGTCCAGCCCGTTCTGGTCGATTTCCAGCATGGCGAGCGCGTAATCGGCGATTTGCGAGGTGATCGTGCCATCGCCCTTCACCTGGGCGTAATCGCGCACGCGGCGGAGGAGGTTGTTCGCAATGCGCGGGGTGCCGCGGCTGCGCCGGGCGATTTCGCGCGCGCCGGCCTCGTCGATGGCCACATTCAGCAAATTGGCCGAGCGCACGACGATTTTTTCCAACTGGGCGGACTGGTAATAATCCAGGCGTTCGCGGATGGGAAAGCGCGTGAGCAGCGGCGCCGAGAGCAGGCCGCTGCGGGTGGTCGCGCCGATGAGGGTGAAGCGTGGCAGGTTCAACCGCACACTGCGCGCGTTCGGCCCCTGATCAATGATGATGTCCAGCTTGAAGTCCTCCATGGCCGGATAGAGGTATTCCTCGATGGTCTTCTGCAGCCGGTGAATTTCATCGATGAAGAGGACATCGCCCTCCTCCAAATTGGTCAGCAGGCCCGCGAGGTCGCCGGCTTTTTCGATGGTCGGGCCGCTGGTGCTTTTCAGGCTGGCGCCCATGGACTTGGCGAGGATGTTGGCCAGGGTGGTTTTGCCGAGGCCGGGCGGGCCGTTGAGCAGGATGTGGTCCAGCGCCTCGCCGCGCTGGCGGGCGGCGGCCACGGCGATTTCCAGGCGTTCCTTCACCTTGGGCTGGCCGGTGAAATCGGAAAACAGGGAGGGCCGCAGCGTCATTTCCAACGCCACGTCCGCTTTATTGAGGGTTGCCACCGGTCGTTCAGCCATGAGGGGGAAGCTTGCGGAAAACCGGGCGGGGCGGCAAGCCGTAACGATTCATTTCAACCACGGATGAACGCTGATGGACGCAGATAATAACCGGCAAACCACGGAGGACACGGAGTACACGGAAGAAATGGGCGGTATTGGCCAGCGCAGGGACGGGCTGCGGGTCACGGACCCGCGCGCCGGGGACGTTTTAACCGGCCACCGGCGCCAAACGGGGGCGCTTGGGTTGACCGGACCCGGGGGCCGGGCGGGCGGGCCAGACGTGGGGCAGCAAGTGGTGTCGGTACCACGACCAGGATTCCGCCAGGCGGGTCCACGGACCGGGGGCGGGCCGCGCGGACAGTGGCAGTTGCCACGTGGAATCCGTCCCGGGCAGGCCGAGGGACTGCGCCAGCGCGGCCGCGATCCGGGCGTGGCCTTCGGCATTGACGTGGAACCGGTCCGCACTCCACAGACGCGGGTCCGAGCCGGCCGGGTGGGCGGCGAAATCGACGACGCGGGCGCCGGTGGCCGCCGCCGCCGCGCGAATGGCCGCATTCATGGCCCGGACCCGGGGGGCCAGACAACGGCCGATCGGCAGGACGCCGACCAGGTCCGGGAGCGTGAAGGTCAGCACCACGGCGTTTTGCGCGGCGAGCGCCGCGAACATGGCCTCCAGTTCCGCCCGCAGCTTGTCCGCGTTGAAGCCGGGTTCCAGGATGTCATTTGAACCGGCGAAGACGGTGGCGAGGTCCGGCTGCAGGGCGAGCGCGGGCGCGAGTTGCTCCGCGCGGATTTCCCGGGAACGTTTGCCGCGCACGGCCAGATTGGCGTAGAGCAGTCCGCCCTGCGCCTGCGCCACCTGCTCGGCCAGGCGGTTCGCCCAACCCCGGTAACCGCCCGCGCCATCCGGGTCATCGAGCCCCTCGGTGGAACTGTCCCCCAGTGCCACGTAACGTTCAAAGCGGAGCGGCATGGCGCCAGGGACGGGCCCCACGCTCACGTGAGCCGGCCCATGTCCCGGAGGCGTTTGCGGAGGGGGGATTCACCCGCTTGGGCGCGCAGCCGCTCCACCTCGCCGGCACTCTGCTCAATCTGCCCATCCAGTTCGACTTGATGATCGTAATAATAGCCGAGGGCGGCGTGAATCTGGGCCAGCGACAGATGCGGGTGCTGAAAATGGATTTCCTCCGGACTCCAGCCATGCGCGATCAGGTCCAGGGCCACCTCAATGACTTTGGTGTTCGTGTCGTCAATGCACGGCACGCCCAATTCATCCAGCCGAATATGTGCAGTCGCCAAAACAGGCATGACTTTAATCTAACGCACCGGCTGGGGCGCGGCAACGAGGTTTTGGCCTTTCGGATCAATGAACCCCTCGGTGGAACTGTACCCGAGCGCCACGGAGCGTTCAAAGCAGAACGTCATTGAGTGAGTGTGCGGGAGGTGTCGCGACGCGTCCAGCCTCCCTGTGCGAAATCAGCGGCGCTCAGGGAGATGCTCACCCAAAGCTTGGTTAAGCAGTGTAAATAGTGAGGACCGACGCCTGCTCGTGTTGCGTTGTGTAAGTAGTGTGGACACTCGCAGGAAGACGATTAAAGAAATGGAACAAATCTCCCGCCAAAACATCTTCTCCTCAACCCCGGACACCCACCGCCGCAAACCATTGTCCAAGAAATTTTTAGGCCTTATCTAAGGGCCATTCAGAACCGACCCATTTAGGGACCAACCCACTCAAAACTGCAATCGCGCAAAAATGCGCTTGACGGTTTAACTGGAAATCACTTTCCTCCAGAAAAAGGTGTGGGTGCTGTCGGCAACCATTCTTGACCGGTGAGAGGATCGTAATGAGGGATTGCTTCTGCTTGCAGCAACCTTTTCAACCCTCTGTCAGAAGTGACGAGGCAGATTAGGTTATAAGCCTCAAAGATTCGCAGCTTGGTCAAAGTCCCATCATCGTAGGGCCTTTCGTGGAAATCGTTAGTAGCCATTGCTTTTGGTCATGCCCCTATCGTGGCAAGTAGGTGAGTCCGTTCATTCAGGCTGGCAACTGCGACTCGAGCCGTCGCCGGATACTCATCGTAGGTTTTTCCGTCCAAGGTTCGTCCGGCCTCGGCCTTGCGAACCCCCCCCCATTGTTTGAAAAAGAATGCGACGCCTTGGGTCTGGCATTGCGCGCGAATGTTTCGAACCCAATCATGCAACATTGGACGCGCGCCCGGTCCGCTTTCGCCGCCGACAATTACCCATTGGATGCCGCGCAGTTCAAAATTGCCAAGGTCTTCCAAGAGCGGCTCAATTGAGAGAAAGGCAACCGTCGGCTTGGCGCTCCGAAGCTTGGCGATACGGGGCAAACCGTGTTGCCGATTCTCCACGCTCACGCCCCACCAGATGTGTGAAGCCTTCCCGGCCTGCCGCAGCTTGCCTTGCAACAAAGCAGCCATGCGGTCCGCACGCTTGGTAAGAACCTGATAGGTATGCCAATTGGCAGCCAGCATGACCCGGCAAACTTTTTCGATATATTCATCAGAGACGTCCTCGTGAAACAGGTCGCTCATGGAATTGACGAAAATTTTCTTCGGCTTTGACCAGCGGATGGGGTCGCCCAGCTTCTCGGGGACTAACCTCAGATCAAACCCAAACTCAAACGGATGTCCGGCCACGCCGCGAAACCGCTCGGCAAAGGTTTCGGCATAGCAATGGAGGCAGCCGGCGCTGATTTTGGTACAGCCCCGTACCGGGTTCCATGTTGCATCCGTCCATTCGATTTTGGAATTGTCGCTCATATTATCAGTTCAATTTGTCCAAATATACTACAACCACCTGGACAAATGCTGTCCTCCATCCAAAAAAAGTTTTATATAAAAAGTTAATTAAAAATGACCTTGAATGGGTATTTGACTTGCCTGGATTCAGGCCCCATTTTGACGAACCCCGGCCCCGGATAATCGGTTTCGCCCAGCACCCGATAGACCGCTAAATCCATGGGCGGACGGTATATCCGGCGCTAAAAGCGCGCAAGGGGAAAAAGGAAGCCTGGCTCGAGGCTCGGGGCTCGGGGCCAGAGGCGGGGAAAAGCGGAATCGGGGATTTAACGCAAAGACGCAGAGGCGCGGAGACGCAAAGGGGGAGAACAGGCTTTAGGCTCTGGGCTTTGGGCTTTAGGCCCGGAAGGTCCGATCCTGGTCCATTTCCGTGCCTTCCGTGGTTGGCCGGTTAAAATATTCGCCATTATTTTGGATCCTGGACAGCGGTTGTCCAGGGTGTCCCGCTAAGGTATTGCGTGATGAAGGTCGTAAGGACAAAGGCAGGCTTTGGGTTCTGGGCGGTGGGCTTTCGGCGGGGAAAAACAGATATCCGGGACGGGATTCTGGCTCCTGAATTCTGGCTCCGGTCTCCTCCGTAGCTATTCGTGCCATTCGTGGGCAAGTCTCGGAATTTTATCAAACTACATCCGACCAAATCAAACCATAGAAATTTAATCAGGCTCGCACCGGCAACCCCAGCGGCCCGCGCGAGGGCGCACACTTGTGCCATTTTTTATCACCCCACCCCCTTGACGCGGGCGGATTCAGTGTCATATTGGCACAGTGATTTCACCGTTTTAGCATGATAAAAGCAATTTAACCCCGGCAGCGCATGGCAGTTCCCAAATCCAGTTTTCTCGACAAGGTCCTGGGCCGGCTGGGCCGGCTGGACACCGAGGGTCTGCAAACGGTGGTGCAGCGCATCGCCCGGGAACGGTCGTTTCTGGAGACGTTGTTCAATGCGATCGAGGACGGGGTGCTGGTGATGGATGAGCAGGGCATGGTGATTTATTTCAACCAGGCGGTGACGCGGTTGATCGGCTTGCCGGCGAGCGAGGAGGGTCGGCACATTTCCCAATGCCTGCCGGAGGTGGATTGGAAGCAGTTGGTGCGCGCGGATCAGGAGGGCGGGCGGCGGGTGGTGCGGCATGAATTCGAGGTGCATTATCCCCGGCCGCGCTTTTTGCGGCTGTACGCGGCGCCGCTGGATGGCGAGGCGACGGGGAGCTCGGGGGTGGCGTTGATCCTGCACGATGCGACGGAGGCGCGGCAGAAGACGTTCGAGGCGATCGAGAGCGAGCGGGTGCAGGCGCTGACCCTGCTGGCGGCGAGTGTGGCGCATGAGATTGGGAATCCGCTGAACGCGCTGCACATTCATTTGCAATTGATGGAGCGGGAGGTGAAGAAGCTGCGGCAGCCGGCGGAAAGCGTGCCGGTGGGGTCGCGCGGCCGGGGCGCGCCGCCCGCGCCGGGGCCGGACACGGCGGAGATCGCCGGAAAGCTGGAAAAATATCTCGGGGTGGCGAAGGGCGAGATCAACCGGCTGGATTATATCATCACGCAATTTTTGCAGGCGATCCGGCCGGCGCCGCCGCAACTCAAGCTGGCGAGTTTGAATGAGGTGGTGGAGAAGACGCTGGAATTATTGCAGCCGGAACTGGACAACCGGGGGGTGGCGGTGAAAACGAAGCTGGCGCGCGGGCTGACGGCCACGCCGGTGGATGCCACGCAGTTGCAGCAGGTGCTGGTGAACCTGGTGAAGAACGCGATGCAGGCGATGACCAAGGGTGGCACGCTGAGCCTCCAGACGGGCGAGACGCCGGAGAGTGTGTGGGTGAGTGTGTCGGACACGGGCGGCGGGATTCCGGAGGAGCAGATCAGCCGGATTTTTGAGCCATTTTACACGACGAAAAAGAAGGGGTCGGGCCTGGGGCTGATGATTGTGCAGCGCATTGTGCGCGCGCACGAGGGGCGGATCGAACTGGAAAGCCATGTGGGGCGGGGCACGACGTTCCGGGTGTGGCTGCCGCTGCACGAGCGGCGGCCGCGCATGCTGGAGCAGGAGAACCGCGCCTGAGGGGACGGTTGATTATGAAACCAATGTTGTTAATTGTGGACGATGAAAAACCCACGCGCGAGGGGTTGCGCGCGGCGCTGGAGGATCGCTATGACGTGTACCTGGCGGAGGACGCGGCGGCAGCGATGGAGTTGCTGGAGAGCGAGCCGTTCCAGGTGATGCTGACGGATTTCCGGCTGCCGAACGAGGACGGGATGAAGCTGATCGCGCGGGCGAAGTCGCTGGCGCGTCCGCCGGTGTGCATTCTCATGACGGCGTACGGGTCGGAGGACCTGGCGGTGGCGGCGATGAAGCAGGGGGCGGATGATTACATTGCCAAGGGCCGGTTGCAGATTGACGAATTGGAGATGCGGATCGCGCGGTCGTTGCGGTCGCAGACGCTGGAAACGGAAAACGTGGCGTTGCACCAGCAGTTGGACTCCAAGTATGGCATGGAGCATATCATTGGCGAATCGCCGGCGATGCAGGAGGTGTTTGACGTGGTGCGGCAGGTGGCGCCGAGCCGGGCGACGGTGTTGCTCGGGGGCGAGAGCGGCACGGGCAAGGAAGTGTTTGCGAAGGCGATTCACCAGGCGAGTCCGCGGGCGCGGCTGCCGTTTGTGGCGGTGCATTGCGCGGCGCTAACGCCCACGCTGCTGGAGAGCGAGTTGTTCGGCCACGAGAAGGGGGCGTTTACCGGCGCGCATGAGCGGCGGGTGGGGCGCTTCGAGCAGGCGCAGGGCGGGACGTTATTCCTGGATGAGATCGGGGAGATCGACGCGACCATTCAGGTGAAGCTATTGCGGTTTCTCGGCGAGCGGACCTTTGAGCGGGTGGGGTCGGGCAAAACGCAAACGGCCGATGTGCGGCTGATTACCGCCACGAATAAAAATCTGGAAGAGATGGTCAAGGCCGGAAAATTCCGCGAGGATTTGTTTTTCCGGTTGCGGGTGGTGGAGATTAATTTGCCGCCGTTGCGGGACCGGGCGGGTGACGTGGTGTTGCTGGCGCAGAGTTTCCTGCGGGAATTCGCGGTGGAAAACCAGAAGCCGGTGAAGGAATTCACGGCGGACGCGCTGCAGTTGCTGTTGCAGTACCGCTGGCCGGGCAACGTGCGGGAATTGCGCACGGCCATCGAGCATGCGGTGGTACTGAGCCGGGGGGAGAAGATTGCGGCGCGGGACCTGCCGGCCTCGCTGCGGGCGGAACGCCCGGGCATCGCGCTGGCGGACCCCACTAATGCCTTGACGATTCACGAGGCGGAGAAACAATTGATGACGAGGGCGTTACAGGAAACCGGCGGGAACCGGACGCTGGCGGCGCGCAAGATCGGGATGAGCCGCCGGACGTTTCACCGCAAGTTGCACGCGTATCATTTGGAAGAATTATAAACTATGCCGTTAACCGAAATCATTCAGCGGTTCATCTATTTGCTGGAGATGGGAGCGGGCTCGCGCTACGTGCGCATCGCCCTGGTGGTGCTGCTGTTCGGGTTGCGGTGCCTGTGGCTGGATTTGCGGGACTACCACAATCTCGCCCTGCCCCAGGCGATGGATCAGGCGCAACTGGCGCGGCACATCGCCACGGGCCAGGGTTACACCACGGATTGCATCCGGCCGCTGAGCATTTACGAGGTTAAAAAATGGAATGAATCGCGCAATGCCGGCCGGTCGGTGGGGGTGGACACGGACTTTGCCCGGCTGCAAAAAGGCCACCCGGACATCGCGAACGCCCCGGGCTACCCGGTGTTTCTGGCGGGCTGGATGAAGGTGCTGCCCTTCAGCCATAAAATGGAATTCCGGAAATCGTTTTGGTCGGATGACGGTCATTTTGCGCGCGACAAGGCGGATGTCACGATAGCAACCATCAACCAGTTGCTGCTGGGCCTGGTGATCTGGCTGAGCTTCCGCCTGGCGCGCAAAGTCTTCGATGAAGAGGTTGCCTGGGTGACGGCCATCGTGCTCTTTGGGTGCGAATTGCTGTGGGACTTCAGTTATTCCGGTTTGCCCACGCTGCTGGTGCTGGTGATTTTCCTGGAATTGACCCGGCAACTGGTCACGTTTGAGGAGGCGGCCCGGGCGGAACTTCCGGAACACCGAAAACTGCTCATCCTGGCCGGGGTGGCCGGCCTGCTGGCCGGTTTGGGCGGGCTGACGCAGTATGCCTTCGGGTGGGTCATCCTGCCGGTGCTGATGTTTGTGCTGGGCACCGGCGGGGCGCGCCGCGCGATTTATGCGCTGGCGGCGGCGGGGGCGTTTGCCGCAGTGCTGCTGCCGTGGCTGGCGCGCAATTATCTGGTCTGCGGCCTGCCCTTTGGCACGGCGGGGTTTGCGTTGTTGGAAGGGACCGACTATTTCCCCGGGATTCTGCTGGAACACTCGCTGCATCCGGACCTGTCCGCCGCGTACCAGGTCAAACCTTACCTGCATAAGTTCTGGCCGCATTTCGGCGACCTGCTGGAGCACGACTGGCCGCAACTGGGCGGAAGCTGGCTGGCCATGCTGTTTTTTGCGGGTCTGCTGTTAAGCTTTCGGCGGCCGCCGGTGCGCCGGCTGCGCTACTTTTTGTTGCTGTGCCTCGGCACGTTCACCGTGGTGCAGGCCTTTGGCTGGACGGAGTGGGCCAACCAGTCGCCGGTGATCAACGGCGAAAACCTGCTGGTGTTGCTGGTGCCGCTGGTGGTCATGTATGGCACGGTGTTTTTTTTCACCTTTCTGGAGCAGCTTGAAATCCCGCTGCCGGAGTACCAACTGGTCATTCGTTACGCGATCACCACGGGGTTTGTGCTGCTGATGTGCCTGCCGGCGGTGGGTCGGCGGTTTGCGGACAAGACCAATCCCCTGGCCTTTCCGCCTTACTATCCACCGGAAATTCAAACGGCGGCGGCCTGGATGAATCCGAACGAACTGATGATGAGCGACGTGCCCTGGGCGGTGGCCTGGTATGGTGAACGGCAGTCGGTCTGGCTAACGTTGAATACCACGGATGATTTTTATGCGCTGAGCGATTTTATCAAGCCGGTGCAGGGTCTCTACCTGACCTCGGAAACGCTGGACGTGAAATTACTCTCGGAGTGCTTGCGGACGCCACCGGATAGCTGGGGCAATTTCGCCCTGAAGATAACCACCGGCGCGAGCACCACCTTTCCCCTGCGGGTGTCGCCGCTGCCTGGGGTGATCAAGTCGGGCATCTTTTTGACCGACCGCCCGCGCTGGCTCGAAGGCGCGCCCTGAGGGGTGCTAAGCCGCGGCCCGCCGGAGGCGGTCGATGACGCCGGCCCATTCGGGGGTGGCGGGCGGCAGTTCCACGAGGATGGTTTCCGCGCCGTGCGCGTCGCAACAATGCAGTTCGGCATAGAGCGCCCGGGCAAACGCCTCGGCGTCGTGCGGGATCAAGCACACCCGGCCAAAGCCCTCGGGCGCGGGCACCTGGGTATGGGCCAGCACATGGCAGCGGGCGCGGTTCAGGCAGAGCGCGCCGACCTGGCGGTTTAAGTCCGCCTCGTCGGCCCAGGTGAGGAGCATCAACCGGGCACGCGGAGAATAATGCTTCTGCAACAGCCCGGGGCTGCGGAGGGTGCCGGACGAGCTGGGCGATGGTACCGGGGGGCCGGCCAGGGTCTCACCCAGCACGGCCGCCAGTGAAGCCGCGTGAATCATGCCGGGACGCAGCACGCGCGCCGGACCGGCGGAAATATCCACGACGGTGGACTCAATGCCCACTTGCGACTGGCCGCCATCGACGATGAGCGCCAGAGCGTCGCCCAATTGCTCGAAGACGTGGCTGGCATTGGTGGGGGAAACGCGGTTGGAAAGATTGGCGCTGGGCGCGGCCAGCGGAAAGCCGCATTCCCGCAGCACGGCTTGAATGAAGGGATGGCTCGGCCAGCGCAAGCCAACGGTGTTGCCGCTGGCGGTGACGAGGTCGGGAATGAGCGGGGAGCGCGGGAGCACCAGAGTGAGCGGTCCCGGCCAGAAGGCGCGGGCCAGGGTCTCGGCGAGCGGCGGCCACGCGGCGGCACAGGCGCGGGCCTGATCCAGGCTGGCAATGTGAACGATTAGTGGATTGCGCGCCGGCCGGCCTTTGACCGTGAAGATTTTGGCGACAGCGACGGGGTCCAGGGCGTTGGCGGCGAGGCCGTAAACGGTTTCGGTGGGGAGGGCGACCAGTTCGCCGGCACGGAGCAACGCGGCCGCGCGTTTGACAGCGTGCTCAAACAAGGCGGCCGTGTGCGTGGGAAGAATTTCAGCGCTCACTGCGCCTTATTCATAACGCAAAGCCTCGATGGGGTCGAGCCGGGAAGCTTTCCAGGCGGGATAAAAGCCGGAGATGACCCCGATGACGGCGCTGGAAATGCAGGCCGCGCCCACCCAGATGAGCGGGGTGACAGTGGGCCAGTGGGTGAAGTGGGCCACGATCTGGGTGGCCACAATGCCCAGGGCGATGCCAATCAAACCGCCCACGGCGCTGAGGGTGACGGCCTCGATCAGAAATTGCACGAGGATGTCTCGGGCCCGCGCGCCCACGGCCATGCGAATGCCGATCTCCCGGGTGCGCTCGGTGACGCTGACGAGCATGATGTTCATGATGCCGATGCCGCCGACAATCAGCGAGACGCTGGCGATGGCGCCCAGCAACACGGACATGATGCGCGAGGTGGCGGTGGCGGCCTGCATGAGTTCCACCTGGTTGCGCACGGTGAAATCGGGTTCCGCGCTGCGGTGCCGGGCGCGGAGGACATCCGTGATGTCGGCCTGAGCTTTGTTGATAATTTCCGCGCTGGCGGCCTCCACGAGAATGGAATTCACAAACGAGCGGCTGGTGATGCGCCGCATGTGGCTCGTGTAGGGAATGATCACGACATCGTCCTGATCCTGGCCAAACAAGTTAAAACCCTTGGGCTCGAGCAGGCCGACAATTTTAAAGGGGATGTCGCGGATGCGGAGGGTTTTGCCGAGCGGGTCCTGGTCGGGAAAGAGCTGGTCGGTGACGGTCTTGCCCACCACCGCGACCTTGGCGAGAGTGCGGACATCCTGGTCGCTAAACATCGTGCCATCGGAGATGCCCCAGTTGCGGATTTGGGGATATTCCGGGGATTCCCCTAGAATCTGGGTGTTCCAGTTCAACCCTTCGGAAAGGACCTGCTCGCGGTCGCGCACCTCGGGGCTGACGGCCACCAAATTCTGGACTTCATTTTGAATGGCGCGGGCATCCTCGACCGTAAGGGTGGGCGCGCTCCCCCAACCACCGCGCATACCGCCGCTGGTGAAATTTCCGGAAAACACGGTGATAACATTCTGCCCAAGGCTGGCCACTTTGTCCTCCACCTGCTTGGTGGCGCCGGTGGTGATGCTCACCGCGGCGATCACCGAGCCCACGCCGATAATAATCCCGAGCATGGTGAGCACCGAGCGCATTTTATTGCGCCGCAACGCCCGGCCGGCAATGCGAAAGGTCGCGAGAATTCTCATGGGAGAAGGCAGAATGCAGAATGCAGAATAAGGAAACGGGGCATATTATACGCGCGATTTTTTTACGATGGTGACGAAGATGGCAACTAGTTCATCGGACTCTTCCACCAGTGGTTGCAACTTTTTGGCGGGCACGATTTGCTCATCCAGCAACAATTCCAGCCAATACAAGGTTTCATCGGCTTCTTTTAAACATTCGCCCATTTTGGCGATGAATTCCGCCTTGGAACGTGCCCGGTTGGCCTCCCGGTAATTTGCACCGATGGAGGTGCCAGAGCGCAACACTTGTTTGCCCAAGACCTGGGCCACATTATCCGTTTTGGCCAAACTGATGTAGAGACGGATAATCCGCCGGGCGAATAACTTCGTCCGCGCGAGCAAATCTGCTTCTTCATTCTTCATTCTGCCTTCTTCCTTTGTCTGGTCAGTCAAGTTTTACGGCCTTTTGCGCCTGTTTCAGCAGCCCGAGCTCGTGCTCGGCATTTAGGCGGTCGCTGACCTGCCGGTCGGTGATGATTTTGCCGTCACGCAGAATGACCATGCGCTTGGTGTAGCGCGCCACATCCAGTTCGTGGGTGACCATTACAATGGTGATGCCCTGCTCGTTAAGCTTTTGGAACACCCCCATGATCTCAATGCTGGTCTGGCTGTCGAGGTTGCCAGTGGGTTCATCGGCCAGGAGAAGGGACGGCTGGTTGACCAGGGCGCGGGCGATGGCCACGCGCTGTTGCTGCCCGCCGGAGAGCTGGTTGGGCTTGTGGTCGGCGCGTTTGGCCAGCCCGACGAGTTCCAGGCAGGCCAGCGCGCGCTTGACTTGCTCCCCGCCGGAAACGCGCTGGCGGTTGTACAGCATGGGCATTTCCACATTTTCCACGGCCGTGGTGCGGGAGAGCAGGTTGAAGCCCTGAAACACAAAACCGATCTTTTCGTTGCGGATATCCGCCAGCCGGTCGCGGTTCAGAGTGGAAACATCAATGCCATCAAGCAAATAGGAGCCGCCGGTGGGACGGTCCAGCGCGCCAATCATGTTCATCAGCGTGCTCTTGCCCGAGCCGCTGGAACCCATGATGGCCACAAATTCGCCCGGGTAGATATCCAGCGACACCCCGCGCACGGCGTGCACATCCACATCGCCGGTGTGGTACACCTTGTGAATTTCCGAGAGCTTGATGACCGGGTCAGTGGACACAATTGGCATGGGCCTGAAAGGATGGTTAACGCATGCGACCGCCAAAGCCGCCGCCAAACGGATTGGAACTGCCAGCGGACTGGGCATCACCAGACAAGGTGCCGGTGACCACGGCATCACCGGCTTTCAAGCCATCAGTGACCTCGGTGAAAATGCCATCGCTAATGCCGGTTTTGATTTGCACGGGGGAGAGGTTCTTGTCGGCGTCCAGCACATAGACGGTGTGGAGATTCGGCGGACCGCCCCGATGATGGCCGCTGCCGCCGCCATGCGCCCCGGCGTTGTTGGTGCCGCCACCGGCCAGACCGGCCGGCGCGCCATTGGTCATCCCCAAGGCCAGGTCAAGGGGATGAAACCGCAGCGCGGAGTTGGGGATTTTCACAACGTCCTCGCGCTGGGCGATCACAATGGAAACATTGGCGGTCATGCCGGGCTTGAGCTTGTAATCCTGGTTGGTAACGCCGATCACGGTATCGTAGGTCACCACGTTATTGACCGTGATGGGGGCGTTACGCACCTGCGTGACGGAGCCATGAAAGGTGCGGTAGGGATAGGCATCCACGGTGAAATCCACCGACTGCCCCTCGGTAATGCTGCCGATGTCCGCCTCGGCGATGCTGGAGTCAATTTGCATCTTGGTGAGATCGTTGGCAATTTGAAACAGAGTGGGGGTGTTAAAGCTGGAGGCCACGGTCTGGCCCACATCAACGGAGCGGGAGATGACCACGCCATCCACCGGGGAAAGGATTTTGCAATAGCCGAGGTTGGCCTCGGCATTGGCCAGGGTGGCTTGTTTGATCTGCACGGTAGCCTGGGCCTCATGCAAGTTGGCAACGGCGGTGTCGCGGTCCGACTCGGAAATTAATTTACCGTCGAACAAAGTGATGGACCGGCGGGCCTCGATTTCCTGGAGCTCCAGGTTGGCGCGGCTGTTGGCCAGGTCGGCCTGGGCCTGCTGCTCAGCGGCCTGGTAGGTGGCCGGGTCAATTTCCGCGATAATTTGCCCCTGTTTGACTTGCGAGTTGTAATCCACGTACAAAGCACTGATGCGCCCGGAAACCTGGCAGCCCACCTGGACATTTTTAACCGGGTTCAGCACGCCAGTGGCGGTGACGACCATGGTTAATTCGCCCCGGTCCAGGGTGACGGTTTGATAGTCCGGGGCCTGCACCTGTCCCGGGTGGACGTAGAAATAGCCGCCCGCCGCCCCGCCTAGGACCACGATAATCACCACCCAAATAATCCAGCCACCGCGCTTTGCCTCAGCCATAAAAATAATTAATCCAAGTTGTCCCTAGAGAGACAGAAAATGTACCGCTTAAGTTACCACTTTTTTACGGCACCTGTCCAATGCCCTCTTTGCCAGGCCAGCACGGAAACAGGATTCCAAAACCGGCGCATTTCACCCAGTTTGGAGTTTATCCCATCCCCGGCCTTGCTTTAGAATGCGCGGGTGATCGAAACCTTGTTTCCCCAATTGCACGCCCGTCAGGACCTGACGGAGACGCAGGTCCGTCAGGCGGTGGAATGGCTGGCCGAACCCGGGGCGGACGCGGCGACCAAGGCGGATTTTTTGACCCTGCTGGCCAACAAGGGCGAAATGCCGGCGGAAATCGCCGCCTTTGCCCGGGCGTTGCGGGAAAAATCGCATCCCCTGCCCCTGCACCCGGCCACGCGCGCGGGGGAGATTCTGGATATTGTGGGCACCGGCGGTGACCGGCTGGGGACGATTAACATCTCCACGACGGCGGCCTTGATTTGCGCCGCCGCCGGGGTGACGGTGGCCAAGCACGGCAATCGCGCGGTCACCTCGCAGGCCGGCAGTGCGGATGTGCTGGAGGCGCTGGGGATTCGGATTGATTTGTCGCCAGCCGAGGCGGCGGCGATGCTGCGGGAGCGGGGCTTTGCCTTTTTATTCGCGCCGAATTATCACCCGGCCTTTCAGCATATCGGCCCGGCGCGGAAAGTGTGCGCCGCGCGGGGGCAGCGGACGGTGTTCAACTTGCTGGGGCCATTGCTGAATCCGGCGCGGCCCTCGGCCATGTTGATGGGCGTGTCGCGTCCGGAGCTCTGCGAACCGCTGGCCATGGTACTGCAATCGCTCGCGGTGCGCCGGGCAATGGTGGTATGCGGGCAGGTGGGCGAGGCGGGGCATCTGGATGAATTATCCACGCTGGGGGCCAACACGATTGCGGAGTTTTATCAGGAGCGGGGGTTTACCGTCTCCACAACCCTGCCCGAGCCATTTCCCCTGCAACC
>CAITTG010000041.1 GCA_903895255.1 uncultured Verrucomicrobia subdivision 3 bacterium
AATTGAAAGACTCTTTCGCCGACTCAAGAGCTATCGCCGCGTGTTCTGCCGCTTTGACAAGCTCGACGTCCTTTTCACTGGATTTATCGTCCTAGCCCTCATTTTTGAAGCCTTGCGCATTAGTGTTAACAGGCCCTAGTTCAAAATTACGCTGGCCGCCTGCAAAAATCAAGTTTACCCATGGACTGGACCACAGTTCCCAAGCCGGGACGAGGCAGTTAAGTCCCCGACCCGGAAATAATCCAAAATATTTGACCTGCTGCGGCGCTTTTTGCCGCCTTAATCTCCACTTAATGTTGGGCGTGATAATTTGGCAGGGTCATCATGAGAGATTGGTCACGGTTTTCTGACCGCAACCGTCTCAAACAACATCAACCAATGCATCACGTATGAATCGAAACCAAAAATCCTTATTGATCATCCTGACCGGCCTCACGGTCTGCGCCGCCACAGTGCTGGCCGTCACCCCACGGCCCGGCTCCAGTTCTGGAAAATCAACCTCAACCGGAACCAACAACCCGCCGGTGGGCTGCACCAACGCGCCGCCCCCCGCGGGCGGGACGAACCTGCCGCCTCACCTGCCGCCCACGGACGGCACGAATAATCCGCCGCCGGTCATGGGCACCAATGCCCCGCCGGTGATGGGCACGAACGCCCCGCCGCACCTGCCGCCGCCGCCCAAAGGTGGCACCAACACACCGCCGCCGATGCCCCCACCGCCCAAAGGCGGGACGAACGCCCCCGCCGGCTTAAAATAATCCATCCATCGCAACCCGGCTGGATGCCTGCGCGGGCAGGCATCCGGCCGGCCCCACAAACATGAAAACCAAAATGATTCGTTCCGCCATCGCCCCGCCGGCGCGCCCGGGTGGTTTTACCATCATGGAATTGTTGGTGGTGATCGGGGTGATTGGCATCGTCGCTTCCCTGCTCCTGCCCGCCCTAGCGCGCACCAAAAGCAGGGCCTTTTCACTCATCTGCCTGAACAATCTGAAACAGCAGCAGGTGAGCTGGCATCTGTATGCGGGCGACAACGAGGACGCCGCCGCGCCGAACAATTCTTTTTCCAGTTTGTCCGCCCCCAACACCACGGACACGCCGTGGGTAACCGGCGAGGGTGCCTCGTGGAGCCCAGGGATTGCGCCGCTGGACACGACGTTTAACAATCTTGAGACTGGGGTATTGTTTCCCTACAACCACGCGCATGGCATTTATCATTGCCCGGCGGATCTTTCGACGGTCAGCAACAATCCCGCCCAATTGCGCACCCGGAGTTACTGCATGAACATCAGCCTGAACTGCAGCGATGCCACCAACTCTTTCCGCAAGGCCACGCAGATCAACCGTCCCAACCCATCGGATTTATTTGTGTGGATTGACACGCAAGAGCAGGACATTTGGGACGCCACATTTGGAATTTTCTCGGCCGACAGCACGTACGCCGGTGACTGGCTGGACCTGCCGGCGGACCGGCATCAGCAGGGGGCGAACCTCGTGTTCGCCGACGGCCATGCGGAACACTGGCGATGGTCAGCGCCGAAGCAATTCGTCACGCGCTGGGAACCGGCCCAGAATGCCGGCGACCTGGCCGACCTGCAACGCTTGCAGAGTGCGAGCAAAAACGGGTTGGATTAGGAGAGCCACGCTGACGCACATTTGGGGCAAAGTTCATTGCTTTTTTCGGCCTCGAAGGCAGAATGAGGCTTTATGTTGAGCTTTGTTCAAATTTTGGTGCTGGCACTAATCCAGGGGGCGGCGGAGTTGCTGCCGGTATCCAGTTCCGCGCACGTGATCGTGGCGGAGAAACTCATGGGACTGGACCCCTCGAGTCCGGACATGACGATGTTGCTGGTGTTGTTGCACACCGGCACGATGTTCGCGGTGATCGCTTATTTCTGGAAGGACTGGCAGCGAAATTATTTCTCATCCCCCGCCAAATTGCGCTCCTTTGCCATCCTGGTGCTAATCGCCACCGCCTGCACAGGAGTGGTCGGACTGGGGATGAAAGTGGTCATTGAAAAAGTGTTCCTGCACGGCGCGGAACATGCGGAGGTGGAGGCGTTGTTTGCCAATTTGCCGTTGATGGCGGGTTCCCTGGCGGCCGTGGGCGTGCTGATTATCATCGCCGGTTTGCGGGAGGATAAAACACCTTCCAAGGGCGAAATCGAGCCGGCCCAGGCGGTTTGGATCGGGATTGTGCAGGGGTTGTGCCTGCCGTTTCGCGGCTTTTCCCGCTCGGGTTCCACCATTTCCACCGGGTTGCTGCTGGGACTGCCCAAAAAGGCCCTGGAAGAATTCAGTTTCGCGCTGGCCGTGGTATTGACGCCGGCGATTATTCTTCAGGAAGCCCACCGACTGCTAAAGGAACAACTGCCCGGCAGTCATGTTTCCCTGGGCCATTTGCTGGCACCCGGTTTGATCGGCATGGTGTTCAGCTTTCTGGCCGGGTTGCTGGCCTTGAAATGGCTGTCCCGCTGGCTCGAAGGCGGGCGCTGGAAATTTTTCGGGATCTACTGTCTCGTGGCCGCAACGGTGGTGCTGGCCATTCATTTCAAGCTGGCCAGCTAATTCAAACACTGCTCCTCATTTCGCGTTGGGATCGGGAATGAAGATGGTCTTGCCCACGTAAAGGGTGTTGGGACTCAAGCCCGGATTGGCCTTCATGATTTGCGAGGTGGTCACCTTCACGCCTTTTTCCTTATAGGCCCGGGCAATGGCGGAGAGGGTGTCGCCATCCTGCACTTTGTATTCATAACCCTTTTGCGGCGTGGCATCCGCCGCGGCTGCATCCCCCGTGGCGGCAGGGTCATCCTTGACCGGGGCAGCGGCGTGGTGATGCACCGGGGCGGGCGCGGCGGCAATCTTCGCCAGATCCTCGATCTTGCGTAAAATCAAATCCCGGTCCTCCTGGCGCTTCTTGTCGATTTCCCTGACCTGCTGGGCCAGTTTCTGGAGGTCCTCCGCGCTGGCGTAGTTGTTGACGGCCGGAGTGTTGACCTTGTCGCGCAAGTCGGACAAATCATGTTCGAGCGCATCCAGCCGTTTGCCCTGGGCGGCCTCGGCCTCCACAATGTCCTGCAACTGGCCGGACAGTTTGTCAATTTGCTGCTGGGTGGCGGCGTCCTGCGCGTGAACCCCACTGGTGGCGAGCGTGCCAGCCAGCAACCAAAAAGCGATCTTTCTCATGGGGGGAAAATAAACCTCCTGCGGTCCGCGTCAAGTCATGCGTCATTTTAACGCGCCATAGCGGCGGATTTCCGGCCAGATTTTGGCCACGACCAGCACCACGAGGACCGTGCCGATCCCGCCGGTGACCACGGAAAAAATGGCCCCGCTGGCCACGGAGTGACCAATCGCCGGCCCCCCCAGCCAGGCCACCAAACCAGATTCAAAGCCGCCCAGCTCATTGGAGGTGCCGATGAAAAGACTGTTCACGGCCGAAACGCGGCCGCGCTTTTCATCGGGGGTGAGGATCTGCACCAGGGTTTGGCGGACTACCACGCTGATATTATCCACCGCTCCGCTGAGCGCCAACATGGCGAAGGCGAACCAGAACCAAAAGGCGGCGGGCAAATGGAGAAGGTTCAGCCAGCGGCCGAGGCAGGCGGGGTTGCCGAGGCCAAACAGGATGGTGGCCAGCCCAAACACCGCCACCGACCAGAGCATGGCCCGCCCGGCTTTTTGCAAGGGCGGCCGGTGAGTCAACCAAAGGGTGCAGACCACCGCGCCAATGGGCATCGCCGCCCGGAGCAGCCCCAGGCCATCGGCGCCGGAGTTAAGAATATCCCCGGCAAAAATGGGGAGCAGGGACACCGCGCCGCCCAGCAGCACGGCAAACATGTCCAGCGAGATGGTGCCCAGGATGATTTTGTTTTCGTACACGAAATTGAAGCCGGCGACCAGCGTGCGCAGGGTCACGGGCGGGCGCTCCGCCCGCTGGTGCGTGTGGGGAATGGTGAAAACCAGGCCGAAAAAGATCAGCGAGGCCAGCCCGTTAAGCAAATAGATGACCCAGGCATGGCCCGTGGCGGTGTAGAGCAAGCCGCCCGCCGCCGGCCCGAGCACGGAGGAAAGCTGGTAGGCACCGCTATTGAAGGTGATGGCCCGGGGGAAATGTTCCCGCGCAACCAAATTGGGCAGGAAGGCGGCGCTGGCCGGCCACACAAACGTGCGCGCCACCCCCACCACCACGAGACAGGCGTAAATCCAGGCCACCGGGGCGTTGAGAATGGAAATCAAGGCCAGCCCCACCGTGGAAGCGGCCAGCAGCAGGGTGGAGGCCAGAATGATTTTTTTGCGGTCGAACGTGTCCGCCACGTGACCGGCCGGCAGGGTGCAAAGGATCATGGGCACCATCAAGGCCAGGCCGACAAACCCCAGCGCCAGCGCCGAGTGGGTGCGCTGATACAATTCCCAGTCCACGGCCACCACGAGCATCTGTGATCCCATGGTGGTCGCCACGCGGCCAATGAGGTAGCGGGTGAAGTAGCGGTTGCGAAACAGGGCGTAAGGATGATTGGGGTCCGCCGACGGATTTGGTCGGTCGGCGGGTGGTTTGGGCGATGGGTCAGCTTGCATCAACGTTCGCCAAAAAAGGTAACCAAAATTGGCGCGGCGTCGAGTCTGCTGCGGGAGATAATTCGCGCAAGGCTGGCAGGGCGGTGGGAAAACACCCCATGGCGGCGGCAACGCTGCCGAACTATGGTAACCGCCAGCAGGTTAATCACTTCTTGTTGAAACTATTTTGAAAATAATCGTGGCACAACAAAACTTCGCCCCTCCGGCAGTGGACTTGCAACCACCCGCCAAAAGAAATCGGCCAATGACCGCCGATGACGAATCAATCACCCCCCGTCCGCCCTTTACCCCTATGAGCAAACATCTCGACGAAATCATCACCCGGCACTTTCCCGACCAATGCCAAGTCTATCCCAATCGGGAAAAGGCGCGGGCGGCCATTCTGGAATACTCCGCTTGGGAAGCCAGCTTCCTGCCCGGCCGCCAGCCGGTCGAAACCGGTGAGGGGTTGGACTACTGGAAACATCGCGCCTTGGAGGCTGAAGCTCGCTTGCGGGAACTCAAGAAGTCGGAATTGCTCCGCACCGCACCGAAACTTAAGTCCTTGGGGGATTCCCGGTTTCAGGGTATCTTTGCCCCATGGAAGAGCAACCGCTGAATGCCCCGAAACGCCGCTACGTGTGGCCCTGGGTGGTGCTGGCCGCCGTGCTGCTGCAGGCGGTGCTGGTGATCTTGTGGGTGGGCAATGCCGCCCACCGCGTGGAACAGCAGCGTGATTTCAGTGCTCCGCCCGCCACCGGGAACCATTAAGCGGGCCGCTCATTAATGCGCCTCCGCGGCACTCGCCAGGGGCCGGCCATACAGCACCGGTAAAATACTGTTGCCCGTCACGTTCGTCGGATAATCCGTGAAGCCAATGCGCGCGGCGGTGGGTAAAAAGTCGGCCGGGGTCCAGTGGAAGCCGCTCACCTGGCCGGCGGGAATGTGGCGCGGCCACCACGCCAGCATGGGCAAGCGGACATCGTTGGTGGAGGTCACACTCGGAAAGAAGGTGGGATCCAAGCCGCCCTCTTTTTGCGGCACGGTGGCACTGGAGAAAAATACGGCCACATTATTGGTCAGGCCATTCTTCTGGAGATAATCCAAAATCGTCCCGATGTCCGCATCCAACCGGGCGACCCCAAAACCCCAAAACCCCAGATGAGACAATACGTGGAAGGAAGTATTAATAAGAAAATAATATGTTTAATAGTTTACTTTAATAAATTTTTAAACAAACCCTAATATTTTCCAATGGGCTCAAAGCAATCTACTTCAACCACAAACAAATTCAACAAAAAACAAAGAAAACTATCTCAAGATATCACTCCATGCTCATATTTTAC
>CAITTG010000042.1 GCA_903895255.1 uncultured Verrucomicrobia subdivision 3 bacterium
GTCCGCTTTTGATCGGAAACCATTTGGTGTGCCAGTTGGCCACGTTTCCCCCTTTCCTGATCTGCGTTCATCTGCGTTTATCCGCGGTTAAAGTCTTTTTCAACTGCATTGTTCCGGCTAAGTGTCCTTCGCTTGGATGGCGGCGGCGATGGTGGTGATGGATTGCAGGGTTTGGCGGGCGGTGGCGGGATCGGCGAGTTTGAGGCCGTGGTGTTTTTCGAGGGCGACGACGAGTTGCAGGGCGTCCACGGAGTCCAGGCCGAGGCTGTCCGGCCCAAAGAGCGGCTGGTCATCGCCAATTTGCTCGGGGGTGATTTGCAGCATCAGGTTTTCCACCAGCAGGCACTTGAGCTGGTGTTTCAGGTCAGTTGGGTTGCTCATTAAAAAATTCCGCCGTCAATTTTCAGGGTAGAGCCTGTGATGTAGGCGGCCCCGGCGCAAGCGAGAAATTGCACGGCGGCAGCGACTTCGGCCGGCCGGCCAAAGCGGCGCATGGGGATTTGGGCGAGCGTGCGCTGGCGCGTTTCGGGGTCCTGGCCCGCGATGGCTTCGGTCTCTATGTAGCCGGGGCAGAGGGCGTTGACGGTGATGCCGATGCGGGCGACTTCCTTGGCGAGGGATTCGGTGAGGGCGACGACGCCGGCCTTGGCGGCGGCGTAATTGGTCTGGCCGGGCGGGGCGAGGAGGGCGCTCAGGGAGGCGATGTTGATGATGCGGCCGGAGCGCTGGGAAATCATGGCGGGCAGGACGGCCTGGCAGCCATGGAAAACGCTGTCCAGATTCACCGCCAGAACCCGGCTCCACGACTGAGGGTCCATCTGGCCGAGCAGGGCGTCTTCGTGGCGGCCGGCGTTGTTGACGAGGACGTCAATGCGGCCATGGGCGGCGAGGATTTCGGCGACGGCGGTTTTCCACGCTTCCGGGCTGGTCACATCCAAGGTAATTAGTCGGCTGCGATTGGGAAATTCGGTCGCGATTTTCTCGGCATTGGCGCGTGAGTTATTAATCCCAAGCCAGACGAAATTGTCCGGGGACTCAGCCAGAAAGGCGCGGGCGATGGCGAGGCCGAGACCGCCGTTGGCGCCGGTGATGAGGATGGTGCGCAGACTCATAGGGGGGTAACGGGTGATTGGGAAAAACGGGCGCCAATGGCTTGCTGGCTGGACCCCACGACACTGACACTCGCGGCGGGAACACTACCGGTCGCGATCTGGTCGCAAGCGAGGACGCATTGCCACGCGGCAGAGGCGTTGAACGCTTCCCCCAAAATGGATTTGGGCGACAACCGGGGGCCGGGCCAGTCGGGTCGCTGGGTGGGAGCGGTGGCGCTGTCACACAGCAGTTCCGCCGGGGTGCCGGGGCCGAGTTGCCGCCACATCGCCCGGGCGGCGGCGGCCGGGTTTTGCCCGTGGGTGAACGTGAAGGCATCGGTGATGGCCGAGAGCGCGGTGCGGGCGGGGGATGGCTTTTTCAAATACAACGCGCCAGCGCCACTGGTGTGAATGGCGGATTTTTGAAACAGGCGCACGGCGTCGGCGACGATCCAATCCGGTTCCTCGGTGCCCACGACCACGCACGCAGCGACCGAGTCATCGGCGAGCCAGTGGGCGGCGAGGGCGAGGCCTTGGAGAAAGGAGCCCTCGTCGCCCACGAGGGTGTAATTGATGCCGGGCGAGTTGAGGCAGGCGGCCAGGTGGCTGGCGGGGGCGTTGAAAACTGTTTCGGGAAACAGCAACGGGCTGGCGGCGGCGGGGTTGCCCAAAACCTCCTCATAAAACCGGCGGGAATAGGTGACGCTGCCGGCCATGGTGGTGACGATCACCCCGAGCCGCAGCGCGCCGGATTGAACCAAGGCGGCATCCGGCCCGATGGCTTCCAAGGCGGCGGCGATGGTGTATTGGGACATGGTGGCGGCGCGGCGCAGGCGGGGGTGGCTGAAAAAAGCCGGACGGGGCAGGGGAGGTGGCACGGAGCGGACCGACAGCTTTTTATCCCATCCGGGTCGCGGCAGGGATTGGACCGGCAACGGCTGATTTTGGGAAACGGCCGCGCGCAAGGCGGGCACGCCCCAGCCAGCCGGGGAGACCGCGCCGAGGCCATGAATATACACTTTGCTCATGACCACCTCCGGAATACAAGGGTGGCATTGGCACCGCCAAAGCCGAAGGAATTGGACAGGGCGACGTTCACGGTGGCGTCGGTGGGCTGGCGCACGATGGGGAACTGGCAGACGGGGTCGGGCGTTTCCAAGGCGGTTTCCGGCGGCAGCCATTGGCCGCGCAGGGCCATCAGGCAAACGACCGCCTCCACGGCTCCGGCCGCGCCCAGCAAATGACCGATGCTGGCTTTGGTGGAACTCACCGGCAGGCTCGCCGCCCGGGCCCCCGCCCAGCGGTTGAGGGCGGCAGACTCGGTGGCGTCGTTTTGCGGGGTGGCAGTGCCATGGGCGTTCACATAATCCACCTCCGCCGGCGTGATGCCGGCCTGGGTGCACGCGGCTTGCATGGCGGCGAGCGCGGCATCGCCGGCGGGATGGGGCTGGGTCAGGTGATGGGTGTCGGTGGTCGCCCCATAGCCAATGATTTCACCGAGAATTTCCGCGCCCCGCTTCTGGGCGGACGCGAGGGTTTCCAGGGTGAGCACGGCCGCGCCTTCGCCGAGGGTCAGACCGGTGCGGTGGGCGTCAAAGGGCCGGCAGGGGGTGGGCGATAGGGCTTGCAGGGAGTCAAAGCCGGCGAACGTCAGGTGGCACAGGGCGTCGTAGCCGCCGGTGAGCACCCGCCGGGCGTGCCCCTGGCGCAGCAGGGCAAAGGCATGGCCGATGGCGTTGGCACCGGAGGCGCAGGCGTTGGAGATAATCTGGAGCGGACCGGTGAAGCCAAATTCATCGCACAAGACAAGGGCCTGGCGTTGTACTTGATAATGCGCCACGCGGGTGGGTTGGTGTTTGAACCGCCGGGGGTGGGCGAGGGCCTGGCTCAAATAAGCCTGGCCAAGGGTCATTTCCCCGCTGGTGGTGCCCAGGACAACGGGCAGTTGGTCATCCGGTTCCCAGCCGCTTTGCCGCCAGGCTTCGCGGGCGGCGAGCAGCAGCATGCGGGTGGCGCGGCTCGTGCGGGCAAACGCGTGCCGGGAGAGCCGGGCGGGCAAGCCATAATCCGGCAGGTCAATTTCGGCCGCGATTTTGGTGCGTTGGCGGGAAACATCGAACAGGGTGACCGGACGGAAGGCGGTTTGGCCAGTGCGAAAACCGGCGTTATTCAGTTCCCAACCCGCGCCGAGGGCGGTGACGATGCCCGCGCCGGTGATGACCACGCGGTGGGGGCGGCTGGCGGGCTGGGGGAGGGGAAAGAGCACGCGATCAGGCGGAGGTGGCGGTGGCGGCCAGCACCGGCGCGGGCTGGCGCTGGCGGTAGAATTCCGCCAGACCGGTGGTCGCGGGGGTCAAATGTTCGGCGGCGATGGCCGCGAGCACGCGCTCCTCGGTCATGATGAAACGGTCGCGTTTATAAATGACGTAATCGTCGCGCACATCATCGGGGGTTAAATTGATGGTGACGAGATTGGCACCCGCCCGCAGGCCGCGCCGATAGCCCTCCGGGGCGGCCAGATTAAAGGCGCTGACGGCGGGAATCACCCAGTCCGGCCGCAGAAGGCGGAGGGCGCTAACGCTGTTAAAGGTCCAGTCCGCCGGGGCGGCGGACGCGGTGGCGAGCGGGGTTTCGCCGCCGGGAATGAAGGGGCTGACGCTGCACCCGCTCAAGGGCAAATCGCGGGCCATGGTGAAATGGTGCAGGAGGTCCGGCAAGGTTTGCCCGGGCAGGCCGGCGATGAATCCGGAACTGACCTGCCAGCCACGCGCCGCCAGCAGACGGATATGTTGGAGGCGTTCTGCCAGCGTGCCGGGCGCGGCCAAACGGGCATACTGGGCGGCGTCGCCCAGTTCAAATTTCATGATGAAAATGCTCGCCCCTGCGGCTTGCAACTCGTCATATAACTCCTCGGGGAGGGTGCCCAGACAGACACTGATGCCCAGCGAGGTCTCGCGCCGCAGGGTTTCAATGAGCGGCAGCACCAATTCACGCACGGCCACGGGATCCTCACCGGTTTGAATGTTAATATCCGTCACGCTGGCCGGGCGGTGATGCAGGAGCAGTTCCGCCATTTGATCATGGCGGGCGCGGAACCGCTTGAGAGTGCGATTATCCCGGCGCATGCCGCAGTAATGGCAGTTTTCGCGACAGAAATTGGAGACCTCCACGACCGCCCGCACGAAGACTTGGTCGCCGAATTCGGACTGGCGGGCCGCGGCGGCGCGGGCATGCAATTCCCATTGCCTCCGGCCGGTAGCCGCCAGGTCGGATTCGGTCGGAAAATAGCAAAAACTCGCCACTGACGCAGGATAAGCGGCATCACCCGGGCATGTCGAGTAAGGTTAATACCCCATGGCATGACAGAAAGCGGGGCGGCATCCTTGCCGGTCGGGCGTGGGTTGGTGCCTGGCAATTTTGGTAAAGTAAAAACCATTGTGTTCCCGGCGATTTTTTGCATTATCGAAGCGAGGGAAATCCCCCGGATGACGGTTTATGAACTGGTCTTTTACATTTCGGCCCAAGCTGTTGGATACCATGAAAGGGTATTCCACCGCCACGTTTACCGCGGATTTGATCGCGGGTTTGACGGTGGGGGTGGTGGCGCTGCCGCTGGCCATGGCGCTGGCGATCGCTTCGGGTTTGAAGCCCGAGGTGGGCATTTTTACCTCCATCATCGGGGGATTCATTGTTTCCCTGCTGGGTGGTTCGCGGGTGCAAATCGGTGGACCGGCCGGGGCCTTTGTGCCGCTGCTGGCCCCGATTGTGGTGCTGCACGGTCCCGATGGCTTGGTGATCTGTGCCCTGATGGCGGGGGTGATTTTGTTTGTGCTGGGGGCCTGCCGGCTGGGATCGCTCATTAAATACGTGCCTTATCCGGTGGTCACGGGGTTTACCAGCGGGATTGCCATTATCATTCTGAGCACCCAGATTCGGGACTTTTTTGGCCTGCAAAACAAGCTGCCGTCGGACTTTATTGGTAAATTGCGGGCTTTAACGGGGGATTTTGCCCCCAACTGGCCGACCGCAGGTTTGGCCCTGCTGTGCACGCTGATTATTCTGTATTGGCCCAAAAAGCTGGGGTTGCGGCTGCCGGGGTCGATGGTGGTGATTGTGCTGAGCGGGGCGGTGGCCGCGTATTTCCATCTGGAGGACAAGCCTTGGAATATTCAGACGCTCGGTTCGGCATTTGGCACCATGCCAAGTCATCTGCCCGCGCCGCACTGGCCGGGTCTGCCGTTTGATGAATGGCGGATGCTCCTGCCGGCGGCCATGACGGTGGCGGTGCTGGGGGCGATTGAGTCGCTGCTCTGCGCGGTGGTGGCGGACGGCATGATTGATGACCGGCATGATTCGAACCAGGAATTGATGGCGCAAGGGGTGGCCAACATGGTGATGGGGTGTTTTGGCGGGATGCCCACCACCGGGGTGATCGCCCGCACCGCCACGAACGTCCGGAGTGGGGCAAAAACCCCGGTGGCGGGGCTCATTCACGCGCTGACCTTGCTGGTGATCCTCATGGTGGCGGCTCCGCTGGCCCGGCACATTCCGCTGGCGGCGCTGAGCGGGGTGCTGGTGGTGGTTTCCTTGCGCATGGGGGAATGGCATCAGTTCGCCCGCTTGAGTCGCTGGCCCCGCAGCGACGCCATGGTGTTTCTCTGCGCTTTTGGGCTGACGGTCACCGTGGATTTGCCCACGGCGGTGGGAGCTTCCCTGATCCTAGCCTCGGCCATGCTGGTGAAGCGCCTGACGGACGCCACGCATGTCACTCCGGATGATGATGTTACGCAAGGAAGTGCGCCCGGCCAGTCCACGCTGGGGCGGACGGTGCCCAAGGGCGTGCTGGTGTACCGGGTGTTTGGGGCGTTTTTCTTTGGGGCGGCGGATAAACTGGACACCTCCCTTCGAGAGGCGGGTCAATTACCTGAAGTGTTGATTTTGCGCATGCGGGACGTGCTGGCGATGGATGCCACGGGCTTGGATGCCTTGGAAGACCTGTTTGAGAAGCTCACCCATCAGCGCAAATCGCTCATATTATGCGGGCCCCATTCGCAGCCGCTGTTTGCCTTGACCCGGGCGGGTTTAATTGAGCGACTGGGGGAGGCTAATATCTGTGGGGACATGGGTGCGGCTTTGGATCGGGCGCGAGTCTTGATCGAAGCAAAGAAAAATAAAAAAAATGTTGACTCCCAAGCCCAGTCTGCCTAGATTTGATTTGTCAGAGCCGTAGAAAGTCATTAGCCGAAGGCCTCTCTGAGGTTCGCAAGAAACTCGAGGGGCACGGTTTTTCGTCGTTTTGCGATTCGGGCTTGAACTAAAGCACTTTATTGGTGCCCATGTAGCTCAGTTGGTAGAGCACGTCCTTGGTAAGGACGAGGTCATCAGTTCAATCCTGATCATGGGCTCCATATTAATAAAATAACGCAGTCGTAAAAAACTAGACAAGCAACACCAGGAGATAGCAATGGCAAAAGAGCAATTTCAACGCACCAAACCGCACGTCAACGTTGGCACCATCGGTCACGTCGACCACGGCAAGTCCACCCTGACCGCCGCAATCGTGTCCGTCCAGAATCGCAAGGGCATGGCCCCGCCGATTTCTTATGCGGATATCACCAAAGGCGGAACGGTTCGTGACGAAACCAAAACGGTGACGATCGCGGTCTCCCACGTCGAATACGAAAGCCCGAAGCGTCATTATGCGCACGTTGACTGTCCCGGACATGCTGATTATGTGAAGAACATGATCACGGGTGCCGCGCAGATGGACGGTGCCATTCTCGTGGTGAGCGCGGCGGACGGTCCGATGCCCCAAACCCGTGAGCACATCCTGCTCGCCCGCCAAGTCGGTGTGCCGAGCATCGTGGTTTTCCTGAACAAGGTTGACCTTGCGGATGCTGACTTGCTGGAACTGATCGAAATGGAAATTCGCGACTTGCTGACCAAGTACGGTTTTCCTGGTGAAACCACGCCGATCGTGCGCGGTTCCGCCACGGCGGCCCTCGCGGCCACCCCCGAAGGCGAAAAAGCCATTGCTGATTTGCTCGAAGCGCTGGACACCTTCGTTCCGGACCCCGTCCGCGAAGTGGACAAGCCCTTCCTGATGTGCATCGAAGACGTGTTCAACATCGAAGGTCGCGGCACGGTCGTGACCGGTCGCGTGGAACGCGGTGTGATCAAGAAGATGGACGAAGTCGAAATCGTCGGTCTGCGCGACACGCGCAAGACCACGGCGACGGACATTGAAATGTTCCGCAAGCTGCTGGACTTCGCCAATGCCGGTGACAACGTCGGCGTGCTGCTGCGCGGCACCAAGAAGGAAGAAGTCGAACGCGGGATGGTTTTGGCCAAGCCCGGCTCGATCAAGCCGCACACCAAGTTCAAAGCCGAAGTGTATGTGCTCTCCAAGGATGAAGGTGGCCGTCACACGCCGTTCTTCACCAATTACCGTCCGCAGTTCTATTTCCGCACGTCCGACGTGACCGGGACGCTGACCCTGCCCACCGGTGTGGAAATGGTGATGCCCGGCGACAACGTCTCCGTGGAAATTGAAATGCAAAAGCCCGTGGCCATGGAAAAAGGCCAGCGCTTCGCGATCCGCGAAGGCGGCCGCACCATTGGTGCCGGTCGTGTGGCGGAAGTCGTCGCCTAAGGCGAAAATTGTGTCAGGGGACGGGGTGGTTACCCCGTCCCCTGATGTTCTGTCGGAAGAAATCGTTTTGGTGCAATAGGGCGTTAGCTCAATTGGTAGAGTAGCGGTCTCCAAAACCGTTGGTTGAAGGTTCAAGTCCTTCACGCCCTGCCAGCCGCGGAGAGGTGGCAGAGTGGTCTATTGCGGCGGTCTTGAAAACCGCTGTGGGGTAACTCCCACCGGGGGTTCGAATCCCTCCCTCTCCGCCAGTAATAAATTTGTGAGCAATCTGAGTATTTTATTTTGGGTCATCACCGTGGCCGTGGTATTCGGCCTGTTGTGGTGGCAGGGGAAAATCGCGCAGTTCGCGGGATATGTCCGGGAAACGCGGGTGGAACTCGAAAAGTGTTCCTGGCCGACCTGGGAAGAGCTCGAAGGCTCCACCGTGCTGGTGTTCATGTCCATCGCCATTCTTGGCGCTTTCACTGTGGCGGTTGATTTCATTCTGTTGCAGGTGTTCATCAAATTGTAATCATGCAGAACCAATGGTTCATTGTGCAGACGCTGTCCGGCCAGGAAAACAAGGTCAAGGACAGTATTGAAAAGCGGCTTAAGTCCGACGAGATGGAAGAGTACATCAAAGAAGTGCTCGTTCCGATGGAAAAGATCGTCGAGGTCCGCAATCAGAAGAAGACGGTGTCGAACCGGAAGCTCTGGCCGGGTTATGTGTTTGTGGACATGATTTTGCTGGATGAAAACGGACGAATCATTGAGGCGCCATGGTATTTCATCAAGGAAACGCAGGGGGTGATCGGTTTTGTGGGCGGAGAACCGCCGCTGCCGACGCCGGCCGCGGAAGTGGAGGCCATCAAGGCCCAGATTTACGCGTCTGAGGAGACGGAGAAGCCGAAGGTTAACTTTGACGTCAACGAGACCATCAAGATTAACAACGGACCGTTCTTGAATTTCAGCGGGGTGATTGAGGAAATCGACCCGGAACGTGGCAAATTGAAAGTGACCGTCAACATTTTCGGTCGGAACACGCCGGTGGAACTGGAATACTGGCAGGTGGAAAAAGCTTAATATTTTATGGCAAAGAAAGTTACTGGACAGATTAAATTGCAGATTGCGGCCGGCCAGGCCAATCCCGCGCCGCCCGTGGGCCCGGCGCTGGGCCAGCACGGCGTGAACATCATGGCGTTCTGCAAAGAGTTCAACGCCGTCACCAAGAATGACGCGGGACTCGTGATTCCCGTGGTGATCACGGTATATCAGGACAAATCATTTACTTTCATCACCAAGTCGCCCCCGGCGTCGGTGCTGTTGAAGAAGGCCGCCGGCATCACGGCGGGCTCCAAGGTGCCGAACAAGGAAAAAGTCGGCAAGGTGACGCGCAAGCAGGTCATGGACATCATCAAGATGAAGTCCAAGGACATGGCGGTCACGAACGACGAGGCGCTGTTCCGGGTCATCTCCGGCACCGCCCGCAGCATGGGAATTGAAGTGGTCGGTTAATCAACAACAAACAAGCGCGGGAGAATCTCGGGATTCGCATGCACCGCAAACAACATAATGCCCAGTAAACGATTCAAAAAAGCGTTGGAAGTCGTCGACGCCAAAAAGAACTATTCGCTCAAGGACGCCGTGGTGGTCCTGGCGAAGTTCCCGAAGGCTAAATTTAACGAAACCATTGACCTGGCGTTCAAGCTGGGTGTGGATCCCAAGCAGTCGGACCAGATGGTCCGCGGCACGGTGCCCCTGCCGCACGGCAGCGGCAAAACCGTGCGTGTGCTCGTGTTCACCCGCGATGGCGCGGCGGCGGACGCGGCCAAGGGAGCGGGCGCGGAATATGTCGGTTTTGAGGACATGATCGCCAAGTGCCAGGCGGGTTGGTCGGACTTCGACGTCGCGATTGCGACGCCCGAGGCGATGATCGAAGTGCGGAAACTGGGCAAGGTGCTCGGGCCGCGCGGTTTGATGCCCAATCCCAAAACCGGCACGGTGACGGACGACACGGCCAAGGCCGTGCGCGAAGTCAAGGCGGGCCGGGTGGAATACAAGGTTGACAAGGCCGGGAATGTTCACGTGGTCGTGGGCAAACTCTCCTTCAAGCCTGAACAGATTGAAGAAAACGCCCGCGCGGTGATCGAGGCCGTGGCGAAGGCGCGCCCGAACAGCATCAAGGGCACCTACATCAATTCCTGCACACTGTCGGCGACCATGAGTCCGCCGGTGCGGGTGGACCTCCGCGAATTTGCAACCAACTAAACTGACTTTACCAAGCCATGCGTGCTGAAAAACAACTGTTGACGAAGGAATACTCGACGCGTCTCAACGCCTCGCCCTTCTTTATCGTGGTCGGTTATCAAGGCCTGAAGGTGGCGCACCTGACGGAGCTGCGCCAGCGCCTCGCCAAGGCTGGCGGGGAAGTTCACGTGGTGAAAAACACCATTTTTGCCATCGCTGCCAAGGAAGCGGGATCCGTGGAGCTGAACGGCTCCCTCTCCGGGCAGACCGCCGTGGTCACCGGGGCCAAGGACGTGTCGGCGGCGGCCAAGGTGCTGAAGAACTTTGCGGCTGAATTTGACAAATTGAAAATCAAGTTCGGTTACCTGAACAACGCCCGTTTGGAAGAGGCCGGCATCATTGCCCTGGCGGATCTCCCGAGCCTGGACGTTTTGCGCGGCAAGCTGCTGGGTCTGATCAACGCTCCGGCCACCAAGCTGGCGGTGTTGCTGAACACCCCGGCGACGATGCTCGCCCAGGTAATCAAAGCCAAGGCCGAAAAAGCCGAATAAACCTTTCCGGATTAAAACCCGGTTTTAACTGGAAAAACCAAACAACAAGAACAACCGTAAATCGTCGGTTTGCAGGCCGTAAACTGAAATTCGCCGTGGCCGCGGCGGACGACGAGACGACAACAAGAAAGAAACATGGCTGATATTGCAAACTTAGTGGAAGAATTGAGCAAGCTTACCGTTTTGGAAGCTGCCGACCTCGTGAAACAATTGGAAACCAAGTGGGGCGTCTCTGCCGCCGCGCCCGTCGCCGCCGCCGGTGCTGGTGGTGCCGCTGGTGGTGCCGCTGCCGAGGCTCCCGCCGCTGCCAAAGACACGTTTGACGTGATCCTCGCCTCGGTTCCCGCGGACAAGAAGATCGCGGTCATCAAGGCGGTGCGCGAAGTCAAGGCTGGTCTGGGTCTGGCGGAAGCCAAGGCGCTCGTCGAAGGCGCTCCCAAGCCCCTGCTCGAAGGTGCCAACAAAGCGGATTCCGATGCTGCCAAGAAGAAGCTCGAAGACGCCGGCGCCAAAGTCGAAATCAAGTAACCGTCATTACACGGGGTGGCGGCGTTGTGCCGCCGCCCCGTTTTGCCCCCCGGGGCGGAAGTTAGAATTTATTAGTTACGAACAGTTAGCATAGTTTGGTTTGGTTTTGGCAGGTTAGCCGCGGAGTGCGGCTGGCTTGCCTTGTGTCGTTGAGTGAAAAATGCCGGTGCGCCTTGAAAACGCACCCAACCAGAAAGTTTAAAATGCCATCGCGTGCCACAGAACGAATCAATTTCGGCAAGATTAAAGAAATCGTCAGTCCGCCGAACATGATCGAATTGCAGACGAACTCGTATGCCGAGTTCCTGCAGGCCGATTCCTCCCCGAAGAAGCGGCTGAAACACACCGGCCTGGAATCCGTGTTCCGGGAGGTGTTTCCGATCGAGAGCTACGACGGCAAGTGCGTGCTCGACTATGAATCCTACGAGATTGGCGAGCCCAAGCTCGACTGGCTGGAATGCCTGCGCGAAGGCCTGACCTACGGCGCGCCACTCTATGTGACATTTTTACTCCGCGAAGAGGGCAAGAGCGGCAAGGAAGAAAAAGTGTTCATGGGCGAGCTGCCCCTGATGACCCCGCAGGGCACTTTTGTGATCAACGGCGCGGAACGCGTCGTGGTCTCCCAGTTGCACCGTTCCCCCGGCATCGCGTTTGAAGCCGCCCAGCATCCGAACGGCAAAATGCTGCACAGCTTCCGCGTCATTCCGGACCGCGGTTCCTGGTACGAAGCCCAATTTGACACCAGCGACCTGCTGTATGTGTATCTCGACCGCAAAAAACGCCGTCGTAAATTTTTGACGACCACCTTCTTCCGCGCCCTCAGCTTTCTGGATGTCGAAGGCGGCATCAACACGAAGAGCAAGGACAATGGCGAGAAGACCCGCGGCGGCGACGAGGAAATCCTCAAACTGTTTTATGATATCGAGGAAATTTCGGTCAAGGATGCCGAGAAACTCGAAGACCTGACGAATCGCGTGCTGATTCAGGACGCGACGGACGAGGAAAAAGGGCTGGTAGTGGCCCGTGCGTTTGAACCGCTCTCCAAGGCGGTCGTGAAGCAGATTGCCGAACTCGGCATCACCAAGATCAAGGTCGTGGACACCTCGGTGGACGAGGGCATCATGATCAAGTGCCTCAAGAAAGATCCGGCGAAAAACGAGGAAGAGGCCCTCAAGGATATTTACCGTCGTTTGCGCCCGGGGGATCCCCCGACGGCGGCGAATGCGCGCGCCTTGCTCAAGCGCCTGTTTTTTGATCCCAAGCGTTATGACTTGGGCCGCGTCGGTCGTTACAAAATCAACCAGAAGCTGGGGATGAAGGACGGGGATTCGCGCATTCTGACCAAGGCTGACCTGGTGGCGGCGACGAAGTATTTGCTGCGCCTGAAAAAGGGCGAGGGCAGTGTGGACGACATTGACCATCTCGGCAGCCGCCGTATCCGCACGGTCGGCGAACTCCTGGCCAACCAGTGCCGCGTGGGCCTGGCCCGCACGGAACGCCTGGTCAAGGAACGCATGACCCTGTTCGACCAGAGCGTCGAGCAGATGATGCCCCAGAAGCTGATCAATCCGAAGGCCCTCTCGGCGGTCATTCGCGATTTCTTTGGCCGTTCCCAATTGAGCCAGTTCATGGATCAAATTAACCCGCTCGCCGAATTGACCCACAAACGCCGCTTGTCGGCGCTGGGGCCGGGCGGGTTGAGCCGTGATCGCGCTGGTTTTGAAGTTCGTGACGTGCATCCCTCGCACTACGGGCGCATTTGCCCGATTGAGACGCCGGAAGGCCCGAACATCGGGTTGATCGCGTCGCTGGCGACGTTTGCCCGCATCAACGAGTTCGGGTTCCTGGAAACGCCCTATCGCCGCGTCAAAGACGGCCGGGTGACCGGGGACATTGATTTCCTCACGGCCGACCGCGAGGAGCAATACATTGTCGCCCAGGCCAACTCGGTGCTGGATGACAAGGGCAATTTCATCACGGATCGCGTCGTCTGCCGCTGCCGCGGGGACTTTATCGACGTCGAGCCGGCGAAGGTGGATTACATGGATGTGTCACCGAAGCAGTTGGTGTCCATCGCCGCGAGCCTGATTCCGTTCCTGGAGCACGATGACGCGAACCGCGCGTTGATGGGTTCCAACATGCAACGCCAGGCCGTGCCGCTGTTGATCACCGACGCCCCGCTGGTGGCCACCGGTCTCGAGGACCGCGTCGCCCGGGATTCCCGCGCCGTGGTCGTCACGGAAGAGAGCGGCAAGGTCGCCTCCGTGACGGGCAACCAGGTCATCATCACGCCCGACGGCAAGCTGCCGGAAGGCAAAAAGAAGATCAAACACGATCCGGCCAACGGCACGTGCGTGTATCCCATCCGCAAATTCATGCGGTCCAACGCCGCCACCTGCATCAATCAGAAGATTCTGATCCGCAAGGGCGACACCGTGAAAAAGGGCCAGGTCATTGCCGACGGCCCCTGCACGGAGAATGGCGAACTGGCCCTCGGCCGCAACGTCCTCGTGGCGTTCATGCCGTGGAATGGTTATAACTTCGAGGACGCGATCCTCATCAGTGAACGCATTGTGAAGCAGGATATCTTCACCAGCATTCACATCGACGAGTTTGAAGTCGCCGCCCGCGACACCAAGCTCGGACCCGAGGAAATCACCCGGGACATTCCGAACCTCGGCGACGAGGCTTTGAAGAATCTGGGACCGGACGGCGTTATCCGCGTGGGCGCGGAAGTGAAGCCCGGCGACATCCTCGTGGGGAAGATCACGCCCAAGTCCGAGACCGAGCTGGCTCCGGAAGAACGTTTGCTGCGCGCCATCTTCGGCGAAAAAGCGGCCGACGTGAAGGACACCTCCTTGAAGGTTCCCTCCGGCACCTACGGCATCGTGATGGACGTCAAAGTCTCCTCCAAGAAGGACGGGGAACGCGTGGTCAAATCCGCCTCCACCGAGGAAAAACGGCAGGCCAAGCAGATCGAGGATGAGCACAAGAAGAAATCCGACGAGTTGAGCGACCAGTTGACGGAAGCGTTGAGCAACATTCTGCTCGGCGAGAAAATTCCGCTCGACGTGGTGAACAGCGAGACGGGCGAGATCATCATCCCGGCCAACCGCAAAATTACCAAGACCCTGCTGCGCAAGCTGGCGCTGGTCTATGATCGGATCGAGATTGATCCCTCGCCGATCCGCAACAAGATCACGGAAATCATCGGCAGCTTCAAAAAGAAGTTTGATGATTTGCAGATGCAATATGACGAGGAAATGGACCGCGCGGAAACCGGCGACGGCATCGAAGCCGGCATCGTCAAATCCGTGAAGGTGTACATTGCCTCCAAACGCAAACTGTCTGTCGGTGACAAGATGGCCGGCCGCCACGGTAACAAAGGTGTCGTGGCCCGCATCGTCAAGGAAGAGGACATGCCCTTCCTGGCCGACGGGACGCCGGTGGAAATCGTGCTGAACCCCCTGGGCGTGCCTTCGCGCATGAACGTCGGGCAGGTGTTGGAAACGCATTTGGGCTGGGCGGCGAAGCTGCTGGGCCTGAAGTTTGCGACCCCCGTGTTCGACGGCATGAAAGAGAAGGACATTCGTGGCTATCTCAAGCAGGCCGGCCTGCCCGAGCATGCCAAGACGCATCTCTATGACGGCCGCACCGGCGACCAGTTCGACCAGGAGATCGTCGTGGGTTACATCTACATGATGAAACTGGGCCACTTGGTGGCGGACAAGATTCACGCCCGCGCGGTGGGCCCGTACTCCCTCGTCACCCAGCAACCGCTGGGCGGCAAGGCACAGTACGGCGGCCAGCGCTTCGGGGAAATGGAAGTGTGGGCGATGGAGGCCTATGGGGCTGCCTACACGCTGCAGGAATTGCTGACGGTCAAGTCGGACGACGTGCAGGGACGCACCCGGATTTACGAGAGCATTGTCAAGGGCGACAACTCCCTCGAAGCCGGCATTCCCGAGTCGTTCAACGTGCTCGTCAAGGAAATGCAGTCGCTCGGGCTCGACGTCAAGGTCGGGTACACCAATCCGGTGGAGAACACCGAGGCGCCGGCCCAGGTTCTGGCGACGCTCTAATTAGCAAACCATTTAACAACGCGGAATATTTTGAGTATGACAGGCACCAAAGAAAACGCACGCGAGCTGCTCGGTCTGGAGAAGGTCAACCAGGTTGACTACATCGGGATCACGCTCGCCTCGCCGGACGCCATCCGGTCGTGGAGCAAGGGCGAGGTGAAGAATCCGGAAACCATCAATTACCGGACCTTCAAGCCCGAAAAGGGCGGTTTGTTCTGTGAGCGCATTTTCGGTCCGGTAAAGGACTGGGAATGTTCTTGCGGCAAGTACAAGCGCATCAAACACCGCGGGATCGTTTGCGATCGTTGCGGCGTGGAAGTGACGCTGTCCCGCGTGCGCCGCGAGCGCATGGGCCACATTGAACTGGCCGTGCCGACCTGCCATATCTGGTTCTTCAAATGCATGCCCTCGCGCATCGGCCTCGTGCTGGACGTGACGGCCCGCAATTTGGAACGCGTCATTTATTACGAGGACTACCTCGTCATTGATCCCGGCAACACCCCGTTGAAGCCGCACCAGCTGCTCAACGAGCATGAATACCGCGAAGCCAAGGAAACCTACGGACCCGAGTCTTTCGTGGCCAAGATGGGTGCCGAAGCCGTGCGGGAAGCACTGGCCCGCGTGGACCTCGTCAAGGGCGTGGAAGAGCTGGAACGCGGCATGACCGAGACCAAGAGCAAGCAGATCCGCAAGAAACTGGCCAAGCGCATCAAGCTGCTCCAGGGTCTGGGGATTTCCAAGAGCCGTCCGGAATGGATGATTCTCACGGTGCTGCCGGTGATTCCGCCGGACCTGCGTCCGCTGGTGCCGCTCGAAGGCGGCCGCTTTGCGACCTCGGATTTGAACGATTTGTACCGCCGGGTCATCAATCGCAACAACCGTCTCAAGACGCTGTTGCAGCTCAAGACGCCGGAAGTCATCATCCGCAACGAAAAACGCATGTTGCAGGAAGCCGTGGACGCGTTGTTCGACAACGGCCGCCATGGCCGCCCGGTCACCGGCGCGGGCAACCGTTCGCTGAAGTCCCTGAGCGACATGCTCAAGGGCAAGGGCGGTCGTTTCCGTCAGAACTTGCTGGGCAAACGCGTCGATTACTCCGGCCGTTCCGTCATCGTCATCGGTCCGGAATTGAAACTGAACCAGTGCGGTCTGCCCAAGAAGATGGCGCTCGTACTGTTCGAACCCTTCATCATCCGCCGCTTGAAAGAGCTCGGCTATGTGCACACCGTGCGCAGCGCCAAGAAGATGATCGAGCGCCAGACCCGCGAAGTGTGGGACGTGCTGGAAGAAGTGACCAAGGGTCACCCGGTGCTGCTCAACCGCGCGCCGACGCTGCACCGTCTGTCCGTGCAGGCTTTTGAACCGCAATTGATCGAAGGCGAGGCGATTCGCATCCATCCGCTCGTCTGTACGGCCTACAACGCCGACTTTGACGGTGACCAGATGGCCGTGCACGTGCCGCTGTCCATTGAAGCGCAGATGGAAGCCCGTCTGCTCATGATGGCGACGAACAACATCTTCAGCCCGTCCTCGGGCAAGCCGATCATCACGCCCACGCAGGATATTACACTGGGTTGCTATTACGTCACCGCCGAACCCCGCAAGGCCATGCCGGCGGATCCCCGCGACTTGCCGTTGTTCGGCACCCAGGAAGAGGTCATTTTTGCCTATGACGACGGCGCCGTGAAGACTCACGACCGCATTCGTTATTCCAATCCTGACTTCGGCCGGAAAACCGTTTACGGCGACGCCAACAAAAAGATCATCGAGACCACGGTTGGTCGCGTGCTGTTCAGCGAAATCTGGCCGACGGAGCTGGGTTTCTACAACCGCGCCGCCGGCAAGAGCCAGCTCGGTGATTTGATCTGGAAATGCTACAAGTTTGCCGGTCACGAAAAGACCGTCATCATGCTGGACAAGCTCAAACAGCTCGGTTTCCGCGAGGCGACCAAGTCCGGCGTGTCCATCGGCATTGACGACATGATCGTGCCCAAGGAACGCGACCAGGAAATCGAAGAGGCGCACCGCCAGATTCGCGAAGTTGAGAAGCAGTACCGCAAGGGTGTCATCACCCCGGGCGAGCGCTACAACAAGATCGTCGACATCTGGACGCATTGCACCGACCAGATCGCCAGCGTGATGTTCCGCACCCTCGAGCAAAACCAGGGCAAGAAAGAATACAACCCGGTTTATTTGATGGTGGACTCCGGCGCGCGCGGTAACAAACAGCAGGTCCGCCAGCTGGCCGGTCTGCGCGGTTTGATGGCCAAGCCCAGCGGCGACATTATTGAAAAGCCGATTTTGGCGAACTTCCGCGAAGGTCTGTCCGTGCTGGAATACTTCATCTCCACGCACGGCGCCCGCAAAGGTCTGGCCGACACGGCCCTCAAGACCGCCGACTCCGGTTACATGACCCGCAAACTGGTCGATGTGTCGCAAGACGTCATCATCCAGCAGCCGGATTGTGGCACCACCAACGGCATCTGGGTCTCCGCCGTGTTCGAAGGTGAGGACGAAGTTGTCAAGCTGGCCGACCGCCTGGTGGGTCGCTTCGCGTGCGATGACATCGTCAACCCGACGAACCCGAAGGAGTTCCTGATTCGCGCCAACGAGGAAATTGACGAGGAAAAAGGCAAGCGCATTGACAGCGCCGGCATTGACCGCGTCCGCATCCGCTCGGTGCTCACTTGCGAAAGCAAGCAGGGTATCTGTATTCACTGCTATGGCCGCAACCTGGCCACGGGCGGCCTGGTGAAGCTCGGCGAGGCGGTCGGCATCATCGCCGCCCAGTCGATCGGCGAACCCGGCACCCAGCTGACCATGCGTACGTTCCACATCGGTGGCACCGCCGCGCAGGTCTTCAAAATGCCGCAGGTCAAGTCCAAGCACGACGGCAAGATTGTTTACAACGAATTGCGCGTGGTGCAACTCGAGGACGGCAACAACATCGTCTTGAACAAGAACGGCACCATCACCATCGTCGGTGACGACGGCCGCGAACTGGAAACCCACACGATCGTGATCGGCGCGGTCATCTCCTTCAAGGACGGCTCGAAGGTCAAGAAGGGCGACACCTTCGTGCAATGGGATCCGTATAACATCCCGATTCTCTCGGAGAAGGCGGGCAAGATCAAATTCCATGACATCATCGAAGGGGTCACGATGAAGCAGGAAATGGACGAGACCACCGGCCAGGAGGCCATGGTGATCATTGATCACAAGGAGGACTTGCATCCCCAAATCATCATCAGTGATGACCGGGGCGAGGTCGTCGCCAACTATCCCATTCCCTCGGGCGCGCACATCGTGGTCAACGAGGACGACAAGATTGTCGCCGGCACGTTGATGGCGAAAACGCCGCGGCGCATGTCCAAGACCAAGGACATCACCGGCGGTCTGCCCCGCGTGGCCGAATTGTTTGAGGCCCGCCGTCCGAAAGACGCGTCGGAAATCTCCAAGATCGACGGCTTGGTGGACTTCGGGGCGAGCGTTCGCGGCAAGCGCTGCGTGCTCATCAAGGACCCGGTCTCCGGCCTGGAGGAGGAACATCTGATTCCGATCGGCAAGCACGTCATCGTCTTCAAGGGCGACATGGTGAAGAAAGGCCAGCAGTTGACCGAAGGCCCGATGGATCCGCACGAGATTCTCGAGGTTTGCGGCGCCCAGGAATTGCAGGAACACTTGGTCGGCGAAGTCCAGGAGGTTTACCGCCTCCAGGGGGTGACGATCAATGACAAGCACATTGAAATCATTGTGCGCCAGATGTTGCGCAAGATTCGCATCACGGAAGCCGGGGACACCCAGTTCCTGTGGGGCGAACAGATTGACCGCCTCGAGTTCGAGGAAGAAAATGAGCGCGTCGAGAAGATGGGTGGCAAGCCCGCCGAGGCCTCCCCGGTGTTGCTGGGCATCACCAAGGCGTCCCTCGAAACGGACAGCTTCCTGAGTGCCGCGTCCTTCCAGGACACGACCCGGGTGCTGACCGAGGCCGCCACGCGCTCCAAGATCGATTACCTGCGTGGATTCAAGGAAAACGTGATCATGGGTCACATCATTCCGGCCGGCACCGGCTTCGACCGTCATCGCAAGACGACGATCAAGGCGCTGGTGGAAGTCATCGAGGAACCGGAGCCCGAAGTGGAACCGGAACCGGAACCGGCGGAGAATCCGCTACTGGGATAAACGAAAATAAATCAAATACTTGTTGCGTCGCAACCCATATTTGTTAACATCAGCATTCCATTTTTAAGAGCAAATGCCGACAATTAATCAACTGGTCCGCAAGGGCCGTACCAAAGTAAAGTACAAGTCCAAGTCACCCGCCTTGGAAAACTCCCCCTTTCGCCGTGGGGTGTGCATCCAAGTGATGACCCGCACGCCGAAGAAACCCAACTCCGCGATGCGCAAAGTGGCCAAAGTTCGTTTGACGAACGGCTATGAGATCATTGCTTACATTCCCGACGAGGGGCACAACCTGCAGGAACATTCCATCGTGCTCGTGCGCGGCGGCCGTGTTAAGGATTTGCCGGGTGTGCGCTATCACATTGTGCGCGGCACGCTCGACGCCGCCGGTGTGGAAAAACGCCGCGTGAGCCGTTCCAAGTACGGGGTCAAGCGTCCGAAGGCCGCCAAAGCGGGCGCGGCGCCGGCCAAATAAACATTTAACGATTTAACGTTTTAACCCCCTAACGATTACATGTCCCGTAGACGACAAGCAACCCGACGCCCGATGTCCAAGGATGGCAAGTTTCAAAGCGCCTTGGTCTCGCGGCTGGTTAACACCGTGATGCATTCCGGCAAAAAGAGCACTGCGCAGCGCATTGTTTATGGCGCCTTCGAGAGCATCTCGGAAAAGAATCCCGCCAGCAACCCGATTGAGATTTTGCAACGGGCGGTGGACAATGCCAAGCCGCGCATTGAAACCAAGGCCCGCCGCGTGGGCGGGGCCACCTACCAGGTGCCGCTGGAAATCCCGAGCGACCGCCAGGCCGCCCTGGCCCTGCGCTGGATCGTGGATTTTGCGGACGCCCGCAAAGGCCAGCCGATGCGCGACGCGCTCGCGACGGAAATTCTCGAAGCCTATCAAGGGCAGGGGAATGCCATTCGCAAACGTGACGAAGTTCACAAGATGGCGCAGGCGAACAAAGCGTTCGCACATTTCCGCTGGTAAACAACTGACAGCATTTGCGCCCCGACAAGTTGTCGGGGCGTTTTCATTCTGGTAAAACAACATTTTAAAACACTATGAGCGCAGCCACCACCGAACCGCATCCTTTAAATGCCCCGGGCCGTCAATACACCCTGGAGCGCACCCGCAACATCGGCATCGCCGCGCACATTGATGCCGGCAAAACCACCACCACCGAGCGGATTCTGTTTTACACGGGCCTGATCCACAAGATCGGCGACGTGGATGACGGCAACACCGTGACCGACTGGATGGAACAGGAAAAGGAACGCGGCATCACGATCACCTCCGCGGCCGTGACCTGCTTCTGGACCCAAAAGTGCGTCAAGCCGGGTGAGGATGCGATTTACAAGGCGTTCCGCGACATTCCCCACCGCATCAACATCATCGACACCCCCGGGCACGTGGATTTCACCGCCGAGGTGGAGCGCTCCATGCGCGTGCTGGACGGCGCCGTGGCCGTGTTCTGCGGTGTGGCCGGGGTGCAACCCCAGTCCGAAACCGTTTGGCGTCAGGCCACGAAGTACAAAGTGCCGCGCATCGCATTCGTCAACAAGATGGACCGCATTGGCGCCAACTTTGACAACGCCCTGAACGACATGCGCACCAAGCTGCGCGCGTATGCCTTCCCGATCTTCCTGCCCATCGGGGCCGAGGACAAGTTTGCCGGCGTGATCGACATCGTGAACCAGAAGGCCTTCGTTTGGGGCGAGGGCGACCTCACCTCCGAAGGTTTGACCTATGAGGTCACCGAAATTCCCGAACAATACAAGGAACGCGCGAAAGCCGCCCTGGCCGAGTTGATTGACGCGGTGTCCAACAAGGACGACACCATTGCCGAAATGGTGCTCGAAGAGAAGGCGATTGAACCGGCTGTGCTCAAGGCGGCCATCCGCCGGCTGACCTGCAAGATCGAACTCATTCCCGTGTTGTGCGGCTCCGCTTTCAAAAAGAAAGCCGTGCAAGTGCTGATTGACGCCGTGGTGGATTATCTGCCCGGCCCGCTGGACGTTCCCGGAGCGGAAGGCGTCGAAGTCGGCACCGAAAACCCGGTGCACGTGGAAACCAGCGACTTCAACAAGTTCTGCTCGCTGGCCTTCAAACTCTGGACCGATCCGTACGCGGGCAAACTGGTGTTCTTCCGCGTGTACTCCGGCCAGCTCAAGAAGGGCGACACCATTTACAATCCCCGCACGCGCAAACGCGAACGCGTCAGCCGCCTCATGGTTATTCAAGGCAGCGAGCGCAAGGATATCAGCGAGGTTCACTCCGGTGACATCGCGGCCTTGGTCGGGTTGCGCAACATCACCACAGGCGACACGCTGTGCGACGAAAATTACGACGTCACGCTCGAACCGCCGACGTTCCCGGAACCCGTGATCTCCATGTCCGTGGAACCGATGACCAAGCAGGACCGCGACAAGATGTCCGAAGGTCTGCAACGTCTGGCGGAGGAAGATCCGACGTTCCGCTGCTTCACGAATGAAGAAACCGGCCAGCTCATCATCGCCGGGATGGGTGAGTTGCACTTGGAAATTATTTGCGACCGTCTCAAACGCGAATTCAACGTGTCCGCCAACACCGGCGCGCCGCAGATCGCCTTCCGTGAAACCATCACGAAAGCGGCCGAGGGCGAAGGCAAGTTCATCCGCCAGTCCGGTGGTCGCGGTCAGTACGGCCACGCCTGCATCACGGTCGAGCCCAATGAAAAGGGCAAGGGCGTGGAAGTGACCAACGAAATCGTTGGCGGCACCATTCCCAAGGAATATGTGCCTGCGGTGATCAACGGCATCGAGGAAGCCATCAAAGGCGGCGTGTACGCCGGCTTCCAGGTCATTGACATCAAGGTCAAGGTGGTGGACGGCTCGTTCCACGAAGTCGATTCCAACGAACTAGCGTTCAAGATGGCCGGGATTTTCGCGCTGAAAGACGCCTTCAAGAAGGCCGGCCCGATTCTGCTCGAACCCATCATGAAGGTGGAGTGCACCACGCCCGACGAATACCAGGGCGATCTGCTCGGCGACATCAACCGCCGCCGCGGCGTGATCAACGGCATCGAAGCCAAGAACGGCCAGACCGTGCTCAATGCGCAGGTGCCGTTGAAGGAAATGTTCGGCTACTCCACGGCCATCCGCTCGCTGAGCAAAGGCCGCGCCTCCTATTCCATGGAGCCGCTGAACTTTGAGCAGGTGCCCAACAGCGTGCTCACGGCCATCCTGGATGCCGCGGCCAAGCGCCCGGCCGCCCGTACGTAGGATTGGCTCAAGCAGTCTTTCACAAGGGAATCTTCCGCAAGGAGGATTCCCTTTTTTGTTGCGTGGGGAGCGTCTCGGCGGGGCGCGGCATTCAGGGCGAAGCCGCGCACAATGTCCCGGTCCGCGATCTCCAGGTCAATAAATGCTGCGGGTCACCGACCCGCGCGGCGGGAGCTCCCGCCGACGCTTGGGCATGATGCGCCCAATTAGTCAATCCACCAGCTTCTCCAGCTCTTCCAAGCCATGAGGGCCGAGCACCCAATGCCCACCGCGCTCAATGACCAGCTTGCGGCAGGAGTTGGCCCGTGCCTCCGCATCATTGACCTCCAGTAATTGAAACCGGGCGCGGCTCTTCATTTCCGATTCCGGCCGGGGCATCAGGGCGAAGGCAACGCCGTTGTAATTCAGGGCGATTTCATAGCCCGCCACGCCTTCTTTTTCCGCCCGGGGATTCGGCAGCACCAGCGGCGCATAGCGCTTCAAATAGGGGAAACTGGTCGCGCGTACTTGCACCCGGCATAGTTCGTTCTGACTGCGCACGAAGGTCAGCAAGCTGAAGCGGGCGCCTTGCTGGTGTTCCTGCAGCAGGATTTGCCGCTCGTCCAGGCCGTTGAGGTTCTGGCCATTCCAGATGCCGTGGTCGTTGCGTTCGCCCGGGTCGGCGCGCTTGAACCAGGCGGCGAAGTTGTCGTTCACAAACACATTTAGTTCAAAGTGCACGTGAGCGCGGTCTTTGGTGATGACTTCCGCCGTGGAGGTGCGGCCCATGACGCCGATTTGCTGGCCGGCCCGCACCGGCTGCCCGATGACCAGGCCGGGGGCGACCTGGCTTAGATGGGCGTAGAGCGAATAAATTTCGAGACCCTCAATGATGTGGCGGATGACCACGTAGTTGCCGTAATTGGACAAGCCCGGATGGCGGCTGATGTAGGCGACCACGCCATCGGCCGTGGCGCACACGGGGTCGGTGGGCTCGCCCCGGCGGTCGTGTTGCAAGGAGCGGATGTCCAGGCCCTCGTGCATGCGGGTGCCGTTGTCACGCACGCAACCGAAGCCGCCGCTGGTCCAGGGTTTGTCCGGCGCGGTGGGGGCGAGGAAGCGCGCGTCCCCGCCTGGCTCATAGAGCGCATGGTTGGCGGTGGGAAATTGAAAAGGCGACTGCGCCTGGAGGGGCGTCAAGCCCAGGCTGAGGGCAGTGAGGACGGTGGCGCGAACCAGAGAGGGAATCATTTCAGGGCACCCTTGGCGATTTTTTGGGCGACGTTGTTCAGGCCTTTCACCAGCCGCAAGGCGTCGTCCCGGCTCATGTCCGGGGTGAAAGACAGCACGCCATCCGAGATGCGGTGGGTGATCAGTGGAGCGGCCAGCCAGCGGCCGTCGTCGTCCTTTTCACCCCACTGGCCGAAAATCACGAAATGTTTGCCGGGATTGGCGGCGGTATATTGCTCCAGCAACAAGGTGCCAGTGGTGGAAAAGTGGAGTTCCACGGCAAAACCGGCGCTGGTTTCGAGGACCCGGGCGAGCACCACGTCGGATTCGGTGAGCACCGGCCCGCTCAGGATGGTCACGCTCACGGGGTCGGAGCGGATGACGGAGACCGTCTGGGTCATGGTGCCCGGGCCGGCCACGGACTCCATATGCACCCGGATGGCGCTGACTTCCTTGTCCTTTTTGTCGTCCTTGGGCGTGGATTTGCACCCCACCCCGAGGAGGAGACTCATTATCAGCGCCAAATAGATGTTGAATCGGAGCGCGTAAAAATTCATAGTGGCATAACGAAATCGCATCACGCGAATAAAGTAAAGACACTTATGGGCAAACAACTGAACAAAGAAATTAAGAAAAAACGCCGGTTGAACTACGTCAAGCGCAAAAAAGTCGCCGGGCTCGCCAAAAAAGCGGCCGCGAAGGCTGCTTGAACGGCAGTTCCACCGTTAACGCAAAGAGGAGGCCGTCCGCAGGGACGGCCTTTTTTGTGGATAAAAAAGCCTTGCCGTGGCTGGCGAATTGGACCATAAAAGTCAGGTCGTCAAACACATTCATAATCAAGCTTATGGGCAAAATTTATAACAACATTGTCGAAACCGTCGGCCACACCCCGCTGGTCAAACTCAACAAAGTCACGGCTGGCGTTGACGCCACCATCCTCCTCAAGTGCGAATTTTTCAATCCGCTGGGCAGTGTGAAGGACCGCATTGGCATGGCGATGATTGAGGATGCCGAGGCGCGGGGTGTGCTCACGAAGGATACGATTATCATTGAGCCCACCAGTGGGAACACGGGCATTGCGCTGGCCTTCGTGGCCGCAGCGAAGGGCTACCAGCTCATCCTCACCATGCCCGAGACCATGTCCCTGGAGCGCCGCACGTTGCTGGCCATGCTGGGGGCCAAACTGGTGCTGACCCCCGGGGCCGAGGGGATGAAGGGCGCGATTGCCCGGGCCGAACAACTGGCCAAGGAAACCCCCAAGTCGTGGATTCCGCAACAATTTAACAATCCCGCCAATCCGGCGATTCACAAGAAAACCACCGCCGAGGAAATTTGGGCGGACACCGACGGCAAGGTGGATATCTTCGTGGCGGCGGTGGGCACCGGCGGCACCATCACCGGGGTGACCGAAGTGATCAAGCCGCGCAAACCTTCATTCCAGGCCATTGCCGTGGAGCCGAAGGATTCTCCGGTCATTTCCCAGACTCTGGCCGGCCAGCCGGTGAAACCGGGTCCGCACAAGATTCAGGGCACGGGGGCCGGGTTCGTCCCGGGCAACCTGCACTTGAAAGATTCCGCCGGCAATCCGCAAATTGTGGAATGCGTGCAGGTGACCAATGATGATGCCTTCGCCATGGCCCGTCGGCTGGCCAAGGAAGAGGGCCTGCTGGTGGGCATTTCCACCGGGGCGAATGTGGTGGCCGCCATTGAGGTGGCGCGCCGGCCGGAGAACAAGGGCAAGTTGATTGTGACGGTGGCCTGTTCGACCGGGGAACGTTACCTCAGCACCCCGCTGGCGGCCGAGGCACGCGCGGCGGTGGGGTCGTAAAACACCCGGGTTTAAGCGCGTTTTATTCAGGTTTTGCAGGGGCCGCTGGCAGCAGCGGCCCTTTTTTATGCCATTTTGTGGAAATAATTGTTGCATTTGCCCGCGCATGCTCGTATTAATGGAACTGTCGAAGGTTTTGTGAGTCCGGCTTTTGGTCGGGCAACTTCCCAAGTTCACACATTCATAACTGGTTTTTCGGGACAAATTCCGGCCTTCGTTTTTAGATAACATATGAGCAGTGCAGATAACAACGGCGAAAAAGCGGCCAATTTTGGCTCGGGCTATTTGGAAATTTCCGAAAAGGGTTTTGGATTTTTGCGGACCGCAGCCAATCATTTTCATCCCAAACCGACGGACATCTTTGTCACGCCGGACAGCATCCGCCGCAGTTTTCTGCGCGAGGGCAGTCATGTGGCCGGCACCACCCAGCCGCCGCACCGGGGCACCAGCCCGCAGCTCAAGACCGTGGAAAAGGTCAATGACATGCCGTTTGAGGAGTATACCAAAGCGGTGCGCTTTGAGAACCTCACCACGATTGACCCCATCGAGAAATACAACCTCGAGACCACGCCGGACCAGCTCGAGACCCGGGTGATCGACCTCGTCACGCCCATCGGCAAGGGCACGCGCGGGCTGATCGTCGCCCCGCCGCGCACGGGCAAGACCACCATTCTCAAGCAGATTTGCAACGCCATCACCACCAACCACCCCGAGGTGCATGTGCTGGTGCTGTTGATTGACGAGCGCCCCGAGGAAGTGACCGATTTCCAGCGTTCCGTGAAGGCCGAAGTGGTGGCCTCCTCCAACGACATGGACCTGGAGACGCACGTGCGCCTCTCCCGTTTCATGGTCGAGCGCTGCCGCCGCATTGTGGAAACCGGCAAAGATGTTTTCGTGCTCATGGACTCCCTCACCCGCATCGCGCGCGCTTATAACAGTGTGCATGGCGGCAGTGGACGGACCATGACCGGCGGCGTGGATGCCCGCGCCCTGGAAATCCCGCGCAAGATGTTTGCCTCGGCCCGGAAAATTGAAAACGGCGGCTCCCTCACCATCCTGGCCACGGCCCTGGTGGACACGGGTTCGCGCATGGATGAACTCATCTTTCAAGAATTCAAGGGCACCGGCAACATGGAATTGATCCTCGACCGCAAGCTCTCCGACCGCCGGTTGTTCCCGGCCATCGACATTCCCAAGAGCGGCACCCGCAAAGAGGAAAAGCTGTTTGCATCCAAGAACCTCGAGGCCATTCGCAAGCTGCGCCGCACCATGGTGGACTTGAATCCCATTGAGGCGATGGAAACGCTCACCGCCGCCCTCAAGAAGCACAAGACCAACGACGAACTGCTCGCGAAACTCGAACGCGGTTCCTGAGCCTCCCCGGTGAACGAGTCGCTGCATTCTCGTCCGCCGCTGGAGCGCATGGTGCGCATTCACCAGGCCTTGCAGTCGGGCAAGCTGCCAAATTCCGAAACCCTCGCGCGCGAGTGCGAGGTTTCCTCCAAAACCGTGCGCCGGGACATCGAGTTCATGCGCGACCGCATGGGCCTCCCCATCGCCTTTAATGGCGTCAGCAAGGGTTATTATTACACCGAGGAGGTCAGCGGCTTTCCCAATCTCCAGATCACCGAGGGCGAACTGTTTGCGCTGATCGTGGCGGAAAAAGCCCTCCAGCAATACCGGGGCACAAGCTTTGAGAAACCGCTGCTCAGTGCGATCCGCAAAATGGAGCAGTCGCTGCCCAATACCATTTCCCTCAATCTCGCGAGCTTGGAGCAGACGATTTCCTTCCGCACCCGGGCCGAACCCATCCTGGATTTGGCGGTTTTCGACCAGCTTTCCCGCGCCGCCGCGCAGCGCCAGCAAATTGAGCTGGTTTATCGCAAGCCGGGCCAGGCCAAAACCGAGGTGCGGCTGCTGGACCCGTATCACCTGGCGAACATCAATGGCGAATGGTATCTATTCGCCTACGATCACGCGCGCAAGGACATCCGCACCTTCGCCCCCACGCGCATCCAGTCCGTCAAACCCACCGGCAAAACGTTTCCCCGGCCCGAGCGGTTTTCCCTGGAGAAACGGTTGCGCAACAGCTTTGGCGTGCACGCTGGCGAGGGGGCTTACGAAGTGGTTGTCCGCTTCGACGCCCGGGTGGCGGATTACATCCGCGAGAAGAAATGGCATGAATCCCAAAAACTGCGCGAGCTGAAATCCGGCGGGGTGGAATTGCAGTTGAAACTATCGAGCCTCCCGGAGATAGAGCGCTGGATATTGGGCTGGGGCGGTGACGCCACCGTCGTCAAGCCCCCGGAGCTGCGCGCCGCGATTCGCGCGGCGGCTGCGCGGATTCTCGGCCAGGCGGAGGAGAGTGAGGCACTCCCGGCCAATCAAGGCAAAACGAAGGCTTGAGGCGGAAATAGGCGGGGTTTTAACCGCCGATGCATGCAGATCGACCCAGATGCGGCGGAAAGAACTGGCGCGAGGCGGGGGCGTTGCGGGGCGTTGACAGGGAGGCGGGATTTGTTATCTTATTGAGCATTGGCTGGCGTGTTCGTCTATCGGCTAGGACGTGGCCTTCTCAAGGCTGAAAGAGGGGTTCGATTCCCCTACGCGCTACCAA
>CAITTG010000043.1 GCA_903895255.1 uncultured Verrucomicrobia subdivision 3 bacterium
CACGAAACCCCCAGCCCCACCCCTCAATACCTGGCCCGAAATCCTCGGAAATTACTCCCTCTAAACCCGTCTCCTTTTGACTTCACTCAAAAAATCTCCTTTTGAACTCCCGCCGACACGTTCAGAAATTTCCCTTGCCAGCTCAAGTGCTTGCCTGTAAAATAAAATACCCGCATTGCCAGTCTCCAATGCGGGTATTTGTGTTTTGAGCGCCGATACTTTCAATCAAGTCTGGGTGATTCATTTCCAAGCGACGTTCGCCTGGTGTCAGCAGTTCGCTGGCGACTCGCCAGCCCGCAGTCGCCGGGCGGGCGGATCAACGATGGTAACGACCAAACCTGCAGGACCGCCTCATTCCCAAGCGAAAATGCCACTGGAAACAGCGAGGAACCCATTTTCAAGACGCAAATTATTGTCAACCAATCTTTTGCGTCACTTTTAAGAAAATTAAAAAAGTTATTCACCTGGACAGCCAATGTCCAGGGTCCCCATGTAAACTATTCCTCGCATCATGGCGTAAGCCATGATTTCGAGGACGGGTGCCATGGTCCCTTGGGCGCCGTCGGGTTCTTTGAAATCCTAATAGGAGGGCGCGAACATTCGCGGATGAACCCCTGCCCGGTCAAAGCCAGTCAAAGTGCGAAGTTCCCTCGGGGGCGCCCTGTGGCGGCGGTCTATGACCGCCGAGCAGGCAACACCGCGGACGGCGAAAAACCACGCGACTGCACGTTTTCCGACCTTGGACATTGGACATGAGACTTTGGACTATTACTACCGTCCAGGCTCGTCCCCCCCAGGCTGGCCTCGGCCCCCGGTTTTCCCCGCCCCGCGCCCTCACAAGAAATCGGGTCAACCTCAAATCCGACCACATCCGACCTATGAAATTAAAAAGGTACCTCGTCCTCCCTGGTTTTCCCCGCCTCGCGCCCCGCGCCCCGCGCCTCAAGCCTTGTTATTCAAGCCCATTCAAGGTGATTCAAGGTGATTCAAGGTGATTCAAGGTGAAAAAATATTTATCGAGCATCCTGACCAGACAATGAAACCCATCCTTCAACACGCTGGTATTTGCTCCGGCGTTTAGCTATGCTCCGCGCGTGAAATTTCAGAAAATCGCCATCCTTGGGGTCGGCTTGCTCGGCGGGTCCATCGGGCTGGCCGTGCGGCAGCGCCGGCTGGCCGGGGAGGTGGCTGGTTATGTGCGCCGCAGCACCAGCCTGGCCGAGTGCGAACAGGCCGGGGCGCTGGATTATGCCACCACCGATTTGCTGGCCGCCGTTTCCGGGGCGGATTTGGTCATTCTCTGCACGCCGCTGGCCCAAATGCGGGCCATTACGGCCCAGTTCCTCCCGGCTTTGAGGGCCGGCGCGGTGGTCACGGATGTGGGGAGCGTCAAAGCCAGTGTGGTCCGGGACCTCGAAACCCTCGTGAGCCGGGCCGGAGCGCATTTTGTGGGGAGCCATCCGATGGCAGGCGGCGAAAAAACCGGGGTGCTGGCGTCCCGGGCGGATTTGTTTGCCCATGCGGTGTGCGTGGTCACACCTACCAAAAAATCACATGCGCCGTCGGTAACTGCCGTGGAGACATTCTGGCACGACCTGGGCGCGCGCACCCTGCGGTTGACCCCGAACGAGCACGACAAGCTGGTCAGTCGGTCGAGTCATTTGCCGCATGTGGTGGCGGCCACCTTGGCCAGCCAGGTGTTGCGTCCGCAGAAATCTGCGGCGCAGGGTACCCTGTGCGCCACCGGGTTCCGGGACACCACGCGGATTGCCTCCGGCTCGCCCGAGATGTGGCGGGACATTGCGCTAGCCAACCAAGCCCATTTGGCTGATGCCGTGGGCGGGTTTATCGTCGAGCTGGAGAAATTCCAGCGCTCGCTCTTGAAGGCGGATGAAAAGGCTGTGGCGAAGTTTTTTGCGACGGCCAAGCAGCGGCGGGATGAGTGGTGCGCGGAATGAAAATAAAATTCAAACTCCAATCATCAGAGAAATCTCAATGATCACATTTCAATCCTCAATCACTGACAGGGCGAACCTCGGGAAATATTTTACCGACGGGAATATTTGGATGTTGAAGCTTGGAGTTTCCCTGAAGTTTGGATTTTGAAGTTTGAAGTTTTAAACATGGCTTTACCCGATCTCATCGAAATCGTCCCGCTCACCAGCACGGTGCGCGCGGAGATTACCGTGCCCGGCTCGAAGAGCATCACGAACCGGGCGCTGATCCTCGCGGCGCTGGCCGATGGTGAGGTGACGCTCCAAGGCGCGCTGTGGAGCGAGGACACCCAGATCATGGTGGAATGCCTGCACAAGCTGGGCTTGGACGTGCAGGTTACGGTGGACCCGGCGGAGTTTTGCAATCGCACCATCACGGTGCAGGGGCTGGGCGGACGCATTCCCCCCGGCGGCACGGAGAGCCAGCCGCTGGAATTGTTCGTGGGCAACGCGGGCACGGCGGCGCGGTTTCTGGCCCCCTTCCTGTGTCTGGGCAGCGGCGTGTATCGTTTGAGCGGTGTGCCGCGCATGCATGAGCGGCCGCAGGCGGCGCTCTTTACAGCATTGCGCGAATTGGGGTATCGCGTGGAGTCGGAAACTGGCAACGACAAATTACCGGCGCGGATTTATGGGGGAGGTCCAAAACCGGGGAAATGCACCGTGAGCATTACCGCCAGTTCGCAATTTGCCTCGGCGTTGTTATTGAGCGCGGGCATGGGTGGCTGGCAGGTAGCCATCAGCGGTGAGAATGCGGAGGAATCGCCTTACGTGGCGATGACCTCGAAATTAATGGAGGTTTTTCCCAAGCAAGGTGGCGCCTTTCAAATTGAGCCAGATGCTTCCAGCGGAAGCTATTTTTGGGGAGTTGCCTGGCTTTTTGAAAGAGCAGGTTTTGCCAACCAAATAAAGATTTACGATTGGGCGAGCACCGAATCACAATGGCAGCTTGATGCTCAATTCCGCATCTATGTCGGATTAGGATTAAATGCGGGGATGAAGCGTCAAATTTCGCGTCTGAATGAACTGGCCGATAGTATTATGACGGCCATTGTTCTGGCGCCATTTGCTGGCCAGCCGATCCAATTCACCGACATCGGCCGCCTGCGCGTCCAGGAATGCGAACGCGTCTTCGCCTTGCGCACCGAGCTGACCAAATGCGGCGCAAAAGTGATTGAGGAAGGCGACACGCTGACGGTGTTCCCCTCCGCCTTGCATGGCGCGGAGATTGAGACGTATAATGATCATCGCATGGCGATGTGTTTTGCGATTCTGGGCTTGAAAGTGCCGGGCATTAAAATCAAAAATCCCGCCTGCGTGAAGAAGACGTTCCCGAATTTTTTCCAGAAACTGGCCACCCCGGCCCCACAGGGTTTGGGGGCGACGATTCTGGACGGTCACACGGGTCGTAAACTGGCGCTGGACGAACTCTTTGCCGATTAACTTTATTATAATGGGAACCAAGCAACATCCAATTGTCATCGCCATTGACGGCACGAGCGCCAGCGGCAAGAGCACGAATTCCAAACTGGTGGCCGCCGCGCTGGGCTACATCTATGTGGACACCGGCGCCATGTACCGCACCCTGGCCTGGTATTGCCTCCAGCAACGCATCGACGTGCATGACGCCAAGGCCGTCGCCGCCGCCTGTCGCAAATGGAAGACCAAACTGGTGTGCGTGGATAACAAGGTGCGGCTGCTGGTGGAAAATTATTTCCCGGAAAAGGAAATCCGCACCCCCGAGACCGCCGCCGCCGTGGCTCATGTGGCCGCCGTGCCGAAGGTCCGCGATTGGATGAAAAAAACGCAGCGCGATTGCATCCAGTTCGGCAATCTGGTGATGGAGGGCCGGGACATCGGGACCAATGTGTTTCCGGAGACGGATTTTAAATTTTACCTGGATGCCAAGCTGGACGAGCGCTCCCGGCGGCGCGCGGCGGATGGCGTCGAGGAAAACCTCGCGGCCCGCGACCAGCGCGACAGCCAGCGGGCCTCCGCCCCCCTGATGATCGCCCTGGGGGCCAAAGTCATCAACAACTCGGACCTGACCTCCGAGCAAACCAGCGGATTGTTGCTGGCGGAAATCCGCGCCCGGCTGCCGAAATCATGACCTGGTCCTACCGTCTTGGCTGGCTGTTTTTCCGGGCGCTCTACACAGTTTATTTCCGGTGGCGCGTGCTCAATGTTGAGCGCGTGCCCCTCACGGGCGGAGTGATCCTGGCGGCCAATCACGCGAGTTTTATTGATCCGCCGCTGGTGGGCTCCGCCCTGCCCCGCCCCATTAATTATTTAGCCCGCGAAACCTTGTTTCGTTTTCCCGTGGTCGGCGCGGTGCTCCGGTCGTGGAACGCGGTGCCGGTCAATCGCGATGGCGGCGGGGCGGCGGGCTTGAAGGCCATCCTCGACCGGTTGCTGGCCGGCGGCGGCATCATTCTGTTTCCCGAGGGCACCCGCACGCTGGACGGCAAATTACAACCCGCCCGTTCTGGCGTGGGCTTGACCGTGATTAAATCCACCGCCCCCGTGGTGCCGGTGCGGGTGTTTGGCAGTTTCGAGGCTTATGGCCGGCACATGAAATTTCCCCGGCCCCGCCGGGTGGTGGTTAAATATGGGCGGCCGATGGATTTTGCCGCCCTGCGGGCCGAGGCCCAAACCTGCGACAAAGCCCGGCTGAAGGCGATTTACCAGCAGGTGGCGGATGAAATCATGGCGGCCATCGCGCGATTGGAACCGACAGCGGATTGACGGGTGTTAAATCCCGAGGTTGGCCAGCGTATTGCTGATGCTGTTGACGATTTGCACGAGCTGGGGATGGGATTTTTCAAACCCCTCGACCGAGGAACGCAGGCCGCGCACGGAGAGTTCGCGCAACTGGGGGTTTTGGTCGGCGCGGGTGGCCTCGTGAGTGGAGATATTGGCAAAACCCGTGATGCTGCTGGCCTGTTCCCCATGGGTTTGGGCCAGGGTGGCCACTTCCGCCTTGAGCGTGGCCAGCAACTGGAGCAGTTCGCGCTTTTGCTCCGGAGTCACCGCCCCCGCCTGTTGAATGCGGGCCTCAATTTCGCCAAGGGTGTTTTCGATCATGGGATAACATTATGCATTATTGCCGATTCGGCAAGTCTGGGGAATCCCAGGAGATGCTGCTTGGCCCCCGCCCGGTTTTGTGCCAACAATAACCAATAAGGTATGAATCATCGCCCGTTGCCGTTAGCCGCCCTCGTCGTTTTACTCGCGCTCGCCATTTGCGGTTGTGTTACCCGGCAACCGTTGCCGCCCAAGCCCAGTGCCTTCCGGCCGGAACAATTGGCGTCGATGGATGCCGCCATCAACCAGGCCATTGCGAATCATAAATGCCCGGGCGGGGTGTTGTGGCTGGAGCATCGCGGGAGCGTGTATCACAAGGCCTATGGCAACCGCGCGCTGGTCCCCGCCGTGGAGCCCATGACCGAGGACACGATTTTTGACGCTGCCTCCCTGACCAAAGTAGTCGCGACCACGCCGGCGATCATGCTGCTGGTCGAACGCGGGCAGGTGACGCTGGAGTCGTCCGTGTCCAAGTACATCCCGGAATTCACCGGCGGCGGCCGCGAGGCCATCACCATCCGGCAATTAATGACGCACACCTCGGGGCTGCCGCCGGATATCGAAACCCGCACGGACTGGCACGGGCGGGCCACGGCCATTCAGATGGCGTGTGCCATCCCGCTGGCGGCGCAACCCGGCGCGGTGGAGCGTTACAGCGACATCAATTTCTTTCTACTGGGCGAAGTCGTGCAACGCGTCAGCGGGATGCCCTTGGAACAGTTTGTGGCCCGGGAGATTTATGAGCCCCTGCGCATGACGGACACCGGCTATCTGCCACCCGCCGCCAAGCTGGGTCGCGTGGCCCCGACGGAGGTCGTCAAAGGCCAACCCTGGCGGGGTGTGGTGCATGACCCCACAGCGCGGCACATGGGCGGCGTGGCGGGTCATGCCGGACTCTTCACCACCGCCCCGGATTTGGCCCGTTACGCCCGCCTGTTGCTCAATGAGGGTGAACTGGACGGGGTGCGCATTTTCAGGCCGGAAACGGTCCGGCTCATGATCCGGGTGCAGACACCGCCGTACATCACGGCGCGGCGTGGGCTGGGCTGGGATATGGATTCGCCCTACAGTGGACCTCGCGGGAAGCTGTTTCCCCTCGGGTCTTATGGGCACACGGGCTGGACCGGCGGGTCGCTGTGGATTGATCCCTTTTCCCAAACGTTCGTGATCTTTCTCTCCAATCGCAATCACCCCACCGAAGCGGGCAGCGTCATCGCCTTGCGCGCGCAACTGGGCACGTTGGCGGCCGAGGCCATCACCGACTTTGATTTCAGCCACGTACCGGGCGCGCTGCCACCAAAGGCCGAGGTCGCGCCCACGCTGAATGGCATTGACGTGCTGGAACGCGAGGACTTTGCGCCGTTACGCGGCTTGCGGATTGGCTTGATCACGAATCACACCGGCCAGGACCGGAATCGCCATGCCACCATTGATCTATTGCACCATGCGCCCGGGGTGCAACTCGTGGAACTCTTCAGCCCGGAACACGGCATCCGGGGCGTGGCGGATGAAAAGGTCGGGGACAGCGTGGACGCAGCCACAGGCCTGCCGGTTTACAGCCTGTATGGCAAACATACCAAGCCCACAGCCGACCAGCTCACGAATCTGGATGCGCTGGTGTTTGACATTCAGGACATCGGCTGCCGCTTTTACACCTACACCGCCACGCTGGGCAAAACCATGGAAGCCGCGGCGGAGCACCATCTGAAATACTTTGTGCTGGACCGGCCGAATCCCATCACCGGAACCACAGTTGAAGGTCCGGTGCTCAGTGGCACGCCGAATTTCGTGGGCTACCATTTCGTGCCGCTGCGTTACGGTCTGACCGCCGGGGAACTGGCCACCCTGTTCCGGACCGAGCGCTCGCCCGGCACTGATTTGACCGTGATTCCGCTGACGAACTGGTCGCGGGGAGATTACTTTGATGCGACCGGTCTGCCATGGACGAATCCCTCGCCCAACATGCGCAGCCTCACGGAGGCGACGTTGTATCCGGGCATTGGGTTGCTGGAGGATGCGCTGTCCGTGGGGCGCGGGACGGACACGCCCTTCGAGGTGGTGGGCGCGCCCTATATTGACGACGTGAAGCTGGCGGGCGAATTGAACGGAGCCGGCCTGCCCGGGGTGCGCTTTGTGCCGGTGCGGTTCACGCCCACAGCGAGCGTTTACGCCGGCAAGCCATGCGGCGGGGTGAATATTATTTTGACCGACCGCGCGGAATGCCGGGTGGTGGATGTGGGGTTGCTCATCGCGGAAACGCTCTGCCACCTGTATCCGCAAGATTTCCACCCGGAAAAAGTGAGTATGCTGTTGCGGGATTCCGCGACGCTCGCGGCGGTCAAAGCCGGTGAGCCGCTGGCGGAAATTCATGCGCTCTGGCAGCCCGAACTGGACAAGTACCAGCAGCGGCGGGCGAAGTGCTTATTGTATCCGTAGGATGTGGGGACAGGCTGTCCCCACCCCGATGGCGTCTTGAACAAATGTCGTATGCGCTAAATTAAAATTAGGCTTTAAATCGCGCGCCAAACCAAGCAACTTAAGCGCAACACATTACTCCAACGACATGAAAAAACTTTTATTGCCCGGTTTGCTTTTGGCGATGGCCCTCACCGGAACGATTCGTCTCCACGCCCAGAACCCCATGGAGGCGGAAACGAAAGAACACCGTGATGCCCGGATGGAATGGTGGCGCGAGGCGAAGTTCGGCATGTTCATCCATTGGGGCGTATATTCCGTGCCCGCAGGTTATTACCACGGCAAGCCGGTGCCCGGCATCGGGGAATGGATCATGAACAAGGGGAAAATCCCCTGCGCGGAATACCAGGAATACGCCAAGCAGTTTGATCCGGAAAAATTCGACGCCGATGCCTGGGTGGCCGTGGCCAAGAACGCCGGGATGAAATACATCGTCATCACCAGCAAACACCATGACGGCTTCGCGATGTTTGATTCCAAGGCCAGTGACTGGAACATCGTGGACCGGACGCCCTTCCATCGCGACCCGCTCAAGGAACTCGCCGCCGCCTGCGAAAAGGCGGGCATCAAGCTGGGTTTCTATTACTCCCAGGCGCAAGACTGGAACAATGGGGGTGCGGCCAGCGGCGGCAAATGGGACCCGGCCCAAAAGCGGGATATGGATGATTACATTGACAAGGTAGCCGTGCCCCAAGTGCACGAGATTTTGAGCAACTATGGGCAATTCCCGGCCGTGCTCTGGTGGGACACGCCAACGGACATGAATTCCAACCGCGCGGCCAAACTGTACGCGGAAGTGAAGCAACTCCGCCCGGACATCATCATGAACAACCGCCTGGGCGGCGGCTTCAAGGGCGACACCGAGACGCCCGAGCAGAAAATTCCGGCGAAGGGCTTTCCCGGTCGCGATTGGGAAACCTGCATGACCCTCAATGACACGTGGGGGTTTAAAAAGGATGACAATCATTGGAAGTCCACCCAGACCATCCTGTTCAACCTGATTGATATTGCGAGCAAAGGCGGCAATTACCTGCTGAATGTCGGACCGAACTCGGAAGGGTTGATTCCGGAACCCAGCGTGGAGCGGCTGGCGGAAGTGGGCAAATGGATGAAGGTGAATGGCGAGGCGATTTACGGAACCCATGCGACGGTGTTCGGCAGCGAACTGGGCGGCACGGTGAAAGTCAAGGATGGCTACGGTCACGACACCCTGGTATCCGCCGCCAACGACTGGCGCTGCACCACCAAGCCGGGGATTATTTACATTTCGGTGTTCCACTGGCCGGCGAGCGGCACGTTGGAATTGCCGGGTTTGCAAAGCCGGGTTAAAAAGGCCTACCTGCTGGCCGACCCCAAGCACACGAAACTCAAGTTTGAGCAGACCGACAGCGGGGTAACGCTGGAGCTGCCAGCCACCGCGCCGGACCCCATCGCCTCGGTGATTCGCATTAATATTGCCGACAAGGTCGCGAAAGTGGCGACCGCACCGGCCGTGGTGAAATAATCGGACGACCTTGTTTGGGAGTGCGGCAACTTGTTGCCGCACTCCCGAAGCCTTCCTCCTTTAGACCAGTTCCAGTTCAAAAAAAATCCCACCGTGCAGGCACGGTGGGAAAATGAGACCGGCGCCATCGCAGGGCTTAGACCAACTGGGGTTGCACCTTGTCCGGGTCAACACCGAGGTCCTTAATGGCTTGGGCCACCACAGATTTGTCAATCGCACCCTTTTGTGACAGGGCGTACAACACGCCAATGACAGTGGATTCGGTGTCCACGCCGAAGAACCGGCGCAGGCGGGTGCGGGTGTCGCTGCGGCCGAAGCCGTCCGTGCCCAGCGTGAACAGGCCGCCGGGAACCCACGGGGCGATTTGTTCAGGCACCGTGCGCACGTTATCGGAAACCGCAATAAACGCGCCGGTTTCCTTGGCCAGGAGGGTTTCCAAATAGGATTGTTTCGCGGGCTGCGTGGGATGCAGCATGTTGTAGGTCTGGCAATGAATGGCGTCGTTGCGCAGCAGTTTGTAACTGGTGGCGCTCCAGACATCCACGGAGACGCCGTAACGTTCAGCCAGAATCGTCTGGGCTTTCAAGGCGGAAGTCATGATGGAGCCGCTGCCCAGCAAGTGGGCCTTGACCTTCAAACCGTCCGGACCGGGCTTGAATTTATACAAGCCTTTCAACACGCCATCTTCCACGCCCGCCGGCATCACCGGCATGAGATAGTTCTCGTTGTAGAGCGCGATGTAATAATAGATGTCTTCTTGCGCCACATACATGCGGCGCAAGCCCTCCGCGACGATCAGGGCCAGCTCGAAGCCGAAGGCTGGATCGTAGGGCAGGCAGGTGGGCACGGTCCCGGCAAGCAGCAAGCTGTGACCATCCTGGTGTTGCAACCCCTCGCCGTTGAGGGTAGTGCGCCCGGAGGTGGCACCGAGCAGGAAGCCCTTGGCGCGGATATCGCCAGCGAGCCAGAAGAGATCGCCCACCCGCTGCGGACCGAACATGGAGTAATAGATGTAGAACGGTATGGTGGGCACACCATGGCTGGCGTAGCTCGTACCGGCCGCAATGAACGAGGCCATGGAGCCAGCCTCGGTGATGCCTTCTTCCAGAATCTGGCCATCTTTGGCCTCGTGGTAAAACGAGAGGGTGTTGAGATCCACGGGTTCGTACAACTGGCCCTTGGGAGAATAAATGCCGATCTCGCGGAACAGCGTGTCCAGACCAAACGTGCGGGCCTCGTCGGGAATGATGGGAACGATGTTGCGGGAAATACCTTTATGCTGGAGCAGAATGCTGAGCAACCGGCCAAAGGCCATGGTGGTGGAAATTTCACGGGCGGAACCCCGGTAAAATTCGCCGAAATAATCGGCCTTGGGCACATCCAGCGTGACGGGCTTGACAATGCGCGCGGGCAGGAAGCCACCGAGTTTGGCGCGCTGCTTGAGCAGATATTGGATTTCCGGACTGTCCGCCGGCGGACGGTAAAATGGGGTTTCCGCGATGACATCATCGCTGATGGGAATGTTGAAGCGCTTGCGGAATTCGCGCAGCTCCTTCTCATTCATTTTCTTCTGCTGGTGGGAAATGTTCTTGCCCTCACCGGCCTCACCCAGCCCGTAACCCTTGATGGTCTTGGCCAAAATGACCGTGGGCTGCCCCTTGTGCGCCATCGCCGAGTGGTAGGCCGCGTACATTTTCCGGGCGTCATGACCGCCGCGCAGCAATTTATTGATCTGTTCGTCGGACAAATGATTTACCAGTTCCAGCAGTTCCGGATATTTGCCGAAGAAATGTTTGCGGGTGTAGCTGCCGGGCTCGACGACATATTTCTGGTAGTCGCCATCCACGCATTCATCCATGCGCTTGATCAGCAGGCCGGTCTTGTCCCGCTTGATGAGGTCGTCCCATTCGGTGCCCCAAATGACCTTGATGACATTCCAACCCGCGCCACGGAACAGACCCTCGAGTTCCTGAATGATCTTGCCGTTGCCGCGCACCGGACCGTCCAGACGCTGCAAGTTGCAATTCACCACCCAGATGACATTGTCCAGATTCTCACGTCCAGCCAGGGTGATAGCCCCGAGGGATTCGGGCTCGTCGGACTCGCCGTCGCCGAGGAAGGCCCAGACTTTGGGTTCGGACTTCCAATTGGTCAGCCCGCGCGCCTGCAAATAGCGGTTAAAACGCGCCTGATAGAGCGACATAATGGGGCCGAGGCCCATGGACACCGTGGGGAACTGCCAGAACTCGGGCATCAAGTAGGGATGCGGATAGGAGGACAAACCACCACCCTCGGCGAGTTCCTGGCGGAAATTCTGCAACTGCTGCTCGCTCAAACGGCCTTCCAGAAATGCGCGGGCATACATGCCCGGGGCGGCATGGCCTTGAAAATAAACGAGATCGCCGGGGAAATCCTCGGTGGCACCTCGGAAGAAATGGTTGAAGGCCACTTCGTAAAGGGTGGCCGAGGAGGCGAACGAGGAAATATGGCCGCCCACGTTGGTGGTGGAATTGGCCTTCACCACCATCGCCATGGCGTTCCAGCGGATGATACTCTTAATCCGGCGCTCGATTTCCCGGTCACCGGGAAACGGCGCCTGACTGGCGGGGGAAATGGTGTTAATGTAGGGCGTGGTGACACCCGCCCGCGGACGGGGTGCCGAGCGCAGTTGTTCCGTCAGCTTTTCCAGCAAATTGGCGGTGCGCTCGGGCCCGGCGCTTTGCAGCGCCAGTTCAAAAACGGATTGGAGGGACTCGGACCATTTGTCGCCGTTGGAGGCGACCACTCCGGTCTGGCCACGGTCAGCGGATTCGATAATTTCTTTTTTTGATGCGTTCACTTGATTAAGCTCATTTTGCAAATGCAAAAACAACCTGCGTCATATTCAACCCAATTGAGCGGCTAAATACCAGCCAAATTAGCACACCGCCGGCCAAAAATGAAATTCCTCGATTTGACGCTGCCCACCCCGGCGGAAAACCTCGCCATCGACGAGGCGCTGCTGGACCAGTGCGAGGCCGGACTCGGAGGGGAAACGCTGGTATTTTGGGAGGCGCGGCAGACGTTTGTGGTGGTGGGGTATGCCAACCACATCGCCCGCGAAGTGCGGGCGGAGGTCTGCCGCGAGCGGAACATCCCCATCTACCGCCGTTGTTCCGGGGGCGGCACCGTGGTGCAAATGCCGGGGGGGTTGAATTATTCGCTGATTTTACCCATCGTGGAGGGTGGGCCCACCGGCAGCATCACCACAGCCAACCAGCACATCATGGAGCGCAACCGCCAGGCGCTGGCGGGGGCCTCCGGCCAGCCGGTGGTGGTGCGCGGCCACACGGACCTGGTGGTGGGGGCGAAAAAATTTGCGGGCAATTCCCAGCGCCGTCGCCGGCACTGGCTGCTCTTTCATGGCACGCTGTTGCTGAAAGG
>CAITTG010000044.1 GCA_903895255.1 uncultured Verrucomicrobia subdivision 3 bacterium
ACCGCTGGCAACAGTGAGTTCGGATGGAAGCGTGATCCTTTCCTGTCTTGCCAAACGATCAGCCACCAATTAATAAAATCATGTGCCGCGAAATAATGTAGCAAACCCCTTGACTGCCTTCTCATGGAAGTCGCCGGAGCCGTTGGTGCTGGCCCCCACCGTGCCACGGGTTCCGCTGTCGCGGTTCCCATCACGAGTCGGCGACTGCTCCTCGCATTTGCCCCCGCTCATCACTCATCACCCGTCACTCATCACCCATCACTCATCACCCGTCACTCATCACCCGTCACTCGTCACCCGTCACTCGTCACCCGTCACCCGTCACCCGTCACCCGTCACCCGTCACCCGTCACCCGTCACCCGTCACTCATCACCCGCCCCCCGCCCCCCCGGTCACTTCCCCGGGTTCCCGCCCTTCACCTTCATCCGAATCGAATAAATGCCTTTACTGGCCGTAATGAACAGGGTCTGGTGGTCCGCCCCGCTAAAGCACAAGTTCGCCGACCAGTGCTCCGGCACCTCAATATGCTCCAGCTTTTCGCCCGTGGGACTGAAAATGGTCACGCCCTGACCGGCCAGGTAAAAATCGCCCCGCTCATCCACCGTCATGCCGTCGCACCCCTGGTTGCAAATCAGTGATTGGTTGGTGAGCGAGCCATCCGCCTGAATCTCGTACCGCCAGGTGCGGTTGCCGCCAATATCCGTGGCAAACAACTGCTTCCCATCCGGCGACCCACTGATGCCGTTCGGCTTGCGAAAATCCTGGATCACCGGCCGCATGACCTGATGGTCCGGCGACAGGTAAAAGACCCATTCCCCCGGGAACTTCTCCCGGGTGTCCGTCCAGGTCCGGCCATAAAACGGGTCGGTGAAATAAATCGCCCCATTGGGCGCCACCCAGACATCATTCGGCCCGTGCAAGGCCTTGCCGTGCCAGTCCGTCACCAGCTTCGTGATCGTCTTGTCCGGCGCGATGGACCACAACTCATTATGCTCCTCCGCACAGGCGATGAGATTGCCATGGGCGTCACAATACATGCCGTTGGCCCGCCCGGCCGGCTGGAGAAACGTGGATAGTTTCCCGGCGACACTCCACTCCATGATGCGGTTGTTGGGCTGGTCGGTGAAAAACACATTGCCCTGCGCATCGGCCGTCGCCCCCTCGGTGAAGGCGAAATCATCCCCCAGCTTTTGCAGCGTGGCGCCATCCGCCACGAGCGATTCCGCCCGGCCCGCGGCCAGCCAGCATCCCCCAACCAAAACCGCAGTCAATAATCGTTTCATAAGCCAGCCATGGTGTGACGCCCCCATTACTAAACCCCGCCGCCTTCAATCACCAGCCCAAAAATCCTCGGAGCGCGCCCGTCTCGGGCGCAGCAACGGAGAATCGGGTGAGCCGTGGGCATTAACCTTGGACTTGTCTGCCTGTCTGCATTGCTGCGCCCGGGACGGGCGCACTCCGCAGCCTCGGCTTTTGCTCACGCTCAATCGGGGTCAGTGTCAGGATGCGCCCACGCGCCCGTCTCGGGCGCGCGAACGTCATTATCCCTGCCGAAGCTCCCCATTTAATTCCCCCGCAGGGAAAAATCCTCCGGCCGCTCGGTGAGGTGGAGCAAATTGCCTTCGAGGTCCGCAAAAAACTGGATCTGCCCGCCCCCCTGGGCCGGACGCGGCGGTTCCGGGAACACCACGCCGCGCGCTTCCAACTCGGTCCGGGCCGCCGCCAGAGAGGGCACGCGCAACGCGAGGTGCCGGAACCCCGCCAGCCGGTTGTTGCCCCGGTCGGGCAGGGGAGCCTCGGCCGCGTACAGTTCCAGCCAGACCCCGCCCGGCAACTCGATGAGGCACGTCAGGGGATCCTGGCCGTTGTCCCAGACCGGCCGCGCCCCGAGGGTCCGCTCGTACCAATTTTTCAATGCCCGCGGATCGGCGGCGGGAATGGCGATGTGCTCCAGCATGAGATTCATGGCGGGACTCTATAAAACTCGGGAGGTAAAATCCAGCCACGCCGAAATATTTCCCGTTCACTCCCGGGGGGAAAGGTGTACCATGGCGCCACCATTTATGGATACCCAGGCTTTTCTCAAACAACGATTGATTTGTGTGGCGGTGATCGACCAGGCGGAAGACGGCGTGCCGCTGATGGAGGCGCTGCTTTCCGGCGGGCTGGAAGTGATCGAAGTCACGTTTCGCACCGCCGGGGCGGCAGAGGCCATCCGCCGTATTCGCCAGTCACTGCCCGCCGCGCACGTCGGCGCCGGCACGCTCCTCACTGCCGATCAAGTGAAACAGGCCATCGACGCCGGCGCGCAATTCGGCGTGTCCCCCGGTTTGAGCGAGGGCGTGCTCAAAGCCGCCCATGAACACCGCTTTCCGCTGTTCCCCGGCGTGATCACGCCCACGGAAGTCATGCGGGCATTGGACTTGGGCGCGAAACAATTGAAATTTTTCCCGGCGGAAGCCGCGGGCGGCGTGAACATGCTGAAATCGCTGGCCGGTCCCTTTGGCCACACCGGCGTGCGCTTCGTGCCCACCGGCGGCATCACCGCCGCCAACCTCCCGAACTACCTGGCCATTCCGCAAGTAGCCGCCGTGGGCGGTTCCTGGATGGCGGAACGCAAGCTGGTGGCCGAGAAAAACTGGTCCAAAATCACCAGCCTCACCGCCGAGGCGATGCATGTCATCGCCCAAGCGAAGTGAACCGCCGTGAGCGGAAAGCTCCAAGCACCAACATCCAAGCTCCAGAGAAGCTGCAAATTCCAAGCACCAACATCCAGGGAAGCTGACAGTTGTGCGGGCGCATCGTGGCATTGAGCCCGACGAAAAGACTAATGGCCAGCGCAGCGCGCACAGCCGTAACGGACACGGCTGCTTTTGGGGGCAGTCCCGGGATGCGCCCGTTTAAGGGTCAATTTCCCACGGTCACCTGCAACGGGGCATCGCGCCGGGCCGCAAAGCCTGCCACGTAGGCTTCCCACTGTGTGTGATTGATGAAGTCCCCGCTGCGGTCCCAGCACGCGCCAAAATAGTACGTGTACGGCTTGCCCACCTCCGCCTGGGTGATGGCCAGGAGGTTGCGAATGGGCGGCGCCCCCTCGTGCGTGGGCTGCGGGACCTGCGCGTGAATTTTCGCGTCCGGCAGGTTCGGATCGTCGTTGGTAAATTCCTGAACCTTCCCAGCCGGCAGAATAATCGCATCGCCAATGATCCCCTTGGGCTTGTCCTCGGGCTGCCAGTAACTCAGCCACCCCTCCGCCTGGTCCTGACCGATTAATTCCGTGCCATTCGTGCCGCACGCCCGTTCCGCCAGGCCAATGCCAATCGTCAACGGGGCGTCGCCCGGGGCCGTGAACGTGCTGGAGGCCTTCGTGAACCAAGAGCCGGCGTCAATGCTGTAGCGCTTGGTTTCGGAAACCGCGCGACCGGCGCAATCCCAGGCGTCATAGGTTAATTCAAAAACCGAGCGCACCGGGCCGGTGGTGAGCACCCGCCAGTTGCGATAGTTACTGGAGGTGTACAGTTTTTTGCCATCCCAAATGCCCACGCCACCGTCGCCCCGGCTGTGCCCCACGCGGTAGTCATCCATGAATTCACCATTGTCTTCATGGTAATGCTTCGTCGCATACATCGTGTCCACGATCAGCCCGCGCGTCTTTTTGATCCACACATCCGGGCCGCTGGTGATGGTGTGTTCCACCGGTATGAGCGCCTGACCATAGGTGCGGTGCGCGATGCGGTCGCTTTCCCACGCGAAATCGTCATAGCGTTCCGGCACGTAGCGGGCCATGGTTTTCACGATGGGCGGCGGCACCACTGCCAGCGCGGCGGCGGGCACCACGTAAAACGTGCGCGTTTCATTCGGGGCCAGGTCCACTTGGAAAATGAATTTGTCCGGGAATTGATTCGGTTCGGAGGCATAGCTCTGCGAATCAATAATGCGGGCGGACCGGCCATCCATGACCGCCAGTTGGCCGGAGGCAAACACTCGGCGGTCAATCCCGCTGGCCACGAGGTCGCTGACGGAGACTTCGACCGTTTCCGATTCGCGGCGGAAGGCCGCCGGGTTGGTCACTTTAATGGCCACCGGCTTGGCGTCCGCCAGCACCGCCATGCGGTAAATCTCGCTGCCCGCCAGCAGAAACGCCCCCACCCCATAGGGCGCGGTGGAGTCATCCGGAAACTTGCGCGGGTCGCTGCCCACGGGTTGTATATGCGTCAGCTTGCCATCGGCATTGATGCAGCCGACCAGTTCCTGCCACGCCTTCGCCACGGCTGGCGCGTAGGTCGCCCGGTCCAGCAAACCCTGGTTGATGCCCCAGGCAAACCCATAGGTGAAAAATCCCGAGCCACTGACTTCCTTCAGCGGATAGCTGGCCGGGTCCAGCAAGCTGGAACGCCACAGCCCATCCGCTTGCTGGCAGGTGAGAATCTTCGCCGCCATGTCCTTGAACAGCTGCTCAAAGCGCGGCCGGTCCGGATGATTGGCGGGCAGATATTGCAACATGCGGGGCAGGGCGGCGAAGACCCAGCCATTGCCGCGGCTCCAAAACACCTTCTCCCCGTTGGCCTCTTTCTTTTTAAAGAACGTGCTGTCGCGAAAGAACAGATGCGCCTCCGGGTCATACAAGAAATCCGTCGTGCGCCACCAGTTGGTCACCGCAAAATCCAGATACCGCTGGTCGCCCGTCGCCGCGTAGAGCCGGAGCCAGCTCGGGGGGGCCATGAACAGCGAATCGCACCAGGACCATAATTCCTGCGCGTGCGGCCGGTTGAATTCCAGACTGGTCGCGGTGGACGGATGGTCGAGGATGTAATCAAACCCCGCGCGCATGGGCGCAATCTGGAAGTTGTTGCGATAGGAAAAATAAAGCTCGGCCCAGACCGACCCGATGCATTGGTCATCCGCATGATATTTCCGGCCTTGATAGGCGGCCAGTTTCCAACCGTTGTTGGTGCCCAGTTCCATCATCGCCTGCCGGTATTTGGGATCGCCCGAGATGCCCGCGAGGGCGGTGATGCCCACATCGCCGACGGCGGAAACCCAGCCGGTCACCCGGTTGGTTTCGGGATGCGCCAGTTGCCAGTCGGCCACCGTTTGCATGGCTTGCAGGATCGCCGCCGGTTTGAGTTCCGCCGATGGCGCCGTCGCATCGGCCAGCAACCGGACATTAAACGTGGCCAGCAGCGCGCCCGTGGCAAGGATGTGGCGAAGGAAAATCAGATTCATGATTAAGAGATAATTATCAAGGCAGCGACCAGTCTTGCAATTCAATTCCCGCGAGAATGAACGGGCCCACGCCTTTCAAATCGTTTTTGACAATCGGTTCACTCACGTAATAGGCAAAACTGCCGTCGCGGTAATGGCCGTTGCTCGGCGCGCCCCCCAGGCCCGCCACCGAACAGCATTGCTGGAGCGACCAGGCATTGGCCGCGTCCAGGGAGATCAAATGCTGGAGGATGCCCCGGTAACCCCGCGCGGCCGCCAGCCGGTATTCCGGCTTCAGATAACCGTGGTTGATCCCCTTCGCCAGGGCATACACGAGCATGGTGGAGGCGGTGGCTTCCAGGTAGTTGCCCGGCCGTTGTCCCTGGTCCAGAACCTGGAACCACAACCCGGTATTCGTATCCTGATAGCGAACGACCCCCGCGCAAATTTGGTTCAAGGTGGCAATCAAGGCCGGGCGCGCCGGATGATCCGCCGGGAAATAATCCAGTTCATCCACCACCGCCATGGCGTACCAGCCGATCGCCCGCCCCCAGAAATTGGACGAAGTGCCCGTGACCGGATTCGCCCAGCGCTCCGCTTTCGCGGCATCCCAGCCGTGATAATACAATCCGCTCGCCGCGTCGTAGTGGTGTGTGTTCACCAACTGAATCTGCCGCGCCGCCTCGTCAAACGCCGTCACGGGCCCAAAAAATGCCGCGCACTGGGCCTGAAAGGGTCCGGCCATGTAGAGACCGTCCAGCCACATTTGATTCGTGTACCGCTGCTTGTGCCAGAACCCCCCGTCCAACGTGCGCGGCTGCTGGTCCAGTTGATGATAAAGGAGTTTGGCCGCCTGCCGGTACCGCGCTGCTTGCGTGCGCTGCCAGAGGGCTAACAACGTTTTCCCGGGGTTCAACGCGTCGAGCTGGAATTCCTCGAATTTGTACCCTTGAATGGTGCCGTCGGCTGCCACCAGCGAACCGACCGCCTGCTCACAAAATGGCAGGTATTGCGGGTCCGGTGCCTGCGCATCCAGTTTGAGCAGGGCCAGGGTGAACAGCCCCATCGTGTAGTCCCATTTCGGCGGCCGCCGGTTCAGCCGGACCATCTCGGAATGCGCGAGGCGGCTGGACCATTCGAGCGGCGTCGCACCCAGGACTTCAGCGGCGGTCGTGGTGCTGACCAGGCACTGCCGGGCGACCGCGAGACCGATTAACAGAAATACGAGACGAATGTTTTTTATCATCATAAACCATTACCAGCGGATGACTCCATCCCCGGCAGTCGGGAATCAACCCAGACGAACGGCCCCGGTATCCCCATCCAGACGCTGGCTACCCGGCTTGGTTTCAATTTGTTTCGGCTGCCCGCCCAGTTCCTCGTTGGCAAAACCCCATCGTCAGCCAGAAATTACTTCGATTTCACCGGCCCGCACACCACAATTAGAAACGTGCAGATCGGTCCGAAAAACAGCGAGGCCAGCCACCACAGCAGACCACTGCGGCCCTTGCTTTGGGCCAGCCCGGCATTAATCAGCGACAGGGTGAACCACCCGACCGCATAGCCGGGCACTTCTTGGACCGTGGGCACATAAGTGGTCATGCAATTTCCAATCGCGTTTTACCGGCCCAGCCAGCCGCCATCAATATTGATCACGGCGCCGTTAAAATAGTCCGAGTCACTGGAGGCCAGGAACACGCAACCGCCGGCGATGTCGTCCGGATTGCCCCAGCGGCTTTCCGGGATGCGGTCCAGAATGGATTGGTTGCGCTTCGGATCATCGCGCAGGGCCTGGGTATTGTCCGTGGCAATGTAGCCGGGGGCGATGGCATTGACATTGATGCGTTCTTTCGCCCATTCATTGGCCAGCGCCTTGGTGACGCCCGCGATGCCATGCTTGCTCGCCGTGTAGGCGGGGACCGTAATGCCCCCCTGAAACGAGAGCAGGGAAGCAATGTTCACAATCTTCAAGCGCGAACCCGCCGGGGAGTTTTCCCGGCCGCCGGTGAGCCACCATTTGGCCACCGCCTGGCAGAGAAAAAAGGGCGCGGACAAGTTGGTTTGCAGCACCGCGTTCCAGTCGGCCTCGGAAAAATCCACCGCCGGGGCGCGACGGATGATCCCGGCATTGTTAATGAGTGCATCCACGCGTCCGGTCTCTTTCAAAATACCCGCGATCAGCCCGGCGGCTTCGCTCTGGCTCCCGGTGGCGAGGTCCGCCTTCACCGCCATAAACGTGCCGCCTGCGGCGGTGACCTTCCCGCCGGTTTCCGCCAGGTCGCTGCGGGCCACGCCGGCCACCAGCGCGCCTTCACGGGCAAACGCCGCGCAAATCGCCTGGCCAATGCCCCGGCTGGCGCCCGTCACCACCACCACTTTGTTTTCAAATCGTTTCATAAAGGTGCATTGCCCGGCGCGGTTACTTCAAATCCAGCGGCTTGGCGGCATCCATGTCATCGAACACCTGGTTTTCGCCCGCCATGCCCCAGATGAATTTGTAATTGCTGGTCCCGCAACCGAAGTGCATGGACCAGTTGGGCGAGAGCGCCACTTCCTCATTGTGCAGAAACAGGTGCCGGGATTGCTGGGGTTCGCCCAGAAAATGCGCCAGAATTTTATCGCCCAAATCAAAGTAGAAATAAACTTCCGTGCGGCGCCAGTGGGTGTGCGGCGGGAAGGAGTTCCAGACATTTCCCGGTTCGAGCGCGGTCAACCCCATCACGAGCTGGCAGCTTTGAATCCCGCCCTGATGGATGAATTTGTAAATGGTGCGTTTGTTGGAGGATTCCTGCGCGCCCAGGTTCACGGGCGTGGCCTCGGCGGATGTCATCATCCGGGCGGGATGGGCGGCATGGGCCGGGCAGGACAGAAAATAAAACTTGGCCGGGTCCGCCGCATTCTGGCTGGCAAAGGTCACCTCCCGGGTGCCCATCGGCAGGTAAACGCAATCCAGCTTGGCGAGCGGAAACGGCCGTTCGTCCGCCAGCACCAGCCCGGGTCCGCCGATGTTAATGATCCCCATTTCCCGGCGCTCCAGAAAAAAGGCGCGGCCGGTTTCCTTGTGGTTCGGGAGGCTCAGCGCCTCGCCCAGCGGCATCACCCCGCCCACGACCAGCCGGTCCAGGTCGGTGAACATGGCGTTCAATTGCCCGGGGGCAAAGAGATGTTGAATCTGGAAGGTGTCCCGCAATTCCTGCGTGGACATACCCGTCACGTCCTGCGGACGCGGCATCCGGCGAATGGTGTTTGCGATCATGCCACGAGCCTGCCAAAGAACCGGCCGCACGACAAGAATTTGCAGCAATGGCTAAGGTATGGGGTGCGAGTCCTGGGCACTGGGCTCAAGCGCCAGCCGGAATCCCCGGCGCACGGGTCCGTGACCCATTAGCGTTAAGCTTAAACCTTTAGCCTGTTTTAAGGAATTGCCTGGCCTCAACTCTGCGTCCTCTGCGACTCTGCGCGCGCCATTTTAGGTGCCTTGGCCGGGGGTATCCGCCTCCTCCGGCCGCCCCTTAACGATGCGCGTGATGCCAGCTTTCATGCATTCCAAACCCAAGTTAAGCACCAGTCCCAACGAAATTTTTCGCGCAGAGTCGCGGAGGCCGCGGAGAAAACCAAACCTCATTTTAAACAATAAGTTAACCTGACGATTCCTTTTAATATTTAGGTTAATGCTTATGGGTCTGTGGCCCGCAGCACCTCCGCTCGCCGGCCAGAATCGTGATTAACTCTCCACCCGGCCCGTGTTAAAACCTTTCCCAGTGCTGACCTGTTAAAGTCCTATCCAACGACCCCGCCCCGCCAAAATCACCTCAGTTCCGCCAGGCATGCGCGGGTTTTCTGCCGCAGTTCCTCCCGCTCCGGCCCCGCCAGCCCCTGCGGATCAAAGCGGTGCCGGTAGTGCAGCCCGAGCAATTCTCGCAGCTTCGTGTCCATCCCCGCCACCGCCGGATCGCCCCCCGCCTGCGCCAGCCAGTGGGTGAGGGACTCGCCCGGGCGCCGTTCCAGCCCCCGCCGGACCAGGGCCTGTTCGAGCAGGTAAAATTCCGAGTCCAGCCCCGGCCAGTTGACCGGCGGGACGGCCGGGCCGGTGGCCGCGGGTTGGTGCCGGCGGCGGTGGAAAATGATTTGGTACAGAAAATAGCCCAGCGCCGGCACGAGCGAGATCAGCAAATAGGGCCGCAGATGACTCTGCCCCCACCGGAATTTGGCAAACTGAAATCCCAGCCAGGAAAAGGTGTCGGCGACAAACTGCCAGGGCGAAAGCCGTTTGCCCTCGGTCGCCACCCACGAGGCCGGTGTCGTGTCCAGAATTTCCCAGGTCTGGGCGCGGCCGTTCCAGACCTGGCACCACGCATGCGCGTCGCGCGATCGCACCACATAATGGTTCCCCGCGGGTTCATGGACAACATAGCCCACCGCATAGCGGGCGGGGATCCCCATTTCCCGCAGGATCAATACCGTCGCAGTGGCAAAAAATTCGCAGTGTCCCGCATGAGTATGCAACAAAAAACGCGCCAGCGCCGTCTCGTTGGTTTGCAGGGCGGGGGATTTTTTGTCCGGGGCCTGCCAGACGCTGTATTGGTAATGCACCGCAAAGTACTGGCTCACCACCCGGCATTTTTCCGCCTCGTTCAGCCCCGCCAGCGGCAGCGTGGCAATGACGCTGTCCAGCGCCGGCTTTTCCTTGTCGGGCACCAGCAGGTCATCGCTCAGCCCTGGTGCGCTGTTCGTTGCCGGCGGGCTGTCCATCGTCGTGCCCGCGCCATAACTGGCGTCAAAGATGACCAGCCCCGGCCCTTCCGCCAGCACCGTGCCCACCAGGTTGTTTTGCAGTGAATACGCCTCCAAATGCTCCAGGTGCTCGCAATCCACCGGCAGCGGCAGCACCCCCAGGGGGTTCCCGTCCTTGGGATTGTAGCCTCCCAGATAGCAGGCAATATTGACCAGCGTGTGGTTGGTCCGGCCGGGTTGCAACGTCCAGTGGCCGCTGTTCGGCGGGGTTTCGGGAATGTTCGCAAAACTATCGGGCGATCCCCCCGCATACCACACGGGCGCATGATACGTGCGATAGCTGGCCTCGCGCAGATAGGTCGGCACCGCCGCTCCGTTCACCGGCGTCACCCGCAGCACGATCTGCGGGGACATCTGCAACTCGCCAATCTGCCCAATCGCCGTGCGCGTCTGGGCGGGGTCGGTGCCATGCCGCATGAACCGCGCCAGCCATTGGGCGTTGTAATTATCCGCCAGATCCGTCAGCCGCGCAAGTTGTCCCAGGCCGCGCTGGCCAAACAGGGAGGCGATAATCACCGCCCCCAGCGCCCCTACCCACACCAGCCGGCCAATCCCCTGCGGCCGCTGATGCCACAACGCCCACGCTAACAGCCCGCACAGGCCCCAAAAGAAGGTCTGTTCCGTCGCGGCATGCGCGCTGGCCGCGTACAGGCAAATAACGAAATAAGGCCAGGCGGCGTTAAAATGAATCAGCCGGGGCGCCGGCTGGCCCCGTTTCAACCGCCGCTGCCGGCGGTAACGCAAAAACGGGGACACGGTGTCCAGCGGGAATTCCGTCCGCGAACTGTACGCCTGGGCCAGCATGAAGCCAAAGAAGATCATCGGCAGCCACCGCAGCAGCCCGATCACCGCCGCCGTGCTGGAGGTCCCCGCCAGTTCGCTGTTTTGCAGGTTCGGATACTCCAGCATTTTGCCAAAGGTCGCGGGTCCTTCATTGCTGGTGAAGGCGAAAATGGCCGCGGCCAGGCCGAGCAGTGAGCAGAAATTCCAGATGCGAATGATCTCCGCATCCGCCATCTCCCAGCGCGCGCGAATGAACCGGGCGCTTTCCAGCGCCAGTCCCATCGCCGCCCCGGCCAGTGGAAAGTCCGACTGCCACCCCCAAAATAGGAGCGTGGCGCCCAGCAGGAATGGCGGTGTTTTCATAACCGTTGCAACCCGGCCTCAATCTTCCCCAGCACCAGGGTGTGGAAACAGTGTGGTTCATCCCGGAGCGGTCCCGGGTCCAGCGGCACTTTCGGCGCCTCGGCCACCAGCACCACCGCCAGCACCGGCACGCCCGCCGCTTTTAGTTTTTCCACCAGCCGCCGGCGCGGCTCGTCCCACGCCAGAAATATACAAATGCAGTTGCTCACCAGCGCCGCATGGTTGATGACCAAATGCTCCAGGTCGGCAAAGGTTTTTATCCCCGCGTCCCCGCTCAGCATGCGTTTAAGGAACGGTGTCATTTGATCGGCGTCCGGTGCCGGCGCGCGGGGTGCCGGCCGCACCGCCGCCAGGATTTCCAGCATCTGGTCGGCATGGGCCAGCCCGCGGCCGGCGGTGAAGCAATACGCCTCGGCCCCCACGAAGAGCAAATCCAGCAGGGATTCCTGCGTCTGAATCGTGCAGGCGAAGGACGCCGCCACGGACACCGCCTCCTCGAATAATTCGGCGTTGCCCTGGCCGGCGAACGTGTCCAGCACCAGCGCGTGCCGCACGAAAAATTCATCCTCGAATTCCTTCACGATCGGTTTGCCCGTGCGCGCCCAACTGCGCCAGTGAATGTGCCGCAGGGGATCCCCGTGCCGGTAATCGCGCAACGCCACAAACTCATCGCTCTGGCCCACATTGGCCGCCAGCGCCACCCCGCCATCCTGGTATTTGAGCGAACCGCCCATCGCCAGCGGCGGCAACGGGTAACGCCGGGGCAGCACCAGCATTTTCCCCGGCGCTGGAATTTTAATCAGCCCGCGAAACAGCCCGAAGGGATCCGTCCGGCCCACGGTCGCGCCGTCCAGGCTCAACACGCCCCGCCGCAGGGGCGTCAATTCGACCCCGGCTTCCACCGTCCGGCCCGGGGGCAGCGACGGCAGGGGTGCCGCCCGTAACCGGGCCACGCTCACCGGCACGGATCGCGGCCGTCCGCTCAGCCAGAACGGGCGCATGGATTGTTGTTCCGCCTGTTTTTGCGCGAGCCATTCCGGGAAAGCGGGGCGCGGATCGGTCACATCTTCCATCAGCACCAAACCCGCCTGGGGCTTCGTCGTCAGGTTTTTTACCAGGACCGGATAATGCATCGTCTGGCCCACGGTGCCAAAGCGGGGCAGGGCGCGGGTCACTCCCACTTTAACCCGGAAAAAGAGCGCCGCCAGCGGTGCCGCCAGGGCCAGGAAGAGCAGCAGTGTGATGGCTTGGTAAGACACCATGCTCTCCCGGTTGACCCCGAGCAGCAGGGTGAGCACCAGGCAAAAAAGCACCACCGCCCCCGCCGGGGTGAGCCGCCGGCCAGCCGTATGCTGCACCCAGGAAAAGAGGCGATATTGCCGGTAGATTTGCCGCCACAGCCAGTTCATGCGTCGGTTGGGTTGCGCTCCCCCCGTTTCACGCGGGCACGCGCACGGTTTTTAATATGCCTTCGACCACCCCCCGCGCCGTGACCCCCGCAAATCGTGCCTGGGGTTCCATCACCAGGCGGTGGGCGATCACGGGCACGGCCAGTTCTTGGATTTGTTCCGGGGTCACAAATTCCAGGCCGTCGAACAACGCCAGCGCCTGCGCCGCTTTCATCAACGCCAGCGAGGCGCGTGGACTCGCCCCCAACTGCACGCCCGGCGCCTTCCGGGTGGCCGCCACCAGGTCCACCACATAGCGTTTCAATTCATCACTAATCCGCAGCGCCTGCGCCGCCGCTTTGAGTTGCAGCACTTCGGCCAGCGTGACACAAGGTTTCAGGGTTTCCAGCGGATGCTGGGTTTGCTGGGCCGCCAGGATGGACACCTCCTCCTCCGGCGACACATAGCCCAGCATAAACCGCATCGCAAAACGGTCCATCTGCGCCTCCGGCAGCGGATAGGTGCCCCGAAATTCCACCGGGTTCTCCGTCGCGATGACGAAAAACAAATCCGCCAGGGGCCGGTTCTCGCCGTCGATGCTGACCTGGCTTTCCCCCATCGCTTCCAGCAACGCCGATTGCGTGCGGGGCGAGGCGCGGTTGATTTCATCCGCCAGCAGGATGTTGGTGAAGATCGGGCCCTCGTGGAAATGAAAGGCCTGGTCCCGCTGGTTGAAAATGGCCACGCCCAGAATGTCCGAGGGCAGCAGATCCGGGGTGAATTGTATGCGCTTGAACGAGGCCGCGATGGAGCGGGCGAGGGCCTTGGCCAGCGTGGTTTTGCCCGTGCCGGGAAAGTCCTCCAGCAAGACGTGACCGCCACTGGCCAGCGCGGCCAGCAGTTTGCGCGTGGGCCCTGGCTGGCCTTGGATGACCCGGGCAATGTTCCCGGCGATCTTCTGATAAATCGCCCGGGCGGCGGGAATGGCTTCGGAGTTCATGATGGTTTTTGGGGTTTTTGGTGAATGGTTCAGGGCTCGTCCTGGGAGGTCTCCGCCTTGCCCGTTTTGGCTGGCGCGGCTGTTTCCCCGGGCGCTGGCGCCTCCGGAACACGCAGGGCCGCCAGTTTGACCGTGTCGGCGTACCAGACCACATGGCCACAGCGGGCGCACATGCGGGCCTTGGTCTCCAAATAGCTGTCCGTCAACGTCCAGAATTTGGTTTTCGCCGGATGAAAATAGGTGAGACCCGTGCTCTGCACCCGGCCATCCACCAAGTCGGCGGAGCCGCAGGCCGGACAATATTCCCGCACCGCCTCCACCTTTTTCAGCCGGTGAAAGACCTCCACCATCGCATCCAGATCCTCCTGGAGGAACCGCGTGGTTTCCCCGACTTTGCGGTACGTGATTTTGCCATCCTTAATCCAGCGATAAAGCGTGGGATAGCCGATGTCGAGGTATTCGGCGGCTTCCTTGACGGAAAACCACTTGATTCTTGCAGATGAATCGGATTCCGGGGTTTCCATAGATAATGGTGGTTGGTGGTGCTTTCATTATCAAAATGTCACATTTGTTACTGTATGCAATTATTTTGTAATATTATTTCATATTTATCATTTAATTGCATATTCACCCCCATTGCCGACCGTTTATCCACTTCCTCCTCCTTCTTTCCCTTGGCTATCCTCTATTAAAATCCGTCTATCTTTGCGTCACTGCGCCTTTGCGCCTTTGCGTTAATTTCCCCGTCAACGCGCCTTGATATCCCACGCATCCCGGAGCCCATCCCCGATAAAATTCAACGCCATCAACGTCGCCACCATCACCCCGCCGGGGAAAATGATCAGCCACCAGTAGATCCGGATGGGATTGATCTGCCCCACGCCTTCGGCAATCAGTGTGCCCCAGCTTGCCATCGGCGGTTGCACGCCCAGACCCAGGTAACTCAGAAACGATTCATACAGCACAATCGCCGGCATCGTCAGCGCCAGGTAGGTGATGACCACGCCAAAAATGTTGGGGATGATGTGCTTCGACAAAATCCACACTGGCCCCGCCCCCAGCGTCCGGCTCGCCTCCACGAACGCCCGCGTCCGCAACGACAGCACCTGGCCGCGCACAATGCGCGCCATCGTCAGCCACGAGATCGCCCCCAACCCCACAAACAGCAGCATCACCCGCAACGCCGCCCCCATGAACGGTGAGTTGGTCACAAAATGGCTTTGTTTCAACAGTTCCCCCAGCGTGGTGATCAGCACAATGATGAAAATGATCGTGGGCAGCGAATAGAGAATGTCCACCACCCGCATCAACACGCTGTCCACCCGCCCGCCCGCATAACCGGCAATCGCGCCCCACAGCACCCCGATCACCAGGCTCACCAGCGTGCCCACCAGGCCCACGAACAGCGAGATTTGCGCCCCGTACAGCACCCGGGAAAACACATCCCGCCCATGCAAATCCGTGCCAAACCAGTGGTGCAGGCTCGGCGGCGCAAATTGCGCATCCGAAAGCTGGTCCGGCGCGTGGTCCTGGCCAAACGTCCCGCCCACCAGGATCAGCAGGAGCGGCCAAATGAGGATGCCCAGCGTCAGCACCGCCAGATAGACGGAACTCACCACCGCCGGCCGGTTTTTCCGGAAGCGTCGCCAAGCCTGCTGGCCGGGGGAAAGTGTTGGGCGGAGGTCACTCATATTTCACGCGCGGATCCAGCAGGGTGTACGCAAAATCCACCACCAGGTTCAGGCCAATCAACAGCATCGCGTACAAGAGTGAGAGGCCCACCACCACGGTGTAATCCCGGTTCAGCGAGCCATTGACCAGAAACACCCCGATGCCGGGAATCTGAAAGATGTTCTCGATGATGAACGACCCCGTCAGCAAATCCGCCAGCATCGGCCCCGCATACGACACCACCGGCAGCACCGCGATGCGAAAGGCGTGCTTGAACAACAGTTCATTTTCGCCCAGCCCCTTGGACCGCGCCGCCGTGACAAATTCCGATTGCATCGCGCTCAGCATGCCCTCGCGCATCAGCCGCGCCACCTGTCCGGCAAAATACAGCCCCAGTGCCATGGTCGGGAGGATCATGTGCAGCGGTGATTCCCACAAGGCCACCGGCAGCCAGTGCCATTTCACCGCGAACACCATGATCAGCACCGGGGCAATCACAAACCCCGGCACACACACCGCCAGCATCGCCAGCCAGCTCCCCACCCGGTCCGGCCACCGCCCCCGGTTCGCCGCCGTGAAAAATCCCAAGGGCAGGCCCACCCCCAGTGCGAAACAAAACGCCAGCCCGCCCAGCGTCATTGAGACCGGCAATCCCTCCGCGATAATGTCATTGATGGAATGATCCCGGTACTTGAGGGAAACCCCAAAATCCCCATGGGCCAGATCCCCCAAATAGCGCAGGTACTGTTTCCACATCGGCTCGTCCAGATGATATTTGGCCAGGAGATGGCGCTGGATTTCCGGCGAGGCGGGCACGCGTTCGTTATCAAACGGCCCGCCCGGCGCCAGCCGCACCAGCGCGAACGCCAGCGCGCTGATGACCAGCAGCAGCGGAATCGCAAACAGTAGGCGGCGCAGGTAATACATTTAGTGCGTGGGCCGGACCCGGTAAATGGGTTGCAGGGGATGGTCATCCAGCAAATTCTGCCAGATGCCTTGAATCTCGTTCGTGCGGAAATAATTCACGCCCTTGTACACGTAAATCGGCACAATCGGCGCCTCGTCCCGGACGAGGATGGTCTCCGCCTGCTGGAACAACTGTTCGCGCTGGCGGACATCCGTCTGCTCGCCCGCCTGGTCAATCAGCCGGTCATACGCCGGGAATTTCCAGCCCGTGTGGTTGTTGCCGTCCTCGCTGGTAAACATCCCCAGAAAGGTCATGGCGTCGTTGTAATCGCCAATCCACGAGGCCTGTGCCACGTCGTATTCCAAATGCGCCTGCGCGCCCAGGTACACTTTCCACTCCAGCGGATGCAATTCCATGTCGATGCCCAGAGTATCGTGCCACATTTGCTGAATTTCCACGCCGGTGTCCACGTACAGTTTGCTCCCGTAAACCAGATCGATGAAGCGCGGGAAACCCTTCCCGCCCGGATAGCCGGCCTCGGCCAGCAATTTCCGCGCGGCGTCCGGATTGTACTCCAGCCCCTTCACTGGATCGTAATTGGCCACCCCGGGCGGCACCAGCCCGCTGGTGGCGGTCTCGCCGGACTTGGTGATCTTCGCCACAATGCGCTGGCGGTCAATCGCCATGCCCAGCGCGCGGCGCACGCGCGGGTCATCAAATGGTTTGCGGCTGGCGTTGAACCGCAGGAACATGGTGCCCAGGTAATCGAACGTGTGAAAGTCCGGCCGGTGAATCAGCACGTCGAGTAATTCCGAGGGCACCAAGTTTTTGTCCCAGACAATGTCCGCCCGCCCTTGTTCGTAGAGGTTCAACGCCGTGGTGGCGGAGGCGATGGGCAGCAGGTCGATGATTTCCGACCGCGTGTTGGCGGCATCCCAGTAGCGCGGATTTTTGCGCAGCCGCGCCTTGTCATTCAACCGCCAGGCCACCAGTTCAAACGCCCCGCAACTGGGCAGCGGCCGCAGCCGAATCCAGCTGTCCCCGTATTTCTCCACCGCCTGCCGGGGCACCAGGTACAGCGTGGAAAAGGCGCACAAATCAATGAAAAACGCCGTGGGATGCTCCAGTTCCACCCTCAGGGTGTGGTCATCCACCGCCTGCACCCCGATTTGGTCGGGGTCCTTGAGTTTGCCCGTGTTATAGGCCTCCCCGTTTTTGATATAATACAACTGCCCGGCGTATTCCGACGCCAGGTCGGGCGACAGCGCCCGGTGCCAGGAAAAGACAAAATCCTCCGCTGTGATCGGCTCGCCGGTGGACCACACCAGATTGGTCCGCAAATGAAAGGTGTACACCTTGCCGTCCGGCGACAGCTCATACCGCTCGGCCATCCCGGGCACGGCCCGGGCTGTTTTGGGATCCAGCCGCATCAAACCCTCGAACAGGCCCGAGACAATGCGCATGTCCGCCTGGCCGGTGATGATTTGCGGGTCCAGGGTCTGCGGCTCCGCGCCATTGATGATCGTCACATCCGCCGGCGGATCCTGCCGCAGGCAGCCGGTGAGCCCGAAGCAAATCACCAGCATCAGGATCGCCAGTCCGCGCCGCAAGCAGTCCCCGGCGCGCGGGTCCGTGACCCGCAGCACGTTGCCCGGCTGGATACCGGCCGGGTTAACCTTCCAGCTCACGAGGCGAGTGCCTTGCCGTCGCCCGCCCGGCAGAACTTTACGGGCGGCGAGTTGCCCCACTGCAAAGAAAAAACGCGCCGGGAGATAAAATCGCCAGGCGCGTTTGAGGAAGAACATCGGCTCAGTTCGGTTTGGCCGCCGGAGCGTTGGGGGTGGACAGCAACTGCAGCGTGCCGTTCGTGGCCACGGCGGCTGGTTTCGGCGCCACCGGGGCGGGGGCCGGAGCCATCGCCGGGGCCGCTTGCTGCTGCTGTTGGATTCGCTTGGCAAAGGCCGCGGCATCCGTGCCCTGGTTCAAATGGTCATGCACCGCGCCCAGCAGCAGGACCAGCACAAAGAAGGCCACCGCCGACCACTTGGTGATCTTCGTCAGCACGTTCCCGGACCCCGCTCCAAACAAGGCATCAGCCGCCGCCCCGCCAAAGGCCACGCCCGTCCCGGCGTCCTTCTTCGGCAGTTGCACCAGCACCAGCAGAATCAGCAACGACGACACCAGCACCAACACCACCGTCAACAATGCAAACAGGAATATCATGGGAACAATTTAAATGGAATTTTTGATAATGTCAGCAAAACTTCTCGGCTCCAGGGAGGCGCCCCCCACGAGCGCGCCATCCACATCGGGCTGGCTCATGAGTTCCTTGGCGTTGTTCGCCTTCACGCTGCCACCGTATTGGATGCGCACTTTGCGCGCCACGGCTTCGTCGAACAGCTTCACCAGCAGCGCGCGAATGAACGCGTGCGCGGCCTGCGCCTGCTCGGTTGTCGCGGTCTTGCCGGTGCCAATCGCCCAGACGGGTTCATAGGCAATCACGGTTTCCACCATCAGTTCCTTGGAGAGGCCGGCGAGGCTGCCCGTGACCTGCGTTTCCAAAACGTGTTCCATCTGGCCGGATTCACGTTCCGCGAGGGTTTCGCCCACGCAAACGATGGGCTTGAGGGAGGCCCCGTGCACGGCCAGCGCCTTCTTGGCGATCAGCGCGTCGGTTTCCTTCTGGTACTGGCGGCGTTCGCTGTGGCCCAGAATGACGTAGCGCACGGAGAATTCCTTGAGCATCCCGGCGCAAATCTCGCCGGTGTGCGCGCCAAAGTTGTTCTCGCTCATGTTCTGCGCGCCCAGCCGGAGGTTGGAGTCCAGGATTTCCCGGGAAACGGATTCCAGCGCGGTGAACGGGGGACACACAACGATGTCCACTTCCTTCACGCCCGCGAGTTCGCGTTTCAAATCGCGGACGAGGGAAACCCCCTCGGCCACGGTCTTGTTCATCTTCCAGTTGCCGGCAATAATCAGTTTGCGTTCTTTGTTCATGTAAAACTTGGGGAAAAATTATTTGTTCGAGAGCGCCGCCACGCCGGGCAGTTCCGTGCCTTCAAGGAATTCGAGGCTCGCGCCGCCGCCCGTGCTCATAAAAGTGACCTTGTCACCGAGCCCGGCCTTGTTGATGGCTTTGACACTGTCGCCGCCGCCAATGATGCTGATCGCGCCGTTCTTCTGGGTGGCTTCCACCACGGCCAGGGCCACGGCGTTCGTGCCGCCCGCGAAGCGCGGGTCTTCGAACATGCCCATGGGGCCGTTCCACAACACCGTCTTGGCGCTGGCGATGATCTTCGCGTAGGTCTGTTCGGTCTCGGCACCAATGCTGAAGCCTTCGGCATCGTCCGGAATGTCGCCGCTGATCGTGCGCACGTTCACCAGGTCATAGACGGGCTTGCCCTTCTTGTTGAGCTTGCCGGTGTCCACCGGGGTGGCGATGACCGTGTCCGTGGGCAGTTGGAAATTCACGCCCAGCTTCTTGGCTTTCGCCTCGGCGGCGAGCGCGGTGTCCTTCTGATCCGGCTCCACCAGGGATTTGCCGGTCTTCACGCCATTGGCCAGCTTGAAGGTGTAGGCCATCGCCCCGCCGATCAAAATCGTGTCGGCTTTTTCCAGCAAACGGTCGATCACCTTGATCTTGTCCGAGACCTTGGCCCCGCCCAGGATCACCACGAAGGGACGCGCCGGATTTTCCAGCTCATCACCCAAAAACTTCAGTTCGCGTTCCATCAACAGGCCGGCCGCCGCCTTGCCGCCGCGCGCGGTCACGATGCGGGCCACCCCCTCGGTGGAGGCATGGGCGCGATGCGCCGCGCCAAAGGCGTCGTTCACATAGACATCGGCCACCTTGGCCAGTTTCGCGGCAAAGGCCGGGTCATTGGCTTCTTCCTCATTATAATAACGGACGTTTTCGAGCAGCAGCACCTCACCCTCCTTGAGGGCGGCCACGGCCGTTTCGGCGACTTCGCCAATGCAATCGGCGGCAAAGGCCACCGGCTTGCCGAGCAATTCGCTCAACTTCATGGCCACGGGTGCCAGGGACATGGAGGGTTCGCGCTTGCCCTTCGGGCGGCCCAGGTGCGCGGTCAAAATGAGCTTGCCGCCCTTTTCGATCAGGAGCTTGAGTGTCGGCAGGGTCTCGACGATGCGCGTGGCATCATTGATGACCATCTTGCCGTCTTTTTCCTCCATGGGCACGTTATAGTCCACGCGCAGAAACACCCGCTTGCCGCGCACATCCAGGTCTCGAACCGTTAATTTAGCCATAAATTTTGTAATTTTTTAGCGATTTTCAACGTTTTTAGCGTAAAAAACCAAGCAGGCATTTTAGGCGATTGAAGGGCTTAGTAAAGTTCAAATTGTACCCCGGCAAGTACGCGAATCTTCAAGATTTGGGTTTGGGCCGGTGGCCAAACTGCCGGAGGCGGCGGGCTGGTATGGGAATGCGCACTAAAAGCCGGAGTCCGGGACACTTTTTTTTATTGGCCGGATGTGGCCGGATGTACCTTGATGTAGCCGGAGATTGAGCGGATTGAGGCGCGGGGCACGAGGCGCGGGGCGCGGGGCGCTCCTACAGGTTCTGGCAGATTGACTCAGCGGCATTCACTTTGACTGGGTTTGACTGACTTCGACGGGAAGCTGCCGGTGATCCCCGCACGGTGCCAAAGTGGCGCGCATTTGGCCAAAGGCCAACATTCCTACCCAGCGGACAGCCGGGTTATGTCAAAGATCCTGCTCCGGATGGCATGAACCATCGGCACCCGGACAGGTGGATCCGAGCGACTCCGGTATTTTAGCATCAAATGATGAGTTGTCAAATGGGGGTTTTGAAAAATGTGGAGGGTCACCGGGACGAGGCTGGCCTCCGCCCCCGCGAGCAAGGTTTTTTAAAAATGATTGAAATAAACCCGGCGCGCGCGCCTCCCACTTGTCGCCGGGTAGAATCGTGGTGCCGATCCGGGCTGGCAACTCTGCCAGCCCAGGTCGCCCGCCGGCGAAAGCAGTCAACTAATAATCAAAAGCCATTAAAACACTCATGAGAATCCGTGACCTATTCAAAAACGTCCTGGCCGTGCTGGCCTGTGTGCTGCCCCTCGCCCTGCACGCCGCCAATCCACCGCAGGTGGGCGGAGCCGCCCCGAATTTCACCCTCACCACCCTGGATGACAAGAAGGTGTCCCTGAGCGACCTCACCAGCAGTGGCAATGTGGTGCTGGTGGAGCTGCGCGGCTGGGTGGGGTATACTTGTCCCTTTTGCACCAAGCAAGTGAATGACTTCGTCCGTGATGCCGCCAAATTCAAGGCGGCGGGTGTCCAAGTGCTGTTCGTTTATCCCGGTCCGTCGGATGAGCTCAAGGCGCATGCCGCCAAGTTCTTGGCGGATAAAAGCTGGCCGGCGGATTTTCAATTCGTGCTCGATCCGGATTATGAGTTTACCAAGGCCTACGGCTTGCGTTGGGAGGCAAAGGGCGAAACCGCGTATCCCAGCACGTTCATTATTGACGCCGGAAACAAAGTGCGGTTTGCGCACATCAGCAAGGCGCATGGCAACCGGGTGGGCGCGCCGGAGGTGTTGAAGGTGCTGGCGGAAATCAAATAATGGCGAAGGGAGTGAGAAACTTCAAAGTTCAAACGCCAAACTTCAGGGAATATTTACCCTTCAAGTGGCGGGTTGCGGTGGTTGGGGTGTGGTGCGCAAAGCGGTGTCGGCGCTGCGCTCTGCCACCGCAGTCCAAGGAGGGGGTCGGTGGGCGGGAGTTGGACATGGTATTGGGGGGTGAAGGTTCTACTCCGTAGCGCCGGCTTCTCCGTCGGCTGTATCGCCGATTTGTAAATCGGCAGGCCTTTGAAATACTGAACTCTTCCCGTTTGGGAGACGGCTCGCAGGTTTGTACCTCATGGGGGGACGGGCTACGGGCGTGGTGGGGAATAGACAATTTAGTGATCGGTTTGTAATGCTTTCGATTTCAACGGCTTGATTTGGTTTTTGGATTGCTAACGATGGGGGATTGCTGATACTTATGAGAAATGATGTTTGCCGGCAAAGTTGAAAGGGATTGCCACGTGATTGCCTATGGCCCCGCCTGCTCAATCAATCGCCGTTCAATTCCGGGGGGCAAAGGAACATGACAATACCATTAACCCCTTTTACTCATTAAGAAAAATTTTCATGGATATAGAGCAATGATCGTTAGACTTTTAATTATCCTTAGCGGATGGATCGCCATGCTAATATTGGCGAGCCCGGCATGCGCACAAGCCCCCACCACAATAGGCGGTGACGGTTTCCTGGCGGGCGTAACGAGCGGAGTTTATCCATTAGCTTCTTATGGCTATTATATTTTTGTCCCAGCCGATTCTGGCACCTCCTATCAGGTGATCGGCATTTACAATGTTGCCAATAGCAGCGGAAGCTACTCGTATACCCCAACGAGCTCTTCAACATTGACAATAAATGCAATCGACTCAGTTATAGGCCCGCTTGTTTTTAGCGCAACCCTTTCTTCAGCCAGTTCGGGAATTTTTTACGAAACAGCAACTTCCTATCCCAGTGCGAATCAGAGTGGCAACTTTGGGTTTTCATCCATTAACGCTCCCAGTTCAATTGCTGGTAAAACATTTACTTGCACCATTGTCAGCGGAGCTTCGCCTTTTTACACCAGCGGCAGCTACACCATTACGATAGCGAGTTCAGGCAACACATACACTGTTTCAACCGGTCAGTCTGGAACATACTCTTATTCCACACTTAATCGAAGCACAGGAATGCTTCAAATGAATGACTCAGTCACCGGAACCACTACGGCCTATTTTGGCTTTTCAAGCGGAACCGGAGGCGGCTTTGCAATAAAAAACGCCACTGGCGGTTATCAAGTGGGTAATTTTGCTCTCTCAACAACCACCCTATCACCTATTGAGAATCGCACAATAGGGTGACAAGAGTCGGGGTGTCGTGTACAGTTTCTACATGACTACGACACGCGATCATGTCCAACTGGAAAAGCGCCGCAAACGGGCGGCCGGATTGTTTGCCAAAG
>CAITTG010000045.1 GCA_903895255.1 uncultured Verrucomicrobia subdivision 3 bacterium
CGATAAATGAGACCCTTTTTATACAACTCCACGAACACCTTCTGGACGCAGCGGGAGTACTCCGGGTCCATGGTGAAGCGTTCACGGGTCCAGTCGCAGGAGCTGCCGAGCTTCTTGAGCTGGTTGATGATGAGGTCGCCGTGCTTCTCCGGCCAGAGCCAGACCCGCTTGAGGAATTCCTCGCGACCGAGGTCGTGGCGGGATTTCTTTTCCTCCTTCTTGAGCTGCTTTTCCACCATCATCTGGGTGGCGATGCCCGCGTGGTCGGTGCCGGGCAGCCAGAGCACTTCCTTGCCGTCCATGCGAGCCTTGCGGGCGAGGATGTCCTGGATGGTGTTGTTGAGGACATGCCCCATGTGCAGCATCCCGGTGACATTGGGGGGCGGGATGACGATGGAAAAGGCGGGCTTGGCCGACTTCGGGTTGGCGGTGAAGCAATTCTGCTTCAGCCAGAAGTCGTACCATTTGTCCTCAACCGACTGCGGTTCGTAAGCTTTGGATAATTCGGCCATTTGGAGCGGCTAATTTAGCGGGAAAAGCGCCCGAACGCAACCACGCGGCCAATGAAAAAGGGCCGGAGCGAAATTCACCCCGGCCCGTCAGGTTGATTATTATCCGTCCGGCCTCAGGGCGTGCTCAGGCGGAAAAAGGCGCCCGGGGTGCTGGCGCTGGCCGGGGCATTAAAATTGACCGATCCATTGGTGAGCGTGATGGTCTGCAACGTTTGCCAGGGTCCGCTGGCCAGATTGGTGGTGCTTTGCACGGAAACATAGAGGTTGCTCGTGCCGGTGATGGTGAACCCGAAGTTGGTGTTCACAAGGGCCGGGCTGCTGGCAGTGGTTTGAATGACCGGGTTCCAAATCAGGGCCGGCACGCCATAAAGGGGGGAAGTCCAGCCCCGGGCCTGGCTTAAATAATAAAACTGCAAACCAGAATCCCCTTCAAATGCCGTGTCATCAAAGGTGGGTAGATCGCCCAGAAAGGTGGCGGTGAGCAGATTTTGACAAAACGCAAAGGCGCCAAACTGAATGCTGGTCAGGCTGGCGGGAAAGGTGACATTGGCCAGAGGGGAGTAATTGAATGCTTCCGGGCCAATGCTGGCGACTCCAGCCGGCACCACATAACTCCCCGTCAACCCGGCGGGAAAGTAAAGCAGGGTGGTTTGTGCGTGGTCAAACAGCACTCCATTAATACTGCTGAAGACCAAATTACCCGGATCCACATTGACGGCTTTCAGGCTGACGCAGTTGAAAAAGGGTTGCTGACCGAGGTTGTTCACGCTGGCAGGAATGGCGACGCTGGTTAGCGCGTGACAACCTTCAAACGCATAGTCGCCCACCGTTGTCACCGTGCCGGGAATGGCGTAGGCGCCCGGCAGGTTGCCCGGGTATTGAATCAGGGTGCTTTGGTTGTAATCAAACAGCACCCCGTCCACGGAGGTAAACGATCCATTGCCCGGGTTGACGTTGATATTGTTCAGCCGCAAGCACGCGCCAAATGCCGAGGCCCCAATATTGTTGACACTCGCGGCAATGGTCACCCCCGAAATCCGGTCACCGTAAAAGGCATAGCTGGCAATGGCGGTGACGCCGTTGGGAATGGTGAAATTGCCCGTGAGTCCGCCCGGGTATTGAATCAAGGTGACGCCGGCATGGTCATAAAGCACCCCGCCAATGCTGGCAAACCAGGTATTGGCCGGGTTTACATTGATGGCGCTCAGGCTGGTGCAAAAAGAAAAGGCGCCGCTTTCGATGTTGGTGACGGAGGCCGGTATCAGGATGCTGGTGACGGCGGTGGCCAGCACGAAAGCATCGGGTCCAATGCTGACGACCGGCACGCCACCCAGGGTGGCCGGCACCACCACGGATCCGCCGGGTCCGGTATAATCAGTGATGGTCGCGCTGTTGTCGGTAATTGTATAATCGAATTGGGCACGGGCAAGCGGTGAGGTCGCTAGGACCAGACCAAGCACGGCGAGCGGAGAAAATTTCATATTTGGATTAAATGCCTTGGGACATTAGCCGGAAACGACTAAATACCCCGAATATTCAACTTAATTTAACACTGGATGTCAAAACTGTCAAATTTATGTTGGCGATTATGTTGGGTAAAACACTCTGGACCCGCGGTTTCAAGTGCTCTTTAATGCACAATATCAGGTCAACGTCCCCCCGGTGGCATTCCACAGGGCGATCACCGGCCGGCCCGGGTTTTGCTCAAAAGTGAGCAAGCCCAGCGAGGCGGTGTTGATCGCCAATTGTCCGGCGGCGGCCACGGGCCAGCCCACCCAGCGCACGGCCAGCACCCGGCCAAAATGACCATGCGAAAAAAGTGCCGTTGCTCCGGGCAGCCCGCGCAGCCGGGCAATCAATCGGTCCGCCCGCGCGGCTATGTCCCCGGGTGATTCCCCGGCGGGACACCCATCCCGATAAATATTCCAGTCCGGACGCCCGGCCCGGATTTCTTCCGCCCGTAATCCCTCATAAGCCCCGTAATCCCACTCCGCCGCATCCGGTTCGATCACCATTCCGCTCCCCAATCCGGCCAGTTCACAGGTCTGGCAGGCCCGCAGCCGCGGACTGCTGAAAACTCGGTCAATTGCCAGGCCCGCCATTCGTGCCGGGAGCGTGCGTGCCTCCGCCTCGCCGGCCGGTGTCAGCGGCAGGTCCGTGCGCCCGGTGTGCTGGCCGGAACGGCTCCACGCTGTCTCCCCATGCCGAACCAAGTAAATGCGGGGCAGTTCGGCGATTGCCGCCTGACCGGACGGACGATTCATCATTCGGCTTTATTATACCACATATTTGGAAAATTGCCAGTCCAGGGAGCGCTTTCCTGTTGGTCCTTCACAGAGGGTTAAGCCATAGAAAGTTAAGCATTTGCAGCTTGACTTTTCTGGTATTCGCCGGAGGTTGCGTTATGAATCCTGTAAATCCAAACGAACCGGAATGCGGTGTCGTCGATGGCGACCTGCTTGAGCTTCGAACGGAAACCATGACCGGGCCGTCGGCCGGCTGGGAAAGCCGGTTTACGGCGATTGACGAACGGGTGCATTATGTCGGACCTGTATTGGAGGACATTCTGCTCTTGGATCATGACGCCTGGCCGGGAAGTTTCCGTGAGTAGTTGACCCGCCCAAAACCAGTTTTTAGACCGGTTTTAGCCAACCGGAATTCCCCATGCGCGCCTCCACGGGTTCGCTGCTGGTCTAATATCTTCCCAATAAGCATCCGGTAATTCGCCGGCTTGATCATTTCTGCCAGTGCCCGGAATTAACCAAATAAGTGAAGGTTGAATCTGCTGCCCTAACTGAAGGATGGTGGAGCCGACAGGGATCGAACCTGCGACACCCACAATGCCATTGTGGTGCTCTACCAACTGAGCTACGACCCCATCCAGAGCGACGGATAATTTAGGCGTTTTCTTATTTTTGTCAAAACTTTTTGCGGAATTTTTTAAACTGGCGTGGCAACTTTCGTCAGTTGGATGTCCTCGCCCCCGCAGCCAGTGCCGCTGGCAATTCCGGGCTGATTCCCGCCACGATGTTAACCGGCTTGGCTTCGATGGAAACGGTGGCCGGCTGCAGTCCATCCCGCCTCGCCTGCAACGTGATCGTCCCGGCCTCCAGCGTGGAGCGGATGGCGACCCGGTTGATGCCGCATTCTGTGTCCAAATACGTTTGGTTGATGGAATTCACCTTGCCGCTGTTATAACCGCCGCGCCAGATGGCCGGTCCGGTCAACTTGAAATCCACCCGGGCCTCATCGGTCGGACAACGCCGGCCGGCGGCGTCCACCACTTCGACATCGAAAAACGCCACGTCCGCGCCATTGGCCTGCAGGCCGTTCGGGCCGGTGTGCGGCGTGAGCTTGATTGCGGTCGCCGGACCGGCGGTCTCGATTTGATCCTGCGCCACCACTGTGCCTCCGGCCTTGCCAACGCCTTTGATGGTGCCGGGGCTGAATTTGACACCCGGAAACGCATAGATGTACCCGGTGACAGCCTGGGTGACCACCCCCTGGGACTGGTCGTTGATGAACAATTCCACTGTGTCGCAATGGTTGGCAGCCACATACACAGTTTTAACGGTGTTGGTGGGATAGGTCCAGTGTCCGATAATATGCAGGTCGGGCGCGTCATTTTGCATCACCCGGTAGACATAATAAGCCTGTTTGGGCAGCCGGACGGAGTCCACCTTGCCGCTAACCCGGCACACTTCGCTGCTGTCCTGCCGGCCGTCGGCATTGGAGTCGGACCAGTAAATGGAGGCGTAGGCCGACCATTTGGCATGGGCGGGATCGGGGTTGGAAATCCGGTTGGCATAATAATCATGGTACCGCGCCGCGGCCGCGAGGCAAAAGGTCTCGGAATTCCAGGCATAGGTGTCCTCCGGCCCCTTTTTAAAACCGAAATGCGGCGGCGAGTAATCATCCCAGAAGCGCCGGGCGGCCTCGTCGCGAAAATCCTCGGTTTCGATGAGCGGGGCCAGATCGCGGCGCTCGGCGCTGTAGGCGCGGAACATCTCCGTGCGGTTGGTGAGCGCGTCCGTGCGGCGGTCCTGGCCGATCATGACGCCGAAGTATCCGGCGATATGGGTGTTGGCCGGGTCATTGAGCGTGCGGCAACCGGTCACGCGACCGCCATTCGGATCCCACTGCTTTTGCAAATCCACCATTTGCTGCATGTGCTCCGGGGTCACGCCATTGTTGCCCGCCTCCCAGAATAGTATGCTGGGATGGTTGCGGAAATAAATCATCGAGTCGCGCATCACTTCCATCCGCTGGTCCCATTGCCGCCCGTGGGCATCGCCTTCCTTGTCGCCGGCCGGGCAGACTTCCGTGATGCCCGCCTGGTCAAACGCCCGCACATCCACCGCCTGCGGAGAGATGTGCATCCAGCGCACGTAATTGGCATGGGTGCTGCGAATCAGCTCCGCGTTATAGTCATGCATCCAGTCGGGATAAGCCTCGCCCAAACCGGCCCAGTCATCGGAGGAACGCTGCGCATAGCCCGTGAGCCACACAAATTGATCGTTGAGCCAGACGCCGCCGGTGCCGGCGCCGCCCTTGTATTCCGCTTTGCGGAAGCCGGTGTGAATTTTGCACACATCCACCACTTGGTCATTCACCGTGAGCAGCGTGTAAACATCATAAAGGTAAGGGTCTTTCACCCCCCAGAAATGGGCGCCAGCCAGTTGGCCACTGGCCGTAACCTGCTCCGTTTCACCGCTCACCAGGTCGGTGGCGTCACTCGTAAATTTCGCGCAGATCGCCCCCCTCGCATCCACCACCACCGCCGTCAGGGTGATGGATTGCTGGTCACCGGACTCATTGCGGACCTGGGATTCCACCGTCACATCGCAGGTTTGTCCCGGGATGGAGAAGTTGGACGGGTAAATGTAAATCCCCGTGGTCTTGAGGTTTTCGTATAGCGGCAAGGTTTGATAAACTTTGCCCGTCAGGTGCAGCCAGATGTCATGGTTCAAGCCGCCATAATTCGGGTTGAAGGCCCGGCCCATCCACTCAAAGCCCGCGCCGGTGGCCTCCTCGGTGTAGTCGTTGCTATTGTCCACCTTCACGGCGATCACATTGTCCGCGTCCCCAAAATTCACCAGGCCGGTCAGGTCCAAACCGCAGGGGGTGATGCCATTCTCGTATTTCCAGGCGAATTTGCCATTCACCCAGAAACGCCCGGCCTGTTTCAAACCCTCAAATTCCAGGAACACCTTGCCATCCTTGGCACTGGCCGGCAGCTTGAAATGCTTGCGGTACCAGGCGATGCCTGTCCAGGCGTGGCGGTCCCCCCCGCTGTGGCTGATGATATTATTGTAGGAGTCGACGTCATTGTAAGTGTGCGGGGTGCTGACCGTGGTCCACGTTGAGTCTTCAAAACCCACCTGCTCCGCATTGGTCACATCCTGCCGGATGAATTTCCAGTCCGGGTTGAAGCTGTACACCTTGCGCGGTGTGGCGGGCGGCTCGTAGACGGCCGCCCGGGCGGGTATCAGGAGCGCCAGGGTGAGGCCGGACAGGCAGCAAAGCTGGAGTAATTGCTTGAGATTAAGGTGCATGGTGATTTGTCGTCAACAGACGCCGCACCCGGTTGGAAAGTAACAAGAATCCGTTTTCATGCGCGTCCATTCGTGGTTCAAGTCACAATTTATGGTTCAAAGCGAGCTAAAGTCCAGCTTTGACGTGAGTGTTTTTTTGGTCGCCGAAACGTCACTTTTTTGTCGCCATCTTTTGCTAGTAATGCGCGGCGCATAAATTATCCTGTTCCGGATGCGGTTCTGCGGAGCCCCTTCACCACCGGCGAAAATCCCGGTGGTTTTTTAAACTGAACCTATTTAAAGATTATGACGAACATACATTTGATTGGCGGGGAAAAGGGCGGCGTGGGCAAGTCCCTCGTGGCGCGCGTGCTGGCGCAGTATTTTATCGACAAGGCGATTCCTTTCATGGGCTTCGACACCGACCGTTCCCACGGCTCGCTGTTGCGGTTTTACCATGAATTCGCCTCCTCCGTGGACGTGGATGATTATGGCAGCCTCGACACCATTGTGGAAGCGGCGGCCGAAAACCCCGGCCTGCGCATCCTCGTGGATCTGGCCGCCCAGACCCACTCGCCCATGGTGAAGTGGATGGATGAATCCGGCGTGCTCGACACCATTCAGGAACTCGGACTCAGCCTCGCCTACTGGCACGTGATGGATTCCGGCAAGGACTCCGCCGACCTGCTCACCAAGGTGCTGGATCGTTTCGGTTCCCGGCTGAACTACGTCATCGTCCTCAACCAATTGCGCGGCGAAACCTTCGAGATTTTTGAAAAGTCCGGTGAAAAAGACCGCGCGCTCGGTCTGAACGCCAAAATCATCACCCTCCGCAAATTGCACGAACCCGTCATCACCAAGATCGACGCCGTCAGCTCCAGCTTCTGGGCCGCGCAAAACCGCAGCACCACCGAGCCCAACGGCCTCGGCCTCCTCGAACGTCAGCGCGTCAAAGTCTGGTTGCGCAACGTGTACGACCAGCTCGACACCGTGGGCGTTTGATCGGGTGCCACTGCCCCCGAAAAAGGTAGGGCTGGGCGCGCTGCGCCGGCCCCGTCGCCGAGCGGAGCCTCCGGCGACGGAACAAGCGTGGAAAGCCGTCCTTTCGCCTTGGCCAGGGTCCGAGCATGGCGGCGCACCTCTGGGGGGCGCATCCTGAGGGCCTGATGCCCAAGCCCTCGGAGTGCGGCCGTCTCGGCCGCGCGAATCAAAAAGCCTTGAAAACAAAGGGATTTTCCCTGGTCAAACGCCCTTTTTCCCGGCCTTTTCCCTCGGGCAAAGCGCCCCAGACACTGCCCCGCCGCGCGGGTGCCTTAAAGGTGGGACAGGCTTCCAGCCTGTCACCTGCGAGCACGCCCGTGCGCGCAGTTCTGTTCGCAGCCAATTTTGCCCTTGGCTCCGGCATCTTTTGGTTCGGGGGGCAAGGTGGGCCTCTCTGGGGCTGCTTCCTTCGAAATGATCGACATTCACTCCCCATTCTTCTAAAAGAAATCATGACTCAAGTTGTGTCCCCGATTGATCCCCAAGTCCGGATCGGCCACGTCCATCTCAAAGTGGCGGACCTCGACCGCGCCCTGGCCTTCTGGCACGGCGTGCTGGGGTTCGCCATCACCCAGCGCATGGGCCGGCAGGCCGCGTTTTTGTCGGCGGGCGGTTATCATCATCATATCGGCCTGAACACGTGGGAAAGCGCCGGGGGCGCGCCCCCGCCGACGCACGCCACCGGCTTGTATCACGTCGCCATCCTCTATCCCACCCGGGCCTTGCTGGCCGACGCCCTGCGGCGGTTGATCGCCGCCGGGGTGGAGCTCGACGGCGCGGCCGACCACGGCGTGAGCGAGGCCCTTTACTTGCGCGACCCCGATCAGAACGGAGTGGAACTCTATTGGGACCGGCCGAAAGACAAGTGGCCGCTGAATCCCGATGGCTCCCTGGCCATGTTCACCCGTGCGCTGGACCTTGCCGGATTATTGGCGGAAAAATAATGCAAACCGTCGAGGTTTACACCGATGGCGGCTGCCACGGCAACCCCGGTCCCGGGGGCTGGGCCGCCGTGCTCACCTGCGGCCCGCACCGGCGCGAGGTGTTCGGCGGCGTGCCCGCCACCACCAACAACCGCATGGAATTGCAGGCCGCCATCGAGGCGCTGGACACCCTCAAACATCCCTGCATCGTGCATTTGCACACGGACTCCAACTATCTCCGCGACGGCATCACCAAATGGCTCAAAGGCTGGAAACGCAACGGCTGGCGCACCAAAACCAAGGAGCCCGTGAAGAACGAGGACCTCTGGCGGCAACTGGATGCCCTGGTCAGCCAGCACCAGGTCGAATGGCGCTGGGTTAAAGGCCATGCTGGCGACGCTGGCAACGAACGCTGCGACCAGCTCGCCCAACACGCCATCGCCGAGGTCAAAGCGAAGCACAGTAAAGCCGAGCTGAACGCCGGTTTGCAGGAATTAAAACACACCAAAATGCCCGGTACCACCGAGCGCTCACTATCGCTGGACGTTCCCACTTAATAAACGTAGCCGCCGACAAAACGGCGTGTTGTCCAAGCCCCCGGAGTGCGGCCGTCTCGGCCGCGCGAACTAAAAGAGCCCTGAAAACAATGGGATTTACCCTGGTCAAACGCCCATTTTCCCGGCTTTTTCCCTTGGGAAACACGCCCTTTAGCAAGCTCTTTTCCATTCCCCGGACCGCGCCCGTCCCAGGCGCAACAACCTCCGCATATCAAGACCGTCCAGCATGTTGGGCACCGTCCAGCCAGCGGAGCGCCGGCTTTCGCCAAACGTTTACTGCACCGTTACAAATCGCCCACCAGGCTCCCAATCTCGCGAAGCGTCCTGGAGTGCGCCTGCCCTCTGGCGCTTTGGCTGTCCGTCATGCCATTACTGGCAATGGGCGACTGTGCTGGAACGGCCGGTCGTTCCCCCTCTCACCGGGGGAGCGGGCAGGGGTGAGAGGGGAAAGACCCGTAACTTACTGTTAACCAAAGTAAATTGTAAAACCTACTCCTTGAAAATCTAATGTAATCGGTCTTTTAACCCCCAACCCCGGGTTACTCCCCCAACAACTGCTTCAACTTCGGCTCCGTCACATTCGCCCCGATGCGGTAACCGGCACCATGAGTTGAGTTCAAACCAGCGTAAATCCAAAACAGGCGTTTAGCCGCTGGACCAACGCACGCCGCCGGGCGGTGTCCACACTGCCCCGCCGCCGGTACAGTTTTTCTTTTTCCACCAAATACATCAGGTCGCATTTTACCAGGGTCTCCCAATCAAGCCCATCCGCTCCATTCAATACCACTTCATTTTCCCGGGCCGGACGGCTTGCCTTCTGGCTCGAGCCGATTAACACGTTGACCAGCGGCGCGCGGTCAACCCGGTCCGGGTGGCTGATAATGATGGCCGGGTGCGGTCCGGCATCGGCGAAGTCACATGTCCAAATATCCCACTGCTTCATTCCTCCTCCACCCTCATTGTGGAGGCCCGGGCCGTTTTGCGTTCGGCTTCGTTGTCGGCTTTGGTGTAAAGATGGCGTAACGAGCCAGCCGGAAATGTCGTCGCGGCCAGGGACTTTTCCTCGGCATCCAGCATGCGCAAACCGGCGCGAACCACCTCGCTGGAATTATTATAACGCCCGCTGGCAACCAACTGCGCAATCATTTCCTCGAAATGCTTGGTCAACGCAATGTTCATCCGCCGCAATCTGCAATAGATGCTATCTATTGTCAAGGGTGGGGGCTCATCTTAACACCAGTTGCAGAACCTCCACCGCCTTCATTCCCCCAACAACTGCTTCAACTTCGGCTCCGTCGCATTGGCCCAGATGCGGTAACCGGCATCATTCGGGTGCAGCGCGTCGGGCATGATGGACTTCGAAATCGATCCGTCGTTCTCAATGAACAGCGAACCAATGTCCAGGTAAAAAATGTGACTGCCATCATCCAGCCGGGCCAGCGCTTGGTTCACCTCCAAAAGTTTGCCCCGCTGGGCGCTAAACGTTTTGCCCCGGGGGAAAATGCCCAGCAATAAAATCTTCGTCTCCGGCTGCCGTGTCCGGATTTGCTGCACGATCGCCTCGACCCCGGCCAAAATCTCGGCCTCGCTATTGTCGTTGGAATTATTGGTGCCGATCATCACTTCCGCCACCTTGGCTTTGATGCCATCAAGCTGGCCCTGCTCAAACCGCCAGAGCACATGTTGCGTGCGGTCCCCGCCCACGCCAAAGTTGATGATCTTGCGGTGTCCGTAAAACTCTTGATAAACATTTTTGCCCGCCCCCTCCCAGCCTTGTGTGATGGAATCGCCGATGAATTCAATGTCATAGTCCCCGGGCGCCTCCTTGGCGCGTTGCAAAACCAATGCCTGCCGGTTGGTGCTGGAACCCGTCCGCGGCACGGGCATAATCGCCGTGTTCTGGTGGGGCGCCGGTGCGTTGGTTTGCGCCCGGCCGGGGAATTGCACACTCACCGCCAGCACGGCGGCCCAGATCAGTGGTTTGATATTCATGTATTGGTTTTGATTTGAATCCTTGGACGTCGCCCGCCCATTTCAAGTTTCAAACATTTCTAATTTTTTTCCTTTGACAACTCATCACCTAATGCTACAAATTATGAGTAGTCTTGTTGGTCGGGACCAGCCGGCCCTGGCTCCTGCCATGCTGATGGCTCTTTGACATAAGCACCCTTTGCGGGTGCGCGCGACCTTAACCGGTCACCCGTTGCTGGCGTTGCTTAAGGCCCGCCCGGTGTGTGCCCGCCAAAAAGCAGGCGTAACCATCAGATATTTAGATGTTTAACAAATTAACCAAATAACGCCTTAACCCTTTAACCCGGCAAAATTCCCGAATCTTCAAGTTTCGCGTACTTTTCGCCAAGCGATGTTTTGACATTTCCCCGTCCCGCGCGTCATTTTGGTCGTGCTATCCCGCCCGGCCATGTTACACTAGTTTGACATGCCATTTCGCAGCCTTGGCCTCGATGCCAAAATATTGACCGCCGTGCAGGAAGCCGGCTATACGGAACCGACGCCGATTCAAACCGCCGCCATCCCGCCCATCCTGGCGGGCCACGATCTCATTGGGATCGCCCAGACCGGCACCGGCAAGACCGCCGCTTTCACCCTGCCCATGCTCACCAAGCTGGCCACGCCGGCCGCCGGCCCGCGCCGCACCCGCGTGCTCGTGCTCGCGCCCACCCGCGAACTGGTCGTTCAGATTCAGGACAACGTCCGCGCCTATGCCAAACACCTGCCCGTCAGTGTCGCCACCGTTTTCGGCGGGGTAGGGGAGCAGCCCCAAATCAAGGCACTCCGCTCCGCCACGGATATCGTCATCGCCTGCCCCGGCCGCCTGCTGGATTTGATGGGCCAGCGCTGCGCCGATTTCAGCGGCTTGCAATTCCTCGTGCTCGACGAGGCCGACCGCATGCTGGACATGGGATTCATCCCCTCCATCCGGAAAATCATCAACGCACTGCCCCGCCAGCGCCAAACGCTGATGTTCTCCGCCACCCTCTCGAAGGAAATCGAGTCGCTCACCCACGAATTCCAGCGCGCTCCCAAGATCATCCAAATCGGCCGCCGTTCCAACCCCGCCGAAACCGTGGCGCAATTTGTGTACGAAGTGCCCAAGCACTTGAAGTCCGCCCTGCTGGTCCACCTCTTGGAAGATCCGAGCATGAACATGGTCTTGGTCTTCTCGCGCATGAAACACGGCGCTGACCGCATTGCCCGCCACTTGGAGACCAAGGGCATCCGCACGGCCACGCTCCATTCCAACCGTTCCCAAAGCCAGCGCCTGCGCGCCTTGAAAGATTTCAAAACCGGTGCGGTCCGCGTGCTGGTTGCCACCGATATTGCCGCGCGCGGCATTGATGTGGACGGCATCTCCCATGTCGTAAACTACGATTTCCCGATGCATGCCGAGGATTACGTGCACCGCATCGGCCGCACTGGCCGGGCGCAAGCCGTGGGCGACGCTATTAGCTTTGTCACCTCGGAAGACCATGGTGAACTGCGCGCACTGGAACGTTTTATTGGTCGCGGTATCGTGCGCAAACGCGCGGAGGGCTTTAATTATTCCGCCCCGCCGTCGCCGTCGTTCAGTACCGATGAACGCGAACGTCGCGGTCCGCAAGGCCGCCCGGGGCAGCGTCCCGGCCAGCGTCCCGGATACTCGACTTCGCCCCAGCGCGGGGGATCCTCCGGACCCTCCCGTTCGGGCGGACCCAGTCGCTGGGGACGGTAATTGGCACGGTTTGGGTGGCGCGAAATCCTGCAAATTCAGTTGTCTTTAACCCTTGGATGGGGAAGGTTGTTCGAGCGATGAAATCACCTGTCCTCGTGCTGGCCACCCTGCTGGCGTTGCTCCCCGTCGCCCCCGGCCGGGCCGAATCCCTTGCCGTGAATGCCATCAATGCCCTTGGAATCGACCTGCTGCACGGCACCGCACCGAAGACCGGCAATGCCTTGCTGTCGCCCTATTCCATCCAAATGGCCATGGCCATGACCTGTGCCGGGGCGGACGGGGAGACCCGGGCGGAGATGACCCGCGTGCTGCATTATCCCACGGATGAAGCCTCGGTGGACTATGCCTTCGCCAGCTTGCAAACGGATCTGGCCGGGGTCATGCAACGGCAGGCCGTCCAGGCCGAGGCTGCACGGAAATATGGTGTCACCAACCAGCCCCTGACGCTGACCACGGCTAATCGTTTGTTTGGGCAGACCGGATATCAATTTCGTCCCGCCTTTTTGAATTTACTCCAGAATACCTACTTGGCTCCCTTCGAGGCGGTGGATTTTATTCACGATGCCGCTGGTGTTACCACGCAGATTAACACCTGGGTGGAACAGCAAACGCGGGACCGCATTCGCGATTTGATTCCCGCCGACGTCTTGAACCCTTCCACCCGGCTCGTGCTGGTGAATGCCATTTATTTAAAAGCCCCCTGGCAAAAACCCTTTCCTGAAGCGGCCACCCAGCCAAAACCCTTTCACGTGCCAACGGGCCCGGCCGCCAGCGTCCCGACCATGTTTGTCAATGATTCGTTTGGTTATGCGCAACGCCCCGGTTACCGCGTGGTCGTGATTCCCTACGCCGGCGGCGATTTACAATTGGTGATTCTGCTGCCCGATGCGGTCGACGGCTTGGCAGCTCTGACGGCTGCGCTGACCCCGGAACTGCTGTCGGGTTGTGCCAGCTTGCCCTCGCAATCCATCAACTTGTATTTGCCAAAATTCAAACTGGAACCGCCGCTGCTGTCCCTCTCCCAAGCCCTGCAATCGTTGGGCATGACCACCGCCTTTAATCACCCCACCGGCTCGGCTAATTTTGACCGCATGGCCCCGCGGCGGCCGGATGACTACCTTTATATTTCGGACATCTTTCACAAGACCTTTCTCAAGCTCGATGAATCCGGCACCGAGGCCGCCGCCGCAACGGCGGTGGTGATGGCCCGCTTCATGGGCATGCCGATGAATCCACCGCCACCAGTGGATGTCCATGTGGATCATCCTTTCCTGTTCGCCATCCAGCATCGGGCAAGCGGTGCCTGCTTGTTTCTGGGGCAGTTGACCGATCCCCGTTCGGCCGACTAACCAATTTAAGCCAAAAAAATGTCTCGCGGATTGGCCTCAAAATGCCAGAATTTAGCGAGTATTTTTAATTAATTTTCGCCAAAACACGATGCCAGCGCCGCTTCACCCGCAGGAATCCGCCCGCCTTGCCGCGCTGCATCGCTATGCCATCCTGGACACCCTGCCCGGGCCGGAATTCGATGATTTGACCCGGTTGGCCGCTTTTATTTGCGGCACCCCCATGGCCACCATTTCGCTGGTTGACGACCATCGCCAGTGGTTCAAAAGCAAGGTTGGATTGGCGGTATCCGAAACCCCCCGGGAACAGGCGTTTTGTGCCCATACAATTCTCCAACACGAGCTACTCGAAGTGCCCAACGCGCTGGCGGATGAACGATTTAGCGCGAATCCCTTGGTGCTGGGGCAGCCGGAGATTCGCTTTTATGCCGGCGCGCCTTTGACCACCTCGGACGGCCACAATTTGGGTTCGCTTTGCGTCATCGATCGCGTGCCCCGCCGGCTCACCCCGGACCAGCGTGATGCCCTGTCACGCCTGAGTCGTCAGGTCATGGCGCAGTTGGAGTTGCGACGCTCTCTTCAACAGTTGGAAGCTCAGTCCACTTTCCAAAAAGCCATTCTCGAAGGCGCCAAATACTCGATTATTTCCACCGATGCAAACGGACTCATTCTGACATTTAATGCCGGGGCGGAAAAACTGCTGGGCTACCAGGCGGAGGAGGTGGTTGGCCGCGTGACGCCGGCCCTCATTCATGACCCGGTGGAAGTGGCTGCCCGCGCCGCGGAATTATCCCGTGAACTGGGCCGGGAAATTGCCCCCGGCTTTGAGGTCTTCGTCGCCCGCGCGCGCCTGCATCATCACGAGGAACGCGAATGGACCTACGTTCGCAAGGATGGCACGCGGTTTCCCGTGCTGCTTTCCGTGACGGTGCTTCCGGGCGAAAACGGCGGCATCAATGGCTATCTGGGTATCGCCTCGGACATTACCGAGCGGAAACGCGTGGCGGAGGAATTGCTTCGGGCCAAAGACGCCGCCGAGTCAGCCAGCAAGGCCAAGAGCGATTTTCTGGCGGTCATGAGCCATGAAATCCGCACGCCCATGAATGCCATCATTGGCATGACGTCGCTGCTGCTGGACACGCGGTTGGAGCCCCGCCAGCGTGAATTCGTGACTGCGGTTTATAACAGCGGCGAGGCCTTGTTGGAGATCATCAACGACATCCTGGATTTCTCCAAGATCGAATCCGCCCAGCTCAAGCTGGAACCGGAGGATTTTGACTTGCGCCTGGTGACCGAGGGTATTTTTGAACTGCTCGCCCCCCGGGCCGAGGCCAAGCGGCTGGAATTCGCCGCGATTATTTCGCCCGAGGTCCCTTTCATTGTTCACGGCGATGACGGCCGGTTGCGGCAGGTGCTCGTCAATTTGCTGACCAATTCCATCAAGTTCACCGAGGCTGGCCACGTTGTGTTGCGGGTCGTATGCCTGCATCGGGAAACCGACCGCTTGCGTTTGAAGTTTGAGGTGGCGGACACGGGCATCGGGATAGCTCCGGAGAAACAAAATCAGTTGTTTCATCCCTTCACCCAGGCCGATTCGACCACCCGCCGTCAATACGGTGGCACAGGGCTGGGGCTGGCCATCTCCAAAAGACTGGTCGAATTAATGGGGGGCGAGATTGGCCTGCTCAGCACCGAGGGCAGCGGCTCCACCTTCTGGTTTACCCTTGATTTTGGCTATCAACCGCACTCGGCGGCCAACCGCGGCGAGTTTGATTTCAGCTCGATCTTTGTGGTGGTGGCGGACAGTCAGACCAGCTCCGCGGAATCCGCCGAGGCCATGCTCACCGCTTGGGGCGTGGCCGCGCAACGGGTGGCGGGTGGCGGGGAGGCGTTGCTCGCCCTCGAGGCCGCCCGGGAACGGGGCATCCCCCACGTGGTTGTGCTTGCCGATGAAAACCTGCCGGATATGCAGGGAACCGAACTCGCCCGGATGATCGCGCAAAACCCCCGGACCAGCGGCGCGCGCATCGTCATGCTCACGCATCGCTCGCTCATGAATGAGCCGGTCTCCCCTTTGCGGGGCGATGCCTGGCTGTTCAAGCCGGTCAAGCAATCCCAACTCTTCAACTACCTGGTTTCGCTCGTGCACCGGTCCGGCCAGGCCGCGGGCGTGGCCGCCGCCGCCCCGGCCACTCTGCCGGTGTTTGCCGGTCAACACTTGCGCATTCTGGTGGCCGAGGATCATGACATCAACCGCCGGCTTACCATGCTGGTTTTGGAAAAGCTCGGCTGCCGGGCCGAGTTTGCCCGGGATGGCCTGCAACTGGTTGCCGCCTGGAAAAAAAGCGATTACGATGTGGTTCTCATGGATTGCCAAATGCCCTTTATGGACGGCTTTGAGGCCACCCGCGAAATTCGCCGGCTGGAAATCGCCGCCGCCCGCCCGCCCGCCCGCCGCACGTATATCATTGCTCTGACCGCCAACGCTCTGAAGGATGAGCGGGAAAACTGTATTGACTGTGGCATGGATGATTATTTGTCCAAACCCTTCCGGGCCGACGGTCTGCGCGAGGCACTCCAAAGAGCGGCAGTGGCCCTCGGCCTGGCCACCCGCGCTTGAGGGGCTGATTCCCCGCGCTGCCGCCTGCCATGAGCAAGATTCTCAACCTCGCTGCCTACCAGTTCGTGACCCTTGCGGACTTGCGTTGTTTGCGCTCCCGGCTGCTGGCGTTGTGCCAAGGTTGGGAACTTAAGGGCACGATTTTACTTAGTCACGAGGGCATCAACCTGTTTGTCGCCGGGCCGCCGGATAAAATTCACGCCTTGCTCGCCGAGTTGCGGAGCTGGCCTGGCCTGGCCGGACTGCCGGCTAAGTTTAGTGAGACGGATCACCAGCCCTTTCGCCGCATGCTCGTGCGCCTGAAAAAGGAGATCATCGCCTTCGGGGTCCAAGGCATCAATCCCGCGTTGCGCACCTCCCCCAAACTGCCACCCGCCACCTTGAAACAGTGGCTCGATGAAGGCCGGCCCATCACCCTTCTCGACACGCGCAACGATTACGAAATCAAACTCGGCACTTTCAAAAACGCCCTCCCCATTGGAATCGAACAGTTTCGTGATTTCCCGGCGGCCGTCGGCAAGCTGCCCCCGGAATTAAAAGAACAGCCCATCGTCATGTTTTGCACCGGCGGCATACGTTGTGAAAAAGCCGGGCCGTTCATGGAACGCGAGGGCTTCAAAAACATCTTCCAACTGGAAGGCGGCATCCTTAAATATTTTGAAGAATGCGGCGGTGCGCATTACGACGGCGAATGCTTTGTCTTCGACCAGCGCGTGGGGTTGGACCCCAACTTGCTAGAAACCGAGTCCAACCAGTGTTACGCCTGCCACACCCCGCTCACAGCGGCCGAACAGGCGGATGCGCGCTACGTGGCCGGACAGTCCTGCCCCTACTGCTTTAAAACGCCCGCCGAGCAACTCGCCATCACTCTCGCTGAACGTCACGCCGCCATCCAGCGGGTTTGCTCGCCGCTGCCTGGCAGCGTTCCACGGGATAATTACAAGGCCATCAATGTCCCGGCGGGGTGCGATGGAATGACGCTGCTCGCCACGCTGTGCACCGTGGTGAAGAACGTCCCCGCCGCCGAGTGGCTGGCTGAATTCGCCGCCGGCCGCGTGATCAATCACGACCGCCAGACCGTCACCCCCGAACTCATCGTGCGCATGGGGCAGCGTTACCGCCATGTCTTTCCCGGCATTACCGAGCCGGATGTCAATGTTCGGGTGGCAATTCTCTACGAAGATGAGGCGCTCATTGTGCTCAACAAACCCGCGCCCCTGCCCATGCACGCCGGCGGCCGGTTCTATCGCAACACGCTCCAGCACATTCTGAACGAGGTGTACCATCCGCAGAAACCGCACCCGGCCCATCGTTTGGATGCCAACACCACCGGCCTGGTGCTGGTTACCCGCACCCGGCATTTTGCCGGCCGGCTCCAGCCCCAATTTGCGCGGGGGCAGGTGGAGAAGCGCTATCTGGTACGTGTCCAGGGTCATCCGCCCGACGACACCTTCACCTGTGATGCGCCGATTAGCGCCCAGTCTGGCGAAACTGGCTCGCGCAGGGTGGATTGGGATGCCGGTCTCTCCGCGCGCACCGGGTTTGCCGTCCGCCAGCGCCTGCCTGACGGCACTGCGCTGCTCGAAGCCCGGCCTTTCACCGGTCGCACCAACCAGATTCGCGTCCACCTCTGGCACCTGGGCTATCCGGTCTGCGGTGATGCCGTTTACCTCCCGGACCAAACCCTGGGCGATACCCAAACCCTCAGCCTCACCGATCCGCCCCTCTGCTTGCACGCCTGGCAGCTTAAATTTGTCCACCCATTAACCCGGCAGCCCGTGGCCTTCAGCGCGCCACCGCCTGCCTGGTGCTCTTGAGGTTGTTTAGCCCCATCAGCGGCCGTCCATCACCGCCGTCCCCCGGGGTGGGACCTGCGGCCTCGGGTTTGGGATTCGGCTGGCCGGCTCCGTCTTGCGTCAGTGCTCAATGTCCCGCGCCACCATCTTCCTCATAAATCAAGCCTTCATCGCCATCCGACAGGTCCTCGTACATGACGGGGCCTTTGCCATCCGGGGAGGCCATGTTGGGCTTTCCATGTGCCAAACCCGTTTTTAGAGTAAATAACAAGCCCAAAGGTTTGGCGGCTTCCTTGCCCAGCGTTTCAATCCGTGCCTCCATGGCTGCCACCTTTTCCGGATTGGCGGTGGCGAGATTATTGGTCTCGTAGGGATCGGCCGCCAGGTTATAGAGGTCCACGGTTGACGGGATGAGCGGCCGCCAGATCAGTTTCCAATCCCCCTGACGAATGGCCGCGCGAAATGGTTCAATGTTGTAAACGAATTCCGTGCGTGGGGAAGGCTGGTTTTCACTGATGGTTCCCCAGACATTGGTGCCATCGAGCGGTTTGCACTTGGCGGTCGATGCCCCGGCCAGCGCGGCAAACGTGGGGAAAATATCCACGGCGTGAATCAACCCATCCACGGTCCCGGGCTTGATGTGCCCGGGCCAGTTGGCGCAGGCGCAAACCAGGGTGCCGCCTTCGAAGAGCGTGCCTTTGCCGTCACGGTACGGACCATTGTCCGCCGGCAGCTTGACTTTTGAGAGGTCAGCCATTTGGCCGGCGAACATGGCGTTCCGCGTCCCGCCGTTGTCGCTATGGAACAGAATCAGCGTGTTGTCGCGCAGACCTTTCCGGTCCAGCGCCTCGACCACTTTGCCAATTTCATCGTCCATGCAGGCGATCATGGCGGCGTAAGTGCGGCGTGTCGGATCGGTGATATTGGGGAAGCGTTCCAGATAAGCCTTCGGCACTTGAAAGGGCGTGTGCGGGGCGTTGAACGTCAAATACAGGTAGAACGGCTTGTCCGCGCTTTGCGCGTTGATGTATTTCACGGCGTCCGCGCCGAGCAATTCGGTCGTATAACCTTTTTCATGAACCGGTTCGTTGTTGCGGAACCAGTCAAGCACCCCGGCGTCACTGTGGGTGAAATAATCGAGCTCACCAATCATCGCGCCGTATTGGTAATCGAAGCCGCGCTGTTTGGGCCAGTACTTCAGGTCCGCATGGCCAAGGTGCCATTTCCCAATGATGGCGGTGTTGTAGCCCGCTTCCTGGAGTGCCTGGGGCAGCAGCCATTCGGTGGTGTCCAGGCCATAGGCGGCGGGACCGGGAATCACGATGGTTTGCAGACCGTAGCGGAAGGGATAACGGCCGGTCATTAGTGCCGCGCGCGTCGGCGTGCACATGCTTTGCACATAAAATTGTGCAAACTTCGCCCCGCCCGCCGCGAGCTTGTCCAAGTTGGGCGTCTGTAGGTCCGGACTGCCATTGAACCCCACATCCCGCCAGCCGAGGTCGTCGGCGACGATGTGGACGATATTGGGTTTGGCATCGGCCGCACGGGTCGTCGAACTGGCGATGGGCAACACCGCCAGGCAGGCCACCAGGCTTAAGCTGCGAAACGCGTAATGGAGGAGGGGGGATTTCATGATTGATTTTCGTTTAGGATAGAGCCTTCCTTGAGCCCAGCGCATCAACAAGGGTCGATGCGCGGAAACTCGTTATGATGAGTAACATGCCAGACTTCATGACCTGATAAAATAGGTTGATTGCACTATAATTAGGACAATCATTTGGGCAAGAATAAATTATGGCCGCCCTATTATTTGGGCGAGTCCTGGCGCTTGCCAAACTAAACCTGGCCAAGCGTAATTCCCGGCAAACCCCGTGCCCGACCGATGGTTTGTGTCCGCGTCGTTAATTTCTCTGTCACCTCCAGGCTTTTTCCGGTCCTTGTTTGGTGCTATGGTGAATTTTAACAGCATGGATGTGACCGAAGCCAACGATGCGGAATTAGTGGCGGCCAGTCTCGGCGGCAGCCGGGACGCCTTTCGCCGGATTGTGGAGCGCTATCAGACGCTCATCTGTTCCCTCGCTTATTGCGCCACGGGGAGTGTGAGTCAGAGTCAGGACATGGCGCAGGAAACCTTTCTGGCCGCCTGGCGGGACCTCGCCGCGTTGCGCGAACCCGAAAAACTCAAGGCCTGGCTCTGTCGCATTGCGCGCAACCGCATTTATAAAAGCCATCGCCGGGCGGGCGGGGATTTGGTTGCCCAGGCCATGCCGCTGGAGGCGGGACAGGAGGTGCCGGCGCAGCAGGCGCTGCCGTGCGAACAGGCCATCAGCCGTGAGGAAGAGGCGATTCTGTGGCGGTCCCTGGAGCGCATCCCTCAAACTTACCGCGAACCCTTGATCTTGTTTTATCGCGAACACCAGTCCGTAGCCAGCGTGGCTGTCGCATTGGAATTATCCGAGGACACCGTCAAGCAGCGGCTTTCGCGCGGGCGCAAGTTATTGCAGGAAGAGGTGCGGGGATTCGTGGAAAATACCCTGCGGCGCAGCGCGCCGGGCCGGGAGTTTGCCGGCCTGGTGCTGGCGGCGTTGCCCGCCACCACCGGCTCCGTGGCCACGGCCAGCGCCACCTTGGGAGCCAAGGGCGCGGCGACAGCCAAATCAGGCTTGCTGGCGTTATGGGTCCTCCCTCTGGCCCCGTTTTTCGGGTTGCTGGCCGGTTTCCTGTCGCAACTCTCCACTGTTCGCGCCGGCACCTCGGGTCGCTTGCGCTGGATCAAGACCTTACAACTGGCCGCCATCTGGATCTTGATTCCGTTTTTTTGCGCGGCCGGTGAGGGCACGGTCTCCGCCTTGAGCCGGCACTATGCCTGGTCAGACCAAGCCTACTTTATCGCCCGGACCGGGTTTTGGTGGGGGTTCACCCTGCTGCTGGCCTTCTGGATGATGTGGATGTATCACCGGGCTCTGGCTGCGGCCTTGGCCTATCCAGCCGCCGCTTCGCCCCCGCCTTCGACTTATTCAATCCTGAATAATATGGGTATCCATATTGCGATGTTCTTGTGGTTGGTGGCCGTGGCCTGGCGCATGGACGATCACCAGACCGCCGGACAGGTGGGCTTGGTGGTGGCGTTGCTGGCCGCGTGGAGGCATTTCAGCCGACCGGGCAGAACCGGCCCGGCGGTTGTCCGCGCAACCTTCGGCCATGTGGGCTTGGGTTGCTCCATTATCGTGACGGTGATTAACCTGCGTCTGGATGTCTGGCTGGCCACCAACCGCGGCGTCAGCGTGGCGGTGATTCATCAAATCTACCCCATGTGGCTGGTCCCGGTGCTCTCGGCCTCCGTGGCGCTCTGGATCGGACTGCTCCTTTTATGTCCGTGGCGCAAGGCGTCAGGTCCAGCGGTTTGATCACTTCCCAAATTGCTGGTAAAAGGTCCAGCCGGAAATCAGGAAGCCAATCGCCGTGATGAGCTGGCGGACGCGGGCCTGCGGGATCTGTTGGGAAAAATGGGAGCCTAAATAATATCCTGTCACCGCTCCCACCGTCATGACTCCCGCCCGTGGCCAGTCAATCAGGCCCGCACCGATGAACCACAGCGCCGCCATGACATTGATGAGCGACCCCAGGATGGTTTTCAGCGTGTTCATCTCATAAATATTGCCCATCCCGATGAATCCCAGCGTCGCCAGCATGAGAATGCCAATGCCCGCGCCGAAGTAGCCACCGTAAATGGAAACCAGAAATTGAAAGAAAATCGCGCCCCACACCCGGGCGGGTTTATCATCCGCCGCTGTCAGTTTGGCGGAGCCGGCGTAGCTCCGAAAAAATCCCTGGGCCAGGAAGATCAGGGTGGCGAAAAACAGCAGGAAGGGCACCAGCCGGCCAAAAGTTTTGTCGCTGGTGTGGGTCAGCAGCGCGCTGCCGATGAGTCCCCCCAGCACGCTCGCGGGCAGGAAGCGCCGCAGCCAGGGGCGGACGGCCGGGATGTACTGGCGGTTGCCAAACATTCCGCCGCTGGTGCCGATCACCAGAGCCAGTGTGCTGGTGGCATTGGCGATGATCGGGCTGGTGCCAAAGGCGAGCAGGGTGGGGAAGGTCACCAGCGTGCCGCCTCCGGCCACGGCATTGATCGCCCCTCCGGCCGCCGCTGAACTGACCAACCCGATTATCTCCCAGTCCGACATCATCATACGCCAGACTAATGGACCCGGGCGGATTTGGGAAGTATGGAAACACCTCTGAACTCGGTTGCCAACACAGTTGCTTTTCCAATTTGCTTTTGGCAAGTTTCCTCCATGGTCATTCGCTAAAAATGAGCATTAGCAACCTTGTGGTAACGTCGAAATACGGCCGCGAATGGTCGCAGGGATTGGGTGCGGCGGCGGTGCTCAGCCTGGGCCTGTGGCTCCCGGCTTACTTTGTCGTGAGTGATCGTTTTGCCGAGGCCTGGTGGTATGACTTTGCCATCGGCTTCATCGTTCTCGCCGCCGTGGGCACGCTTGCCTGGGTGACCTGCGCAGTGGCGGAATGGCTGGAAAAACGGAACGCCCGCCGCACTTAAAGTTCCAATTTACAACCGAAAATCCATCATCCCGGACCACCCAATTGATGGCGGATTTCGTCCCGGCATTTTTTCAGGAGGTCCAACAGTTGCTCGCGCCAGATGGCCCAGATGGCGGCCAGGCCGAGGCAGTAAATCGCCAGATCAATGATGCCGCCCACGGAGGCACTCGCCAGGGGCGGACCATCGCCGCCGGCGGCGATGTGGCACGTGGCCAGGACTATAAAAGCCATCGTGAAGGCATTCCGGACCACGCAGGCAAACACCAGCGGGATGGCCAGGTATTCATTCGTGGTGGCCGGGGTGGCGGCGAGCATCACGCACGTGTACATCAGGAGGGAGTCCAGCACGGGCAGTTTCCGGCATAGGAAGGCAAACCAAGCCAGCAGGAGGAACCAAACAATCTTTGGGTCCAGGGTGCTCTGGATCAGCGTGGGCATGAGCAGGCGATAGAAATAAGCGTTCGGATAGGATTGGTACTGGAACACATGGGCGATGATCCCTGCATGCCCAGCCGGCCAGTAGGGCGCAAAGCTAAGCAGGAAAATTGCCACGGGCATCAGGAGTACGATGGCTTTTTGGCCCAGGCCTTTTTGCTTCACCGCCAGCCAGAAGGGAAAGGCAAAGAGAATATGCTTGGTCATCAGGGAAAGGCCCAGCACCGCCAGGCCGCAGAATTTGCGGCGGTTTACCGGTTGCTCCACGTCGTCCCCAAACAGGAGCACCGCCCAGAGCCCCAGCAGGATGGCGATGTTTTCAAACTGGTTGTGGTAGCCGCTCAGCATGATGGACACTGGATTGAGGAAATACAGGGTGGCGGCCAGGCGGCCAAACTTCCGCCAGAGAATCCAGGAAATGCCGGCGTCCACGGCGGTCAGGCAGCCAATTAGCAGGTGCCGAAACCCCGCCTCCTGATGGCCGGCCAGCACATCCAGGATGTGTAACAACCACATCCACACCGGGGCATAGTTGTAGCGGCCAGTGCCATTGTAAACCTCCTGCCCGTGGGCCATGAGGCTGGCGGTGATTTTCCAAGAATCCCAGTCGTAGTTGCTCCCGTAAGTGGACACCCAAAAGCGGGCGACCACCCCGAGCGCCAGCACCACCGGCAGCCAGCCCAGTCGGAGGGCTTTTTGCCCGGCGGATTCGGAGGGTTGCTGCATGCGCGGGAGTTTTTCGGGGAGGGCAGGGGAATACAATCAAAAACGTGCGCAAGGAAAACCGCAAATCTCAATAACCATGTAATTTTGCCGTCGAAGCTGGGTGGGTAAGGGAATCATGGTCATCTTTCAGCAGCACGCCGCTGAGCTGGCGCTGGCGGGATTGGGTGAGTAAATGGAACAGTTTCTCCGCGGCCGCCGCCGGGGCTAGACCTTCGGGACGGATATTGGAGACGCAATTGCGGTCGGCGTCGGTTTTGGCCGGGCCCGGTTGGAAGGTGAAATAAGCTCCCAGGCTGTCGGGCGAACCCAAACCGGGACGTTCCCCGAGGAGCATCAGGCTCAACCGGGATTTTAAAAGCCCGCCGATTTCATCCTGCACCGCCACGCGGGCGTTGGCCAGGATTACCAGCGGGGCGACGCGCCAGCCGCTGGCGAGCAGTTTCGGCAGCAATACCGCCAGCAGTGGCGGCGCTTGTCGCTGCGTGGCCAGCGGGGACAGGCCGTCGGAGAGGATGATGGCGAGATCATAGGGGCCTTTCGCTTGAATGGCCTCCAACGCGAGGAGCGATGGCCGGGACAGACCACGGCCGAGATCAGGCCGTTGGAGATAGGTGGCGCGGTCGGGAGCGTTGCTGGTCAGGATCAAAACCTCACTTGTGAGACCGGCGAGTTGGGCGGCGAGGTCGGCCGGATCAAACGGCGCATGAACGGCATCGCGGGCGCGGGCCAGAGCGAGCTGAAAATCGAGGCGCTCGCGGGTTGGCAGGCTCCCGCCGGCACGACCAAGGGCGATCCGCGCGGCGGTGAACGCTTTTAACTGGCTCCAGGTGTCCGGCGTCATGTGGTTGGCGGATTGAGTTGTTGCCAGGCGCGCCGGGTGAGACGCTCCCCGAGATCGCCGGCGGGCAGCAGGCGGTTTTGGGCGTCGAGCACTCCCAGCTTTTCCAGCCACTCCGCAAACTCGGGGGCGGGGCGGAGCCCCAGCACCTGGCGGAGGTAATGGCTGTCGTGAAAGGAAGTGGACTGGTAGTTCAGCATGATGTCGTCCGCGCCGGGGACCCCCATGATAAAGTTGCAGCCGGCCACGCCCAGCAGGGTCAGGAGGTTGTCCATGTCATCCTGGTCGGCTTCCGCGTGATTGGTATAGCACACATCGCACCCCATGGGGAGGCCCAGCAATTTGCCGCAAAAATGATCCTCCAATCCCGCGCGCACGATTTGTTTGCCATTGAAAAGATATTCGGGGCCGATGAAGCCCACCACCGTGTTGACGAGCAGGGGGGAGAATTCCCGGGCCACCGCATACGCGCGCGCCTCCAGCGTTTGCTGGTCGCACCCGTGATGGGCATTGGCCGAGAGGCAGGAGCCCTGGCCCGTTTCGAAGTACATGACGTTGTCCCCCACGGTGCCGCGCCGTAATGCCAGGGCCATGGTTTGCGCCTCGCGCAGGAGGTCTAGATGGATGCCGAAGCTTTTATTAGCCGCCTCGGTGCCGGCGATGGATTGAAAGACCAGGTCCACCGGCTCGCCGCGTTCCATGCACTGCATGGTGGTGGTGACGTGGGCGAGCACACAGGTCTGGGTGGGAATGGCGAATTCCTCCCGTAGGCGGTCCATCAGCCGCAGCAATTGGCCGCAGGTCGCCGGGTTGTCCGTGGCGGGATTGATGCCGATCACCGCGTCGCCGCAGCCATAGAGCAGGCCGTCGAGCATTGAGGCGGCGATGCCGCGCAAATCATCCGTGGGATGGTTGGGCTGCAACCGCACGCTCAATCGGCCGGCCAGGCCGAGGGTGTTGCGGAACCGGGTGACCACGCGGATTTTGGCGGCGACCAGAATCAAGTCCTGGTTGCTCATGATTTTGCTGACGGCGGCGACCATCTCGGGCGTCAGACCGCGCGCCAGCCGGGCGAGCGTGGTGCCATCGGTGGCATAGTCCAGCAGCCAGTCGCGGAATTCCCCGACGGTCAGCGCGGCCACCGGCGCGAAGGCGGTGCGGTCCTGCGTGTCGAGGATGAGTCGGGTAACCTCATCCTCGTCGTAAGGCACGGCTGGTTCCTCCAAAAATGCCCGGAGCGGAACTTCCGCCAGGCACATCTGGGCCGCCACGCGCTCTTCGGCGGACGCCGCCGCCGTGCCCGCCAGTTGGTCGCCCGACCGCAATGGCGCCGCCCGGCCCAGGAGGGCATTCAGGCTCGGAAAAGTATAATGGATGCCCCGGACCTTGATGGAGTAGTTCATCGCCTTACGACCGGGAACTTAGACCCCGGGTCCCGGTTTGAAAAGGCGATTTTCCTCACAGACTGTGGGGAAGCCGCCCCCCGGGGAGGTTGGGGGGCGGCTCGGGCCCGGCCAGCTTGCTTACTGGACAGGGTCAGCAACTCCGCTCAGGGCTTGTAATTCGAATAACCCGGCCCGGTCTTGTCGTACACGTTAAAGAACTCGTCCGGCATGATGGTTGCCACGCCGGTTTCGGGAATGAGAATTAAATCTTTATCCAAAATCTCGGTCCGGTATTTCCAGCCGGGGGGCAGTTTCTGGAAGTGGCTGGCCGGGTCGGCGGCAAATTCATCGTAAGTCCAGCGCGGGTGCAGGCCCTGTTCGAAGCCTTTCATGACCCAAGTGTTGCCATCGGCATCGTCAATCAGGAACACTCGCGTGCCTTTGTTCATGCCAAATGCGCTTTTGCGTGCGATGGTCGTGCTCACGTAGGCAAATTTGCCCATTTCTTTGAGCTGGGATTTCGTGAGATGCAGTTCGGCACACCAGGGGATTTTAAGACCGTTGATATCCTGCTCGGCGCCCAGGGGAATGTCCACCCAGTCGAGCATCCACTGCTTCGGTCCATTGATGGCCGCGCCAAATGCATCGAATTGCTTTTTAATGGCGTCTGTATTAAGCGACTCGGCATAAGCCTGCGGCGCGGAATCCTTGGTGGCCAGATCCACGCTCGGGGCGAACGTGGTATTATAGACATTGGCCACCAGATGGCCCGTGAGGGCGTTGCCGCCGACCACAAAGACTTCGAGGTAACGCACTTGGTTCAAATGATCAAAGCGCTTCGTTTGGGTGTGCGCGCCGTCGTCCGGCAGGGATTTGCAGCCGGTCAGGGCTACGCAGGCCGCGAGCAGGCTTGCGACGAGGAAGCTTTGAAACTTACCAATTTCCATATTCATTGGATTTTTGATTTGTTCGAACTGAGATTTGATTAGTTGACCTTGACCAGGCCCGGAGGGTTCCAAGTGCCGTCACCCGGCGGCAGGATGGAGGGTTGTTCGGTTTTGGGCCAGTAGAGGCGCATCACCAGGTAGATCGGACCGTTGGGCGCGGGCAGCCAGTTGCTTTCCTTGTCCGCCCCGGGTGAATCATGCTGGATGTAGAGCGTCAGGGAGCCGTCGTCATTCTTCTTCATGTCCGGCAGCATGGGCGAGTTGATGAGATACCGGTTCAAGGGGTTTTTAATCAGAAACTGGGTTTTGCCATCGTACATCGTCACCGACCAGAAGGCATTCACGGGGGGGAGCTGCCCGGCGGGGAAGGTGAGCGTGTAGTTATGCTGGCTGCCATCGAGGGTGGCTCCGGTGGAGTCCCAACGGGCCATGGGATACATGGCCTCAATGGCGTCGTTGCCATAAATGCCCGCCTGGGCGGCCGCGGCCCGCAGCAGCCAGTTGCCATGGAAGAAGTCCCGGTCGCCAAACGCCGCGCCCACGTGCCAGCCGTTGATGGGCTTGCCCAGGGCGTTGGCTTGCGCATCCACCTTGGCCGCGCCGTCTTTCATCCCCAAACCGACTTCCAATTTGTGTTCGAGGTCGAGGGCGTCAAAGCTAAACTGCTTGCCCGCTCCAATGCCAATGCGGGCGAGCTGGGCGCGGATGGTTTGTTCCTCCGGACCGGCCGGCGCGAATTGCAGGGCGAAATCCAGGTACTGGAAGAAGTTGGTTTTCACCATTTCGGGGGTGACGGGCGGGAACGTTATGGCCGGCGCGGCGGGCGGCGCGGGCTGGTGCAGATACGTGGAGAGCGGCACGGCATGGTAACCGGCCTGCACCTGCTGCACATTGGCCATGTCATCATTATTAAATAATTGCGTGCGGAAAAGCACCAGGGAGAATTCGGTGCTGGAGTGGAACACCTGCTTGATGCCGGCGGGCGTCGGACCCTGCCAGTCGGGGCCGACCAGCAGATAATCCGCCGCGTCATTTCCCGTGGCCCGGCTGCCGATGTAGCCGTAGTTAAAGGTGTTGCCATCGCAGAATTGCACGGAGTAATAGCGTTCCTTGGGCACGGCCGGGACCGAGATCACCAGAGGTTCGGCCCGCAGGTCCGCCCAGAGGAAGGAATACGGGGTGTCGCTGTTGGGCGTCACCACGGTGGTGTCCTGATACGTGAACACCCGGTGCTCGTTGTAAATGACATTGAACGGCGCCTTGAAATCGGGGGAATTGGCATCGACGATGTTTTGATACATCGCCACGTAATTCATCACGATGGGCAGGCCGTAGATAAAGCCCTGCTCGGCAATCGCCTTGGTTTCCTCAATGCCCGGGGCATCTTTTTCACTTTTTTCGGCCTGGGCCACGGCGTCGTTTTTGGTGGCGCAGCCGGTGATGAGGGTCGCCGCCAGGGAGCTGGCGAGTGCGGAGACGAACAGATATTTATGAACGGTTTTCATCGCAGTCACGGTTTCGGTTGTTTGATTGTTTGGTTCCAGTGTCTGATTTAGTGCTTCCATAGTAAACGGAACACCAGAATTTATAAAAAATCTAACCCGGCCTGGCGAGCGTTAAAATTGGACCTTGGTCCAATGGCTTGCCCCGGGCTGGCGATCAAGGCTCCGGCTGATCCCTTGGTGTTTTGGCTGCGTTTTCGGTCGTCCAATACCATACGGTGACCACCCCGTCGCATTCATCGCAGGAATGGGAGACGCCCAGCACTTGTTCGGGGCCCACGTCGGTGGCGAAGGCGGCGGCGTCACTGAACAATTCATCCCAGGAGGCCAGGGTACCCCGGAAATATTTGTAAGCCATCCGCCGCTTGGGTTTGGTATCAGGGACACCCTGGCCCTTGGGCGTGGAACATTTCCAGCAGCGATCAAACTGATCCTCCACGGTCTCACCGCATCGGTTGCAGGTCCACATAAGGTTGAATGAATGGGGTTTGCCGTCAAAATGAGCCACACCCGCCCGCTGGCGTCAATTCGGAAAAGGTTCGGTCGGGCATTTGGGGGGCAGCCACAACCAGACCGGTAACACCCACGCCGGGCGGTGACGAAATGGAGCGCGCTTTCTCCGAGGCTTCACCCCGGGCTATAACCTGCCGAGCTTACAGCCCGTGAAAAACCGCCATCTTCGGGCTGAAAGCCTGCGATGTTACAGCCCAGGCTGCAGGCCTGGGTAAAACGGTCCGATAATAATCCCCGGCCTGTAAGGCCGGCACACCCCATGTCCCAATCCCTCGCCAACATCATCGTCCACCTCGTGTTTAGCCCCAAAGGCCGCCGCCAACTTCTGCGCGATGCCGAGCTCCGCCAACTCCACGCTTACATTACCGGCATCCTCAAAAACCTTGATTCGCCCCTGCTCCAGATCAATTCCGTGCGCGACCACATTCATAACCTTTTCGCCCAAACGAAAAACCACGCGCCCGCAAAAATTGTCGAGCAGTTGAAAACCGCCTCCTCCGTATGGATCAAAGAACAAAACGCCTGCTATGCCGATTTTGCCTGGCAGGGCGGTTACGGCGAATTTAGCGTCAGCCCCATCCATATTGAAACCGTGCGCGCATATATCCGCAACCAGCCGGAACATCATCGCCAGGAAGATTTCCAAACCGAATACCGCAGGTTTTGCGAAAAGAACGGCAAATCGTTGGATGAACGCTATGCATGGGATTGAAACTATTCGGGGGCGATTGTGTACCGCCCTTACAGGGCGGCTGACGAGCGGCGGTGATGGCCCCCGGGGCTTCACCCCGGGCTATAAAATGGCGGGCTTACAGCCCTAGAGCAGGGCGAGGAACTTTGAGGGCAGGATACCCTCCTCTTCATACCGGGCCGCCGAGACGCCGCTACGTGGCAATGATATGGCGGCATACTTCCGGGGGCGGGTAGGCGATCGCCGCCGGCGCTTTGTCCGCCATCCGGAATTCCCGGCACAATTTCCGGCCTTTTAGCTCATTTCCCCCTTTTTTCCGCGTTTTGCCACTTCGTTCGTTGACACACGCGGTTGGTTTGCTAGATTCGTCCCCTTGTTTTGTTAAGGTATCTATAACGTTTTTTAAAAATTTATGGCAAAAGCATCCGCATCCAAATCCACCAAATACGTTTACACTTGGGGCAATAAAAAAGCCGACGGCGACGGTTCCATGAAGGCACTGCTCGGCGGCAAGGGCGCCAATCTCGCGGAAATGACCCGCATCGGCCTGCCCGTGCCTCCTGGTTTTACGATTACCACCGAGGTTTGCACCTATTTCTACGCCCACAAAAAGACTTACCCGCCGGAATTGCAGGCCCAGATGGAGGCCGGCGTGGTCAACATGGAAAAAATCATGGGTTACAAGTTCGGTGATGCCAAGGGCTTCCCGCTGCTGGTGGCCGTACGCTCCGGCGCCCGCGATTCCATGCCGGGCATGATGGACACGATTTTGAACCTCGGTCTCAATGACGAAACCGTGCTGTCGCTGGCCAATGCCACCAAGAATGAGCGGTTCGCGTGGGATTGCTACCGCCGCTTCGTCCAGATGTATGGCGACGTGGTGCTCGGCGTGCAGAAACGCGAAGGCGAGGATCATGAGCCGTTTGAAACGGTCATCGAAGGTTTCAAGCACGAGAAGTATCACAAGGACATTGTGGACAGCGAACTGACCGCCGAAGACCAGCAGGAACTGGTGAAGCGTTTCAAGGCGCTCGTCAAGGAACGCACTGGCAAGACCTTCCCCAGCAATCCGTGGGATCAATTGCGCGGCGCGGCCGGGGCCGTGTTCGGTTCCTGGATGAATGATCGCGCGATCGTGTACCGCCGCAAATACAACATCCCCACGGAATGGGGAACGGCCGTCAATGTGCAGGCGATGGTGTTCGGCAACACGGGCACGGCTTCCGGTTCCGGCGTGGCCTTCACCCGCAATCCGGCCAACGGCAAAAACGAATTCTACGGTGAATTTCTCATCAACGCCCAGGGCGAGGACGTCGTCGCCGGCGTGCGCACCCCGGAGCCGGTCATTGAGCTCAAGAAGCAGATGCCGAAGTCCTATGACGAACTGATCAAAGTCCGCGCCACCTTGGAAAAGCATTTCAAGGACGTGCAGGACATCGAGTTCACCATCCAGGAAGGCCGCCTGTTCATGTTGCAAACCCGCAACGGCAAGCGCACGGCCATGGCCGCGCTCAAGTTCTCCATGGACATGGTGAAGGAAAAGCTCATCGATGCCGAAACCGCCGTGCTGCGCAACCCGGCCGACCAGCTCGACCAGTTGCTCGCCCCGGTGTTTGACCTCGCGGAAATCAAGAAGGCCACCATCATCGCCAACGGCCTCCCGGCCGGTCCCGGCGCCGCCTCCGGCAAGATTTATTTCAATGCCGACCGCGCGGTGGAAGCCGAAAAACGCGGCGAAAAAGTGCTGCTCGTCCGCATCGAAACCTCCCCCGAGGATCTGCGCGGCATGATCGCGGCCGAGGGCATTCTCACCGCGCGCGGTGGGGTCAGCTCGCACGCCGCCCTGGTGGCCCGCCAGATGGGCAAGGTTTGTGTGTGTGGCGCCGCCGCCCTCGAAATCAACTACGACAAGAAGACCATCACCGTTGCCGGCAAGACCTACAACGAAGGTGACTTCTTCTCCATCGACGGCACGGCCGGCACCGTTTACGCGGGCGCCATCAAAACCGCGCCTTCCGAAATCATCGCCGGTCTGATCAATGGCGACAAGGAAGCCCAGGCCACCGAGAAGTTCAAAAACTTCAATCAATTGATGAAATGGTGCGGCCAGGCCTCCCGCCTGCAAGTGCGCACCAATGCCGACACGCCCGAGCAGGCGCAGAACGCCGTCGCCTTCGGCGCCACCGGCATCGGCCTCACCCGCACGGAACACATGTTCTTTGAGGGCAACCGCATCGACGCCATGCGCGAAATGATTCTGGCTGACTCCCTGGCCGCCCGTGAAACCGCGCTGGCCAAGCTGCTGCCCTATCAACGCGATGACTTCTTCGGCATCTTCAAGGCGCTGAAAGGCTTCCCGGCCACCATCCGTTTCCTCGATCCCCCGCTGCACGAATTCCTGCCCCACGCGAAGGAACAGCAGTTGGACCTCGCGAAGAAGCTGGGCATCCCGGTGGAAAAAATCATTCACCGCGTGCACGAACTGCATGAATTCAACCCCATGCTGGGCTTCCGCGGCTGCCGTTTGGGCATCAAGTTCCCGGAAATCACCCGCATGCAGGCGCGCGCCGTGTTCGAAGCCGCCGCCCAGTGCATCAAGGAAAAAATCAAGTGCAAACCCGAGATCATGATCCCGCTCGTCGGCTTCAAGAAAGAACTCGACCTCCAGGTCGCGATCGTTCACGAAGTGGCCAAGCAAGTGCAGGCGGAGAAGAAGGTGAAGCTCACCTACAGCGTCGGCACCATGATCGAAATCCCGCGCGGCGCTTTGACCGCCGATGAAATCGCCCAAACCGCTGAATTCTTCAGCTTCGGCACCAACGACCTGACGCAGACGACCCTCGGCATGAGCCGTGACGACTCCGGCAGCTTCCTCGGCGCGTATCAAGAAGCCGAGATCATGAAGAAGAATCCGTTTGCCTCGATTGACCAGACCGGCGTCGGCCAGTTGATGGAAATCGCGATTGCCAAAGGCCGCATCACCCGTCCCGACATCAAGCTCGGCATCTGCGGCGAACATGGCGGCGACCCGGATTCCGTGAAGTTCTGCCATCGGATTGGCCTGACCTATGTGAGCTGCTCCCCGTATCGCGTGCCGGTGGCACGTCTGGCCGCCGCCCAGGCGGCGATTGAAGAGAAGCGCAAGGCATCGGCCAAAGCGCCCAAGAAAAAGTAAGCTGACCGATTAACCTTTCACGAGCCGCTCCCCGCAACGGGAGCGGCTTTTTTTTGCCCGGAATCTCGTTGCCGCTCCGGGAAGCATTGGTAACTGGTGAGCCGCCGGATCCACTCCCCGGTGGCAACCCTGAACTCGTCGGCAACGACGTAAGGAGTTTCTAAAATCCTTCCCGGCCGCTTCCCGATTCGCCATTGCCGGCCGCCAGATCCCCCTCTTATCGCCCGGTTGCTGCCTTCCGCCTTTAGCCTTTAGGCCTCCCCTCTCCCGCCGCCTCGTCCACAGCCAAAATCCCTTGCCGCAGGACCCTTTTCAATTTTCAGACCGGCTCTGAAGGTGTCTTTTGCCGGTTCCATAATTCAGCCCCCTTTTTTATCCAAACCACGCTTGACCAGCCAGATATAAACGATTATTCCTGATTTTATGTACCGTGATAAACCACACAATCGTGGCTCACTATCATGTTAGGCGGCAAGCGAGCGCATGAAAAAGAGCACCATCATTTTTTCCGCAGCCAATTTGCTTGGCATGGTTCTTTGCTGGCTTTTCGTTGCCGGCATTTGCGGACAAGCTCACCAAGAACAGCGCGACTATTATGATTTCGGTGATAGCATGAGTTTCATTCTGACGGCGGTGCCGGTTTTTCTGGCTTGCTTGCTGTTGGATGTCGTTTGGAGCGGCATGGCATTGGTTGCATTTATTCGGCGTCGAGATTATCAGCCAGCCGTGGCGTGTTTAGCGGTTGCGGTGGCTTGGGTGTTGGTATATTTATCCTCGAGATTGATGACATGATGTTGCCGCCTAACAAGTTGCCGGAGCCAACCGCCGTTGCCGCTGCGGTTGCAAGCCATGCGATTAGTCGGCGGTGGCTCAGCTTTTTTCGTTAGGCCACATTAAGCAGATGGCAGTATTCATCTTCACATTTATCGCGGCGGCAGTTGGTGCGGTAGCTACCGGCATCGGTTGTTTGCGCACTCGTAGCCAGCACCGTCGCCCTGGTTGGCATCTCGCTTTACTTGGAGGAGGTGTCACAGCTTTGATTGCCCTGTTAGTTATTGGTAGAGCTGATTTGTTTCGCCCGGCGGCATGGGATGACTACAAGGGAGGATTTTGGCCGCTGGTGTTGCGGGGAGCGGTCATATCTGGAGCTATTGCGCTGTTGTCATCATGCGCCGTGGTTTGCTATTTTCGAACGTTGTATCAAAAGGATGACCATGTGGCCTAACCAGATAGAATGAGAAGGCAGAGGCCCAGTGTCCGTTACTGGGTTACAATCCTCTGCCTATGAAAAAACCAACTAAAACCACACCCGCTCTCGTTCTTACCCCTGCTGCCCCGGTGCTCGCCGGCGGCTTCA
>CAITTG010000046.1 GCA_903895255.1 uncultured Verrucomicrobia subdivision 3 bacterium
CTGCGGGAAGCGGTCTTTTGGGTTTTTGGCTTCGTTTTGGCTCAGGCACAGACCGCAGTGGGTATGCGCCTTCGCCAAAGCCTCGCCAAAAACCCAAAATCCTCGCTTCGCAGCGCTACATCATTTCTGTCAATGCTCTAACTCTCAACCCCAAGCAGCCGGATTTTTTAGGAATAAAGTTGCAGCGACTTTATACCACTCCGCACAAAAGCCAAAGTCTGGATATGCTGCAACTTTCAAAGGTTTCAAAATCGCCGGCTTAGGGGCCGATCAGGATTCGATAGTAATATTGCGAGCGCAATGCATTGGTATCCGTCCAGGGAAAAGGCGGGGTTGGGGCGTTGGAAGTGACCAGGGACTGCCAGGGGGTCGTGAGATTGGTCGTGCCTTGAATGGTGTAGTCCGGTCCGGCATCGCCGGCAATGGTGAAGTGAAACCCGCCGCCGGCGGCAGTGGCGGCGGACATGACTGGTTGTTGCGGGGGCAGCACACCCACATAGAAATTTTGGGTGGCGGCCAGGCTGGAGGTATTGGTGACGACGACGGTGAACTGGTTGCTGGAGCCGCTGTGCGCAACGAGGGGCCGCCAGGTGATCAGGCCACTGGCGGGGTTGATGCCCGCGCCGGCTGGTTTGATGGGCAGGTCGTAACCCAGCGGCTGCGGCGGGGTGTTGGGATCGCTGGCCTGGCTGGCCACGGCGAGGGAAGCCCCGCCAATGACGGTGCGATTCGCGAGGGGCAGCAGGACCGGGGGCAGGTTGTTACTGACGACGGTAACCAGCAAGGCCGTGCTGTTGGCCAAGGTGCCGTTGCTGACGGAGACGGTGATGGCGGCATAACCGGTTTGATTGCTGGCGGGCGTGAGGGTCAGCGTGCGATTGGTGCCGCTGCCGCCCAGCACCAGGCTGGCATTCGGCACGAGAATGGGATTGGCCGAGGTGGCAGTGACGACCAGCGAGGCGGGCGGGGTCAGGAGATCGCTGACGGTAAACGCCAGCGGTTGACTGGCCCCATTGCGGTTCAGCAACTGGTCCGGGATGGGGCTGATGACAGGTTGGTCATTAACGGCCAAAAAGGCTGGAGGGGAGGTCACCACGCCCGCACTATTGCTGACCACGCAGGTGAAACTCGCCCCATTATCACCGGCTCCGGCCAAAAACGCGCACGTGGCCGACGTGGCCCCGGCCAGCGGGAGGCCATTCCGCCACCACTGGTAGGCGGGGTCGGGGGTGCCGGCGGCGGCCACGGTGAAGCTGGCGAGGCTGCCGAGGAGGGCATTGGTGCTCAGCGGCGGGGTGACGATGACCGGGGCGAGGTTGCTGGGGGAGAGGGAGACCGTGGCGGTCACGGTCATGCCCAGGTTGGGCCGGGGAGGCAAGGTGAGCGGGAAGGCCCGGCCATTGATGGTGACGGTGACCTGGCTGACAAGCTGGGCGGCGTTGGTGAAGGGCACGACCGTGTTGGTGTAGGGTGCCACCATGTTTTCAAAGGGATCGGCGGCATAAATCGTGGCCAGTTGGTTGGTCTGGGTGGTGATCAACAACACCGTGGGCCGGGAAACGGAAACGGTCAAGCCGGTGGCATAGAGGATGGCGGAGGCGTCGTGAAACACGGCCCCCAGCCAGTTCTCCGCGGGGACGGAGAGGGCCTGCAGGGCGGCGGTGTTGGTGACAATAATCCAGGGCCGGTTGGCGGGGGTGGCATAGGCGGCCAGCGTGGACGGCGAAACGCCCGGCAGCACCGCCCAGTCAAAGGTGAGGTTGTTGGTGGTGGGGTTGCTCTGGTCGGCGTAAAATGAAAACACCCGCGCCGCATTGTTCTGGGTCACGTCTCGCAGGATTTTCACGCCATTGGCCGGCGGGAGATAACCGACCCCCTGGTAGAGGGCCCAATTGATGGCGGCATTGGTGAGCGCGCCCCCGCTGCCGGGGAGGCTGGCGGTGGTGCCATTGGTCAAACCATAGGTGATGACGTTGGTGGCGGACAGGCATTGATTCAAGGAGGTGATGGTGGGATAGGCATCCTGGGTGGTGTCGAAACCAGCCCCGAGATGCACGACGGCCATGTCCAAGTAAAACACGGCGACATTCCCCGCCAGGGAAATGGGGTTGTTCCAGGTGTCGGTCTGGACAAACCGGGCTTGTTCCCAGCCACTGACGCCGCTGTTAAGGGCGGCGGCGGTCCCGGCGAAGGGCCGGTTGCCAAAGACATAACGCCAGCTATTCGTGAACGCGGAGTCAGGGACGGTCTTGGTCGTGACGCCGGGAATGCGGGTGTAATCACAGGCATTCTCCCAGGGCGTGGCGCCGGTGGCGTTGTAATTCACCGCGCCATATTCCTGGCCGGTGCCATAAATGTAACTGCCGCCGAGCGGAACCAGGAGTTGCCGGCCCTGGGGGAAATACCCGGCCAGCGGGCTTTGCAGGTTTTCGATGGCGCAGGTCCGCTGGGAGACGCCGCGGAAGGTGACCAAAAAATGGGGGAAATGCTGGCAGGAATAATCCGAGCTGTAGAAATGGGTGAAGGTATTATTCGTAAACGGCCAGGGGTTGGTGCCCGGGTTGTTGTTGTTATTCCAAGCGAGCAACTGCGAGAGTTCATTGGTATGGTAGCCAAACCCGAGGATGTCATTAATCCAGGTGGTCAGGTTGTAGGTCGGGGAATATTCGGCGCTGGAGGTCAGCCCCCGGGAAAGCAGAATGCGGTCCGGATACCCCTGGTTGAGCGGGGCGACACCATTGATCACGCAATCGGCAAAGCGCTGGTTGATCCGGTTTGTGGGGGGCATGGACCAGCGGGGAAAATTGGCCATGCCATTGCGCCATTGAATCATGCCGTTGAGAAAGGTGCCGCCGTAGACCAGCAGGTAGGGCGTGGAATGCTCGCCCAGCATGTAATCCGTGGTCATCTGCGGAATGGCAGTGTAACCGGGTATGCCCGTGGGAGCCTCATGTTTGGGGCCTATGAGCGAACACCCGTTCCAGATGTGGGCGAAGGTGGCGTCCAGTCCCTCCAGCCGGACGGCGTTGGTGCTCTGGGTCAAATACTTCAACACGATGCCCTGGGAAGTCCAGATCATGTTGCCGCCGGACCACAAGAACGGCAGGTGCGCGGCGGAAATGAAGCCGTTGGGAGGGACCATGTAATTGGTGTCGATATGGCCGTTGCGGAAGAGATCAGGAATGCGATTGCCCCAGGCATCAATGTTGGGCACCTGGATGGTGCCGGGGGCGAGGCGGTTGACCTGCCGGGAGTAGAGGCACACGCTGCCCAGGGCGTAGACCTCGCACAAGTCGGCCCAGGTGTGGCAGTAATTCCATTGGTCGGTAATGTCCCAGGGCACGTGGGTGTAGGCGGTGGTGGCGGTCACGAGCCGGGGCAGCAAATTCGTGAGCAGCGCGGGATGGTTGTTCAGGAAATAATTCGAGTTGGTGGCGATGAGGGCTTTGTAGATCGCATACAGTCGCGGCAGATGGACCATCCAACCCCCGCCGCCTTGCACCACCGTGGCGGTGGAACTGGTGGGGTAGGTGATATCGGCGAACCGGCCATCGGTGCCGAGATTGGAGACATAACTCGCGACACTGGCATCGTCCCCGGGAACGGCCAGGTAAAAATCGTTGGGATACTGGCCTTGATTGGCGAGCAGATAGCCTTCGAAGGCATCCGCCTGATTGCTGCTGAGGTCGCTGTAAGGGTCGGGGGCACTGGCCCCATTGGTGGAGCCGGTGAGGGTGAGTTGCAGCCAGGCGCTGCCACCATTGGTCGCAAACCCGAGGAGGGCGCCGGTGGCCCCATTGGTGGCCGTGCCGGCCAAGGTGTAATTGCCGGCATGCGCCAGGCTGCCGCGGCTGACCTGTATCAGGTTGTAACTGCCATTGGTCAGCGGGACACTGCTGTTGACCGTGATCGTCTGGCCGCCCAGGTTCAGTCCGCCCTGGGAAACCAGCAGCGCTGGATCGGTCCCATCAATATTCAAGGTCAGGGGAGCCGTGCCCAGGTTGATGGTGCCGCCGGGCGCGGCGAGCAGGGTCGCCGGGGTGGCGTTGCCGCTGGCAGTCAGCGAGGCGGCCGCGCCAAAGGTGTAGGACCCTGCGGCGGAGACATCGAAGCTGGCCCCGGCGGCCAGGCTGAGGGGCGTGAGGCTGTTCAAGGACCCGGAACTGGCCAGCGCCAGGGTGCCGACGTTCACCAGGGTGGGACCGGTGTAGGTGCTGGCGGCGGTCAACAGCAGGGTCCCCGCGCCGAGTTTGGTCAGGCCGCCGGTTCCCTGGTTGAGCGGGGCATCGGCCTTGAAAGTGTTGCTGGCGGCATTGATGTCCAGGACGACGGTCTTGCCCGTGGCAAAGGCGGGGGGATGACTGCCGCCGGAAAAACTGTTCCAGTTGGTGCCGGTGATTTGAAGGGTGCCGCCATTAAAGGTCAAGCCGGAGCCCGCCGCGCCCAGACTGGCGGCGGTGCCCACGCTGAGGGTGCCGGCCGTGAGGGTGGTGCCGCCACTGTAGATATTGGTGCCGGCCAGGATGAGCGTGCCGCCGGCACTATTAAACACCAGTGGCTGGCCGGCCGGGCTGTCCATGACCACGCCGGGAATGATCAGGGTCTCGCCGGCATACACCCCGATTTGCGCCGGGTTGCCCGCCAGCGTGAGGGTGCGGGACGGCGCCAGGGTGTAGGTGCCGAGGCCGCCGCTGTTTTGCTCGGACAGGGAGGCGCCGCCGGCAATGAAGACCGGATTGTTGGTGTTGCCGAGGCTGTAATCCGCCTGGATGCCGAGGGTCCCGGCGGCAATGGTGATGGGGCCGGCCACGGGCTGGGCGGTGTTGCTGTAGCGAAAGGTCAGGCTCCCGCCGCCGGTTTTCGTATAGCCCTGGCTTCCGCCCAGGGAGGTGTAGAAATACAGGGCGCAGCCGCTGGCAATATTGATGACGGGGGTGCCCGTGGAAACCCGGGCGGTGAGCGTGCCCGCGCCGTTGAGGGTGGAGGTGCCGCCGGAGAAATTCAGGGTGCCCACCGTGTAGGCGGCACTGTTCACGGTCGGTCCGACGGCACTGTTAAAAGTGGCCACGGCGTCGCTGGCATTGGGCACGGTGGCGGGGCTCCAGTTGGTGGCGGCGCCCCAGGAGCCATTCGCCGCCCCCACCCAGGTGCTCTGGGCGGAGAGGCGGGGGATGGTTACGGCCAGCACCAGCAGCAGGACTGCGCCGACGAGGAATCGGCCAACCAATTTACGCAAAACCAGGAAGATCATAAGGGCAAAATCCGGGTGCATCTAGGGTCCGAGCAGGATGCGATAGTAATATTGTGGACGGGTGACATTGGTGTCGGTCCAGGTGAACGGCACGGCCGGGGCATTGGTGGTGAAGAGAATTTGCCAGGCCGCAGCAGGCACATTGGTGGCGCCTTGAACGGAGTAATCCGGTCCATAGCTGCCGTTGATGGTTAGCTGAAAATTTCCGGAGGTGATGGCCACCCCGCCGAGCAGCGGCTTTTGCGGTGAGAGAACCGTCACCGCGAAGCTCTGGGTGGAAGCCAGTCCCGCCGTGTTGCTGACCATCACGGTGAAAAGATTGCTGGATCCCCCCTGCGATATCAAGGGCCGCCACTGGATGAGCCCGTTCGCGGGGTTGATGCTGGCGCCGGCGGGCGCGACCAGCAGGGTGAAACCCAGCGCCAGGGCCGGGACATTGGGGTCGCCGGCCGCGTTGGTCACGGAGAGGGCGGCCCCCGCGACGAGCGTTTGGTTGGGAAGCTTGGAGAGCAGCGGGGGCAGCAGGGGCTTCAGCCAGACTGCCGTCATGGGCAGGACGGTGAAGGTGACCACGCCATTCGGGGCGGCGATGGCAGGCGCAAAGCCGCCGGTCCAGGAGCCATCGGGATTGATGGGCGCGCCCCCGAGCGTATATCCACTTGTGCTGTTGAGGGCGGGGCCGGTCAGGACGAGGGCCTCGGCAGCCGCGACATTGGCGCCCAAATTAATGGTCACCTGCACACCGGTGTTCGTTTCCTTGTCCAGGCACACGGCGCTGAGCGCGCCATTCGTCTGCCGCACAGCGTAGGCGGAGAAATTGACCGAGGGATTGGGCGACAGGCTGGCCGGCAGGGCGCTGCCCTGAGAGGCGAGCGAGAAGAGCTTGAGGCCATAAAATTCAGGACGCGCCTGCACCACGGCCGTGCCATTGTCCGCAATCGGGGTATAAGAGGCAGTGCCATCCCCACCCCCATGAAAATTCACCCCCTGGCAGCCATAAACCGCCTCGGTGAACATCACATCCAGGGTCCAGAGGGCACTGCCGTATTGACTGCTGTTGGTGTTGCCGCCACCGGAGAAGGAGCCGGACTCGTCCATGCGGAACCCGAGGGGCAGATGATTGGCCGTGGCCGTGCCGGCGATATTGGTCACGGTGCCCGGCAGATTGGGATCGGGGGTGAGCAGCAGGGCCATGGTGGAGTTCACATTGGTGCCGCTGCCCCGGTAATAATGCTGGGTGATCAGGGAAATTTCGCCGGCGGCATTGGTGGCGAAGGGCATGGTGTAGCCTTTGGTGTTATACGAGGACGCCGGTCCGGTGAGCACCCAGCCGTTGCCGCCATTGGTGACGGCCCAGCCCGGCACCGTGTTGGTGATGCCGGCGGCGAGGGCCTGCCATTGGGGCAGAAACTGGGCGTAGCCATAGGTGGGGGACACCCAGTCGTGATAAAGATCGGGTTCATTGCCGATTTCGAAACCGAGGAGCCGGGAGCCCAGGGCATGGGCGGCGTAGGCGGCCTCAGCCACGCAATTCGTGGGGGAGTTGACGACCATATTGATGCCGTAGATGACATGCCAGCTCGACGGCAGGGCTTTGACGAATCCCGCGAAGGCATCCACCTGGGACGGGGTGATGGCGGGCAGATTGGACACCCCGCCCCAGCAGGTGGTGTCCACCGAGTTGCCGCCGATGCGCAGGACGGCGGGAGAGATCTGGCTGAACATGGCCAGGAGGGACACGTTGTTGCTGGTAAACAAACCGCCGGTCAAGCCGGCCTTCTCATAGCTCAGCCCGCAAAAGGCCGGGTTGATCACGGACCCGGGATTGCCCGGGGAAACACTGACGGTCTCGGCCACCACCGGGTTGTTGACCGCCGTGACGACCAGTTGCAATTGGGAGCCGGTGTCGTTGAGGGTGGCCACCATGCCCGCCGGGACCAGCCCGAGCGACCAGGTGCCACCGCCGCTTTTGGCCGCATAGGCCAGCAAGGGAATCGTGCCGGGATAGTAAGCGAAAGCGGGCCCATCAATATTGACCGTGACAGTGCCTTTCAAAACCAGGTTGGTGGCCAGCAACATGGGGACCGTGGGGTTGGCCAGCACGAGATTATTAAATTCCAGAGTCGCGCCACTGCTTGTGCCCAGGGTCAGGCTGCTGTTAGTGAGGGTTCGTCCGGGGGCGGTGAATGCCACTTGATTGGTCGCGCCATCGGCTACCAAGACCGGCCCCCCGCCAAGGCTGGCAGTCGTGGTTACCAGGCGGCCGGCGTTAATGGTGGTTGCGCCGGTATAATTATTTGTTCCGCCCAAGGTGAGGGTGCCCGAGCCGGTTTTTAGGAGTGCACCGGTCCCGGTTAAATTGCCGACATAGGTGGCGCTGGCATTATTACTTCCGACGGTGAGCGTGATCGGCGCCGGAGTGGTGGCATTATTTTGCAAGAGGATGCCTGCTGTTCCCGCCAGACCGCCCAGAGTAAACGCATCACCTGTCACGGCTTTGTCGAATAGCAGGGTTCCGCCGTTCGCCGTCAGAGTGCCCGATTGCAGGGCATTTGAATTGGCCAGATCCAGCGTGCCGGACGTCATGGTCAGTGAGCCGGTGAAGGTATTGGCGTTGGAAAGGATGAGTTCCCCGGCGCTGTTCCAGAGAAAGCCCGAGCCGTTGGAATTCTCATTGATGACGCCGGGGACAACCAAAGTATAGCCGGCATTATTGACTGCAATCTGCGCCTGCCCACCTGCCAGCGTAATAGTTCGCGCGGAGGAAAGCCAGAACACCCCGCCATTAGCACTGCTGGCCTCAATTAAACTGGCACCATTGGTGATGATGACATTGTTGGTGGGATTCCCCAGACTATAATCGGCCTGAATGCCGAGGGAACCGCCCAGGATTTGAACACTGCCCAGGTAAGGCTGGGTCATGCTATTATAGCGAAATGTCAGCGTGCCAGGACCTGTCTTGGCAAAACCCTGTGAGCCGGACAGCTGGACGTAACAGTAAACATTGCCACCGTTCGTGACATAGAAAGTGGGAACGCCGGCAGACGTTTGGGCCGTGAGCAGGTCATTAACCGTGTCATCGCCGAAGGCCACACTGCCGCTCCCCGACAAAAAATTCACCGTGCCGTTGGTAAAGGGCCCGCCCAAGGTCAGGTAGGGCTGCACATTATTGGTCCAGTTGACCACGCCATTCACGCCATTGGGAATACCGTTGGGTGACCAGTTGCTGGCGTTGCCCCATTGACCGCCAACCGGACCGGTCCAGGTGCTTTGGGCCGGCAACCAGCGGGCAACTCCCACGCACAGCGCCAGAATATAAACGAGGCTCTTCAAAGGTCGGGGTGGCGGTTGCCAGTCACCGCAATTTTAGTAGGAATTCACGCCCATGAAATCTTGTTCGTCACCGCGCAAGGCCTGCCATTTCCACTTCTCCACATGCCCGTCACAACATACAAACACCGCGCGGGTGTTGCTGTCATGGCGGATGGCCGGCTGTTTTTGCGGGCTATCGCTGCTCCAACCCGTCAGGCTGGCCCCAAAGGTGACATCCGTCCAATAACCGCACTTGGGCTGGGTATCCGGCCAGGTCACCTTGGGCGTGCCGACGTCCCCAAACAGCCAGAGCTGGGGGGACCGCCGCAAGCTGCCCAGTTTTTTGCTCCCGGACCCGTAAGGCACCGTGGGGTAGTTAAAGTACGCACCCTGACAAGGACCATAACCCTGCCACGTGACACCAAAGTAGGCCGTGTCCCCGGCGTTAATGTCCGCGTCCGTGACCACAGGACAGCGCCAAACAGTGTTGTTATTGGTGGTGTTCAGGCCGGCAATATAGCCTTTAATCATGATGAACCACCAATTGGTGTAATTGATCATGCCACTTTGATAGGGCTGGGAATTGATGGAGGGTAGAAAATCCTGGTTGTCCCCGGCATAAAGCATGGCCGCGAGGCCGAGCTGTTTGTTGTTGCTGACACATTGAATGGATTTGGCGTGGTCCTTGGCCTTGGCCAGGGCGGGCAGCAACATGGCGGCGAGAATGGCAATAATGGCGATCACGACCAGCAGTTCAATCAGGGTGAAGGCGCACGATGCCGGGCGTTTGCGCCGGGACAAGACCCCGACCCGTGCCAGGCTGTGACAAACATCGGAAACAATAAACAAGCGCATAGGGTGATGGAAAAATGATTTGTCTCATGAGCTTAACACGTGGCCGGAACGCAGCAATGGACCGTTTGCGCATGGGTAGTATGATTTGCGCACGGGCATTATAACCGGAACAGGGCGGTTAAAATAGCGCGGGGTGCCCAACCCAAAAGGCACCCCGCGCCTGGCTCAACCGGAAGACATTAACCGGGGCTCACGGATACACCATGCGGAAGAACACGGTCGGACTGTTCGGATCGACCGGGATGCTGACGCTGGTGAGGTTCGTGGAATTCGGCCAGGTGTACCAGGTGCTGCCCAGGCCGTTGGCCAGCGAATTGGTCTGCACTTGCAGGCGCCAGCCCTGATGATCCGCGGGCCAGCTCAGGGCCAGGTTGCCCCCGCTCACCGAATTGGTGAGCGTGAAGGAGTTGGTATTCACCGTCAACTGCGCGAGGCTGACCACGTAGAGGTTGGTGGTGATGCCGTCCTGGGCAGTGACCAGCACTTTCACGAGGTTCGTCGTGCCCGCCCCCAAATTGGCCAGCGCCTGACTGGGCAGGCCATTGGTCAGATACTGGACAGTGGCGCCGTTGACCACCAGCAGGTTGGTGGCGGTCAAATCCGCGTTGAACACCGTCACCGTGGGCTTGATGCCATAGCCGTTGGTCGCGGCGTAGTTGAACACGTTGGTCGCGAAGGCGGGCGTCAGGTTGTCCGCCGGGTTCAGGGCCAGCGAGGCCAGGTAAGCATTGGTGTGCACCGGCACGACCAGCAAACTGCCGGGGCCGGCGAGAAAACCGGGGGCGGTAGTGCTGTTATAAACCCCGGGGGCCTGGCTGACCCCGTTGATGACCAGTCCGGCGATCTGGTTGGTCACCGCAAAGTCCAGTTGCAACTGGGCGCCGTTGGAAATGGTGACACTGGAGAGCCAGGACAAACCGGGCTGGACAAGCTCCAGAATGCCGGCACCGGCCGTGGTGTTGCCGGTATAGGTGTTGGTGCCGGCGAGCGTCACCAAGCCGGGACCGGTGGTGACCAACCCGCCCGGGCCGCTGATTTGCACCGAGGATTCCGCGGTGATGGTGTAGCCGCTTTCGGCATGGAACGCGTGGGTGCCGGTGGCGGCCAGCACAATGTGCAGGGTCGCGGAACTCGTGGGGGCGCCGCCGTCCGCCTGGCCGCTGATGTCCAGATTCTGCTGGCTGGCGGACCCGCCGGTCACCAATCCCGCGACGTCGGCCTGGCTGAAGGCCGGGTCGTAATTTTCAATGGTGCCATTGAGGAAGTTCAATTTGGCGGTGCTGTTGGTAATGGGCTGGGTGGCGCTGATGGTGATGACGGCCGCGCTCAACAGCCCCGCGCCGTTCGTGCCATTGCCGAGGTTGTACGTGGAGGTCTCGGCGGGGTTGCCGGTCGAGGTGTTGGCATTGAGCCCCAGGCTGCCGGCCAGCACGATGCCCGCGTTTTGGTTGACGACGGCGGCGGCGCTGGTGGTGGTGGTGCCGCCATTGTTATACCCCATATACACCGTGCCGACATTGAACACCCCGTTGGACAGGCTCAGGGTGCCACTGCCGCCCGTGGAGTTGTTGTCCACAATGTAGAGGTTGTTGACGGCGGCATCCATGGTGCCGGCGGAGGCGTCAAAGGAGGAGGGCGGGCAGACGCCGTTGTTATTGTCACAGATGATAAAATTACCCACGGCCGAACCGGGGCCGTTCAGCCCGCGCAGGGTGAGCACGGGGTTGGCAAAGGCGGGGTTAAAGGCAATGGCACTCCCCGCATTATGATAGCCCCCCTCCTGAATGCCCCCCACGTTGAGGACATTGGTCTGGCCGAGCAAAATCGTGGCGGTGACGTTGGCCTCGGCGCTGAGCCCGCCGTTGGCGAGATAGATCTGGTTGAGCGAGAGATAATTCGTCCGCGCCAGTTTGACCGTCGAGTTGGCCCCGATCGCCCCATAGAAGGTCAGGGTCCCGGAGTTTTGGGTGAGGGTGTTCAAGCCACTCAAATCAACGGCCGTCACCGCCGCCGCGGCGGTGTTGGGTGAGAGGTTCACGCCGGGGCCGGTGACCGTCAAATTCCCGTTGGTCACGATGGCGGTGCCGGTGGCCAGGCCGGACTGGTTCAAATTGCCAACCGTCTGGTTGTGGCCGCCCAGATCGAGGGTGGCGGGGGCGCTGAAGGCAACGGGGCTGGCCGTGGGGAGGACATCATCGGCGTTGCTAATCGCCAGCGTGCCGCCGGCGAGGGTCGCCGCCCCGGCGTAACTGCTGGTGCCGGCCGTGCCGTCCACGATCAATTTGCCACTGCCATTCTTGACAAAACCATCACTGCTGCCACCCAGGGGCCCGACCGTCAAATTGCCGGCGGGCGTGTTAAACTGGGAGCCGGAGGTCAAATTAATCGGCACATCCAGGGACTGGGCGGCAGCGGAATCATTTTCCACCGTGCCGGCCGCCGCCAGCGTGAGGGTGCTGCCCGGCGTGGTGATGTTAAACGCGCCGGCGGTGCTGCTGAAGGTCACGGCGGCCACGTTGTAAGCATTGTCCATCACCGGGGCGAGCCGGGTGGAGCCGGTAAAGACCAGGGTGTCGCCGGCATCCCCCGAGGTGTCGGGGGTGGCGCCATTGAGCCAGTTCAGCGCGCTCCAATTGTTGTTGGCCCCCGCTCCATCCCAGGTCAGCGTGCCATTGGCGATGGTGAGATAGATGTAGCCGTTGAAGCTGTCGCCCTGCGTGTCCGTGACGGTGAAAGGCACCGCATAATTACCCGGCGCGACCGAGCCCGGCACGGCATAGGGGTAGGAAAACAAATTGCCGGCCCCCGTGAAGGACTGGACGGAACCGCCCAGGCTGGAGAAGTCCGCCGTAACGCCGATGCCGGTGCTGCCGGTGCCCGGGGTGACCAGGACCGAGAACGAATAATTCTGATGCGGGCCGCTGGCGGGAGTTACCGAGCCCGCGCCGGACAGCAGCACGCCCACCGAATAGTGCAGCGTCACCGCGTTGGCGGAGGTTACGACCGTGTAGTGCGCATAATTGGCCGGCTTCGTTCCCACCCAATTCGGAACCGCATTAAAGTTGCCGCTGATGGGGTTGTTGGGCGAGGTGATGAGCGTATAATCGGTGCCGGTGTCGAGGTTGGCCGGGGCGGCCGGCCCCTGAATGCTAATGGTGTTGCCGTTCGGATCGTTCGCACTCAACTGGCCAAGGACCAGGAGCTGGTCGTTGTTGGCGCTGGCAGCGGTGGCGGCGACATTGAGCGCGCAGCCGGCGGCCGGATCGAGGGTTAAATTATTGCTGAAGGTCAGGGTACCATGGTTGGCGGCCGCGCCGAAGGCCGCGGGCTGAACCACCGCCAGCGGATTGATTTCCACGCTGCCGTTGACCTTGCCGATGCCCGAGAGACTCCCGCCGGGGCTGACCGCATAAGCGATGGCGGAAACGTCAAACAACGAGCCACTGCCGACCACAATGTTGGTCGATTCGATGGCACCCTGAACATAGAGTTTGGCCCCGTTGGAAATCGTGGTGGTGTTGGTGTAAGTGTTCTGGCCGGCCAGGGTCAACGACCCGCCGGCGACGTTGAGCGAGACGGACAGGCCGCCGTTGGCGCCATTGGCGGTGCCATCCACGATGCTGCCGCCGAAGGTGCTCGTGCCGCCCGTGTACGTCAGGACCGCCGGCAGCAGTTTGCTGCTGTTGGTGATGATTGCCGTGCTGGCGCCGGGATTGAGGGCGAGCCCGCCCACCTGCTGGTTGAAGCCATTCAGATCCAGAGTGCCGGGGGAGCCATCACTGCCCCCGAGCGTGAGCGCGGTGGTGACCGGCAGGGCATTGGTCGTGGCCAGCCGGAGCGTGCCAGCGATGGTCGTGGGGCCCGTATATGTGCTGGCGGCCTTCAAGGTCAGCAGGCCGTTGCCCGCCACGGTCAGGCTGCCGCCGCTGCTGGTGAGGGGGCGGGCGAGGCTGATGCTTTTGCCCCCGGTATTGAGGGAATACGCCTGGTTGGGCGCGCCACTGAACCGGCCGGAATAATCATTGGTATTGTTGGCGGTGAATTGCAGGGTGCCGCCGTTAAAATTGATGCTGCCATAGGCAGCATTGGCTCCGCCGTTGGTGCCAATGGCGCCCAGGGCGAGGACGTTATTAAGGACCAGGGTGCCCGCGTTCAGGATGGTGTTGCCGAAATAAGTGTTGGCCTGGCTGTTGGTCACATAACCACTGCCGTTGAGGGTGACGCTGGCGTTGTTTTCAATGCCGCCGCTGCCGAGCAGTGTATAATTGTGGGTGGAGTTGTTAAACACCACGCTGTTGGGCGAAAGATAGCTGTTGTTGGTCACCTGAATGCTGGGGCCGGCCGGGGTGAGGGAGTCATCAAATTGCACCGCCGGGCCGAACTGCACCGTTTCGGCATAAGTCTGGCCCGCCGCTCCACCGCTCAAGGTCCAGTTGCCCGCTGACGTCCAGTTGGAATTGGCGGTGCTCGGACTCCAGACCAGGGGGGTGATGGCCGAAATGTTCAAATTGATTTGGTTGCTGGCCGTGCCATCCACCAGCGCGGCGGTAACGCCCTTGGGCAGCGGTCCCAAGGCAAACGAGCCAAACACGCCGGCGGCATTGGTGCTGCCGAGGCTGCCGAATTGCAACAGGGGAATGGTGCTGTTGGGCTGCCAACCGCCGCCCGTTAGCAGGATCGGCGCGGGCACATTGGTCACGAAGGCCAGTTGGTTGGTCACCACCAGCATCGGCACCGTGGGGGTGCCGGACCAGCCGCCGCTAAATTCCAGCACCGAATTGTTGGTGCCAACCAGGGTCAGATTGGAAACCACCAGCGAACTGCCGGGCGCCGTCGCCAGCACGCCGTTGGTCGCGTTGGGAGACACCGTGACCGATCCATAATTGGTGGTGGCCGTGCTGATAATGAGGTTGCCGCTGCCGACCGTCAAGCCGGCCAGGGTGTTGGTGCCGGCAAAAATACCCATGCCCGGGCCATTCCACTTGACCGCAGTGCCCGAAGTGTTGGAGATGTTCCCGGGAATGATGAGGGTTTGCCCGGCATAGGAGGAGTCAATGGTGGCCGTGCCCCCCCCGGCCAGGTAAACGGGAAAGGGCTGGCAGACTGCATTAATGCCAGCGGCCGATGTGTTCGCGCTATTCTGCAAATTGAGCGTTGTGCCGTTGGAGATCGTCAGGCTGCTGGCGTTGCCCAGGTTATAGCCCCAGTTCAGTCCCAGAGAACCCTGGCCCAGGATGACCGGGCCGGTGAACGGGTTGGGAACATTACTATACCGGCCGGTCAGGGTGCCACCACCCAGCTTGGTGAACCCCTGGGTGCCGAACTGGGTCCAGTACCAATAGATGCCGCCACTGTTGTAGACATTGATGACGGGCGTGCCCGCGGAGGTTTGAAAGTTCAGCCCAAGGTTGGCCCCCGCCAGACCGATGGTGGCACCGCCGGTCAAATTGAGAGTGCCCAGTGTGTACGTAACTGCGGCGCCGGGATTATTGATGGTGTTGGTGGTGTTGCTGAACGTCACCATGGTGTCAATCGCGTTGGGCACCCCGGCGGGTGACCAGGCACTCGAAGTAGCCCAGACAGTGTTCGAACCGACATAGGTGTTGGTGGTTTGGGCGGGGAGCAACCGGGCCGCCAGCATTAGGCAGAGGCAGATGAGCCAGGCAGGCAGTCGGCGGGGCTGGGGGCGAATGGGAGTTTGCATAAGGATGGCGGTTTTACAATGGGTTTTGGTTTGGAGAGTGGTGGCTGGCCGGCAACCGGGGACGACCGTAACAGGAAGGAGTTGTCCGGACATGATGGCGGCAGATTTCATGGGCATGAGTGAATGAGCTGATTTGGGTTACAGGGTTTAACTTAGGTGATTCATCCCGCGGAGCAACGAACGATTTGCGCAAAACAGGGCAATTTTGCGCAAATTGGGCACCGCAACCCGACTGCCCAAATTTCCCTGGGCGCGCGGCGCAGGGCAAAAGCCTCGCCAGCTGGCGCGCCGGGTGAGGGACCCGGAGGTGCAGAGTATGCGGGAGGGGGAAACCGGGGTGAAAAATAATGCGCACATCAGTGGTTCAGAATTTTTGGATTACGCATTCCAACATAATTTAATCACCGCGCGTAGCAATGGACAATTTGCGCAGGAGTGGTACATTTTGCGCAAATCCATAATTTGTCATGCACCGCCCGCTCAAAATCGCCGTTGCCCTGCCCGACTCCAAACCCTGGGGTATCACCCGTTTTTTCAACGGGGTTAATGAGTATGCCCACGAGCGCAAATGGTTGCTGACCTCCTGCCCGGTAAATCCGGATAGTGCTGATGATTTCCCGCTGGACTGGTCCCGTTTGAAATCCTGGCAGGTGGACGGCATTATTTTGCAGGCCAACGACCGCAAACAGTCCGAACAACTGCGCAAATGGAACATCCCCATGGTCAACATCGGCGAGGATCTGGGCTCGGATTGCGAGATCCCCCGCCTGGCCCAAAACAACCAGTTGGTGGGCCGCCTGGCGGCCGAACATTTGATCAGCCTGGGTTTGAAGAACCTGGCTTATCATGGCGTGCATGGCCGCTGGTACTCTGACGAACGGCTGAAAGGATTCAAACTTGCGGCGCGCGAGGCGCGCTTGAAGGTGAACAGCTTCTGCCTGCCGCACATGACCCGCGACGCTCTCTGGAATGAACGTTATGAGCCCATCAAGCGCTGGCTGAAAACCCTGCCGCTGCCCGTCGGGTTGTTCGCCGTGCATGATTACCGCGCGCTCATTGTCCTCTCCGCCTGCCGGGATATTGGCCTGAAAGTACCCGAGGAGGTCGCCGTGATCGGTTCCGACAATGACTTGATGGTCTGTGAATTTTCCACGCCCACCCTCACCAGCGTTTGCGTCAATGCCTATCGGATGGGTTATGAGGCCGCCCGTTTGCTGGACCGACTGATCCAGGGCCGCCTCGCCCATCACGAGCCCATTCTGATTGATCCTTCAGAAGTAGCCGCCCGCGCCTCCACCGACGTATTGCACGTGGACAATCCCGCCATCAAAAAGGCGATCCAGTTCATGCAGCAGAATTTCGCAGGCGCCTTCAAAATCAATGCCGTCGCGGAGGCGGCGGGGGTCTCCCGCCGGTTCCTGGAAACACGCTTTCGCGAAGAACGCCAGACCTCCCCCGGCGAATTTCTCATCAACCTGCGCCTGCAAAAAGCCCGCGCCATGCTCACCGCCCACAACCGCCGCTCGGCCGAGGACATTGCCCGGGCCTGCGGCTTTTCCACCGGCAAAAATTTGCGCGCAGCCTTTAAACGCGTGCTTAATGCCTCCCCGAATGACTTCCGCCCGGACTGATAAATTTCAAATCTCACCGCAAATCGGTGCGGAAAGGCGCGGCTGGCAGTCGGACCTTCGCGAACACCGGCGCTCCCGCCAGGCGAACGCACAGTGCCAACTGAAATCCGCTGGAATGTATCGCGGATTTTCTCATAAATAGACCAAGCTTTAAAAAACTGGGTTCACGGTGCCACTATATAATGCAGAATTACTGCCGAGGCCGGCTTGACAGCCACCGTCATGGGGCCACCCAAACCACCCCGGATGGGTTGCCATTGACCTTCCCAATTACCCTGGGAGTCAACCACCGCACCGCCCAACTGAATGCCCGTTTTAGCTGCCACATCCTGGTTTTCTTGTACCAGGTTGATGCGCTGCCAGTTACCTGCCCCGATGCCCGGGGGCAACTGCACCGTGACCACCGCCGGACGGGTCTGCTCACCTGGAGTTTTATTAATCATAGTAACATAGAAGCTGCCATCCAAGTCTCGAAAGGCATAAGCATTGAAATTTAAATCCGGCTCGGCCTGCAGCGACACCTCCAAAGGACGTCCATGCGCTCCCTGCGTAAATGCGAGGTAGGCGTAGCCTTGAGGCCGAAGGGCGAAGCCCAGACCGTCGGGCTGCCGCAGGAAGGCGGCGTAATTCGGCGGCCCAAATTTCCCGTCCCGCCCCACCAGTTCGCCCGTGTGATAATTCACCCCCAGAATCCGGTGGGCCGCCCACCAGTGAGTGCAATCCAAGGCCCACAAGGCTGAGGCGTAAGTATCACTTGAACCAAATGCCCCGCCATTGTAGCAACTGTTCATTTCGTCAATTCGGTAAGGCACGCCCTGGGTGGCCAAGAGTGCGCCCAGCGTGGCATAGTCCTTTTCGTAAGCTGCATGCAGGCGATTGTCCAAAAACCGCGCGCGGCTGAGCGGGGCATTAGTTTCGGCCGCCCGGCCCGACCCCAGGAAATAATAATGATCGCTGGCCATCGCCAAATGCCCGCCGGCAAACACATCCCGGACGAGGTGCAGGGCAAAGGGAGCGTCAGCGCTCGGCCCGTCAAAAGTGGCCTGGGGCACCGCTTCCAGGATGGCGTCGTACTGCGGCTTCCATTGCTGGTAGAAAGATTCATAACTCTTGGCCGGGAAAAAATTCGGTTCGTTGCCGATGGCAAAGCAATCCAGCACATCCGCGTAATTTTTCGCGATGTAACTCGCGAGGCGCGCTGACTCGCCGGGATTGCCATTTTTCAAACGGAAGGAATAAATGACTTTCACTCCGGCCAGCCGGGCAAAATGAAATAATATGTCGATATCCTTCTCTTGCGGCACCGGAATCCGGGGATCATCCACCGCATTGGCCCCCACCCGCAGGCTTTTGATGCCGAGCGTTTTGAACATCGTCACCAAGGCCTGGTCGCCGGGATCGAAGTAATAGCGCCCGTTCTTGGGCAGCAACATGGAAGACTCGTAACTCAATCCTAAAAACGCCGGTGCGAGCGGCGTTCCCTGTCCGCGATCCTGGACGGTCACGGTCACCGGTTCGGTTCGACCTGTAAGCGGATTGAAAATTATCGTGGCGGGCAGCACTGCCAGAAAGAGGCCGGGGAGCCATTGCATCAAAGTTTTCTGCATAGTTTAAGTGGTTGTTGGTCGTCATTATGCCTTATCGGAATGGCTCCGGCCATCACCCATTAGGAGGATATTGGCTGGCGCTTCTGCAATTTAAGGATGAGCGGTCTCAACTGGGGCCGCCGCACCCGCTTTGAGCGCTTGGAGCCAGGCGGCCGACCGTTGATTGAAGGGGGTCTCCCCCCGCTTGTCATTATGCGCCTGGTGGCCGGCTTCCGGCAGGATCAGCACCTCCACCGGACCGCGCAGGCGGTTGGCCATGGCCAGCACATTCGAGGCCGGACAGGTGGTTTCCATCAGGCCCGGCCCAATCAATGCGGGGCAATTCACGCGGTGTGCAAAGTTGACCGCGTCAAAATAGCGGCTGGTATTTATGATCTTCGCCGCCTCCGGACCCTGGGCATGCGCCTGCCAGTAAGGCCAGCCCCAAGCGCGGTCCAATGCCTGCGCTGTGTTGCCGCAGCCGGCCGGTTCCAAGGCCATGATGGCGGTCACCCGCGGGTTCAACGCCGCCGCCACAATGGATTGCAACCCGCCCTGGCTCACCCCCTTGACCACCAGCACCCGACCGTTCCAATCCGGGCGGGTGGTGAGGTATTCAGCCGCCCGCTGGCAGCCCAGAAACATTCTCAGAAAATAACTGGTTTCCCGGTTGGTCTGGCCAATCGTCGTGTATTCCTTGAGCGGACCGTCCGCCAGTTTTTGCATCTCACTATCCGGCAAATCAAACGGAAAATCATGCGCGCTGATGTTCATCACCAACCAGCCTTCCCGGGCCAGTCCGGTGACGTTCTCTCGTTTGAGCGCATAGACCCCGGCATATTGCACCAATAATATGGCGGGAAATTTACCGGGTTGCCGGGGATGGGCCAGTTGCCCGTAAATGTGTGAGCCATGAATGTTATCCAGCGTCACCCGGCTGTACTCAATGCCCCGTTCCGCCGTCCAGGGGACGCGTTCCTCCCGGGCATGGAGCGGCAGTTGCGCCGACTCCGCCAGCTTCGCATCCCAAAACGCATCAAAATCATCCGGCAGCGGTTGGGGCCAGCGTATTTCCCGATAGTCCGCGACCGCCCCGGCCAGCGTTGAAAACTGCTGGCCGCTGGCATTGGTGCCGCTGATGGTAAACAACAACGATCCCGGCTCCGTGAGTCTGGTCGTGAACGCCGCCGTGCCATTGTTCAGTTCCAGCGGTCCGCCAGCCAGCGGGCGCGCCCCGTGCAGTTTGACGGAGTAGTTGATTAACCGGACCGGATTGGTTGCCGGATGGAGCACTTGCACCCGCACCACGATGGGTTCGTTAACCCGGTAGATGCCACTGGGGTGGCTGGTCGTCACGCTGACTGGAACCGCCGGGGTAAGGAGGCTGGCCGGACCGGTTTGCGCCGGGGCGGAAACGGCCAGACTCAGACAGGCCAGCAGCAGCCAGACAGGACCCAGCCGGCTGGCATTAGCTGGCAGAGGACGTTCCCATGATTGATTAAAGGGCTTCAGTAGCATATCAGGCAAGGCGGCCACTGCCGGGCTGGCAGCCATGGTTTATTGGGCAGCGGTGGCCCAGGCGGGATTGGGCACTTTGGAAAGGACAAACTTCAGTTCCGCCCCCTGGCAGATCTGGGTCTGAGTGATGACCAGTTTGGTGAGCGGCTGGCCATTGAGGGTGACGGATTGGATGTAGGGATTATTTCCGGGGTCCGGCCCGGCGGTGATAACGAAATCTTTCGCCTGGTAGCAGTCGGGTTGCAGATGAACCACCACCCGGTCCAGCATCGGCGCGGTGAGTTCATAGCTGGGATTCATCTCGCAACCTCCGCGCACTTGAAACATGCCCATGGCCATGAGCGTTCCCAGCGCCCCCATCTGACCCTGATCCTCATCGTCGTGGGCGTAGGCATCCGCCGAATCATTGGTGAGGCTGTAATTGGCCATGTAAACCTCGCGCACCCAGCGCTGCGATTTTACGGGATCACCGAGCAAATTGAACAGGTGCGCGTGGTGAAAACCCGTATTGTTGTCGTACTGCAGCCAGCCGAATCGGAAATGTTGCGGCGCGGCGCGCTCAAATTGCTCGTTCAGGCGTTGGATGGTTTTCTCCCGCCCGCCCATCATTTGCACCATGCCGTCCAGGTCGTTAACGGGAAACCAAGTCAGCACTGCCGAGTAACTTTCCAGGAAATGCTGGCTCCCGCAAAGCAGCGGGTCAAACGGCGCAAACCAGGTGCCATCGGAATTGCGCGGCTGTAACCACCCGCTCGCCGGATTGTAGAGATTGGTCCAGCCTAGCGAGCGGCGCAGATAAATGTCGGCGTCCGCGGCATGGCCAAGCTTTTGCGCAACCTCGCCAAGGATCCAGTCGCAGAAGGAATTTTCCACGGTCCGGGTCACCGACCATTTGTGTTCGCCCAAATCCGCCGGCATCCAGCCGCCATGCCTGGCGTAGATGTCCACGTCGCCCATTGGTCGGTTCGTGCCTTTGTGCATGGCTTTCATTGCCGTCAAAGCGTGTTCGCCATTCACCCCCGGCAACTCCATCTGAACCGCCCGCCCGAGCAATGGGGCGGCTTGGTCGCCCGACATGATGTAATCCAGGCGCCCGGCGGTCGCCCCCATGGGCAGCTCGCCGGTGTCGTCATAGAACCGCAGCCACGAATTGCAAAACTCGCGCAGGACGTCGGGATAAGCCAGCCCCCAAATGGTGTCGAGATTTTGCTGCGTCCACCAAAAGGCGTCCGAAACGTGCATCGCAAAAACCGGCTGGCCCCGGGCGTCCAGCGGCACGGTTTTTATTTCCATGGCCTGGCTTTTGCCGCCAACGGGATATTGTCCATTGACATCATGATTGATCTCGCTGAACTGGCCGTCGTGGTAAACCGGATACTTGCCATTCACGTCGCTGAAAATGCCCCGCCCCAGCAGGCTGTGCCACAGGTCGGTGTAAAACTTGACCTTGCGCTGGACTGACCCGGTGATTTCAATGCGGCCCAGGGCGGTGTTCCACTCCTCACGGGCGGCGTTCCGCACCGCCGCGAAATCCCAGCCGGGCAGTTCCGTGGTCAGGTTCAAGCGCGCCTGCTGGGTGGAACAGTAGGAAATGGCCACCTTCAGTTGCACGGTGGTGCCGGCCGCCACGCTGCCAAAATTCAGCACCAGGCCGCAGTTCTCTCCTTTGATGCCACTGACGTTCGAAACCATTTGCTGCGTGCGCCAGCCATCCAGCGCCTTGAACGGCCGGTCGGTCGTGATCACAAAAAACACCCGGGTGGGCACGACCATCCGGGAATCCGTCGAGAGCCGCGCGTCGGCAAAAACCAGGCTGCCCTCCAGCGTGCCGGGCGCGGTGCGCTGGACATCCGCCACGTACATCCGCGCCTCGTTCCACACCCCGGAAAGCGGCAGGAGAATGGCGGCCGTGTCCCCCCGCTCGTAAGTGTAGCGATGAAATCCAACCCGCCGCGTCGCCGTGAGCTCCGCCGCAATGCCGTAACGGTCCAGATGCACCCGCTGATAACCCGGCGCAACGGTCTGCGCGTCCGTGCGAAAGGGGGATTTCCAGCGTTCCGGCCCGGGAATCGGGCTGACCGTCCCCGACACTGGCATCACCGCCAGCCCGCCCATTTGGAACTCATGAATGTGGCTGAACCCGAAAATATTCGTCTGGGCGTTCTGGTAGCCAGTGTGATAATAGCCGGTTATTTCCGTGTCCGGGGCGAGTTTCACCATGCCGAACGGCCGGGCCGCCGCCGTCATGAAAAAATTGCGGCAGCGCTCGGACCCGATAAGCGGATGCACCAAATCCACCGGGGCCTCCGCCACCGGTTGGGCGGGCACCTTTCCGACGGCCAGTCCGGCGATCAGCACCATTACCACTTCGTAAAGCTGTCTGCGTTTCTTCAATTTCATAATTAAATTGTCAGTTTACTGGTTGGCTGGTCTGGTCGCTTTGCAGTTCTATTTCTTGAATTTAAATACCACCCGCCACCGGCCGGAGATCTTTTCCGGCAATTTTCAGGACAAAAATAGTTTCGCCAGGTTTTTGTGTCGGCAGGGTGACGCTGAGTCCGCCCGCCGTTTGCCGCCAGTCGAGTTGACCGGAGTGTCCGAGGAGGGTGAGTTCGCTTATCTTCCCGCTGGTGCTCCCCAGCGTCTTCACCACCAATCGCCCTTCCGATGGCCAGCCGAGGGCAATGGCATAAAGTGATTTTTCATCCTTGGATTGCGTGAATCGGATGTCGCTGGCGCTGTATTGCAGTTTTCCCTCATTGAAACTGCCACTTTTCACTACTTTGGACGGACCTTCTCCGTAAATCTTCCACGGACGTGTGCCGAAGATCGCCTCACCATTGATCTTCATCCAGGTGGCGAGGTCTGCCAGAATCTTCTCCTCTTGCGCGTCCAGTGTCCCGTCGGGGCGCGGCGGGAAGTTCAGCAACAGGTTTCCATTCTTGCTCACAATGTCCGCCAGCATTTGGAGCACCGTCGTGGAGGATTTGTATTGGAAGCCCGTTTTGTAATACCAGTTGCCCACACAGGTGTCGGTCTGCCACGGATGCGGATCAATGCCATCCTTGACCCCCCGCTCCAAGTCCTGCACCCAGCGGCCTTCCGAGTTTTGCTTGCAGTTATAGACCGCTTCCAGCTTGCCATTATGCTGCGCCAGATTGTCGTTGTAATAATGCGCGAGGAGTTTCCGGCCAACCTCATCGGGATAGGGCAGCGGGCTGTCCGAGTACAGTAGGTCCGGATGGTACCGGTCAATCATGTCGCTGATCCGGTTGTACCAATTCAATTTGTATGCGGTCGGCACATCGGTTCCGTAGTAATGAAAACCCGGGTGCTCGTTGCCCGACCAATACAAATCTGCAAACTGGGGATCATTCCCATCGTAGGGCACTCCGGCCAATGGCCCGTTCGTGTCGCTGCCTTTGCTGGCACTATAAAACCACCAACTGGCCGCCAGATGTTCCGTCATGCCAAAGCGCAACCCGTGGTGCCTGGCCGCCTGCTGCCATTCCCCGGCGATGTCCCGCTTCGGTCCCAGGTTTAAACTGTTCCATTTGGGCTGATACCGGGAGTTCCAGCAGTCGAAGTTGTCATGATGCATCGCAATCATGCAGAAATATTTCGCCCCCGCCTTTTGATACAGGTCCATCAAGCGCTCCGGATCCCACTTCTCCGCCTTCCACAGCGGGATGATATCCTTGAACCCAAACTTGGCGGGCGGCCCATAATGTTCGACGTGGAATTTATTCTGGCTGCTCCCCTGGAGATAGAGGTTGCGCGCGTACCAGTCCCCCTGCATGGGCACGGACTCCGGCCCCCCCACCGCCCAGATGCCCAACTTTGCGTCCCGGAACCAATCCGGACACTGGTATTGCCTCAGCGAAGTGTCGTCAGGCTGGAAGGGCTCGGGCCCCGCGGGCAGCCCCGGCGCGGCATGGGCAGCCACTGCCGTCAGGGTAAACGCGAGCCCCAAAAGCAGGGCGAACCAGGTGTTCCGGCCGAATTTCATCATGTCACCCTTGCTTCATTTGGTTTGCGGCAGCGGCACTGGCTTGAAGTGGCTGCCCACCAGGCGCAGGGCACAGGTAAGGTCGGGCCTGGCATCGGCGGGAATTGCCACCACCAGGGCGTCCTTGGTTTGAGTAAAGTTCAAAGCGCCCGTGTGCCCCAGCAGTTCAATGCCTTCAATGTGATTCTGCGCTGCCTCGGCGCCCGTCGCGAGCGAGCGGATCACAACCTGGTGGTCAGTGGGCCAGCCAAGGGCAATCGCGTAAAGCGTCGTGCCCTTCGTCGTAAACCGGACATCCCTGGCCGAGAAATCGAATTTTTCACTGAAGGCCCCGCCCTTGGGTTTCACGGCCCCTTCGCCATAAACGAGCCAGGGACGCGAACCATAAATGGCCTCCCCGTTCACCGCCGTCCAGTCGGCCAGCCGGTGGAGAATCGCCTCCGCCTCGGGATCCAGCGAACCATCCGGCCGCAGGACGACATTCAACAGCAGGTTGCCGTTTTTGCTGACGATGTCCACCAGCGTGCGGGCCACCCACTCCGGGGAGCCATACATTTTGCCCGTTTGCTTGTCCTTGTAATTCTTATTATAAAACCAGTCACCAATCGAGGTGTCGGTTTGCCAGGGATTGGGATCAATGCCGCCCCCGACCCCGCGTTCATAATCCTGCACCCACCGGCCATCGGAAACCTGCTTGCAGTTATAAACCGCCAACTGCCGGCCGTCATGCTGCTGCAGGCTGTCGTTGTAAAGATTGGCAATCTGGCTCAGGCCCACCTCGTTGCCAAACGGCACCGGGCCGTCGCTGTACAGCAGGTCGGGATGATAATTATCCACCAACTCCTTGATTTCATTATACCATTCCTGTTGCCAGCGGGGATTTTTTGAATACCAGCCAGTATCCCCCTTTTCGGCGGGGAAGTGATAGAGATCCCAGTTGTTGGAATTCGCCCCATCATAAGGCACGCCCGCCAGCGGACCGGTCTTGTCCGCTTTGTGGGCATCCTGAAACCAGGTGAAGCTCGCGCCCAAATGCTCGGACACGCCAAACGGCAAACCATTTTTCTGCGCAGCCGCCTGCCACTCGCGGACCACGTCGCGGTGCGGACCCATTTGGACCGCATTCCAGCGGTGCAGCTTGGAGTTCCACATGAAAAAATTGTCGTGGTGGGTCCCCATGCTGACGAAATATTTCGCGCCGGCTTGTTTATAAAGTTCCATGAGGTGCTCGGGCTCCCACTTCTCCGCCCTCCACAACGGTATAATATCTTTCCAGCCATTCGTGGAGGGATGGCCGAACCGGGCGAGGTGATCCTTGTAGTCCGCGCTTGGCCCCTTGTGCTCGCCGGTCTTGCGGTCAACCTCGTCCGAAACATACATCTTCCGCGCATACCAGTCGCCCATTTCCGGCACGGCCTGCGGCCCCCAATGCGCCCAAATGCCAAACTTGGCATCCCGGAACCACACCGGACACGCATAATTCGTCAATGATTCCATCGTGCCCGTGTAGGGCCCCGGGGTGATGGGCAGGTCAAGCGCCTGGGCGCCCAGGGGCACGGATAACGCGAGGGACAGGAACAGGTTGGTTGGTTTCATGGTCAATAATTTAAATTTTGGCTGCTTCCAGTTTTAATCTCCCCGGGGCTGGCCGCGTTGCCATGGTTGCCACGCAAGCATCGGCGCGGCCGGCTCATTATTCGAGGCCCGGGCCCCGACCTGCCCTGTCTGCGTGGTGGCTCCCCAGGTGGCTCCCCAGTGATCATGCGACATTTCAGTTATTTGATGGAAGTAAACACCATCACGCTCCGGGCGGGCAGGCTCGCCCGCAGCCCGGCTTGCACATCGGCGTTTGGCAGGATTTCTTTCGGCAGCGGCAACCCGTCCTGGTCCACCTTCCGGTCATCCACAAAATAATCATAGCGTGCCAGTGCCGGAATCGGCGCACTGCCCGGCACCGTGACGTTTAATTCCTGCGGCGTGTCCGAATCGTTGACCAGCACGATGGACAGATCAGCTCCCCGGATGGCCGCCAGCGTGCGGATTCCCGGCAACAATGTACTCGAGGTTTTAACCGTTCGGCAGCCCGGCGGAAAACTCCGCGACATCAACGCCCACGTGAAATACCACGGCCGTAGATTCGCATCCTCAGGATGCCCAATCTCGGTGGCCAGGCTGTTGAAGAACCCCCATTTCTTGAACAAGGTCCGCGTCACATCCGGCCAGTGCGTGTCCTTGTCCTTGTTGATATGCATGGCGTCGTCCAAATCCCACGCAATGGTTCCCGCCATGCCCGCCCGCGCGCACTGGACGTTGTAATCCGCCATCCATACCCCATAAATGTGGTCATAAATATGCGGCTGGCTATCACTGCCCCCCTGCGGCTTCACCGGTCCGCCCGTCATCCCTGCCTCCCCCATGAAAAACGGCTTGCCCGCGCCCTGCTTGTCAAAGCGGTTGATGTAGTCCCGCTTCAGCCAGCAATAGGTCTCCAGGTAGTCCGATTCCAGGTCCGCCACGGTGCTGTAGTAATGAAAATCATACGCCGCCACCTGCTCCGGACACTGTTGCACCGTCAAGTCCACCCAAAAACCGTCGCGTGGCAAAAAGCAAACGTCCGGGCCAATGATTTTCACCGCCTGCCCAAGGCCGCGCCGGGCAAATTCCGCGTTCAGCGCGGTGATGGCCGCCTTCCATTTGCCAAATTCAATGTGCCCGGAGGAATTGCTGTTCGGTTCGTTCAGCAGGTTGAAATAAACGATGCAGGTGTAATGCTTTTCATTGCGCAGATGCGCCACCAGGTCGCCAATGATGCGGTGCCAGCGCGGATCATTCTCATCCATGTGGTATTGCTGCAGCTTGTCCGTGGCAATATCCGGCCGGTCCTGCTGGGAGGCCGGATGATCCCATTCGCCCAGGATGACCTTCACATGCCGGCTCTCGCAATAATCCAGCAACCGGTACATTTTTTTCATCCGGTCATTGTCCCATTCGTAAATGGCCTGGCCCTGCGCGTCAAAGCCGTCGCAATACGTATAAGCGCGGGTCATCAAACGCACCAGCGGCACCCGCATGTAATCCAGCCGGTCAAACACCTTTTGCCAGGCCGCGTCCGAAATGTCGAACCACGGATACGCGCTCCATTGCACCCCGAAGCCCAGGAAGTTCGTGCACACCGCCGTGCGGGTATCCACCGTGATGACCACCGGCGCAGCCCCGGCGGGCGAAATGGCCAGCGTCAGCGCCGCCAAAACTGCGCAAATCAATATTTTCATGAAAAAGGAGAGCGGCGGTTAAGCCGGGAACTGCATCACGTAATTCACCAGCGCGTCAAAGTCCGCCGTGGCAACGCCGATGTATTTGTCCGCGCAGCCGTAATAAACAAACAGCCGGCCAGCCACCACCACATTGGCGGTCGGAAACACCACCCCGTGCGGATACAACCCCTCCCATTCGTATTCGGCCTCGGGGGACATGATCGGCTCCGGCGCGCGCGCCAGCACTTTGCGCGGGTCCTTCAAATCCAGCACCATCGCCCCCACGTGATAAATCCCCTTGGCATCCACGCCGTGATAGATGACCAGCCAGCCTTTTTTATGCTTGAGCGGCGGCGTCGAGCCGCCAATTTTGCGCTCCCAGGGAAATTTCGCCTTGGCCAGCAAATAATCCTGGCCCCATTTCAGCGGATCCTGCCCAAAGCATATCCAGATGGCCGGATATTTGGTTCCATATTTCGGCCCGGTCCATTGCATCGGCCGGCGCAGCAGGGCAAACTGGCCGTTGATCTTTTCCGGAAATAAAATCACGTCCCGGTCATCCAGCGTGGGATCCGTGATCCGCCCCAGCCGCCGGAAGGTCTTGAGGTCCGTGGACATCAGCAGCCCGGAGGAGGTCAGGTTTTCCCCAAAGGCCCGGGGCTGGCTTTTGTCCTGCGGGTTATACGCCGCGTTGCCCGGCGCCAGCCAGTATTGCTGGGGGAAATAGGGCCGGTAGGCGTACGTGATCAGAAAATGCCCGTTCGTCTTGACGATCCGCGGATCTTCAATGCAACCGGCGTCCTCCCCGTCCACACTGGGCGACAGGATCGGGCCTTTTTGCGCCCGTTTGAACTTAAAGCCGTCCTGGCTGCGGGCCAGCCCGAACCGGATGACATGCTCCGTGTCATGGCCCGCCGCGCGGTACAGCATGTGAAATTCGCCCTGGTCATAAATCACCCCGGGATTGCACACCACCAGGCTCTCCCAGGCCTGCTTGGGATTCGGTGACAGAATCGGATTTCCCGCATACTTCTCAAGTTTCATAAAAGTGGTTGCCACGGTGGTAACAGATTATCTCCAGATAAAGACAAACCAGGCCGCCGCCCCGAGCAGCAGCACGGAGAGCACGCGAAAGTTTTTATACCAGGGCACGCCGGCCAGTTCCTGGGATTCCGTGCGAAACACCGCCGGGTTCCAGACGTACCGGCTCACGACCGCCGCGCTGGGCGGGGCCGTCCCCAGGCTGACTGCCACGATGATGGCAAAGGACAGCAGAAACACCACCGGGGCAACATACAGAAAATTCCAGGTGCCCAACGGTGTATGCTGAATGCCCAGCAACAGGCTGATGCCGATGACCAGCCCTGAAAGCAGGCCCGCCAGCGCCCCCGCCGCACTGGCGCGTTTCCAGAACAAGCCGGTGAGAAACACCGCCACCACCGGCGGGGCCATGTACGCCAGAATTTGTTGAAAATACTTCACAATGGAATCGAACTGCCGGATGTGGGGTGCCCAAATGGCCGCCACCGCGATGATAATCACCCCCGCCGTGCTGCCCGCCATCACTTGCTGCCGCCCGGTCATCCCCGGCCGCAACTTGCTCACCAGGTCCATGGTCACCAGCGTCTGGGCGGAATTCAGCGTGGAGGTCAGCACCGAGGTCATGGCGGCCACAAACCCAATCAACACCAGCCCCAGAATCCCCGGCGGCAGCATCTCAAACACCAGCTTGGGATAAATCTGGTCGCCTTTTTCAAGGTGCGGATACAGCACCCGTCCGGCAATCCCCGGCAACACCATCAGGAAAAAAATCGCAAAATTGAGCGCCCCCGCCAGCAGGTTCCCCCACCGGCCGTGGTTCGTGTTGCGCGCACTCAGGGTGCGCTGCACCATCGTCTGGCTCAAACCCCAGAAATAAAACCCGGCCAGCGGCAGGCTGATGAACAGGGCCGGCCACGGCACGGAGGGGTCATTCAGGGGCCGGATCAGGCTCAGGTGCCCCGGCGGCGCCGCCTGCATCACCGCCGACCACCCCCCCGCCTTGCCGAACGCCGTGACCGTCAGGATCGCCGACCCGCCCATCAAAACAAACGCCTGAATCAACTCCACCCGCATCACTGCCGAAAGCCCGCCCACCAGCGTGTAGGAAGCCCCCAGGATCGCCAGCCCCCAGATCAACACCGGCAGGCTAAACTGGGGGAACACCATTTGCAGCATCAGCGAGCCGGCATACAACGTCACCGCCAGGTCCGCAAACATGTAGCCCACCACCGTCAGCACCGAGAGGTAAATGCGGCTGCGGGCGTCAAACCGGCCCTCCAGAAACTCCGGCAGGGTGTATATTTTGTTCCGCAGATAAAACGGCAGGAAAAACACCAGAAAGAACACAATCGGCACTATGGCCGCCGAGATGCCGTAATTGAACACCGCAATGCCCGTGTCATACGCATCCCCCGACCAGCCCACCAGGGAGGAGCTGGAAACCACCGTGGCGAACATCGACAGTCCCACCACGAACCACGGCATGCCCCGCCCGCCAAGAAAATACTCCTCCGCATTCCGCCGTTTGGAATTGAACAATCCCCAGCCCACAATGGCGATCAGGTAAATCACCATGACGACAAGGTCGACGGCTGAAATCTTTGGATTGAACATAGTGCAGTGGCGGGAGGTTAGCCGCTGCCACCCTGCGGGCCAACGACCATTTTGCGCAAAGGTGGGACAAATTGCGCAAATGATTAATCACAGAATTAGGCTGAAACTGATAATTGCTTGCTGATTTTTGCGCCCCACTAAAATTCGATCACCTGAATTCCGTAAAACTGTTTTTGCAGGTGCGCATTCTCAAAACCAGTTTTTGAGCCAAATTATCATTGCAGCCAGCTGCACGGCCTCCAAAAAGTACAAATCACTTTTTCATGACTCGCGCCCATGTGCAGCAACTATTGCCGTCGGCCGACCTCACACCAACCCCGCCACCGGATATAAACAGAATTCCAAGGACTACAAATCTCTGACAAATCGCTTCAGGGACAGTCTCATTCTAGCGCTTCATATTGAATTTATGGTTACACAAACTGTCAACCGTCACCTTACCCGCCCTTATATGGGCGGGTGACGGTATGTCGGTGCAACCGGCTTGACGGTGGTATGACGGCTGACAGCGGCAAGGATTGCGAATTCGTTGGGGCTTTTGGCTTGGCTGGCGTCAGCTGCATTCATAGCGGCATGGTTCATCGCGTGCCGCCGGGTTAATCCCATGACCAACATTTGGCCGAAGCGCCCACGCTAACGCGGGAATGCCCACCAACCAAATCCAACCCTGGAAAAAATCGCGCTGCCGGTTCGTCAACCCCCTGGCTGCCCTGGCAGATTCTGGCTTCTGTCTCCTGACTCGGCCGTGGACTTTAGACTTTGGACTTCCGCCTCGAAAGGGTTTAAGTTCACCTTGCAACGGCAACATTTATGGAAATCTACAATCACCCCACCTTTAACATGGCCTGCCAGCAATTCGAACTGGCGGCGGATCAGTTGGAGATTCCGGCCACCGAGCGGCCGCGCCTCAAATATCCCAAGCGCGCAATGATTGTCTCGCTCCCCTGCCGGGCGGCGGATGGCAGCACCCGGGTTTTCGAGGGCTTTCGCGTGCAGCATCATCTCACCCTCGGCCCCACCAAGGGCGGCTTGCGTTATCATCCGGATGTCACGCTCGGCGAGGTCGCCGCCCTGGCCATGTGGATGAGCTGGAAATGTGCCTTGACCGGCCTGCCTTACGGTGGGGCCAAGGGCGGCATCGCCTGCGATCCCCGCCACATGACCCCGGCCGAACTGGAGCAACTCACCCGGCGGTTCACCCAGGAAATGATTCCCTTCATCGGCCCGCAAGTGGACATTATGGCCCCGGACATGGGCACCAACGAGCAAGTCATGGCCTGGATCATGGATTCCTATTCCGTCCACATGGGGCATTCCGTCCCCAGCATCGTGACGGGCAAACCCGTGTCGCTCGGCGGTTCACTCGGCCGCCGCGAAGCCACGGGCCGGGGCGTGGCGCACCTGGTCGCGCGCGCGGCCGATACCATCGGCCTGGACCTCAAACAGGCCACTGCGGTCGTGCAGGGCTACGGCAATGTCGGGTCGGTCTCCGCGCAAACCCTGGACAGTTTTGGTGTGAAAATCATCGCGGTCAGCGACGTCTTCGGCGGCATTTTCAATACCCGGGGTATTGACCTCGTCAAACTGGATGAACATGTTGCGCGCCACCGGACGGTGAAAGATTTCCCCGAAGCCGAGCCCGTTTCGAACGAACAACTGCTCCTCACTCCGTGCGACATCCTCGTGCCGGCCGCCATGGAACGCCAGATTACCGGCGCCAACGCCGCCCGGATCCATTGCCGCATCCTCGCCGAGGGCGCCAACGGACCGACGACTCCGGAGGCGGACGTCATTTTAAACCAGCGCGACGAGGTGTTTGTGATTCCCGACATCCTGTGCAACGCCGGGGGCGTGGTGGTTTCCTACTTTGAGTGGGTGCAGGATTTGCAAAGCTTTTTCTGGAGTGAAACGGAGGTCATGCAACGGCTCTACCACATTCTCGACGAGGCTTACGACCACGTGTGGCGCCAGGCCCGCGCCAAAAAAATCTCCATGCGCCTGGCCGCCCTGAGCGTGGGCATCCAGCGGGTACGCGAGGCGAAGGCGCTCCGCGGGCTGTTCCCTTAACCGCCGGGTTCAGGGCTTGAGCAGTCCGCTGATTTCCTGCTCGTAACGCTGTCGTGACTCGGGACCGTGAAAGCCACCGTGAATGAACGCCACTTTGCCATCCCGCCCAAATAGAAAGGATGTCGGCAGCGCGCTCACATTCACCTTGTCACCCAGATTTTGGTGGGCATCCCGCACAGTTACAAAGGAGACCGGGTGCATTTTAAGAAAGTTCTCCATGTCCGACTGGCTGTCATCCACGTTGACCGCAATGATCACGAAACTGCCCGCGCCATACTTTTTCTGCAAATCATCCATTAACGGGAATGACTCCGCGCAGGTATCGCACCACGAAGCCCAGAAATCCAGGAGCACCACCTTGCCCGCCAGCGTGTCCGGCAGTTGTCCCGCCAGCTTGCACGCCGCCAGATCCGGCAGCGGATCCCCGACTTTCAAGTCGGCGTGGGCGGTGATCAGGCCGGCGGCCAGCAAGAAGGCCGGGAGCAACGGTTTAAACCAAGCTGGTTTCATCATTTGCCCCATAGTTACCTCACATTACCCGATCCGACAAGGACTGGCCGGCCACGAATCGTTGAAAATTCTCCAGGAAATGACGCACCAGCGATTCCGCCTCATGCCGATGCCCGCCCGCAATATGGGGGGTTAGGTGACAATTCGGCGCGCTGAGCAATGGATGACCCGGTGGCAGGGGCTCCGGGTCGGTGACATCCAGCCAGGCGGCAGCCAGGTGCCCGCTTTGGAGGGCGGCCACCAAGGCGGTTTGATCCACCGTGGTGCCCCGGCCGATATTATGGAAAACCGCGCCCGGCTTCATTTGGGAAAAGCGTTCAGCGGTAAAAAAGTTTCGCGATTCCGCGTTGTCCGGCAGGAGGTTCACCACCGTGTCGGCCGCCCCCAGCGCGGCGGGCAGGCCCTCGGCGGTCACGATCGGCACCGCCTCATCGCCCCGGGCCCGGCGGCGATAGGCCCGCACGGGCAGGCCAAACGGCTGCAACAACGCCACCAAACGCAGGGCAATCGCCCCGTAACCGAACAGCAAAACACTTTGCCCGCCCATGAGCGTGCAACCATGGCGCAAGGCATCCCATTCCGCCGTGCCATTAGCACACTGGCTCCGCAACGCCGCTGGCAACACCCGCGCCTGGGCCAGCAGGAAGGCCAGCACGTGCTCCGCGCATGGCCCGGCGTAAACCGACGAACTGTTCGTCACCGCCAGCCCGGCCGCCGCGGCCGCCGCCCGGAATTCCGGCGTGTCAAACCGCGTGTAACCCGCGCTGGCCACCTGCAGCCAGCGCAACTGCCGCGCCGCCAGCACACTGGCCACGGCGGGCTGGCCGAAGGCTACGTCCGCTTCTGCCAGCCCGGGATCAAACGCCGCCTGGGCCAGCACCGACCCGGCGGGGGTCGCGGGATAAACCACTTGATGCGGGGCCACCCCTTGCTCGAACAAGGACAAAGCCCGGCCGGTCAATCGCAGGTCGCAAAAAATCTTCAACGTTTTCATGGTTCGAACCTCCGCATGGATGGATGCGTAGCCGGCAGGTTAAATTTACCGCGCGCCAAGGCAATATTATTTGACCGGGGCCGCCCAATCGAGCCATTCACTCAGCACGATCAAGGACCACAACGCCCGCGCATGATCGGCCTGGTGCTCCCGATGCTCGGCCAGCAAGGCCAGCGCCGCGGGCGTGCGGACGCCGATTGCGGCCAGGCGCTCGCTGCTCAGCGCCTTGGTGGCCCATGCATGCAGTGGCCCGCGCAACCAGCGCGCCATGGGCACGGACAGGCCACGTTTGCGGCGATGCACAATCGACTTGGGCAGGTATCGCAGCGCGTAGCGTTTCAAAAACAGTTTGGTCTGAAAATGCCGCACCCGATCGTGAACCGGCAGGGTGGCCGCAAATGTCATGACCGAATCATCCAAAAAGGGCGCCCGCAATTCGAGCGCCGAACTCATGCTCGCCCGGTCGGCTTTGGTCAGCAGTCCTTCCGCGAGAAAATTCTCCAAGTCCCAGCGCTGTACCTGGTCCAGCAAGGCTCCTTCCGCCGTGTCATCTGCCGGTGGGGTGGCCGGGGCAATCCCCAGCCGCGCCAAAATCGCCGGTGTGATGCTCGACATCCACAATTCGTGGCGCGTCATGCCCCCCAGTTCCGCCCCTTGCACGAACCGTTTGAGCAGAAACGAAATGGTCATCTTTTTATCGCTGATGGGCAGCGCCTCGACCGCCCGGTGAAGCAGGTGGCGCAGCCAGCCGGGCAGGCGGGCGAAACGTTCGGCGAGTCCCGCGCCCAGGTAGGTCGGGTAGCCGCCAAAGAGTTCGTCGGCCCCCTCGCCCACCAGCGCCATGTTCACATCCAGCGACGCGCGGCGGGCCAGCAGCGCCATCGGCAGCCAGGCCGGGTCGGCGAGCGGTTCGCCGCCGGTTTGAATCAAGAGCGACAGGGTGGCGGGAAAATCCTCCGGCCGCACCCAGACACTCACGGGTTCAAGCTGGAGCGAGGTGGCCACCTGTTCGGCAAAATTCCCCTCGTCAAAGGACTCCTCCGCGAAGCGCAGGGTGTAAGCCTTCATCGACCGTTGCGGGTAAAGCGACCGTGCGACCGCCGCCACCAGCGAGGAATCCACGCCGCCGCTCAGGAAGACCGCGAAATCCCCGTCCACATCGGTTTGCCGCCGGAGGGTTTTTCGGAATATCTCATCAAACTCGTCAAGCGATGGGCTTTTTTTGGGCGTGCCAACATTGTCCCAGCGCCAGTAACTCGCGCGCTGGATACCGCCGGCATCCATCTGGATGATGCCTCCGGGAGGAATTTTTTCGATCTCTTTGAAGGGCGACGCGGGCGAGGCAAACAAGCCAAAACGCAGATAGCGTTGCAAGGCGGCGTGATCCAGGGTCAGCGGCAGCCCCCCGCCGGCCACCAGGCTGGCAATGCCCGTGGCGAAAACCACCTGGCCACCGGTTTGAGTGAAGAACAAGGGCCTTTCCCCCGCGCGATCCCGCGCCAAAATCAACCGGCCAATGCGCGGGTCCCACACGGCAACGGCAAACGCGCCGGTCAGCCTTTCGGCAAAGCGCGGACCCAGTTCCAAATACATTCCCGGAATGACCGCCACGTCGGTGGCTTGCGTCACCGGCCGGCCCCGGTCAGCGAGCCAGCGCCGGAGGTCATGGTGATTGTCAATTTCCCCGTTGCAGACCGCCACCACGCCGCTGGCGGCATCCACCATTGGCTGCCGGCCATCCGCGCCGCCGCGAATCGCCAGGCGCGTGGCACCCAGAATGCCGGTGGCGGTGTCGTGTTGACTGAGGTCATCGGGACCGCGGTGGGACAAGGCTTGCAACATGGCCGCCACCCGCAGGCGGACCGCTTCCGTCGGGCGTTCGCCCGCCACGCTGACAATGCCGCAAATCCCGCACATGACAGATATTTAAGGAACAGGCAAGAGCACGCCGATATAAACCGGGGTGAGTTGTTGAATGTTGGTTTTCTGAATGCCCGCCAGATTTTCCACCGGGATCCGGTCAACGGCATGCGCCACCACATACACCGGGTGGCGGCGCGCGGCCACCCACTGTCCGGCGGTCGCAAACGGCACCAGGTTGGTCGGCCAGGGCTGGTCCTGCCGCAAACGGTACAGGATATAATTGCTCGTCAACTCGCGCCCGTCGGTGGTGGCCAGCGTGGCGGTGCGCTGCAAATAAAAGGGCAGGCCGGCCGGGAAACAGCCCAGGCAGAACACCTCGGTTCCGGGCGGGAGGGGCGGCATGGCCCGGGCGATTTGCCGGGCGGACTTGGTGTCAAACACCACTCCGATGGCGCTGAGGTTCGTGGCAAATAACAACGGGGGAAACAAGGCGAATGTAATAAATGCCAGACCCGGCGCTTGTCGGAACCGGGCGAGGCCGGCCAGCGCGGCAAACGCTAGTAACAGTCCCGTCAGGGCCGTAAAATGCGGGCTCAGCGACTGGGCATCGGTCTCCGTGAGGCCAAAGGGTTTGGCCACCAGGTTCATGTGGAACGATAGAAACAGGGCGGCAACGGCCACCAGCAGGCACAAGCCGGCAAAAACCACGGCGCCATGGAAGGTGATGCGCGCCGCCCGGCCAGCGGGACGGGCCAGCGCCTGCTCAAAAAAACGCGCCACCAGGATGCCGCTGGCGACGGTGGCGCTCAATATGTAGCCCGGCATTTTAGACTTTGAAAGCGAGAAGAAAATCACCACCACCAGCGCCCACACCAGGCACAGGCGGTCGGCAGGAGATTTGAACCACTTGTTTTTCCAAGCCGCCACAGCCGCCTCGGGCAGCAGAAAGCTCCACGGCAAAAACAGCCCGGCAACGATCGCCCCATAAAAATAAAAGGGCTGGGTGCGGTGAAATTGGACGGTGGTGAAGCGGTGAAAGGATTCTTCAATGATGCCGTAATGGGGAAAATCCGGGTGCTGCAGGGAAAGCCCCACAAACCACGGCAGGGTCACGCCGAAAAACACGAGAAAATTCAGCGGGGCGAAAAAACGTCTGGCATAACCCCGCACCCCGGCCACCCGATAGAATACAAGCAGCACCAGGCCAGGAATCAGGAAGCCCACCGGGCCCTTGACCAGCGTCGCGAGGCCGGCGGCCAGCGCTCCCACCAGATGCCATTGGCGCCGCGCGCGCCCCTCGCCCATTTCCGCCAGGTAACCGGCAAAAATGGCCGCCGCCACAAAGAAGGCCAGCGCGATGTCAAAAATCACGGTGCGTGCATTGATCACGTACAGCGGCATCGTCCCGATGATGATCACCGCCAGAATGGCGCAGCGGGGGCCATAAATCCTTCGGCAGAATCCATAGGCCAGCCCGAGCAGGGCCAGTCCAAACAGGGCGGAGGGCAGCCGCGCCGCCGCTTCGTTGTCACCCAATAGCGCCAGCGAAAGCGCGACAGTTTTAAAATAAAATGCCGGCTTGTCCAGGTAGGGAATGCCGTCGTAACTGGGCGACAACCAGGCGCCGGAGGCGGCCATCTCCCGGGCCACCTCGGCGTTTCTTCCCTCGTCGGGCTGGAGCAGGGGCAGCCGTCCCAACTGGAAAAAAAGCGCTGTCCAGACAATGGCCAGAGCGAATAAAATCCAACCGGCTTCCGTTTGCGGAACCAAAAATGAACGACGCGAATCGATATTTTATTCTTGCCAATAAACCCGCTCAAAGCAAGTCCATCTATGTGTCGGCGGGAGTTCAAAAGGAGATTTTTTGAGTGAAGTCAAAAGGAGACGGGTTTAGAGGGAGTAATTTCCGAGGATTTCGGGCCAGGTATTGAGGGGTGGGGCTGGGGGTTTCGTGACGGCC
>CAITTG010000047.1 GCA_903895255.1 uncultured Verrucomicrobia subdivision 3 bacterium
AAAATCCACTGTAGCGTCGAGCCTGTGGCTCGACCGCGAGTGCCTCGCGCGAGCATGAAAATCCCCCTTAGCCGGAACAATTCATTTCAACCGCAGATGGACGCAGATGGACGCAGATAAAAACGGGAGGCGTAGTAAGGGGCCGGTCCGCTTTTGATCGGAAACCATTTGGTGTGCCAGTTGGCCACGTTTCCCCCTTTCCTGATCTGCGTTCATCTGCGTTTATCCGCGGTTAAAGTCTTTTTCAACTGCATTGTTCCGGCTAAGGGGGATTTTCATGCTCGCGCGAGGCACTCGCGGTCGAGCCACAGGCTCGACGCTACAGTGGATTTTACTTTGTCAGCCCGGGCGGTTGGGCAAACATGGAGTGTGCTGATTGCCTTTCACAAACCGTTTAATGTGCTCTCGCAGTTCACGCCGGATGGCTCGCCCAACCGGCCGCTGGCGGATTTCGGTTTCCCCAAAAATATTTATCCCATTGGCCGGCTGGACGCGGATTCCGAGGGGTTGCTGCTGCTCAGTGACGAGGCGGCGTTGAACCAGCGGTTGTTGCATCCGCGCAATGCCCACGAAAGGGAATACTGGGCGCAAGTCGAACGAATTCCCACGCCTGAGGCCCTGCGCACGCTGGCGGCGGGAGTGGTGATTCAGGGTCGGGCGACGCTCGGCTGCCGGGCGTGGCGGCTGGACCCGCAACCGGAGGTGGCCCCGCGCGTGCCACCGATCCGGGTGCGCAAGACGGTGGCGGATTGCTGGCTGGGGCTGGAATTGGTGGAGGGCAAGAACCGCCAGGTGCGGCGCATGACGGCGGCGATTGGGCACCCTACCCTGCGGTTGTTGCGGGTGCGGATTGGGCAATTTTGGCTGGGAGAGCTGGCGGCGGGCAGTTGGCGAGAATTGTCGGAGGTGGAGCGGCGGTTGGTGCTGGCGTAACGGGCGAACGCACCCTGATTGACGCGCGGGGATTTGGACGTTAAGTTGAACGAATGATTGATCTTGCTGAAATTCAGCCGCGCGCGGGCATGGCAGCGGCGGAAGCCGCCCCGCTGGCCGAAGAAATCCGGGCGCTCAAGCAGAAGTTGAACGCCGTGATTCTGGCGCATAATTACCAGCGTCCGGAAATTCAGGACGTGGCGGATTTTGTAGGCGACTCCCTTGGCCTGGCCCAGCAGGCGGCCGCCACCCCGGCGGATGTGATCGTTTTCTGCGGGGTGCATTTCATGGCGGAAACGGCCAAGATTTTAAATCCGGATAAAATCGTCGTGCTGCCGGACCTGGACGCCGGCTGTTCGCTGGAAGCCAGTTGCCCGGCGGATCAACTGGCGGCGTTGCAGGCGACGAACCCCAATTTCTGGACGATTGCCTATATTAATTGCAGCGCGGCAGTGAAGGCGTTAAGCGATGTGATTGTCACCAGCGGCAATGCCGAGCGGATCGTTAATGCGGCGCCGCAGGACAAGGATTTGCTGTTTGTGCCCGATGAGAATCTGGGCCAGTGGGTGATGGAAAAAACCGGCCGGCCGATGCAATTGTGGCGGGGTAATTGTTATGCGCATGTAGAATTCCGGCGCGATCACATCCTGCAAGTGCGCGCCCAGTTTCCCGGTGCCAAAGTGGTGGTGCATCCGGAGAGCTTGCGCGAGGTGCGCGAGCTGGCGGATGTGGTGTGCTCCACGGAAAAGATGATCACGTTTTGCCAGCGGGACCCGGCGCGGCAGTTCGTGATTGTGACGGAATCGGGGATTATTCACCGATTGCAAAAAGCGTGTCCGGACAAGGAATTTCTCTGCGCGCCCGCGTTTGATGCCATGCGGTTGCCCACGGATGGCTGCCGGTGCAGCGAATGCAAATTCATGAAGATGAACACGCTGCCCAAAGTGCTGGCATGCATGCGGCGGCTGGCGCCGCGGATTGAATTGCCGGCGGCCATTCTCCAGCGCGCCAAACTGCCGATTCAGCGGATGCTGGAGATTTCGGCCCGGCCAGTTTGAATTACCCCAGCAGGTTGTGCACTTCCTTTAGCTTGGCGATAATGTTGATGTCCGCGCGGCACGCGGGCATGCAGTCGCCGCAGGCGATGCAGGCGGTGCCGTCTTTGGTGAGCGTTTTGTATTCCGCCCGGGCGCGGGATAGTTCCTGATAGTCCAGGGCGTAACGTTCGTAGCGCAGGATGTCGGCAATGGCAATGTGCTCGGGGCAGTGGGAAACGCATTGGGCGCAGAGGAGGCAGGTCATGCCTTTGTTGAAGCCCGCCAGCAATTTGAGATTTTCGCGGTCATTATAGCCCATGGTGCTTTCCTGGGCGGCTTTGACATTCTCCTGCAATTGATCGAAATTTTTGGTGGCAATGACCGCCGCGGTGAGGCTGGGGTTGGACATCAGCCATTTTACCATCGCGGTGGCGGGGGAACTGCCGGCGTATTTGGGATCGGCCAGGAGGGCTTGAAACTTTTTATCGGTGGCCGCTCGGCCCACGCCGCCCATGGTTTTCATGGCGATGACGCCAAAATCCTTCTCCTTGGCCAGGTGGATGACATCGGTAATCTCCTGGTTGTCGCCGTAGGTATGGAAAAATTGGGCGGCTTCAAAGGGCGAGTGGTCCATCAGATAGGCCACGATGTCAAAGGCCATGTCGCCGTTGATGTCCTTGTAATGATGCTGGGAAATGGCGAGGTGCTTGACGAGACCCTCTTTCTTCAGGCGGTCGTAAGCCCGGATGACCCCGAGATTGGTCTTGGCCTCTTCGACGGAATGATAGCCGAAGTGGAATTTAAACACGTCGTAATAGCCAACGCCGGAGCGGGCGACGGCTTTTTTGACAAATTGATAGTGCTGCTCCTCATCGATGTGGCCGGTCTTGTTGTCGCCGCCCACGCGGTCCACGACGACTTCCAAATGATAAGCCTCGCGCGGCTGGCTTTTGATGGCGTCGGGCATGGTCTCGGTGGTCCAGCGATGGGCTTTGTGCCAGTAGTTCACTCCGGACTCCACCGCCATGGGAATGACATCCGCACTCCAGTCGGAGGCACCCACGATGGCACTGATCTCCATGCCGGTGCGGCCATAGCGGCGGCGGGGCAGTTTGAGAGGGGCCGGAGCGGGGGTGGGGGCATCTGCGGCAGCCACGGGTAGCGCGCCCAAACCGGCCAGAGCCACCCCAGTGGCTCCCACCTTCAGGAAATGCCGGCGGGTTAGTCCTTTGTTCTCCAGATGCTTGTCATTCATAGTAATGCGTGATTTTAAAGCGGTTCAAAAACGGGTCAGACTAATGATTAGAATGAGCCATGCCCCAATGACCTTGTCAACCTCCAAACCGAGGATATTTGAGTGCGGACGGCCCAGGACAACCGGCGTGCGGGGCATGAGACCAGTTTCTTTTTGCTTTGGGCAGGACAATAAAAGTTGTAGTATTAACAACTTAAAGTGAGCGGTGTGGCCATTAACCCGCTATAAATAATCCGAACGATATGAATTCCATCTGGTCGAAGCTGCAAATGAATCAAACACTGGCGGGTGGCGCTTTGCTGGCCCTGCTGGCCCTGCCGCTGGCGGGCTGCGGTAACGATGAGGTTAAAGTTTACAAAGTTGCCAAAACGGACGACACGGCCCCAGCCACACCGGCGGCCGCGCCGGGAGACATGGCGGCCCCCGCCGCCAATGCGCAGCCGGGCATGCCGCAACTCAAATGGACCCTGCCCGATGGCTGGACCACCAAACCCGCCGGCGAAATGCGCCTGGCCAGCTTTTCCGCTCCCGGCAAGGATGGCAATACGGTGGACGTGTCCGTGGTGCCGCTGCCCGGCATGGCCGGTGGGGATTTGAACAATGTCAACCGCTGGCGCGGTCAGGTGGGGCTGGCACCGATTTCAGCCGAGGATTTGCCCAAGGAAGGCCAGGCCGTGGCGGTGGGGGATTCCACCGCCGTGCTTTATGACCTGAGCGGCACGCCCGCCGGGGCCGGGGGCATGTCCACCATCACCACGGGAGCGGATGGCAAGGGCCGGATTTTGGCTGTGGGGCTGCATCGCGAGGACATGATGTGGTTTTTCAAGGCGACCGGAGACGATGTTTCCGTGGGCTTTCAAAAGGACAATTTTATTGGTTTCCTGAAATCGCTGCAATTTGCCGCGCCGGACGCCTCCGCCGCCCTCCCGCCGGATCATCCGCCGATTGGCGGCGACGCCACTCCCCCGATGGCCGGGCAATCCCTGCCCCCCATGGGTGGAGGGACTCCGGCCACTGTTCCCGCCGGTGCCCTGCCTGCTTGGACGGTGCCGACTGCCTGGACGGCAGAACCGCCCTCGGCCATGCTGCTTGCCCGGTTCACCGCCACGGAGCACACGGCGAAGGCAGATATCACGGTGAGCTCTTTCCCTGGTGACGTGGGCGGTTTGCTGGCGAATGTGAATCGCTGGCGCCGGCAGATTTCCCTGCCGCCAGTGGATGACGCGGCCCTGAGCAGTGCCATTACCCCTCTCAGCACCAGCGCGGGTCCGGCCTCGGAAGTGGATGTCACGGGCACGGACCCTAAAACGGGGCAACCGACTCAACTGGTGGGGGTGATCCTGCCGTTGAATGGTCAAACGTGGTTCTACAAGCTCATGGGTGATGCCGCCGTGGTGGATCATCAAAAACCGGCCTTCCTCCAATTTGTGCAAACAGTAAAATACTGACATGTTCTTTGATCGGCTCATCAAGTTTTTTGCGTCCCTCCGACTGACCGTCGTCTGTCTTGCCTTGGGGATGGTGCTGATCTTTGCCGGCACCCTGGCACAGGTTCCCATGGGCTTGTACAAGGCGCAGAACGAGTTTTTCCGCAGCTTTGTGGTTTTCTGGCAGCCGGAGCATTTCGCTTGGAAAATTCCGGTCCTGCCAGGCGGTTACCTGCTGGGAGGGCTGCTGCTCATCAACCTCATTGCCGCCCACGCGGAGCGGTTTTCCTTCAGCCGCAAGAAAGCCGGCATTTGGATGATTCACTCCGGGTTAATCCTGCTCCTCCTCGGCCAGTTGCTCACGGACATGCTCGCGCAGGAAAGCCAGTTGCATCTGCGCGTGGGTGACGCCCGCAACTATTCCGAGTCCGACCGCGAGTTCGAGCTGGCCATCACCGATGTCACCGACAAAGATGCCGACAAGGTCGTCGCCATTCCGGAGCATTTGTTGCTCCGCCAGCAGGACATAAATAATTCCCAACTGCCGTTCACGCTGAAGGTGGACAAATTTTACCTGAATTCGGCGGTGACCAACCAGCCGGCCGCAGGATACGAGGCCTCCGGGGCCACCGCAGGGTTTGGCACCACGGGCGTCTGGCTCAAGTCGCTTCCCCGCGAAACCGTTATGGAGCTGCGCGACCTGCCCTCGGGCATCGTGGAGGTCGTTTCCCCGGCGGGGTCCACCGGCAAATTCATGATCTCGGCCTATTTCGGCGAGGCCCAACCATTCACGGTGGCGGGGCGCAAATACACCATGATGTTGCGCATGGAGCGTTTCTACAAGCCCTACAGTCTCCGGTTGCAGGAGTTCAAACACGACGTTTACAAGGGCACCGACGTGCCCAAGAATTTCTCCAGCCGCCTGGTGCTGGACCGGCCCGCCACCGGGGAGCATCGCGAAGTGCTCATTTACATGAACAACCCGTTGCGGTACGACGGCGAAACCTATTACCAGGCGAGCTTTGACCCGGACGACGGCGGCACCGTCCTCCAAGTGGTGCATAATCCCAGTTGGGTGACCCCCTACCTCGCCTGCCTGCTGGTCGGGGCCGGTTTAATCGTGCAATTTCTGTCCCATTTGATTCCCTTTTTGAAACGGAAACAATCGTTATGAAAAAATGGATTCCCTGGCTGGTCGTCATCCTCCTCGCCGGCTGGCTGGCCAGCACGCTGCAACAACCGGCGGAGACCGGCTTTCAAACCCGTGAGTTCGGCAAGCTGCCGGTGCTGCTGAACGGCCGCATTCAACCGTTTGACTCCGTCGCGCGCAATTCCCTGCTCCAGCTGCGCACCCGCCAGAGCCTCGATGACATGACCGCCGACCAATGGCTGGTGGAGGTCATGATGAAGCCCGACGACGCGGACAAGCGCCCGATTTTCCGCATCGACAACCTGGAGCTGCTGAACCTGCTGGGCCTGCCGGACAAGCAGAAGTATTTTTCCCTGAATGACATTCGTCCGCACCTGGACGACATTGAAAAGCAGGCGGACCGCATTGACAAGATTGAGTCCGCCAGTCGCAGCGCTTTTGAACGCCAGTTGATGAAACTCTACAACGGCACCGCGCTCTATCAGCGGCTGAAAATCACGCTGTGCCCGCCCGATTCTCACAATATGGCGGTGGAACTGGCCGAGTACCAGAAACTCATCCCCGACGGTATTGCCGCCGTGCGCGCCAAGGAGGCCAATAAAAAGTACGACGAGAACACGCTGAATGAATTTTTGGGTTACCTGTCGGAGTTCGACAACATGACCCGCTTTGCGTATCCGCTGGTGGTGCCCCCCTTGCAAAACGCCAAGTCGAAGGATGACTGGCAGACCATTGGGGCCAATCTGATGGCCCTTTCCCGCGGCGGCGACTTGAGTGTGCCAGTGCAAAGTTATATCACCATGGTCACCGCTTATCAAAATAACGATCCCGAAACCTTTAACCAGACCGTCAAAGACTACCGTCAATGGGTGGGCCAGTGGTATGGAGCGGAAACCAACAAAGGCATCAAAGAGGCATTTTATAATTATTTCCAGGCGTTTTACAAGGCGATCATCCTGTACATCCTCGCCTTCCTGCTCGCCGCCGGGGCGTTGTTGACCTTTGCGATCTCACCCAAATTGTCGGAAATCTTCCGGCGCACCGCTTTATACATCATCATTCTCACCGCGCTGCTGCACACCTTTGCCATCGGCTTCCGCATGGTGCTGGAGGGCCGGCCGCCGGTCACCAACCTGTATTCCTCGGCCATCTTCATCGGCTGGGGTTGTGTGGTATTGGGCATCATGCTGGAGCGCGTGTTTGCCGTTGGTCTGGGCAGCGCGGTGGCGTCTTTTGCCGGCTTTGTTACCCTCGTCATCGCCCAAAACCTGGCGATTGACGGGGACACCATGGAAATGATGCGGGCGGTGCTGGACACCAATTTCTGGCTGGCCACCCACGTGGTAGTCGTGACACTTGGCTACGCCAGCACCTTCATGGCCGGCTTCCTGGCCATCACGTACATTCTACTGGGCTTGTTCACCCCCCTGCTCCGCCAGAAAGTCGGGGCGCTGGAACTGGGCAAGGTCCTGACCAAAATGGTTTATGCCATTGTGTGCTTTGCCACCTTGTTCAGCTTCGTGGGCACGGTGCTGGGCGGCATCTGGGCCGACCAATCCTGGGGCCGTTTCTGGGGCTGGGACCCGAAGGAAAACGGCGCGCTGCTCATCGTCATTTGGAACGCCATCATCCTACACGCGCGCTGGGGCGGATTGGTCCGCGACCGGGGCATCATGCTCCTGGCCGTGTTTGGCGACATTGTCACCAGCTTCTCCTGGTTCGGGGTGAACATGCTGGGCATCGGCTTGCACAGCTATGGTTTCATGGACGCCGCCTTTAACTGGCTGATGATGTTTATCGGCACGCAGGTGACCATCATTATCCTCGGCCTCCTGCCCCTGACGTTGTGGATGAGCTTCAAGCCCAAGTCCCAGCCAGCCCCGGTGATTCCGCCGGGCACCGTGCCGGTGAAGTGAGGCGGGTGGTGGTGCTCTGCGGTCGCCGCTAGCCGTTGTCACGCTGCCCAGCAACATGGACCGCAGGGGCAGATCAGTGAAATTCGCGTAAAAACTTCCTTCCACCCCACAGAGACCAGCGACCTCGATTGCAGCTTGAGGTTTGTATATTCCCTGAAGTTTGGTGTTTGAATTTTGAAGTTTTCCCCCATCACTTCAACAGTTCCCGCTGCCAATTCATCAGGCTGGCGGCATGCGTATCCCAATCCCGTGCCAAATCGCCCAGGGTGGACCGGCTCGCAATCAGCGTGGGGTCCAGCCCCAATTCCAGCGCATGACGGTCGCGAACCTTCTCCAGTTCACGGAAGCGGCGGAATTCGGCTTCGGACGGGCGGTTGAACCGTTGCCGAATGATGACCGGCAGCTCCGGCGCGGGCAAGGCCAGGCCGGCACGAATCGCAGCGGAGAGACCATCCCGGCGACGCGGGTTCATCCGCGGGGGGACCAGCGGGTCCACCGGTTGTTCAGCGGCGGCCGCGGCCGCCATTTGCACCATGCGCTCATGGTTCAGCACAAAAAACGGCGGACGGCAGATGCCGATCGCTTCTTTTTCCCGCCAATGCCAGAGGGCGCGGAGCACGGCCAGCGCCCGGCGGTCGAGACCATAACTGCCTTTGATGCGCCAGACCGCGTCATCGTCGACAATGGGCGGTTTCGCGCACTCGGCGATGAGTTGGGCACAGGATTCCTGATGCCAGGACAACCGGCCCTTGAGTTCGAGCTCCGCGCGCAGTTTGTCGGCGATGGCCTTGAGGTGGCGGGTGTCGTTGCGGGCGTAAATCTCCATCCGCTCCGTCAACGGGCGCTGCGCCCAGTCGGCTTTCTGGGAGCCTTTGTCCAGTTTGATGCCCAAAAACTTCTCGACCAGCGCGCTCAGACCGAACTGCCGTTCGCCGAGCAATCGAGCGGCCAGCATCGTGTCAAAAATGGCGGGTGGCACGAAATTGTGATGCTTGCGCAGCAGTCGCAAATCATAGTCCGCCGCGTGCAAAATCAACTCGTGGCTTTGGAAAACCACGAACAACGGACTGAGATCCATCTGCGCTAGCGGATCGATCAATTCATCGCCCGCCGGGGTGCTAATTTGGATGAGACACACTTTTTCCGGGTAGGCGTGCAAGCTGTCGGCCTCGGTGTCCACAGCCAGCCATTCGGCTGAAGCCAGGGTTGGCAGGAGCGCGGCGAGCTTGGAGTCGGTGTCAATCACCAGACATGTTTAACCAATTACCGGCTCCGGCACAAAGTTTTTGGAAAAATCTTTGCCAGTCCGCCGGGACATTAATTACTGTTCACCCATGAATCTTGCCCTTGCCTTTGCCACTTCGGCCGCCCAGCGCCCGGAAAAAGCCGCCTTGTATTACGGTGAAAGTGAGTGGAATTACGCGGCGCTCCAAGCCTGGGCCGGAGCCGTGGCGGAGCATTTGGCGGGCGGTTGCGGGGTGAAACCCGGTGACCGGGTGGGTATTTGGCTAAAAAACCGGCCGGAATTTATTGTGGCCGTCCTGGGCGTGCTCGGCGCCGAAGCGGTATTGGTACCCATCAACAACTTTCTCAAGCCGGACGAGGTTAATTACATCCTGGCGGATGCGGGGATCAATCTGCTCATCTCGGAGGAGGAATTGCTGGTGCAGGCGCCGGCCTTGACCGCCGCCCGGCCCGGGCTGAAGTTTATGCCAGTGGAATCCTTTGGCGGAATGCCAGCACCACGGGAACCTGGCGGTACCAGAACGCCGCTACTGTCCGCCAGCCGGGAGGCGGATTTAGCAGTCATTATTTACACCTCCGGCACGACCGGCCGGCCCAAGGGGGCGATGCTTTCCCACGGCAACCTGCTGCATAACGTGAATAGCTGCCGGATTGTGCTCGAAACTGCTGAACTGGACCGGATGGCGGTGCTGCTGCCGCTGTTTCATAGTTACATGCTCACCGTTGGGGTGCTGCTCCCCCTTTTGGTGGGGGGCACGATTGTGCTGGTGAAGTCATTGGGACAGACCAAGCTCATTCTCCAGGAATTATGCCTGCGCCAGGCGACCATCCTGCCCGCCATTCCACCGTTATACCGCGCCCTGGCCAGTTCGCCCACGCCGCTCAACCTGCCCTTTCGACTCTGCATCAGTGGTTCCGCCCCGCTACCCCTGCAAGTATTGCAGGATTTTGAGGCGAAATATCATCTGCCCTTGATCGAGGGTTATGGCCTGAGCGAAGCCAGCCCGGTGGTGGCCAAAAATCCCCTCCGGGGTGTCCGCAAGCCCGGTTCCATTGGCCTGCCCATCGCGAACGTCGAATTGTCTGCCCAAGACGACCAAGGCCGCCTGCTCGGACCCGGCGAGGTGGGGGAATTATGCGTCCGCGGCGGCAATGTGATGCAGGGTTACTGGAATAATCCAGAGGAAACCGCCAAAGCCTTTCGCAACGGCTGGCTGCTCACCGGGGATCTGGGCTACCACGATGCCGACGGCTATTTCTTCATCACCGACCGCAAAAAGGACATGCTGCTGGTCAATGGCAACAACGTCTATCCGCGTGAAATCGAAGAGGTCCTTTACCAGTATCCCGGGGTTAAGGAGGCGGCGGTGATTGGCGTGCCGGACGCCCGCCGGGGTGAGCAGCCACTGGCCTTCGTGGCCACCAATGAAGGGGTGCTCATCCAGGAACGGGCTTTGATCCAATTCGTCCGTGAGAAAATGGCCGATTACAAGGTGCCCAAACGGGTGGTATTCCTGCCCGCCCTGCCCCGCAATGCCACCGGCAAGATTTTGAAGACCACCCTGCGGGAACTAATCAGTCAAAAGGCTCAGGCGTGAGTCAGAGTGTCGAGCCACAGGCTCGACACTACACCAGTTGCCTTTGGCAAAAGGCACCATACCAGGCCCGGCGAATGTAGCGTCGAGCCTGTGGCTCGACCGCGAACGTCGCCGACTTGAGTGCATCCACCTGTTTAGATTGGACAAATCCCTGAGGGCGGGAAATCATATCAACCATGGGAAGGATTTTCAAAGGCACACCGCCCCGTTTGCCTGTTATTTTTCAGAGCTACGATGCGCCCCTGTATTTTGTGACTTTTAATACGCTCCTTAAGCGCCCGCTACTGGGCAGTGATGCAGTTCATGCGGCTTTCCGCACTTATGCCGAAGCGGGCCTAAAATTCAATGTGGCAACTGGACGATATGTGATTATGCCGGACCATGTTCATGTGTTTGCAAGAATTGGACGGGACATGACCTTGCGCCGCTGGGCAGGCGGCTTAAAGCAGTGTTTGGGGCGCAAGCTGGTTGAGCTTGGTCATGATCCAACTACAATTCCTGGTGCGAAATTGCGTAGTTTTTGGCAACCGGGGTTTTTTGATCATTTGCTGCGCCATGATGAAAGCTATTCGCAAAAATGGGATTATATCTGGCATAATCCGGTGCGGGCCGGCCTCGTGGCGCGGCCCGAGGATTGGCCTTATCAGGGCGAAGTGCATCCGATTTTCCGGGTTCAACATTGAAAATATCGAGCCACAGGCTCGACACTATACCAGTTGCCTTTGGCAAAAGGCACGATACCAAGCCCGGCGAATGTAGCGTCGAGCCTGTGGCTCGACCGCGAAAGCCGCCGAATTGAGCCGGCCAAAAGTTCAGTGAATATCTCCAAACCGATAATCCTCCGGCGTCACCGGCTCATCCAGCAGCTGAATGGTCGTGGAAGGCCCTAAATCCGCCGGCGGATTCCACGAACGCAAGGCCCAAACAATTTTCTTATCCGGCGTCACCTCAATGGCCTGAACGGGCAGATTATTCGGGTCCAAAAAGCTGGACCATTGGTTGAACCAATTATTGATGATCGTATTGCCATTGGCCAGCCGGGTGGCGGTCTGGATGGAATTAAACAGGTAGCCCGGTGCGTCCCCGGCCGCGAACTGCCACACGGTTTGCCCGTCACGATTGATTTCGAGCACGGATTTTTTAGTGGTGCACACCAGAATGTTGCCGTTCTTGAGCGGAGTGGCCGACCAGGGTCCGGGTACCGCCACGGACCAGACTACCTTGCCAGTGCTATCGTATTCACAGACTTTGCCCGAGTCCATGTGGGCCACCAGCAGCGTGCCCGCATCCGTCAGCCGGGCATGCCGGAACTGACCATGCGTGGACTTGGGATTCCCCACCGGCAGTTCAAAGCTCAAAGCCACCGTGTTGCTGACAATATTCATAACCACGAGCCGGGCGGGATTGCCATTTTCGATAAATAACACATGCTCCGGTCCGACATGCTGGGCGGTGTGAATCTCCGTGTTGGTCGGCGCATTGAAATTCCAGACGACTTGCTTCGCCGTGTTAATTTCGGTCACCCCGTGCTGATGGGCAAACAGCACATTGCCGCCGGAATAAAGGGTCGCGTCACTGATTTCGCCCTGGGCGGGATGCTCATAGGACCAGATAATGGCGCCATTTCGCACGATAAACATGCGCTCTTTTTTGGCCTCCCCGGCATAGAAGAAATCATGCTGCGTCAGACCGCCACCCGGCAATTTTTCCGGCGATTGCTGCGGGGATAAGATACGCCCATTGGGGTGGGCAATATCCAGTGGGGTGTACACCGGCAACGGATGCTGGGCCTGTACTGGCAAAACCGCCAGCATCGTGGAAAATGTCAGCCACCGGCAAAAACTGGAATTGTTGTTTTGGTGCGATTTCATGCGTTTTGAACGAGGATGCCTCAATCATATAGCCCCAAAACGCCGGGTTTACAACCAGTTAATTACCGCGACACGACCCAGACCGGGCTCCTGCAAGCTTGACGAGCAAGCGATTTCCGCTTCAATGGCCGTTGAATTTAGCCTGTGTTCCTTATTTTTCCAGTCGGGATGAATTACCGCACCGCGAGGCTGCCGGTGGTGACTTTTTCGTTGATTGGCCTTAATACACTGGTGTACTTGGTGTCTTGGTTTTGTTATTTCCAATCCGATGGGGAGAGCCAGCCTTGGATTTATCACCATCTCTGGCTCACGCCGGATTCCTCCGCGTGGTATGCGTATTTGACGTCCATGTTTGTGCACGCTGGGTTTTTCCATCTGTTGGGCAATATGATTTACCTGTTTCTCTTTGGCTGCTGCGTGGAGGATCTGCTGGGCCGGGATCGCTTTTTAATATTTTATCTGGTGGGTGGTTTCGTCGCCGAGTTGGTGTTTATCGCCTCCACTCCGCTGCATTTTGCTTCCCATATTCCCATGGGCGGCGCCTCGGGAGCCATCAGCGCCTGCATGGGCATGTATCTGTGCTTGCGGGCAAATACGGACATTACTTTCAAATATTTCTATTTTTTATTTTCCCGGGGGGATTACGGCGAATGGGAGATACCGGCGTGGATGGTCGTCAGTTTTTGGTTTCTCAAAGATTTATTTTGGATGGCCATGGGCATCATCTATCCGCAACCCCATGGCGGCGGCACGGCGTTTGGCGCGCATGTGGGTGGATTTCTGGCCGGCATGGGGCTGATGGCATTGTTCCGGTTAGGCGAACGCCAGCGGGCGGCGGCGGAGCCGCCCGCGGAAATTCTGTCGCCAGAAGAAATCCGCGCCGCCGCCGCCCTCAACCGGCCGGCCCCAACGGAACTGGAAATCCCCACGATTTATCTGCATGTGGACGGCGTGCAAAGCGGACCGTTTACTCTGACCCAGATCCAGTCACGCCTGGCGCAAAACGAATTGAGCCTGGAAAGCCTTTACTGGAGTGAGGGCATGAGCCGGTGGGAAAGTGTGGCGGACCTGGCGGACCGGCCGGCACCCTGACCCATCAGGCGAGTTTCCACGGGGCGCGGTAGTCGCGGGTAAGCCACTCCGGCTGGCCGGTATGATCAATGAATTTTTCCTTTTTGGGATTCCATTTTATGGGCTGGCCATGGAAATACACCAAATTGGCCAGGTTGCAAACCGTGGCGGAGCGTTGCCCGGTCTCCACATCGCACACCGGCAGGGCGCGTGATTTCATGCAGGCTATCCAGTTGCCGATCTGGTTGGTGCTGCGATAGAGTCGCACAGCATTGGCCGGCAGATATTCTTTCAAAACGCGCGTGTAATCATCCATGGTCTCGGCCTTGAGCTGGTCCCCCAGCCAAAGTTGAAACTTTCCCCGGTTGACATAAATTTTGCCCAGGGATCCGTAAAAGGTAATGCCATTGCCCTTTTGATGGGTGACTTCCGTCCCGTTCTCGTAACGCCAGTGCACCCCAAAACCCGCCGCGTCATCCGGCCCCGGCAGGAATTCCACCGGGCCGCCGGTATCGTAGCCAAACGCCCACTGCACAATGTCAAAGTGGTGGGCGCCCCAATCGCAAACGCCGCCACCCCCATATTCCCGGTAATGCCGCCACGCTGGATAAGTCTTGGGCATGCCGCGCGGACTCAAGATGGAGTTGTAGGGACGCTGCGGTGCGGGTCCCAACCACATATCCCAATCCAGGCCCGGCTCGGCCGGTTCTTCCGGAAGATCGCAAGCCACCGGCGGGCCTCCCACGGCGGCATCCACCTTCGCCACGGTGCCGATCACGCCATTGCGCACCAGCTCGCATGCCGCGCGAAATTCACCCATGGACCGCTGCATGCTGCCCACCTGGAAAATCCGGTGGTTGGCCCGGACCGCCTTGACCATGGCCCGCCCCTCCAGAATCGTGTGCGCCATGGGTTTCTCGCAATAAATATCCTTGCCCGCCCGGGCTGCGGCGATGGCGATCAAGGCATGCCAATGATCCGGCGTGGCGATGACGACGGCGTCAATATCCTTGCGCGCCAGCAACTCGCGAAAATCCGGATGCTCGGCGCAACCCGAATCACCCGCCGTGGCGGTGCCGGCGTAGGCCTTGTCCACAGCGTGTTTGGCGAGGCCGCGGCGCTGGCCATCGGCATCGCACACCGCAACGACCCGCACTTCCTGGCGGGGCAGGATGGCGCGGAGCAGGCCATTGCCTTGTTTCCCAATGCCAATAAAGCCGACATTGATGCGGCTGTTGGCGGGCGTCTCGGCGGACCAGAGGCGCCCGGGCAGGATTAAGGGGGCGGCACCCGCCAGCAACGCGGCCTTTAAAAATTGCCGGCGATTCCAATTTGGATCAAAGGACATGAGTGATGAGACGGTCGCTGGTTGGGTTTAAGTTACAAAAAACCCGGCGCGACGCGATGGAACCTCCCACTTGCAGCTTGTCTTTGCGCGCATTTTTTCGCTCAATCCAGTCATGTCAAATGATACTAATGTGATCCAACCGGTCGTGGGCATTCTAATGGGCAGCGATTCGGACTGGCCCGTGATGCGCGCGGCGGCGGATGCGCTGAAGGAATTCGGTCTGGGCAGCGAGGCCAGGGTCATCTCCGCCCACCGCGATCCGCATGGGCTGGAGGCCTATGTGGCCGGCGCCCGGGGGCGGGGCTTGAAACTGATTATTGCCGGGGCGGGTGGTGCCGCCCACCTGCCCGGGGTCACGGCCGCCTTTACCATCTTACCCGTCATCGGGGTGCCCATCCAGGGCAAGGCGCTGGACGGCTTGGACTCGCTGCTTTCCATTGTGCAAATGCCTCCCGGGGTGCCGGTGGCCACCGTGGGCATCAACGCCGCGCGCAACGCCGGCCTGCTGGCGGTGCAAATCCTGGCCGTGGGGAATGAAACTCTGCAAAAATCCCTGGAAGCCTTCAAGATTCGGTTGCAAGAGGAATCCCGCGCGCGGAATAAAAATCTGAAGGCCTGATTTACCCAGGGGTTTCCGGCCTTTTGAGGCGAACCAGCGTGGCCCCCCAGCCACCGTATTGCGGGTGGTCCAGCGTGTAGGCGGCCACTTCCGGATGTTTGGCCAGCACCGCATGCACGGTTCGGCGCAGATGCCCCACGCCTTTGCCATGGATGAGACGCACTTGAAAAATGCCTTTTTCCCGGCAGGCCGCGAGATAGTCCGTTACCAACTCCGCCACCTCGCGCGGGGAAAACGTGTGTAGATCCAGCACGCCATCGATGGGCAACTGCACGGGTTCGGGTGGCAAATCCATGCGGAAATTTCCCTCAAACCGGGCGATTGCGCAACCGTTCAGTTTTTGGGCGCCGGTTCCGCCACCGGCACTGCCGCCGTCACCGACTCATCCTTATTCCGGGGCAATAACAGCAGGCTGATTACGGAAATAAACAACCCGCACAGGACCACCCAGGTGGCTGCCAACTGGCTGTGGGTGGCGAGCAAGGATTTCGCGGCCAGGGCGGCCATGGTCAGATTGGGGCACAAGAGCAAATAAGCGCGGGCATCGCCACCGGTGCGCAACCAGCGGCGGTGGAGAACTTCTCGGTAGCCGATCAGCACCCCGGCCGCGAGCAGGGCCAGCAGGGCCAGCAGGGAAATCAATTGGTGCGCGTCAATCAACATCCCCAGGGAAACAAAGAAAACCGGGATCAAAAACCCCCGGCTGATCGGGGCAATGTATTCCTCCACGCTTTGGCCGGCAAACTCGGCTTTGCTCATGAAGAGCCCCAGGAAAAACGCGGTTTTTGGCGCGGCCAGTCCCAGGCGCTCGCCAATGGAGCAGATGATCAGGACGAGCAGCACCAAAAAATGCACGCGCCAATGGGTGGTTTTGGCGATGATCCACTGGAATAGTTTGACCACATGCGTGGAAAACCGGCTGATGAGATAGATCGTCACCCCCATGCCGGCGAGCTTAAAGACAATCGACCAGCCGAGTCCGCTGGCCACGCCGATGGCCCCCGCACTGATCACGACGATGGCCAGCACTTCCAAAGCAATCATGATTTGCAGCACGTAAGCCCGGGAGCCACCAGGCAAGCCCGGGTAATGTTTCCACCCGAGGTAGGCCATGCTCAGCGAGCAACTGCTCAGCGCGGCCGTGGCCAGAAATCCCTCCGCCGGGGTCAGCCCGGAAAACCGGGCCAACCCCATCACGAGCGGATATTGGACCAACATCCACAGGAACGCGAACCGCAGGGACGGCAGCAGTTCACGAAATGTCGGGAGGTCAATGTCCAGCCCCACTTCAAACAGCACCAGCAGAAATCCAACTTCGCCGGCCTGGGTGACCATGATGGTGACGTCCTTTTGCAATAATGGGGCCAGGACCAGACCGAACAGCACAAAAAAGACATTCCCCAGCGCCGGATGGCCCAGTTTCCGGCACAAGTCCGGCACGGCCATCAGCAGCAATATCAGACAAATAATGGTTTCAATACTGTTCATGTTAAAGCAAACCGCCCCAGCTCAATGCCCACGTATCTTCGCCTGTCCGTTGGACATTCGCCACCCCCTTTGTTACGATTTTCGAAATATATGAGTTTGGAACCAACCGAAGCTGTGCCGGCCCCGGCGGAGAACCGCCCGTCTGACTTTATTCGCGACATCGTTGCCGGCCATGTGGCGGAGCATAAATATCCGCAGATTCACACCCGTTTTCCGCCCGAACCCAACGGCTACCTGCATATTGGGCATGCCAAGAGCATTTGCCTGAACTTCGGCATCGCCCGGGAATTTGGTGGTCTGTGCAACTTGCGCATGGATGACACCAACCCCACCAAGGAGGATGTCGAATACGTGGATTCCATCCAGGAGGATGTGAACTGGCTGATTCGCGACTGGGCGGACGACCGCCTGGGTTACAAAGCCAAGGGCACCCTCCCGGAGGCCACTGCCATCCATGACCGCCCGGATTATTTCATCCCCGCCACCGTACCCAAGCTGGCCCCGGAGGCCGCGCTGGAACCGTTTTATGCCTCGGATTATTTCGCGCAGATTTATGGCTATGCCGTGGAACTTATCAAGGCTGGCAAGGCGTTCGTGTGCGATCTCACACCCGAGGAAACCGATGAATACCGGCGCAACGCCAAGGAGAGTCCCTTCCGCAACCGGAGCGTTGCGGAGAACCTCGACCTCTTCACGCGCATGCGCGCCGGGGAATTTCCTGATGGCACCCGCACGCTGCGGGCTAAGATTGATGTGGCCTCGCCGAACATCTGGATGCGCGATCCGCTGATTTATCGCATCCGTCACGCCGAGCATCATCACACTGGCAATGCCTGGTGCATTTACCCCATGTACGACTTCGCGCATTGCCTCAGCGATTATTTGGAAGGGATTACCCACAGCATCTGCACCCTGGAGTTTGAAGTCCACCGGCCCTTGTACGACTGGATTTTGGAGAGCCTGGGACTGCCCCGGCCCCTGCCCCATCAGTACGAGTTCGCGCGTCTGAGCCTCGGCTACACTGTGATGAGCAAACGCAAGCTGATGCAACTTGTGCAGGAGGGGCTGGTGGCCGGCTGGGATGATCCCCGCATGCCCACGATTAGTGGCCTGCGCCGTCGGGGTGTGACCCCCGAGGCGCTCCGGGCCTTTGCCTATCATATTGGCATCACCAAATACAATGGCGTCACGGACGTGGCGGTCCTTGAACACGCCATCCGCGAGGATCTCAATAAACGCGCCCAGCGCCGGCTGGCGGTATTGCGTCCCTTGAAAGTGGTCATCACGAATTACCCGGCCGGACAGGTCGAGGAACTCAACGCCACGAACAATCCCGAAGCGCCGGAAACAGGCACGCGCCCGGTGCCCTTCAGCCGCGAACTCTATATTGAACAGGACGATTTCAAGGAAGTCCCGCCGCCGAAATTTTTCCGCCTCAAGCCCGGCGGCGAGGTGCGCCTGAAATACGCCTATATCATCAAGTGTGAGGAGCTGATCAAGGATGCCGCCGGCAATGTTATCGAACTGCGCTGCACCGCCGATCTGGACAGCAAAACCGGCGGGGCCACCGCGGGTCGCAAGGTTAAGGGCACCATCCATTGGGTGAGTGCCGCGCATGCAGTGCCGGCTGAGGTCCGGCTCTACGACCGCCTCTTCACCGTGCCCGAACCGGATGCCGACGGTGATTTCAAGACTCATCTGAACCCGCACTCGAAGGAAGTCATCACCGCCCAATGCGAACGTTCGCTGGCCGTGGCAAGTCCGGACAGCCGTTATCAATTTGAGCGTCTGGCCTACTTCGCCCTGGACAAGGACAGCGCGCCCGGGAATTTGGTCTTTAACCGGACCATCACTTTGAAAGACACTTGGGCGAAGGAAGGGCCGAAGGTTTGAGGCACGCCTCGCCGCTAACTTAAAAATGGCGGTCAAGTTGCGGAATGGCTGGCGGACATCGGGTCGCAGCTAGAGCATTGACAGAAATGATGTAGCGCTGCGAAGCGAGGATTTTGGGTTTTTTGGCGAGGCTTTGGCGAAGGCGCATACCCACTGCGGTCTGTGCCTGAGCCAAAACGAAGCCAAAAACCCAAAAGACCGCTTCCCGCAGGGTTCCCAACGCTGCGCTACAGCATTTATGGAAATGCTCTA
>CAITTG010000048.1 GCA_903895255.1 uncultured Verrucomicrobia subdivision 3 bacterium
CGCCCTGGGCAATGTCAACCTCAACACCACGGACAAAGGCAACTTCATCAGCCGCCAGGATCCCAACAATCCGAATAACGTCATCACCTATAGTTTCCAGATGTCCGACAGCGCGAACAGGCAATTTGACCCCTTGGTTGGCAATAATGAAGCCACGGAAGATTTCGGCTATAGTGATCATGCCCTCACCCCGCCGGAAGCGGGAAACCCGAACCCGGTGGAAATTACCATTGATGGCAACTTGGACAATGTGACCCTTTACAGCACCAAGGCGGCCGATGTAACCGTGCATGGCAGCATGTTCAACGGCAACTTTATCGGGGAAAACCTTGGTTCCCAAGATGTCACCACGGTGAACGTGACCGGGGGCATCTCCTACTCTCCCCTCTTTGCGCTGACCACCTTGACGACGGGTCTCAATGACGCCGGGGCGGGCATTTTATCCCAAGTGGTCGATTACTCCGCCGGGGATGCCTTTTCCACCGCGAATCCCATTCCCGCTGCCACCGTGCGCAACGTCTCGGCCTTGGAAGCGCTGGCCGTGAGCGAAACCCTCCAGAAACTGAACCCCACGCTCCCGCCGAATCTGGGGTTTGTATATAATCCATCGACGCGGCAACTGGGCTATGCTTATCAAATGAACTCCGGCATCGCCACCGCCCTGGAGCAACCCTTGGAAGTCATCCAGTATGCCTTTGGCCGGCCCATGGTTGTCCTGGGGAAGGCGAGCCTCGGCCAGGACCCAAGCCAGTATTATTTCGTGACCGCGCCCGTCACGTTTGCCCCGCCCAGCGCCGTGGCGGCCCTGTATCAAGCCAGTCAGGCTTCCGTGGCCAATGCCTTGAGCTTGCCCGCAGGTTTTCAAATCGGCGGCCCCGGCCAGTTCATCGTGAACGCGGGTTCCCTGGATTTGGGCGCCAGCGGCGGCATTGTTTCGTGGGGCGGAGGTAATGGCGCCCAATCCGTGGGTGGCGGGGTCAATTATGCCAACCTGGATACGATCACCGGAGCGGCGGGAGCCTCGGTAAACGTCACGGTCAAAGATAATATTGGGATGCTTACCTCGACCATCGCCTCGATTGGCGGGGGTAACGTGAGCGTCAGCAGCACGGACGGGGAAATCGACCTGGGGCTGTCGGGCGTGCCGTTCACCCCACCGAGCAACGGCAACCTGGCCTTTGGAATTTACACTGCCGCCGCCGGGGATGTGACGGTGACCGCCAATAAAGACATCAATGTGGACACGGCCCGCATCGCCACTTTTAACGGGGGCAACATCACCGTGGAATCGCTGAATGGCGATGTCAACGCGGGCAACGGGGTCAATCAATCTTTGCAAGTGCTGGTGTACGATCCGGACTCGGCGGTTTTGGACATCACCCCTGGCATAACCGGTCCGCGGCCGTATGGCAGTGGCATTATCGCCCTCGCCCCCTCCGACCGGTATCAAATTCCGGGCAGCAGCGGCCAGCCGGGCAATATCACTGTGAACACCCCGAACGGGGATATCATTTCCACCTTGGGCGGCATTTCCCAGTTCGCCCTCAACGGGAACGTTGCGGCAGGCCCGGTCGTCAACCTCACGGCTGGCTCGCCCGGGGTGCCTTACATTCAGGATCCCTCCGGCCTGCTCAAGGACTCGGCCGGACACGTGCAATACGGCCTGGAAGTGAATGGGGTTTTCAAACCCGAGGGCAACATTGACCTTGGCAAGGGCGGCGTGGTGGGCGGGGAGGTCAATCTGCAGGCCTATGGCAATATCGCGGGCTTGATTGTTTCCCGCCAAAATTCCACGGTGACCTCGCCGCAGGCCGTGGCGGTAACGGTGGTCTCGGGCGGCAGCGCGGCGGTCTCGGGCGGCTCGGTGAGTGGTTTGGTCATCGCCCAGACCAGTGCCAGCGTCTCCGGCTCGGATTCAGGGGTGACCGTCTTCAGCGAGACGGCCAGCGGCAGTGCGGGGGTGGCCAGTTCCCTCGGCACGGCCACGGCCTCCACCTCGAGCCAGGCCGCGTCCAACCAATCCAACAAACAAGCTCTCGCCGGCACCACCGAGGCCGGGGTCGATGACCCCAACAAGAAAAAAGGCCTGGCCGTCATCAAAGTCAAGCGGGTGACGGTCATTTTGCCCCCTAAAACGACCGCCGACCGGCAGAACTCACCCAACGCCATTTAATTAGTTGCCCCGCGAAATCCGCGCCCCGTATGACTTGCGCTGGAGGCAGCCCAAACCGGCTGCCTCCAATTCTTTTATTGCGAATACCGCCCTGGAGTCGCCCCTGGGTGGCACCGGGCCGCTGGCGGCCGCGAAAAAATCAATCCCCGCAATCGCATCATTGCACGCCCTCCCCGCTTCCATTATTGTGACCCAATGTTGTTTTGGAACCGTTGGAACCACCGCCTGGGGGCGGTTTTTTTAGTCCTCCTGCTCGGGGGCTGCTCCCTGCC
>CAITTG010000049.1 GCA_903895255.1 uncultured Verrucomicrobia subdivision 3 bacterium
ATTAATCCGGATGACGCCATGCTCAGCCGTGTCAAACCCGCCAAAACCGGGAATTCAGTGCTGCCGGACGATTTCAATTCCACCCTCGATGACGGTCCCAGTCTGGTTTACTGATCATTCGCTGGCGGTGGCCGAGTAAACCGACAGCGGGGCAGGGCGGGTGCTTGAGAATTAGGTCAAATAAAGTTAATTAGTATTAGTTAAATATGGTTAATACTATTTAATAATGGTTGCAAAAATTTTAGAAACGACTATTATTAGGTAGTACAGTGTCGGATCTGTTGGTAATTCATCGGGGTGCCTTGCGAGGGGTTGTGAGGCTATGGACAGGAGCAAAAATTTTACGCCGGAAATAATGACCAGATGAGGGTTCCAACTTGCACCGAGTCGATTTAACTAAATGTGGGTATAATAACTAACTATTTTATGAAAAAAAGCTGCGCATTAACTAAAATGTGGGGGGGGGCGTCTTGGCGCTTTCAGTTGCCAGTCTGGAGTACGCCCATGCGGCGGTCGTTTTTAGCGGGACCACCACGGATACAGTCAGCGCCGCCCCGGCCTCGATTGAAATTGGAGCCAAGGCAACGTTTACTGAGCCGGTGGCGAATGAATTGGTGGTCACCATTCAAAATATCTCCACCTCCACCGAGATTCACTCTGCGGACGTACTTAATGGATTTTTCTTCAATTACAATAAGACCACCTCGCCTTCGCTCACCCTGAGCAGTCAAACTCTGGCGGTCGGAACCTACACCTACAGTTCGGGAGCCTGGGGCCCCGCCTCCACGTCGGTGGCCACCTTGTCGCCCGCTTGGAACGAGTCCAAAAGCACTCCCTCCGGTTACACCACGGGCATGGGTGACAATGGTTTTAGCCCTTCCGGTTGGTTCAGCAGCGGCAGCAAAAACGGTTTGGTCGCTTCTCCCAGCGTAACGCTGAGTGGGGGTGGTTATGGTACCGTTCTGTATTCCGACTCCGCCACGTTTACCTATACTGGCTACAATGGAAATTTGACCGACTTGGGCACGTCGGTTTATTTCGCCACCGGCACCGCCCAACCCGATGGCAGCACCGCCTTTTCCATCATTGGTAACCTGCAAACCGTTCCCGAAGCTAACTACGGCTGGGCCGCCGCCTTGCTGATCCTGCCCATCGGCTGGCAGGTCTGGCAGCGCAAAATCCGGTCCGCCAAAGTTACTGTCGCCTGAGGGCTGATTTGCGCTCACCCCGGACCGCCGGCTTTCAGCCGGCATCACCCGCCCGGTCTGGTTGCTGGGCCGAACCCATCTCCCACCGCGCCTCCTCAACTCGTAGGAAACGAGGTAACGAGTTTCTGAACAAATCCCTGTCAACTTCGCGGCTCCGCCCCTTTGCGCCTCTGCGTTAAATCCGTCATTCTTTTGCGGCCAATAAAAAAGGGCAGGCCAGCCAGGTCCCCGGCGCGCGGGTCCGTGACCCGCAGCGTGTCGCCCTGCCCACCAGCGCCGGCTTAACCTCCCCCCGCCCGCCCCCGGAGTGCGGCCGTCTCGGCCGCGCTAACTAATAAATCCCTGAAAACACTCGAATTTTCCCAACTCAAATGCCGATTTTCTCAGCTTTAGCTTTTTGTCAACCCGCCCCCATCCGCCAAAGCACCCTGCGACAGCGTATTCCTTTCCCAATGCCTTCTCCGTCTTCGGCCCAGAGCCCAAAGCCCAAAGCCTGTTTTATCCCTTAGCCTTCCCTTCCACCACCCCCTTCAACTGCGCCAGACCCCGTTCAAAATCGCCCCCCACCATTTTATCCATGCTCATCACCGCGGTCATTAGCTTGAAAATAAATTGATCGTTCACCCCGGACATCGTCCACGTCACCCGGGTTTGGCCCTCGACCGCTTCGAAGCGGAATGTCACTGTGTTCTTGGCCGGGAAAGGCCGTGTGAATTCCAACTTCATGACCAGCAATTCATCCGCGCGGGATTCGGTAATCGTAATCTTTCCCGCTCCCGCCTGCTTATTCCCCTCCCAGGCATAAATCGCCCCTGTCCCGGCCGACGCCCCTTCATACTTCCGTTGCATCGCCGGATCCAGCTTCTCCCACGGCGACCACGCCGGCCACCGGTGAAAATCATTCACCTCCGCAAACACCACCCCCGCCGGGGCGGCCATTGTCGCCGACCGCGTCACCTGAAACCCCGCCGGCCGGCGGGATACCACGCTAAAAATCAGGCCCGCCAAAACGGCCGCCACGCCGATCAAAATCAATGCAGTCATCAACATAAAGTGGTTTTTCTTTCCCAGCGCTGGCACCGCCAAATCCATTTTTAATCAGTCCAGCTTTTTCATGCCATTATTCCCAATCATACCCCGATTTCAACCCCAATTTCCCCATTTTTGACCGCCCAAAAAAATTAAAGTTTTTTGCACCCTGGACAGCGGATGTCCATGGTCCCTCGCTAAACTCATCCGTAATGAATGTCGTCATGACCATCTGCGCCGCCCGTCCGGTCAAAAACCGACGGACGATCCGTCGGGAATGTCCGGTGCGGAATGGATTCCCCCAGTGTAAAGTAGCCGTTCTTTTCTCTGCGCCTTCGCGCCTTTGCGCCTTCGCGTTAAATCCGGCGAATGACCTGAATCCAGCCCAATCCAACCTGTCAATTTCCTGGGATGACTGCCAAAAATTTCCTAAGCAATTAAAATTGAGGAGCTTAACAATTTAACCAAATAACCAAATAACCCCTAAACCAAAAATTTTGAAGTTTCGCGCACAACTCCGCTCCGGCCCGTCAAGGCGCCTCAAAATGATGCAAGTAATAGCAAATAAACAATTTAAACCGGAAATAGCGGATATTACTTCAAGCCTCGTCAAGCCAGCGGGGCTCTCTATCGCGCCATTATTTTTGACCTGGCCAATTGAATACCGCGCCGGTGGGTGGCGTCTAACTTTCAGCCTGACGCCATGCAAGATTCCTCACCCGGCGCCGTACTGGTCCATGGCTGGGCCCGTCCGGACTTGCATCTGCGGTCGTTTGGGCTTAGCGTAAAGCACGGAAACAGGTTTGGACCGAGGTCCAAATGAAAGGCAAATGTATGAAACCGAATTTCTGTCAATCAGCTCTGGCCATCCTGGCGGTCGCCGGTCTGTTGGTTTCTTCGGGTACCGCTCAGGCCCAATACACCCCGGTGGCCAGCCCGGCCCCTGCCAGCAACCCCGCGCCCACCCTGCCTTACGGTGTGCCGCAAGTTCTCCAACTGGTTCAGGCTCGGGTCAGTGATGACACCGTCATCGCCTACATCAACAACTCCCATATTAGTTACCCCCTCGACGCCAACCAGATTATCTATCTGCGCCAGATGGGAATTTCCGACCCAGTGCTGCGGGCGATGCTGAACCAGTCAAGAGTGGGTGGCTCACCCGCGCCGGTGGCCTACAACCCGCCCTCCATCGCGCCCGCTCCGGCCCCAGCCCCCGTTGTTTCTCCGGTGGCGGCTCCCGCCCCGCCCGCGCCGACCGTGACTTATGTAACGACCCCACCCGCCGTGACCTACGTGCAACCTCAACCGAGCGTAGTCTATGTGCAAAGCCCGCCCCCGCCGGTTTATTACAGCCAGCCGTCTAATCCGCCGTGGTATTCTTACATCCCCCCGGTTTCGCTCTCCTTCGGCTGGATTTGGGGCAACGGTGGCAGTAGCAGTGGCGGTGGTGGTTATGGCGCCTGGCATGGTGGCGGTTACTGGCACCATTAATGGGTGAACAATCGACTGAGACTCTTGTCCAAACTAAAGGTAAATCATATGAAAACGAATATTTGGCAAAAAACGCTGGCATCTCTGGCCGTCGCCAGCTTGGTCGCGTCTTGCGGCACGGCTATGGCCCAGATAACCCAGGCATCCGCTCCGGCCACCTACACCACCGCGGCTCCGTCGCTGCCCTACGGCGCGCCCCAGGTTCTCCAATTGGTGCAGGCCAAGATCAGCGATGACACCATTATCGCTTACATCAACAACGCCCATACCAGCTATAACCTCGATGCCAGCCAGATTATTTATCTGCGGCAGTTGGGCGTTTCCGATCCCGTTTTGATGGCCATGCTAAACCAGCCGAAAACCTACCCCGCCGCGCCCGCGCCCGTGGCCTATGCCCCGGCCCCAGATAACGCCGCTTCCGTTGCCGTTCCGGGCACGCCCGCCCCAGCCGTGACCTACGTGCAATCCCAGCCGGCGGTAACCTATGTGCAGACGCAACCGACCGTCACTTATGTGCAAAGCGCCCCGACGGTTTATTATGCTGGTTCCTATTATCCGTCCTATGGTTATTGCTCCCCCATTTCCCTTTCCTTCGGCTGGGTTTCGGGCGGCAGCTACTACGGTGGCGGCTATTACGGAGGTTATCACGGCTGCTATCCCTATGCCGGAGGTTGCTACGGGGGGTATCATGGTTGCTACCCCTCTGGCTGCTACTACGGAGGCAGCTACAATAGCGGTTACCATGGCGGCTACCCCTCAGGCGGCAGTGTGTCCATTGGCGTGAGTTACAATAATGCCAGCTACCATGGTGGCAGCTATTCCAGCGGGTCAGTTTCCGCTGGCTACCATGGCGGTAGTTATTCGGGTGGTTACCACGGTGGCTTTGCTGCCGCCGGCTTTCATCACTAAACCCCTCCATTAAGGGCGGATAATTCAGAATTTAAGGCCGGACTTGGATGTCCGGCCCAATTCTTTTGCCGGTAAACCCGTAACCTTTACTCCCTTGGCATCGTCTTTACGAAAGTCACATCCCATTCAACTAAATTGGCATTAAACCGTCCCCTGTGCTCAACCCTTCACCCTCTATGAAAAAGACACTCTCGTTCCTCGCCGTCCTGGCCACCCTGATGTTCAGTGCCCTGCCACTCATGGCCCAGCAAAAACGCCTCAGTCCCCACGAAACCATCAGCACTGTGGTGGATGGCAGCCGGGTGACCTTGGTTTATGGCCGGCCCTACTCCAAAAACCCCAAGACGGGTGAGGAGCGCACCATCTGGGGCGGACTGGTCCCCTACGGCAAGGTCTGGCGCACGGGCGCGGATGAAGCCACCCTGCTCATTACCCAGAAACCCATCGTTTTCGGCGACACCACCGTCCCGGCTGGCGCCTACACCCTCTTCACCCTGCCGCAAGCGGATGGCACCGCCAAATTGATCATCAGCAAAGACCTCGGCGAATGGGGCTTGCAATATAAAGAAGCCAATGACCTGGCCCGGGTGGACCTCACCAAGGCCACGCTGGACACCCCGGTGCCTCAATTCACCATGGCCCTCACCAAAACCCCCGGCGGCGGCGGTGTGCTTAAAATGTCTTGGGAAAACACTGCCTATTCCGTCCCCTTCACGATTCAGAAATAAACCGCTGGCAACCTCCCAAGCTGCGAATGTCCAATCGTGCGATCCGCCTCGGAGCTTGGCTGTTCGCTGGCTGTTGCTGCTGGGTGCTGGGCGCTTTAACCGCCGTTTCTGCGCTCGGCGCCGTTGAACCTCTGTCCAGTCCCGAGATTCTCCAGCAGCTCAAAAGTTTCAACGAATGGGGCAGCGTCCTCTATGTCGCCGCGCATCCGGATGATGAAAATACGCTGCTCATCGCCTACCTTGCCCGGGGCCGGAATTATCGCACTGCCTACCTCTCGGCCACCCGGGGCGATGGCGGCCAAAATGTGTTGGGCCCGGAATTTGGCCAGGAACTCGGCGTGGCCCGCACGCAGGAACTGCTCGCCGCCCGCCGCCTGGATGGCGGGCGCCAGTTTTTCACCCGCGCGATCGATTTTGGTTTCTCCAAGGATTATCTCGAAACCCTCGGCATCTGGGACCGCCGCCAGGTCGTGGCCGACATGGTCCGGGTCATCCGCACCTTCCGGCCGGATGTGGTGGTCACCCGCTTCTCCTTGCAACCCGGTGGCACTCATGGCCATCACACCGCCTCGGCCGTGCTGGCGCTGGAAGCCTTCCGGCTCGCCGGCCAGGCCACCGCTTTCCCCGAACAACTGACCACGCTCCGCCCCTGGCAGCCCCGGCGCATCCTGGTCAACGGCCGGGGCGATGCCGGCGGGGTAAATTCCTTATCCATTGACATCTCCGGCAATGACCCGGTCACCGGCATGTCCTTTGGCGAACTGGCCGCGCGCAGCCGTTCCATGCATAAAACCCAGGGCTTCGGTAATTTCAATGGCGGCGGCGGACGCAGCCGGGCCGAAAGTTTTCAGCTCTTGGACGGCGCCCCCGCCTCGCACGACCTCATGGACGGGATTGACACCACTTGGAACCGCATTCCCGGCGGGGCTGAGATCGGCAACCAGGTCAGCGCCATCATCACCAATTTTAACGCGCAGGACCCCGCCGCGAGCGTCCCCGCCTTGTTGCAAGTGCGCGCCCAACTGGCGGCACTAAAATCCACCGACCCCGTGGTGGCCGAAAAAAGCGCCCAGTTGGACCGGATTTTGCAGTCCTGCTTGGGAATATCCGTGACCACCACCGTCGCGAATGCTGAAGTGGTTCCCGGTGAGGCCTTCCAAGTGCGGTACCGTGCCACGGTGGCCTCGTCCATTCCTGTCCGCTGGCTGCCGGTTCGGCATCCTTGGTTGAATGATGACCTCACCAGTGGCGACAGTCTGCCGCTCCCTCCCCAAGCACCCGCCAGCCGCGAGGAGAGTGTGACCCTGCCCGCCAACACCCCGGTGAGCCAGCCCTACTGGCTGCGCCAGGAGGGCACGCCCGGCATGTTTCAGGTGGACGATCCCGCGCTGATTGGCCGTCCGGAAAATCCGCCGGTGTTGCCGGTCGAATATGCCTTCGAAGTCGGCGGCCAGACCCTGACCATCCCCGACGAGCCCGTGCAAGTCACCTCGGATATGCGGCCGGAACACCTCCGCCGCTTGCTGGTCATTCCGCCCGCCTCCTTGCACTTCAGCACCCCGGTCGCCCTGTTCAAGCCGGGTGAATCCCGCCCCGTTTCCGTGGTGATTACGGCGAATCGTGCGGGTGCCGCCGGCACCCTCCGGCTGCAGGCTCCGGCAGATTGGAAGGTTGATCCTGAGCAGTTGGATTTTTCCCTCGTCACCCCGGGCGAACGCAAGCCCTGCCAGTTTACTGTCACGGCACCCGTCACGGACACCGTTGCCAAACTCGTGGCCAGCGCGACCATCGGCGGGGTGACGTATCAGAATGACCGCGTGGAAATAAATTACCGCCACATCCCTTTCCAATTGCTCCAGCCGGTGGCCGCTTTGAAAGCCGTGAGCCTGGACCTGAAAACGCGCGGCCATAACATCGGCTACCTCCCCGGCGCGGGCGACAGCGTGGCCGACGATCTCACGCAAATGGGCTACGCTGTCACGCGCCTGACCGATGCCGACCTCAACCCGCAAAAGCTGCGCGACCTCGATGCAGTGGTGATCGGCGTGCGCGCCTTCAACGTCCGCACCAACTTGAACGCGCAATTGCCCGCGCTCTTCGACTACGTGAAATCCGGCGGCACCGTCGTGGCCCAGTACAACCGCCCGGATGGTTTGAAAACCGACCGCCTCGCCCCGTACGATCTGAAAATTGGCAACCTGCGCGTCACGGATGAAACCGCCGCCATCACCCTCCTCGCGCCGGATCATCCGGTGCTGAACACCCCCAATAAAATCACGAACGACGATTTTGCCGGCTGGGTCCAGGAGCGGGGCATCTACTTCCCCAGCGAATGGTCCACCAATTTCACCCCCATCCTGGCTTGTCATGATCCGGGTGAGGAGCCGTTAAAGGGCTCCCTGCTGGTGGCTAAATACGGCCAGGGTTATTTTGTCTACACCGGGCTGGTGTTCTTCCGCCAACTCCCCGCCGGCGTGCCCGGGGCCTACCGGCTGTTCGCGAATCTGGTTTCGCTGGGGAAATAATTTGATATCCAAGTGAAAATCCCGAACCCGACCACGGCAGGGCCCGAAGCACCGGACCAGCGAGCCAGCCGCCCCGGTCTGCCCACTTGGCCTCGTGTCTACTTGCTCGTCGCGGCTTCTTTCATCTTGTGGGTGATCCTGCTGCGGTTGCTGAGCGTCTTGTTTGCATGAGCCCGCTGGATTTCTTGGTTCTGATCGGCTCCCTCGTGGGCATTGCCATTTATGGCACCTGGCGCACCCGGGGACAGCGCGACCTGAGCACTTATTTGAAGGGCGATCAAACCGTGGGCTGGGTGACCATCGGCCTTTCCGTCATGGCCACGCAAGCCAGCGCCATCACCTTCATTTCCACGCCGGGGCAGGGGTACCAGGATGGACTGGGGTTTGTGCAAAATTACTTTGGCCTGCCCCTGGCTCTCATCCTCGTGGCCGCCATCTTCCTGCCCATGTACCGGCGGCTGAACGTGTACACGGCTTACGAATTCCTCGGCCGCCGCTTCGATGCCAAAACCCGCCTGCTCGGGGCCAGCCTGTTTCTCCTCCAGCGCGGATTGGCGGCCGGCATCACGATCTACGCGCCCGCAATTATTTTGTCCACCATGCTTGGCTGGCGTCTCGACCTGACCATCGTTCTCAGCGGCCTGCTCGTGATTGTTTATACGGTGATCGGTGGCTGCGAGGCGGTAAACCTCACGCAAAAATATCAGATGGCCGTGATCTTTGGCGGCATGGTGACGGCTCTGGTGATCCTGCTCCTCCGGCTTCCGGCCAGCTTTACGGACGCACTGACCGTCGCCGGCGGCTTCCAAAAAATGCACGCGGTGGACTTCTCGCTGGATGTCAAACAGCGCTACACCTTCTGGTCCGGCCTGCTGGGCGGGCTCTTTCTCTCCCTCTCCTATTTCGGCACCGACCAGTCACAGGTCCAGCGTTACATTTCCGGTTCCTCCCTGCGTGAGAGCCGGCTCGGCTTGATGTTCAATGCCGTGCTCAAAATCCCCATGCAATTCGCCATCTTGCTGCTCGGCGTCCTGCTGTTTGTCTTCTATCAATTCGAGCCCGCGCCGCTTTTTTTCAACCAGGCCGCCTGGCATCAGGCGGTGGCCTCGGACGCGACCCGCTCCGCCTCCGCCTTGGAACAGCAATTCACCGCGCTCCAGAGGGAAAAGAAACAGCACATCCAGGCCTGGCTCACCGCCAAACATGGCGGCAACGCCCCCGCCGAGGCCGAGGCCCGCCAACTGGCGCTGGCCGATGGCGAGCGTGCCGAATCCCTCCGCTCCGCGGCCCGGACCGCGATGCTCGCCACCAACCCGGGCCTGAAAGGCAACGACGCCGATTACGTCTTCATCACCTTCATCCTGAATTATCTCCCCCACGGTCTCATCGGCTTGCTGGTCGCCGCTTTCTTTGCCGCCGCCCTGTCCTCCAAAGCGGCTGAACTCAATGCTCTCGGCTCCACCACGACCATCGACTTTTACCGCCACCTCGTTCGACGCGATGCCAGTGATGCGCACTATGTGTGCATGACCAAATGGTTTACCCTGCTCTGGGGCTTGGTGGCGCTGGCTTTTGCCCTCTTTTGTCATCTGGCGGAGAACCTGATTCAGGCGGTCAACATCGTCGGGTCCATTTTTTATGGCGTGGTGCTGGCCTTGTTTCTGGTGGCCTTTTTTATCCGGCACGTGGGTGGCACGGCCATCTTTTGGGCGGCGCTCGCCGCGCAAACCCTCGTGTTCATCCTCTACTTTTCCCTGAGCATCAGTTACCTCTGGTACAATTTCATTGGATGCGCGGCGTGTGTCGGCTTCAGCTTGTTGCTGCAGGCCTTTCTAGGAAACCGGCCGTCCACCGCCAACGTCTGAACCAGCCATGAGCAGCGGCCCCGTCATTTGTTTTGGCCAGCAACCCTGCGGGTTTTTCCCGCGCCGGTTTCTCGTGGCCAAAATTCAGACGGCCCGCCGCCTGCAAGCCGAACTTGGCGGCGAAATCGTTTTCTTTTATCACGACAGCGACCACGACCCGCGCGAAACCCAGACCATCCTGCGTCATCGCGCGACCCGCGAACCGGCCACGCTCAATTTCGCCTTTGCGAACAAAGTGCAGCGGAAATTTTCCCCGCTCTATCTCAAGCGCATCCCCGCCGATTGGCCCGGCAAAACTGCCTTGCAACTGCCCAACTACGTCGAACGCCCCGCGATTGTGGCCTTCCAACGCGTCACCGCCGCCACCGTCGCCGATTTTTGTTTGGAAATGTACCATGCCCAGGGGTTGCTCGACGGCATTCGGGTCGCGCGGTCGGGTGAGATTGCGTTTCGCCGCGCCGCCTGCGACATCACCGACTTTTTTGTGGATGTGCCCTATCAGGACGAGCTCGTGCGCGCCCGTTTTGCCGATGGCCAGTTGCGCCTCCATGAAGGCGGCGACCAGTATTTGACCCTCCCAACCACATTTTTCACCAAAGACCAAATCAGTCCCACCCGCGACAGCCGGCTCCGTTGGATGCAGTCCGTGCTGCACTGCACGCATTACATTGCCGGGGCCGGGGAAAGGGCCTATCTTCACCCGGAAGATGCCCCGGAGATAACCTTTGTCAACCGCGATGCCATTGATGACGCCCATGAAGCCTGGACCCAATTCCCTGGTTAATCCCCCGCCGCTGCTGGCCTTCGGCGCGCATCCCGATGACATCGAATTCGGCTGCGGCGGCATCGTGGCCGTCGAAACCTGCGCCGGTAGTCCCGCGCATTTTGTCGTGTGCTCACGCGGCGAAGCCGCCTCCCACGGCACTCCGGAACAACGCACCCGTGAAGCCGAAGCCGCCGCCGCTCATTTGGGTGCCCAACTCGCATGGCTGGAACTTGATGGAGACGCCCACTTGGAAATCCGCGCCGCCCACGCGCTTAAACTCGCGGCCGTCATTCGCCGGCTTCGCCCCGCTTGGGTGCTGGCCCCCAGCCTCGTGGCCAACCAGCACCCCGATCATGCCCGCTTGGGTGCCCTCGTTCGGGACGCCGCGCGGCTCGCGCGCTACGGCGGCCTGGCCGAACTGCGCGACCTGCCGCCCCATGCCATCACCGCGCTCTTCTATTACGCCGTTACGCCCGAAGCTGAGCCCCGCGACATTACTCCGGTGCTGGTGGACCTTTCTGACCCGGCCATCATCGCCACCTGGACTGCCGCCATGGAAGCCCATGCCACCCAAACCGGCGCGCGTCACTATGTGGAACTGCAACTCACCCGCGCGCGCTTGCACGGCCTGCGGGCGGGATTGGAGTATGCCCAGCCGTTGTTTCCGAATGATCCGCTAATCCTTGCTACTTTGGGCCAGCTCGGCGGCAGCGCCCGCCGATTTTAATACCATGTCGCCCACCGTCCCGTTGAAAATCGGCATCACCTGCTACCCCACCGTCGGTGGCAGCGGCATTCTGGCGACCGCGCTGGGCGAGGACCTGGCGCGCCGCGGGCACGAGGTCCACTTCATCAGTTACGAACGCCCTTTCCGTCTGCCCACCGGCCAGCCTCGGTTGCATTTTCATCCCGTCACCATCAACCATTACGGCCTTTTCAAATATCCTGACTATACGCTGCCATTGTCCGTGCGGATGGCCGAGGTCACTCGCGAATTTAAGCTGGATGTCCTCCACGTGCATTACGCCGTCCCCCATGCCACCGCCGCCATCCTCGCGCGCGACATGCTCCCATCCGGGCTCCGGCCGCGCGTGGTCACCACCCTGCATGGCACCGACACCACGCTGCTGGGGTGCGATCCCGGTTATGGCCCGGCCATCCATCACGCCCTCGCCGCTTCGGACGCCGTCACCACTGTGTCGCACTTTCTAAAAAGCGAAACCGAACGCGTGCTGGGCTTCACCGGCCCGATGGAAGTCATCCACAATTTCTTCACCCCGCGCCCGCCGCGTCGATCCCGTGCGGAAGTCCGGCTGGAACTTGGTTTGCGCGACGAATTTGTCATCTTTCATTCCTCCAATCTCCGCTCACTCAAGCGCATCGATCTGCTGCTGGAAACCCTCGCCCGCCTGCTCCCGCGTTCCGGCATCAAACTACTGCTCCTCGCGGGCGGCAATTTTGCCACTTACGCCGCCGAGGTCCTGCGCTTGGGCTTGGAAGACACCATCCTCCTGCGGGAAAATGTGGCCGACATCGAGGATTACCTGCAAGTTGCCGACCTCGGCCTGTTCACCTCGGATTCGGAAAGCTTCTGCCTGAGCATTCTGGAGGCGATGTTCTTCGGTTGCCCCAGCGTGGCCACCCGCGTGGGCGGCATCCCGGAAGTAGTCGAGCATGGTCAGAGTGGTCTGCTTTGCCCGGCGGGCGATTCCGCTGCGTTGGCCGCTGCGTTGCAGGAATTAATCGACCATCCCGCTCGTCGTCACGAATTGGGAGCCGCCGCCAGGCAGCGTGCCTTGGAGCGCTTTACTGCCGCCGCCATTGTGCCCCAGTACGAGGAAATGTATCGGCGGGTGTGCCGGTAAGCCTCGCCAATCCGTTCAGCTCGGCAATGCCTTCACCGCCTCCGCCAGCGACGTCACAAACCCCGCCACCGTCGCCACCAGATCCGGAGATTTCCCATGGGCGGCAATCTGATTAACAATGGCACTCCCCACCACCACCGCTTCCGCACTGCGCGCCACCGTGGCCGCCTGCTCGGGATTCGACACGCCAAACCCCACCGCAATCGGCAGTCTGGTGTAGGAACGGATCTTCGCCACTTGGGAATCCAGATTTGTGGCCACCTGGCTTTGCATGCCGGTAACCCCCTCGCGCGAAATGTAATAGATAAATCCCGCCCCGCGCTTAACGATCAATTCCATCCGCTCCGGCGGCGTCGTTGGCGCCACCAAATAAATATGGCAGAGCCCGGCCGCGCGCATCAGCGCCTCGTAGTTGTCACATTCTTCCGGGGGCAAATCCAGCACCAGCAACCCATCCACACCCGCCGCCTTTGCCTCCTGGATAAATTTCTCCATGCCAACGCGATGGATCAGGTTGAAATAAATATACAGCACGATCGGAATGGCCGATTCCCGCCGGACCTCCGTCACGGTGGCGAGCAACCGGTCCGGGGTCGTGCCGGATTCCAGTCCGCGTTGCGCCGCCAGTTGGTTGACCAACCCATCCGCCAGCGGATCACTAAACGGCACGCCCAGTTCCAAAATATCCACCCCCGCCTGGTCAAATGCCAGTGCCAGTTGCCGCGTGGCCTCCAAATGTGGATCCCCGGCACCAATGTAAACCACCAGACCCTTTTTGCCCGTGCGCTGCAGGTGCGCAAAGCGTTCCTCAATTCGATTCATGTGCCGCCAGTTTCGGATGCCGGGCAGGAAGATTCAAGGGGAATATCGGAGGGCAGTGGCGAGGCCGGAATTAAAGGTTAATCATAAATGGCGGGTATGCGCTTTACATCACCAACGGCATTGTCGTTAAGGTTCAATAATAAGTGGTTTTTGACGCCGGCCGCCCGAGGTGTGATTTCCTAAAATTTCTTGAAATAAAAATCTTCCCGACTAATGCCAAGGTCTTCAACAATATCGGCGATGATGCCGCGTGGCACGTCGCCGGGGTGCCAAGCAAAGGTGATGAGCCGGTCGGGATGGAACGGATTTGAATAATGCCGATGGCTGCCAGCGGTGCGCAGCAACGCGCAACCGATCTCGCCCAGCCGGCGTTCAAGTTGGCGGCAATTCCAGGAGGGATATTTCCCCATGGTCAGGCGGTTAGTACAAATTTATCGCGAAAAACCGGGGGAATGGGCCGTCCCGTTTCGAGCAGTGCTTCCAGATGAGCCTTGGCCGCATCCTGAAACCGCAGTGTCGCCTCGCCCCGGTCACGTCCCTGCGCGTGGCAACCAGGCAGCCAGGCTGACTTGGCAATCCAGACTCCGTCTTCATCCTGCCGAAGTTTCATTTTTGACAATGGCACAAGCATGACCCATTTAATTTAAGCCCTCTCACTCGAGGCGTAAAGCAGAATGGGTAAATTCGGCTGGAACCTCAACCTGCCGGGGACGACGCCTTTCCGTGTTAAGCCTCCATTGAATACCGGCCAGACGGAGGCCCGGCGAAAGCAGCGAAAACCAATTTCCAGCCCCCAGTTCAAAAATGTTGTGAAATTGCCATTTAACCATTTGACCTCCTGCCGGGAAGGGGGGAAATTAACCACGTTTTGAACGTCACCATAAGGTCCTTGTCGAACTCTGTCCTGCTTTGCCTGCTGGGCGTGGTTTTGCCTGTCTGCTTGGGCACCTTCAGCCTTCAGGCCAAAATAACCGCGGCGGTCCCGCCCCACGGTTTGTCGGTGCGCCCGGGCACCGGTCCCTTTCTCGACGGCACCATGCCCGAAATTGCCCCGGCCATTTCCGGCAATTGGTCCGCCGTCGTCGCCTTCCCCAATCTCAAGTTCACCAATTCCGTCGGCCTCACCCATGTGCCCGGCACCGATCAACTATGTGTCTGGGAACGCGAAGGCCGCGTCTGGACCTTCCCCAACCAGCGCGATACCGCCGCTAAAAAGCTGGTGCTCGACATCAGCGACCAATGCCAGGGTTGGGATGATTCCGGCCTGCTCGGCGTGGCCTTTCATCCCGGGTTTGCGACCAACCACTTCGTCTTTGTGTGGTACACCTGGGTCAAACCCGGCACCGTCGTCGGCAGTCCCACCACCCGGCCCAATCCCGTGCTTCCCGACACCTACCACGACCGCCTCTCCCGCTTTACTCTGGATGATCAGGGTGTCGCCGTTCCCGGCTCCGAAACCGTGTTTGTGGACCTCACCGACCAGACCGTCTGGCATCACGGCGGTGGCATGTTTTTTCATCCGGTGAACGGCTTTCTGTACTGGACGGATGGTGACAATTCCGTCGGCGACAATGACCAACTCATTAACAAAAGCATGTATTCCGGCGTCTTCCGCATTGATGTGGACTGCCAGGGCGGTGCCATCAGCCACGCCCCCCCGCGTCAGCCCCTCAACGGTGTCACGGCACACTATTATATTCCCAACGACAACCCCTTTGTCGGCCAGTCCAATGTGCTCGAGGAATTTTTCTGCCTCGGCCTGCGCAGTCCCCACCGCATGACCTACGACCCCGGCAGCGGCCGCATCTTCATCGGCGACGTCGGCGAAAGTTCGCGCGAGGAAATCGACGTCATCGAGCCCGGCGAATCCGCTTTGAATTTTCAATGGAACCGCTGCGAGGGCACCCTTGGCCAGATGGTCGCGCCCTACATCGGCATCAGCCGTGGCCCCGTGCTGGATTATCCGCATAGTGACGGCCGCGCCATCATTGGCGGCTATGTCTATCGCGGCCGGGAATTCGCGGCCGACCTTGGCGGCAAATACATTTTTGGTGACAACGTCTTGCGCATCATCTGGGCCCTGGATGAAACCACCACGCCGAAAACCAAAATCGTGCTCTGCGTCATGCCCAAGGGCGACGGCCCCAACTCCGGCACCGATTACACTGGGCTCTCCTCCTTCGGCACCGATGCCGATGGGGAATTGTATTTCTGCCAGATGAGCAGCGTTGGCGGGCGCATCTACCGCCTGGCCCGCGGCGGTCCGCCCCCGCCGAAGCAGACCCTGCCCAAACTGCTCTCTCAAACCGGTGTGTTTGCCGATCTGCCCGCCCTCCAACCGGCCCCCGGCTTGCTGCCCTACGCCGTGAATTCCCCGTTGTGGTCGGATGGCGCGGTCAAATCGCGCTGGGTCGCCCTCGCCACCAACGCCGTGGTCGGCTTTGCTCCCACCGGCCGCTGGTCCTTTCCCGCCGGCACCGTCTTTGTCAAACATTTCAACCTCCCCGTCGATGACACCGACCCCAAAGTGCTCCGGCGGCTGGAGACCCGCTTGATGGTCCGCGATACCGGCGGCACCGTTTACGGTGCCAGTTACAAATGGCGGGCCGACAATAGTGACGCCGACTTGGTTAACGCCGGTTTCACCGAGGATATCACCATCAAAACGGCCACCGGCAGCCGCGTGCAAAAATGGTTCTATCCCGGCCGCCAGGATTGCCTGACCTGTCACACCACCATTTCCGGCGGCGTGCTCGGGCTGAATACCCGCCAGCTTAACGGCGACTTCACCTACCCATCCACCGGCATCCGCGACAACCAGTTGCGGGTCTGGAGCCATCTGGGTCTGTTTGACAAACCGCCGCTGGACAAAAATTTGCCCCTGTTGACCAAGTTGGTGAATGTCACCAACACCCAGGCCAACCTCAACACCCGCGTCCGCTCATATTTGGACGCCAACTGCTCCCACTGTCATCAACCCGGCGGCGCGGGTGCCTTTTTTGATGCGCGCTTTGACACCCCGCTCGCGAAACAGAATCTCATCAACGGTCCCGTGCAAAATCCCCTTGGCATTGCCGGCGCCCGGGTCGTCATGCCCGGCGATACCAACAAATCCGTGTTGTTCCATCGCGTGAGTATCGTCGGGCAGAACCAGATGCCGCCCATTGGCAAGAACGTTGTGGACGACCAAGCCGTGGTTGTGATTGCCAAGTGGATCAGCTCCATGCACGCCATTACCGCCAGTCTGCCCAAAACCTGGTCCGATGCCGATATCGGTGACGTCGGCATTCCCGGCGAGGCCAGCTATCTGCGGGGCCAGTTTAACCTGATCGCCACCGGCAGCGACATCTGGGAAAACACCGACTCCTTCCATTACTCCAGCAAACCTCTCGCTGGCGATGGTCAGATTATTGCTCGCATGGTTTCCATGCAATATACCGATCCCTGGGCCAAGGCCGGCATCATGTTCCGCGAAACCACCGCTGCCGGGGCTAAATATGCCTTCATGGGTTTTACTGGTCAGGGCGGTTCCGTTCTGCAATCCCGCTCCCAGTCCGATAATGCCACCGCCAGCACTGATGGGCCCGGCGCCAAGATGCCTCACTGGATGAAATTGGTTCGTTCCGGCGACATCTTCGCTGGCTACGTTTCCGTCGATGGCAAGGCCTGGCAACCCGTCGGCACCGTCACCATCCCCATGAAAAAGTCCATCAACGCCGGTCTGGCCCTCGCCTCCCACAACAACGCCGTGGTGAACTCCACCTTGTTCGATAGCGTCACCATCACCACCGGCGCGGCCGCCAGCTTGGGTTCCTCGAAATAATCCTCTCCCGTTTGCCGTGGATTGGAATTTGAATCGTTTCTGAAGTTTGAAATTGGGATTTTAAAGTTTTCGCTTCCAGCGAAACTCCTTGGACCCCGCCCCGAAAAAACACTACACTCCGGCATGGTTCATGTTGGCATTGGTTACGACGTACATCAGCTGGTCACCGGCCGCCCCCTCTTTCTGGGCGGCGTGGAAATCCCCCACACCAAGGGCCTCGACGGGCATTCCGATGCCGACGCCCTCATGCACGCTATTTGCGATGCCCTGCTCGGCGCGATTGGCGAGGAGGACATCGGCCATTTCTTTCCCAACACCGACCCCCGCTGGCGCGGCGTGCCCAGCAAGATTTTTCTGGAGGAAGCCGCCCGCCAGATTGCCGCCCGCTCCGGCCGCATCGTGAATGTCGATGCCACCGTCATCGCCCAGGCCCCCAAGATTTATCCCCACATCGCACTCATGAAACAACGCATTGCCGCCGCCCTTGGCGTTTCCGAAAAGCAAATCGGCGTCAAGGCGACCACCAACGAACTCATGGGTTTCATCGGTCGCGAAGAAGGCATTGCCGCCATGGCGGTTGCCAGTGTGGACCTGCCGGAGTAACATGCCCCCATGGCCAAAGCCGAAATTAGCTGGAAACGGGTGACCGAGGACGGTGAGAAACTGCAGGTGTATGTGCAGCACGTCAGCCGGGAGTGGCGTTTTTTTCATCGCGGCAAACGCTTTGACACCTGGCAACCCGTCGCCGAGCCGCCCTTGGAGGACTGGCTGGAATTACTGGATGCTGTCCGGCGTCTGGTCACCCGCCGGCGCTATCAGCCCTCCGATGAGGAACACCTGCGCCGGCGCATCCGCGAAAAATTTCCCGAAGCCGGCCTCTGAGCCACTGCCCGGCGTTCAGGACGGTGACCCGCAGCCAGTAAACACTCTGCGAGCATTTATGGCACCGCGCTAATTCCCGTTTGCGCCCATGCACGACTTTTCTTGAAACTTTTCTGTGCCCGGGCTTGTCTTATCTCCCGAATTGGCAGTTGTTAAAACCTAATATGAAAACCCAGACTCCATTATTCGCTATTGTGTCCGCTGTCTTCGCCCTGGCTCTGTCCGGCTCGGCGCAGGACGCCAAACCCATGCCCCCCGCCTCCACCAAAGCCGGTGTGACTTACGACGGCGATATCAAAGCCATCCTCGACAAGTCCTGCGTCCATTGTCACAGCGGCGACAAGCCCAAGGCCAAACTCAAACTGGACACCCTGGAAGGCATCCTCAAGGGCAGCCGCAATGGCAAAGTGGTCGTCGTGGGGGACAGCGCCAAGAGTGAGATCGTTCAGGCCGCCGCGCATACCTCCGATGACCAGGACGAATGGATGCCGCCCGCCAAGGCCACCGGCAAATATCCGAACCTGACCGCCGACCAAATCGGTCTGCTGCGCGCCTGGATTGACCAGGGAGCGAAGTAACGCATAAAAAACGGCCCGCCACCGGGTTGGTAGTGGCGGGCCGTCCCCAACCTGACCGTCCATGGCTCGGTCTAATTGGGAAGATCCGTCGAACCGCCGCCCGGATTGCCCACCGGGGTGGCGATCAGATCAAGATTCGTGGAACACAGCCGGAAGAAGGACTGTGCGGCGGTGGTCGGCAGTATCACTTGGTCCTCGCCGTTGATGACGCTCGTCGCGTTCGTGACATTCACCCAGTTGGTGGTGGTTAGGTCGCTGTTTTGTTGGAGCGTGAAACTGGCGAACGAGCTTGTCGGCCAGTTGATGAGCACGCTATTGGTGGCAATTGACTGAATAGTCAGTTCGGGCGAGCCCACGTTGTCCTCCAGATAGTTTCCCGCAAATTCGTCCGTCTCCATCTCGTCCACATCTTGCAGTGACATGGAGGTGACGTCGTCCCCGGGATTCATCCAAACCGCTTCATCCAGGTTGCCCGTTTGCATGTCAATCAAGACGAAGCCGGTGACGTCGTTGGTGCCGCCGCTGCCGTCGTAGGGGATGAGCCAGTCGCCTTCGCCAGGGGTGTCCGTGGGATATTGCACCACCGTGGCGTCAGCCAGATCCCAGCCGCCATCGTTAAACCCGGGTTGGCTGCCAATATAGGCGTCGCCCGCCAAGTCGTTGGTGGCATAGACCAGGGCATCGGCTGCCGCCAGCGGGGCATTCGGCAGGGTGGGGGAGGGATCCGGAATGCTATTATACTCGCCGTTGTTGCCGGTGTCCACCGGCGCGGGGCCAACCGGTTCCACCTCAAACTTGAAGCCCACGCCCGAGGCGTAAAAGGGCAGGGGGGCGCCGCCGGGGGACAGGTCGAATTCATCGTCCCATTCGCTCGGCGCGCGCGCCGGATTGACCGCATACGTGAAATACCGGTTCTCCCCCATGCCCTCAATGCCCGGCTGGCGGCCGAACTGGGCCAGGATGCGCTGCCGGTTGGCGTCGAAAAAGCCCGACCACGGATCATGGATGTAAAAGCCCTTGATCTTGTAAGGTCCGTTAAGCACGGGGGGCGCGGTGGTTTTCACCCCCACGACACAAAACCAGTGACCGCCATGCTGCACAATCGCGGCTGCCGGGATGCCGTATTGCTTGATGCAATAAGCCATGGTGCGATTGGCATAATCGCGGCCCAGCAGGGTGGGGGGGAGGTTGTACGCCGCGTAATTATGCGGGCCGGCCAGGTTCGCCGGGCTGTCCATCAGGTTGAGCCCGGCGGCCATCTGGTCCAGTGTGGTGCCCTGGCCGGGTGGCACCCACGGGTTGTTGTAGAGGAATCCGTTATAGGTGTATAACCCGTGGACGAGGCCGTACATGAAGCTTTGCACCCCAAACACCGGCACATTGACATTGCCGTTGCCAAAATTGAAGACTTGCGTCCGCGGCGGGGTCCAGTTCACGTTGCCCGGGAAGATATACCTTGTGGCGCCATCCACCGCCAGCGTGCCGGGGTCCGTCCCCGCCGCGCCCGCCCCCAGCATGGTGTCCGCCACCACGTTGTTGTCGCGCACGGAGTCACAGTCCATGGTCATTTCCATGGTGGCCGCCCCGCAAAAATATGCCGTGACCTGCGGGTGGTACGGCACCAGGTTGACGATGTTGCCGTTGACAATATTGGGGTCCAGACCGCCCGCCCAGGTGTCGATCGTGCCGTCGCCGTTATTAATAGTCACGGCCGCGCTGTGCGCGCTGGGAAGTGGCGACAGGAACAGGAACAAGATGGTCAGAAACCCTGCAAACCTGACCCCGGATTGGTTGGTTGGCCGTGACCCCAAGACATGGAAGTTATGCGTGTGCTGGTTCATAGAGGGACCTTTCGCTCGGATAAGGATTAAGTTAAATTCTGTATTGCTTAACAAATTATTATAGCACGGGCGGGTGTTTTTTGCAACTGGAAAATGGCCGGAAAATTACCGGCGCCCGGTTGTTTTTATCCAGCTGTATAAACGGGGCATGAGCGTTCGTGCCCATGGCGCGCTTCACGCCCGCCGGTGGTCTCTGGCGTTGAAACGGTGTCCGGAACAAAAAATCACGGGCACTTCCACTTGCCCTTTCGTCAGCGCGGCCAACCGTGGTATAGTGGTAAAACGGCCGCTTTAATTTCACCCTTGGTGACCGCCGGAAACAACTATGATTTTGGCATCAAATCATTGGTTCAGAGATGTCCTGTGGACCACCCTCTTGCTCTATGGCGTCCCCGCCACCTTGCTGGGCGCGGATTGGCGGTCCCTGTCGGTGCCGCTCCCGCCCGGGCTCGCGCACCTTGCCCCGGTCGGCCGCCCGGCCGCAACGAATGAATTATGCCTGTCCCTGGTCCTGCCGCTTCGCGACCGGGCCGGTTTGGAAGCCCTGGTCGCCGAAATTTCCGATCCCGGCAGCCCGAAGTTTCGCCAGTTTCTAACCCCGCAAGCCATCACTTCGCGGTTTGGGCCAACCGCGGCGGATTACGGTGCCGTGGAGGCCTTTGCCCGTTCTAATCACCTGGCCATCACGGCGCGGCATGAAAACCGCCTCGTGCTGGAAGTCTGCGGCCCGGTGGCGGCCATCGAAACTGCCTTCCACACCACCTTGCGGACCTATCACCACCCCACTGAGGCCCGCGATTTTTTCGCGCCCGCTGCCGAACCCACCATCGCCGCCACCCTGCCGCTGGTGGACGTGGAAGGCTTGAGTGATTATTCCCGGCCTCACCCCCGGTGGCATCAGTTCAAAACGCCACGAGGCACCTCCAAAACTGGCTCCGCGCCCGATGCCAGTGGTGGTTTGTTCGGCGATGATTTCCGCAATGCCTACGTGCCCGGCACCGCCCTCACCGGCGCGGGTCAGAGCGTCGGGCTGTTCGAGTGGGATGGCTCCTACTCGAATGCCGTGGCCGCTTATGCGCGGTCCGCCGGCGGCGGGCGCACCAATATCATCATCAAACATGTCTTGATCGGCGGTTTTAACGGCACGCCCACGCGCATCGGCGAGGGCGAAGTGGAGTTGGATGTCGAAATGGCCATGGCCATCGCCCCCGGTTTGTCCAGCATCGTCCTTTTTGAAGGCAATCCCGCAGTGAAAAGTCCCATGGCCATTTTGAACACCATGGCCGCCAGCAATTCCGTTAAAAATTTAAGCTGCTCCTGGGGTTGGTCCGCCACGGATGCACCCTACACCAACACGGACGCGGTTTTTCTCGAGATGGCTGCGCAAGGCCAGACCTTTTTTAACGCCTCCGGGGACAACGAAGCCTTCACCCCCGGTGCGACTTCCGTGAATGGGCTGGATAATCCCACTGCTGGCAACGCCCCGTCCAGTTCCCCATTTATCACCCAGGTGGGCGGCACAACCCTGGCCATGAATGGCGCCGGTTTGTCCTGGCAATCCGAGGTGGTCTGGAATTGGGGGTCTTACGGCAGCAGCGGCGGCATTAGTAGCTATTATAAAATCCCCGCCTGGCAGACCAATCTCAGCAACCTGACCGCCCGGGGCGGTTCAACGCTGTATCGGAATACGCCCGATGTGGCCGCGAACGCCGATAATATCTATGAGGTCCTCGGCAATCCCGCCGGGGTGGCGGACGGTGTGGGCGGCACGAGCGCCGCCGCTCCGCTCTGGGCCGGCTTTATGGCGCTCGTCAACCAGCAGTTGGCCGCCCAGGGCCATGCCAGTGCGGGCTTCCTCAACCCCACCCTGTACGCCCTGGCCGCCGGTGCCGCTTATCCTCTCTGCTATCACGATGTCACCCATGGCAGCAACGTTTGGACCGCCAGCCCCAAACTGTTTTTTGCCGGGTCCAATTACGACCTGTGCACCGGGCTCGGCACCATGAACGGCACCAATTTGATCAATGCCCTCGCCCCGCCCGCGCCCGTGCTGCTGTCCCCTCCGGCGCGCGCCCCCAGCCTCGCCCTCAAATGGAACACCGTCGCCGGCGCCTTCTACCAGGTCCAAACCACCCCCAACCTCAAGTCCGCCACCTGGACCAATTGGGGCGCGGCCATCACCACTACCGGCGCGCTCGCCACGGTCACCGACACCCGCACTAATTCCCAGCGCTTTTACCGCGTCGTGGTCCGGCCATAATATAATAGTAGGAAACGAGGTGACGAGTTTCTGAAATCTCCACTGGTCGCCAGGAAACCATTGTTTTGAGGATCTCCCTGGATCCTTTCCCCTTCCGTGCCTGGTTTTACCCTCTGAATTCCAACAGGCGGCGGCACTCAGTCGTCTCCGCCCACAGTGCGGCTTCGTCCGCGAGCCAAACCCGCTTGCCGGAAACGCCCAAACGCGCTAGTGTGCGACCATGAAGAATGCTGAACTCAAAGGCGTCATCCATTCCGATCCCGAAATCATGGGTGGAACGCCCGTGTTTGTGGGCACCCGGGTGCCGCTCCAAAACCTCATTGATTACTTGGAGGGCGGCGAGTCGATTGAGGACTTCCTGGAAGGTTTTCCCTCGGTGCAACGTGGCCAGGCCATCGCGGTGATTGAAGCTGCCAAACACACTATGCTGCAAACCATTTGAGAGTTGCATTTCCGCTCATCGTAAAAGTGCTTGCAATGCTCCCGCGCATAAAACTTTTCGAGTTGTAGTGAAGATTGCTTCTTGGAGCTAAGCCCTCGTCCGTAATTGCAAAATGCATCATTACCACATGATGCTCCCTGCTCGATTCAGGTTTCAATTTACAGCTTGCGAACAAAAAAGGTGCCAATACAATTTCCAAATGTCGAAGTCCGAATCAATTGACCAGAAGGATACCGCAAGAGATAATTTCTCCCAAAATACTAAAGAACTTTTGGCTCGACGAGCTGGTTACAGGTGCTCAATTTGTCAAGACCCCACAGTCGGCCCTCATTCAGAACCAACGCGCTCAATGTTTTTGGGAGAAGCTTCGCATATTTATTCCGCAGCTCCGAATGGGCCGCGTGCGAACCTTGCATTGAAACCTGAAGAAAGAGTCTCGCCTAATAATGGTATACATTTATGCAAGGTGCATGCAAGACAAATCGATATTGATGTGGCCGCATTTCCTGTAGAAAGGCTATTTCAATTAAAAACTGACCATGAAAGTAAAATACGAGCCCTAATTGTTGGTAATAATTTTGAATACGACGCAGAATTTTTGAATTCCCACGAAACTCAAATAATTCACGGAAGAGGCAAACCCTCACTGAATGATTTAAGAATCGACCGTGTTGTCATTCAATCTCAATCAGGGACTAATTCGGTTAAAAAGAATCCATTGGAGCTTATTTCCAGTGAATCTGGAGTTGCTTTAATTGCAGGAGACCAGTCTTCAGGGCGTACGTCGTTGTTAAAACAGATTGCAGTTACCGCCCTATCAAAACGAAATTGCGTGTGGCTGAATGGTCGTCAATTGACAGAAAGTCTGATCAAAGATCCTATTTCTGGATTAGCGGCTGGCTACAAATTAATTAATTCAGATGTAGATGGATGGCAAAGGTTTCTTGAGGCGACTCCGCAAGAAAACCTAATTATTATAGACGACTTTCACCTATCAAATTTAAATATTGCAACGAGACGTAAATTCTTGGCTTTGATTCAGGGACTCTCGAGTTTAGTTTTTGCCACTGTTAACGATGCATTTTTAATTGAAATTTTAGCGTTTTCCGGCAATGATAATTTAAAATTAAGCCAGTGGCGTTTATTGGAGCTTACTAGAGCTAACTGTTATAAAATTGCGGAATTATGGTGCAAGTTCGGCGCTGAATCTATTCCAGACCATGATTTAGATTCCAGAATTGCAACTGCTCAGGAGCAATTGGAGTTGGTCTTGGGTAAGAAGTTGATGCCTCGCCAGCCATTATTTGTATTTACTGCTCTTCAAATGATTGATGCTGGCTCGCCAATGGATAGCCATATGGGTAGTTTTGGAGGTGTTTACGAAACTGTTATTAATTTTGCAATTTGGAGAAATACTCGCAACCAGGCTCAAATCAGCAATGAGAGATCTTATCTACAAGAATTAGCGTACTGGATTGAGCTTAGCGGAAAGGAAAAAGGGCGGGATGAATTTAATTTATGGTTTTCTAATTATAAAGACATAACTCCAAAGAGAGCATCTGAATTAGAGTTTGCGGTGCAAAGCAAGGGGTTTTTATCGCTTCATCATTCCGGGTTCCGCTACAATTATCAAAAATATTACTTCTTGGCTTGCTTTCTGCGCGATAATCCTGGGCGTTTGGGTGTCAAAGATTATTTGGCCAAATTGATTTCTGAATGCTGGATAGAAGATTATGCAAATACTGTCGTTTTTCTGGCGTATTTACAGCCATCGTCTATTTTGATCGACGCTTTGCTCTTGGAGGTGAAAAATTTATTCTCAAGTTATCAAGAATTCAAATTCGAGGGGTGGAAGATCGCATCACCGTTCCCACCGGGATTTTTTAAAGGTATTTCATTTTCTTCAGATCCAGAAAAAAACCGCCAAGTTCTTGCAGAAAGACTTGACGAGCAATCACCTGTTGAGTCATCGGAATGCTTTGAATCAAATCCGGATATTTCTAATCTGAGTGACAATCAAAGTTTCCTGGATTTACTTAAAAGTTTTCATTTAATAAAAATTATAGGACAATTAATTCGTAATTCTCCAATCGCTTTTGACGCTCAACAAAAGCACGACTTAATTAAGTGCGGGTTTGATTTAAGTTTGCGTATCATTACGATTACAGAGTCAGTTTGTAGTCCAGCGGCCCTACAAATGCAAGGGCTCAATGAATTGCGCGAACGAACTTTAAAAAATACTGATCGTATTGAATTAGAAACCAAGCTGATTGGCATCATTCACAATTTGTTTATATTTTTAACATTTGCTCCATTGAAATATGCTTGTAGTTTTCTTGCTCATCCGGAATTATTATTAACTTATAGGAGGATATTTCAACTGGATAATCCGAAGGCGGTAAATTTAGCTTATAGCTTACTTGCTTGTGGCTTAGATTTTGAGCTTCGCACACCTGATAGTCATATGTTGCATAAAACCTACCGAAAGCTTACCCCAGCAGGTAAAGATATTTTACATTTGTGGGTAAGTACGTTTTTATCATACAATCGTGTGCCAGTTTCCAAAAAGCAGGCAATTTTAGACAGCGTTGATATGGCATCGAGTAAACAGCTTCTTTTGGACAAAGGCCTTGATTAATATGTCAAACCCAAATCTGCTGTAACCCAGCCCGTTTATCCTCCCGCAACCCCTGCCGCCTCTGCAACAACTCCAGTTTCCGCTCATCCGGAATGCCCGGTTGTGCCGCCTGCTGCGTAATCTCCGCAATTTGCCGGTCCAGATGCTCGTTCCGCAGGCGCAGGAGCGTGTCGGCGAGTTGCTGCTCCGGGTTCGGCAGTTTGCGCTCCTCGGCCACGGCTTGGGTGATGAGCGTCTGCGTGGCGGCATCGCCATCCCCCAGGAATGCCCCCAGGCTGGTCCAACTGCCCTCCTTGAACGCCGCGATCCGGCGCTCCACGATGCTCCGCACCTGCGGATGCGGCAGCCAGGCCGGGTCCAGAAATTGGGCCGCTGTGGGCGCGAGTTCATCATGCCGCAGCAGCAGTTTCAGCAGCCAGAACTCCTTCTCCGAAGGTGGCCCGACTTCCAAGTCCTCGAAACTGACATCCTCATGGTCCGCTTCCGTCCCCGCCACCGGCGGCGGTTCCAGCGGTTGCGCCTGGGGCGGACGCGCCTTCGCGATTTCCTTCCCGATTTTCTTGAACTCCGCGCGCACCGCCTCCGGGGCGACCGCCAGGCGCAACGCCGTTTTCTGGGCGTACTTGTCCTCCAGCACCGGGCTGCCGGTTTTGCGCACGGCCTCGGCCATCTCGCGCAGAATCGCCAGTCGGCCCTTGTCGCTGTTGACGTCGTTCTGACGGCACAGCCGGTTCAGGTAGTAATCGAAAAAATCCTCCGCCCCGGCAATCAGCGCGCGGAACGCCTCGCCGCCGTGGGCCTTGATGAAACTGTCCGGATCATCCGGCGGCGGGACCATCGCCACGCGCACCGCCAGGCCGGAGGCCAGCAGATGGTCCAGCGACCGCACCGCCGCCTTCTGGCCCGCCTCATCCGAGTCGAAGCACATGATGGCCTCCTCTACGTAACGCTTCAGAATGCGCGCATGCTGGTCGGTGAACGCCGTGCCCAGCGGCGCGACCACGTTCTCCACCCCCGCCATGAAACACGCGATCAAATCCAACTGGCCCTCGCATACCACCGCCGCGCCGGCATCCAGCAACGCCCGCTTGGATTTGTGCAGCCCGAAGAATAATTTACTCTTGGTGAAAATGGCCGTCTCCGGCGAGTTGACGTACTTCGCTGTTTTTTCGTCCCCCGACAATATGCGTCCGCTAAAACCCACCACCCGGCCCTGCTCGTCGCAGATCGGAAAAATCAGCCGGCCCCGGAAGCGGTCATAGTAGTGATCCGACCCCTCCTTGCGCACCACCAGCCCGGCCTTTTCCATCAGGTCGAGGTCGAAGTTTTTGCTGCGGGCCCAGTTCACCGTGTCGTCCCACGCCTCCGGCGCCGCCCCTAGTCGGAAGAGTTTTACCGCCTCATCCGGCACCCCGCGCTTCTTCAAATAATCCCGCGCCACCTGCCCGGCCGCCTCATTATCCAGCGCGCTCTGCCAGCGCTGCGTGATCGCCTCGTGCACCTGGAGCAGTTGGTCCTTGAGATGCCGCGATTGCTCCGCCGCCGGGTTTTGATCGTATTCCAGTGGAATCTTCGCGCGCTCCGCCAGCCGCCGCAGGGCGTCCATGAACCCAATGCTCTCATATTCCTTCACAAACGTGAAGACGTCGCCCCCCTTGCCACATCCAAAACAATGAAAAATCTGCTTGTGCGGATTAACGTTGAAGCTCGGCGTTTTTTCCTTGTGGAACGGACAGAGCGCGGTGAAATTCATCCCCGCTTTTTTTAACGGAATGTAGCCGCCGATAATTTCCACGATGTCGCTGGCGGCGCGGATGCGCTCGCGGGTTTCAGGGGAGATCAAGCCGGCCATGGGGCAAGGTAATTAGATGGTGAATCGGTGTTCCCGCCGTGGCTAAAAAAACCTAGTTGGAATTACGCGCCAGCCAGTACCGGATCTCAGCCGTCGAGGGGTTGCCCGGATCCAGCTCGAGCACTTTCAAGTACTGTTCCCGTGCCGCATTCGGGTCGTGCAGTTTCTGGGCGTATAAATTGCCCAGCGCCAGATGCGCCCGGACCTCATCCGGCTCGCGTGCCAGGATTTTCTTCAGCTCATTCACCGCGTCCGGCACGTAGTTGCCTGCCTTCAGTGCCAGGGCGAAATTATACCGCGCATCCACGGAATCCGGCTGGATGGCCAGGGCCATTTCGTAGGCCTCCAGCGCCTGCCGATGATTGCCCAGGCGGTAGGAGAGCACCCCGAAATTATACTGCGCCTCGAACCAGCTCGGATCAAACTCCGCCGCCGTGTGATACGCCTGCATCGCATCCATCCACTGCGCCTCCTGCTCAAACACCCGCGCGCGCGTGAAGGCGCCCGACGCCGCCCGGCGGTCCCCGGGCGCCGGCCGGGCCGGGGATTGATAACCATAGCGCGGAAAACTGGGCGGGGCGAGTTCCGGGTCGGGTTCGGAGCCGGCGGAAGACAGCGTGGTGTTGGCCGACTGCCCGTCCCCCACCGTCGGCAGCGGCGTCAGACCGGTGTTTTCGTACTTCGGATCATTCGGCGCGGGCGCAAACCATTTGGTGGGCTTGATCCGGTCCCAGAAGCCCGGCTTGGCACTGGCTTCCGGGGCTGGGTGGCTTGGCGGCAGTTCCACCTGCGGGTGGTTGGGATTGTAAACGGGCGTCGGGGCGGCCGCCACCACCCGCTGGGTTTGCGTCACCGGTTGGCTGCGCACGACCGGCAGCGGCGGCGCCACTTGCGGATGATTCGTCACCAATGGCGCCGTGGGCCGGGCAACATATTGGGTTTTAACAATCGGGCTCGTATGCGGGGCCGCCGAGGCCGGGCGGCGGACCTCCGCCGCCACCGGGGGCGCGGGCGGCGCGGTGACGGCCACGGGCGCGGGCGGTGTCGGCACGGGGTTTTCCTCCGGGGAATTCGGCCCCGGCGCGGTCTCGGCGGTCAGCGACTGCTCCAGGCTGCCCGCCTCCGCATTGACCGCGTCCCAATCCTCTGGGCGCGGGGTCAGGGCGAGATAGGCCTGATAATATTGCAGGGCCGTGCGGTCATCATGCAGGTACTGCTGCTCCGTCACCGCCAGGTTCAGCAAGGCCGAGCCGGCCGCCGGATTCGCCTTGGCAGCCGCCGCGAAAAATTGAATAGCCTCGCGCGGCCGGTTCCGTTCCAGTCGCGCCAGCCCGAGCCCGTTGATGGCCTCCGCGTTGTTCGGATCCAGCGTCAGCACCGCGCCAAAACTGCGCTCCGCCGCCACGATTTCCCCCATCCGCAACTGCACCGCCCCGAGTTTCAGCCAGCCCTCTGGTGAATTGTTCCGGCGCAACGTATAGGTGGTGAATTCGGAGAGTGCCTGGTCGTTTTTACCCTGTTCCAGCCAGAGCATGCCCAGGTTCCAGTGCGCCTCCACCAAATCCCGGTTCAGCACCAGCGCCCGCTGGTACGCGGCGGCGGCATTATCCGGCTGCTGCGCCTTTTGACACGCCACCCCCAGGTAATTCCACGCGGTGGCATTGGCCGGCAACAGCGTCGTGGCCGTGCGAAATTCCGCCATCGCCCTGGTGTAATCCCCTGAATCCAAGAGCTTTTTGCCTTTTAACAGGGCTCGCGGACCCGCCGGCGTGCAGCCCGTCAGGCACAGCGCCAGCAGCAATCCGCTCAATATCCAGGTTGGCATCCGATTTTTTTTGGCCAGCATCTCGATTGGTGGTAACATTGGCGGCCTAAAGTGTCAAGAAACGCACAACGACAAATGCACGGGAGCCGGTTCTGGGTGGTCTGCGCCGCCTGCCTCTGGCTCGTCCTGCCCGCGGCTCGCGCCGACGGCACCAACTCCTCGCCCGCCGCTGTCACCGCTCCCGCCGCGGCCCCCACCCCCGCCACCCGGGTGTGCGAAGTCACTGGCGACGGCGCCATCGTGGATTTTCAACCCGTGCCCGCTGTCGTGGACCAAATGGTTGCCCGCGGTCTCACCAGCCTCACCCGTAAGCCAACCGCCGTCACCGCCTGGCGCAGCCTGATCTCCACCCAGGACATCGTGGGCATCAAAGTCTACTCCCAGGCCGGCATGCTCAGCGGCACCCGCCCGGTCGTCGTCGCGTCCGTGGTCAACGGCCTGATCGCCGCCGGCCTTCCCCCGAAGCACATCCTCATCTGGGACCGTCATGCCGTCGACTTGCGGCTCGCCGGTTTCTACACCCTCGGCAAGCAGCTCGGCGTGGTCGTGGCCGCCTGCGATGAAACCGGTTATGACCCCGATACCTTTTACGCCCCCGACTCCGCCGTCATCGGCAACCTCGTCTGGGGCGATCTGGAATTCGGCCTGAAAGGCCCCGGCGTCGGCCGCAAATCCTTCGTCGCCAAAATCGTCAGCCGCGTCATGACCAAAATCATCAGCATCGCCCCCCTCCTGAATCTGGAGTCCTGCGGCGTCAGCGGCCATCTCTACAGCCTCACCCTCGGCAGCGTGGACAACACCCTCCGCTTTGAGGGCGACCCCGACCGCCTGGCCGTGGCCGTGCCGGAAATCTACGCCCTCCCGTCCATTGGCGACCGCGTCGTGCTGAACATCACCGACGCCCTCATCGGTCAGTACGAGGGCGGCTCCAGCACCCTCCTGCATTACTCCAGCGTGCTGAACCAGCTCTGGTTCAGCCATGACCCCGTGGCCCTGGACACATTATCCATCAAGGAACTCGAACACGAGCGCCAGGTGCGTGGCGCGGATCAATACACCCTCCACCTCGACCTTTACAGCAACGCCACCCTCCTCCAACTCGGCACCAACGACCCCGCTAAAATGCTCATCGACCGCAGCCAGCTCTGATTTTTTGGAGTGCGGCGGTCTCGGCCGCGCGAACTTCCTCCTGCCTAAGCCGTAACCATTCATTTCAACCGCAGATGAACGCAGATGAACGCAGATGAAAACGATGAGACTGCCAAAGTTTTGGCCCGCTAGTGATCAAGCATCATTGGGTGCGCCATTTTTCTTGTTTTCCGCCTTTCCCCATCTGCGTTCATCTGCGTTTATCCGCGGTTAAAGTCTTTTTCAACTGCATGGCTCCGGCTAAAACCTCCGTGCCTCTGTGCCTCCGTGGTAAAACCCTCCCCGCGATTTTCCACCGCCCCGTTTATTCGAACACCGTCGGGTTGGGTGGCAATCCCATTCAGTAATAAGCCGCCCGTGCCTCCCACCCCGGAGTGCGGCCGTCTCGGCCGCGCGAACTTCCTCCTGCCTAAGCCGGAACCATTCATTTCAACCGCAGGTGAACGCGGATGAACGCAGATGAAACCATGAGGTAGGCAAGGGTTTGACCCGATATTGATCGAGAACTATTTGGTGCGTCATTTTTTCTCGTTTTCCGCCTTTCCCCATCTGCGTTAATCTGCGTTAATCTGCGGTTAAAGTCTTTTTCAACTGAATTGTTCCGGCTAAGACCTCCGTGCCTCTGTGCCTCCGTGGTGAAAATCTCCTCGCCGAAATTCCCAAATTTACTTGCGCCCCGCGCCGCCTCTTTGTTAAAAGCTCTCAGATTGCAAACGGGCAACTCCATTTTTAAACGTCCCGGCCAGGCGCTGATCGCCGCGCTGCTGGTCGCGTTTGTCCTGTTGCTGGATGCCATGGTGGCCTCGCCCGGCCTGCATGAATTGCTGCATCCGGACGCCGATCAAGCCGGCCACGAATGCGCCGTCACGATGTTCATTCACGGCCACGTGGATGCCTCAGTCGTCCAAGTCGCGGTCATCCTCCCCGCCACCCCGGTTGAATTTTCCCCGCTGATTACCGCCTCCCGGTTCCATACCCGCACCGACCAGCTGCCGCCCGGCCGTGGTCCTCCGGCTGGTTTCCTCCTCGCCTAAACGTTCCCCGGCATTCCCTGCCGGTTTGCATTCCCTTAATTAACCTCAATTCCTTTGGGGTCTGGCCCTTGGGCCGGAGTGTTGGTCAAGCCGTGTGAGATTATGAAATGTTCCAGTTATAGCATAGTTCTGCTTTTCGTGTGCGCGCCATGAATTTAATGCCCCATTCCTTCTGTTGGCGGCCAGCCTCGGTGATACTGCTCGGGCTCCTGCTCGCCGGTTGCGCGGTGGGCCCCAACTTTGAACGGCCCCCGGCGCCGGCGGTTGCGAACTACACCGCCCAGCCGCTCACGACCACGGTCACGACCACCAACGTGCCCGGGGGCGCGGCCCAGCACTTTCTGCCCGGGGCCGAGCTTGCGGGCGACTGGTGGACGCTCTTCCATTCCGCGCCCCTCAACGCCCTGATCGAACAAGCCCTCACCAATAATCCCTACCTCAAGGCCGCGCAAGCCGCCCTGACCGTGGCCCGCGAAAACCGGCTCGCGCAGCGCGGGGGATATTATCCCAGTGTCTCCGCTGGTTTCGCCGCCACCCGTCAGAAAAACGCCGGAACACTGGCCCCCATCCCCAGCAATAACTCCCAGCTCTACAATCTCTTCACCCCGCAGGTCAGTGTCTCGTATGTGCCGGACGTCTTCGGCCAAAACCGTCGCACCGTCGAATCCATCCAGGCCCAGGAACAGGCCGTGCGATACCAGATGATCGCCACCTACACCACCCTGGCGGCGAACGTCGTGGTGACGGCGATTCAGGAGGCGGCGGTCGCGGCGCAAATCGACGCCACTCGCCGGATGATTGACCTCAACTCCAACATGTTGGAAATCGTCCGCTACCAGCTGTCCAAGGGCTCCGCCAGCCGGCTGGATCTCGCCGCCCAGGAATCCCAACTCGCGCAAGTCATTGCCACGCTGCCCCCGCTCGTCAAGCAGGCCGCCCAGTTGCGTGACCAGCTCGCCGTGCTGGCCGGCCGTTTTCCCGGCGCTGGCCCCGCCGACTCATTTGCCCTCGCCAGCCTGCGCCTGCCCACGGACCTGCCCGTAAGCCTGCCCTCGGCCCTCGTCGCCCAGCGTCCGGATGTGCTTCAGGCGGAGGCCAACCTGCATGCGGCCACCGCGCAGATCGGTATCGCCGTCGCGAATCGCCTGCCCAATATCACCCTCAGTGCCAATGCCGGCAGCACCGCGCTCGCCTTTGATAAATTATTCTCCTCCGGCACCGGCTTTTGGGGCATCGGCGCCGCCGCCACCGCTCCATTGTTTCAAGGCGGGACCTTGTTGCATCAGGAGCGCGCCGCCCGGGCGGCCGCCGTGCAGGCGGCCGAGCAATACCGCAGCACCGTGCTGACGGCGTTTCAAAATGTGGCGGACACCCTGGCCGCCTTGGAACAGGACGCTGTGGCCTTGCAGGCCGCCGCCACCGCCGCCGCGGATGCCCGGATCACCTTGGAACTTTCTCAGCGCCAGTGGCGCGACGGCTACATCGCCTATCTGGCACTGTTGAGTGCTGAACAGGCCGATGCGCAGGCGCAAATCAATCTCGTCCAGGCCCAGGCCAATCGCTTTGCGGATACCGCGGCCCTGTTTCAAGCATTGGGCGGCGGCTGGTGGCAGCGCACAGATTTAACTCAAAATTCGAAGTAAAAATGAGCAAAAATATATTTTACCAACGACTGCCGGCATCGTACGTGGACAAATTCCCGCCCGCGCTCGCGGTAACCCTGCTGTCCCTCATCGCGCTTGGCCTGTTCAACGGCTGTTCGCCTGCCACCACGGACCAACCTTCCGCCACCTCCGTCACCGCCAGCAACGTGACCCTCACCGCCGCCCAGCGGCCCAACATTCATCTCTACACCGTCGCACGATCCACCTACCACCGGATCATTTCCACCACCGGGGAAGTGGACTTCGACAACGACCAGGCTACCAGCGTGCTGGCCCCCTTTGGCGGGCCGGTCACCCGCCTGCTCGTTTCCCCCGGCGACCGGGTCAAAGCCGGCGACCCCCTGGCCATCGTGGATTCGCCGGATTATGCCCTGGCCATCAGCACCTATCGCAAAGCCCTCGCCACCGCCGTGACCGACCGTCGCGTGGCCGATTACGACCGGGATCTCGCCCTGCATAATGGCATCGCCCAGCGCGAAGCCGACCAGGCCGAAACCGATGCCGTCAATGCCGAGGCGGACCGCGACGCGGCCTTGCAAGCCTTGGTTTCCCTCAATGTGGATCCCCAAGTGATTAAAGATCTCCAAGCCGGCCGCGCTGTCGGGCATCCCGGCGCCCCCATTCGCTCCCCCATCGCCGGCACCGTGGTGGAAAAACTGGTTACCCCCGGGGAATTGCTCACCGCCGGCACCACGCCCTGTTTCACCGTGGCCGACCTCTCCCGCGTCTGGGTGATGGTCCAAGTCTTCGGCACCGACCTCGCCTCCGTCAGCGTGGGCGACACCGCCGAATTGACCAGTGGCATCGCTACCAACGTCTTCACCGGCCGGGTGGACAACATCTCCGCCCTGGTCAACCCGGACACCCGGGCGGTGCTCGTGCGCGTGGTCGTGGAAAATCCCGGCGACCTGCTCAAGAAACAAACGTATGTCGCCGTCCACCTGCGCGCCGCCCGGGCGAGCACCGGCCTGCTGGTCCCCGTGTCCGCGATTCTGCGCGATGACGAAAACCTGCCCTTTGTCTATGTCCTCCAGCCGGACGGCAGTTTCGCGCGGCAGCACGTGACCCTCGGGTATCGCACCGGGGACCAATATGACATCCCTGAGGGCGTGCAGGCCGGCGACCAGATCGTGGATGACGGCGCGTTGTTTGTTCAATTCCTGCAAAATCAATGAGCGCCCCCCTCACCTCCACCGGAGCTCCGCCGCGCACGGCCTCAATGATGAACCGCATCGTGGCCTCGTCGCTGCGGCAGCGCTTCCTTGTCATCCTCATGACCTTCGTGCTGCTGGCCGCGGGGTCGCGTTCCCTGAACCGCCTGCCGGTGGATGCTTATCCGGACCTGTCGCCCCCGATTGTTGAAATTATCACCCAATGGCCCGGCCATGCGGCTGAGGAGATTGAGCGCTTGATTACCGTGCCTGTGGAAGTGGGCATGAACGGCATTCCGCAGCTGGCCACCGCCCGTTCCATTTCACTCTACGGTTTGTCGGATGTCATCCTCACCTATCAGCATGGCACGGACAACAATTTCGCCCGCCAGGAGGTCTTTAACCGGCTCTCCTCGCTGACCCTCCCGAGCGGCGTGACCCCCTCGGTCTCGCCCCTCTCCTCGCCCTCGGGCTTGATTTACCGGTACGTTCTCCAAAGCCCCGACCGCTCGCCCATGGAACTCAAGACCTTCGAGGATTGGATCATCGAGCCCGCCTACAAATCCCTCGCCGGCGTGGCGGATGACTCCGGCTTCGGCGGCGGCACCATGCAATATCAAGTGCTGCTGGACCCGGCCAAAATCGCCGGGGTCGGCCTCTCGGTGCTCCAGGTGGAGGCCGCGCTCGCCGCCAACAACGCCAACGCCGGCGGCGGTTTCTATTCACAGGGCGGCCAGTTTTATTACGTGCGCGGCCTGGGCCGCCTGGAAACGGTCGAGGACATCGGCAATGTGGTGCTCGCCGTTCATGACGGCACCCCGGTCCTGCTCAAGGATGTCGGCCGGGTGGTCATCGGCATCGCCCCGCGCCTGGGTGAGTTCGGTTATGAACAACAGGACGACGCCGTGGAGGGGGTCATTTTGTTGCGCACCGGCGACAAAACGCAGGACGTGCTCCAGCGCGTGGCCGCGAAGACGAAGGAGTTGAATGAAAAAATCCTGCCCAAGGATGTCAAGATCCTGCCATTCTACGACCGCACCGACTTGATCGTGCTGACCACCCAAATCGTCGAGCGCAACCTGCTGCGCGGGATGCTGCTCGTGATCGTGATTCTCATTTTTTTCCTCTACGATTTTCGCGCGGGCCTGATTGTGGCCACGACCATTCCGCTGGCGCTGCTGTTTGCCTTCGTCTGCCTGGACTGGCAGCACGCCTCGGCCAACCTGCTCTCCATCGGTGCGATTGATTTCGGCATTCTGGTGGATGGCGCCGTCGTCATGGTGGAAAATATTTTCCGCCAGATCGCCGCGCGCAAAGGCGCGCCCATGAATGTGCCTGAGATCATCCGCGCGGCGGCCGCCGAGGTGGACCGCCCGCTCTTTTATGCCGTGGCGGTGATCGTGGCCGGCTTCCTGCCGATTTATGCACTGTCCGGCCCGTCCGGAACCTTGTTCAAGCCGATGGCCGACACCATGGTGTTTGCCCTGGTGGGCTCGCTCATTGTCACCCTCACCCTCCTGCCGGTGCTGTGCTCATGGTTCATGCGGAACGGCGTTCGGGAAAGGCGCAATGGGGTGTTTGAGGCCATCAAAGCGGTTTACACCCAGGGCCTGGATGTCTGCCTGGCCTGGCCCTGGGCCACGACGCTGGTTTCCGCCCTGCTGCTCGGCGGTTCGTTGCTGCTCATCCCGCGCATCGGCGCCGAATTCATGCCGCAATTGGATGAGGGTGCCCTCTGGGTCCGCGCCACCATGCCCTACACCATCTCCTTCGATGAATCGGCTAAAATCACCCCGCAAATCCGGGCCATCCTGAAATCCTTTCCCGAGGTGACTACCGTCGCTTCCGAACTCGGCCGGCCCGACGACGGCACGGATTCCACCGGGTTTTTCAATGTCGAGTTCTACGTGGGCCTGAAACCCTACTCCCAATGGCACGGCGCGTACCGCAAGAAAGCCGACCTCATCGAGGCCATCAACCACAAGCTCGGCTCCTTCCCCGGCATCATCTTCAACTACACCCAGCCCGCCGAGGACGCGGTGGACGAGGCGGAATCCGGCCTGAAAAGCGCCCTGGCGGTCAAGGTCTTCGGTTCCGATTTGCCGACGCTCGAACAGAAAGGCAAAGCGATCAAGGCCGTCCTTGAAAAAGTCCGGGGCATCGCCAATGTGACCCTCGTGAAAGAACTCGGCCAGCCCAGTCTGGACATCAAGATCAACCGGGCCATGATCGCCCGCTACGGCGTGAATGTCGCGGACATCAATGGCCTCATCACCACCGCCATCGGCGGCGACGTGGCCACCCAGGTGGTGCAGCAGGAAAAGCAATTTGACCTCGTGGTGCGGTTGGAGCGCGAATACCGGGACAACCCCGAGGAAATTGGCAACATCCTTGTGCCCACCCCCGGCGGCCAGCAGATTCCGCTTAAGGAATTCGCCGACATCCGGGTGGCCAACGGCGCCTCCTTCATATATCGCCAGGACAATTCCCGCTACATCGGCGTCCAGTTCTCCGTGGCCGGACGCGACCTGGCCGGCGCGGTGCAGGACGCCATGGCCCAGATCAATGCCGCGGTAAAACTGCCGCCGGGTTACCATCTCGATTGGGGCGGTGAATACACCGAATACACCGCCTCGCGCGACCAGATGAAGGTCATCCTGCCGCTGACCCTGGCCCTGATTTTCCTCCTGCTGTTCGCCCTCTACAGCAACCTAAAATTTCCGTTCATCACCGTGCTCGGCGTGCTGCTCTCCGCCCCCGTGGGCGGCCTCGTGGCCCTCTGGCTCACCGGCACCCCGTTTTCGGTTTCCTCCGGCATTGGCTTCCTCGCCTTGTTCGGCGTCTCCGTGCAAACCGCCGTCGTCTACATCTCCTACGTCAACGAACTGCGCCTGCAAGGCGCCAGCCTGGCCGAATCCATTCGCGAAGGTGCCATCCTGCGCTTGCGCCCCATCATGATGACCGCCCTCGTCGCGGCCCTCGGCCTGCTGCCCGCCGCCCTGGCTACCGGCGTCGGCACCGACACCCAGCGCCCGTTTGCCCTCGTCATCGTCAGCGGCCTCTTCACCCGCCTCCTCATCAGCATCTTCCTCATGCCTGCCCTCTACACCATCGTCGCCCGCCCCAACGACCGCCTGGAAGTGTAACCAGGGCCAAACTAAAATCGTGGACTCAGGGCTTCCCTTCGTAGCGGTGAACGGGCGTTCACCGCCTTCATTATTTCCGCTCCGCATCGCAAAAACAGCGCCCGATCATCGGAGCGCCGGCTTCCCGCCGGCTTTGCGCATCCGACCACCCGCACGGACCGATTCCATCCAATAACAACCAACCTGCTACGTAACGCCGTCCCCGCACCAACCACCGCACATGCCGCGGGCTACCCATGGCAGAACCCCGTCCGGGGCCTGCGCCCCCGGAGCGCGGGTCCGTGACCCGCAGCGCGTCGCTTCGCTGGCGGGCGTAAAAATTAGCCTGCCACCTTTTCGGGCCAGGCGAAAGCTGCCCCTTGCCATGTATACATTTGGTATCAGGACGCGCCACCGTTTCAGCCGCGTGTTAAATCCCTGTTCATCTGTGTCTATCCGTGGTTACCCCCCATTTCACCGCTGCAACCGATAAAAACTCATCGCCCCCGTGGTCAGCAGTGAAACCGAATAAACATTATTCGTCAGCACCGGTGCTGGCGCCACTGGGTTCCAGGTTCCAGTCGCTAAATTGGTAGTGGATTCCAGCGTGAACCCCACCGCCCACGACGGCCACGAAAACGCCAGACTGCCGGCGGCATGCGTCCAGTTCAATGCCACGGGCAGTGCCAGTTGATCGGGGCCAGCCTGCTCGTTGGCGGCAATCTCATTCGTAGTGAGGAGGCCGTCGTACAGCCGAAGTTCGTTGATGGAACCATTAAGGTAGGGGTCCGCGGCGAACAAGGAGCGGCCCACGAATGACCATGCGGTGCTGACCGTGTTGAATTTCGGCCACGCGCCCGTGAGCGATTGCTCCAGCACCCCGTTGGTATAAATCGCGGCGGAATTGTTGGTGGGATCCACCAGGCACACCACGTGTACCTTGCGGCCATCCAGGGTTCCGGGACTGTTCAGGATCGTGGTGCTGCTCGAACTCGACTCCATTTGCTGCTCCCCGAGGTTATTGTGCGGACTGAAAAAGAAATACTGAGTCCCGGTGGTGCCGGAAATATTGCCAAAATCCACCACCCGTGCCCAGTTGCCGTTCGCGCCGAACGTGGCCCAAAACTCCAGCGACACCGCCACCGAACCCGAGACCAGGCCGCCCGGAATTCCCATGTAAGTGCCAGTGGTCCCATCCAGACTGAGCGCGTTGTTGGTCACCACGGCATCTCCATACAGACTGCCATGCGCCATGCCGATGGCATCACGCGGGTTTCCCGTAAAGCTGTAACGGTGGGCCAGGGCGGGATGCGCGTAGGCCAGGGCCTGGATTTCCGTGGCGCTCAGCGCCCGGCCGAAAACCCGAAACGAACTGATTTCACCTCCGAAATAGGGATCCCCCGCAAACTGGCTTTTGCCCAGATTGTTGTTATCCGCCAGCAACTGCCAGGGCCGGATGGTGAGGGCTGAATTGGTGGCGACCGGATACCCGTTCAAGTAGAGCAAACCGGTCGTGCCATTGAGGCTGACGGCCACGTGGCACCAGGAATTCGAGGGCAGGGCAAACGGCGCATTAATCTGCTGCTCACCACCGTTGCCGTTGGTGGTGATGGCAAAGCGCAGGCCGCCCCCGTAGGCCGCGGGTGTGAGAAAGCAGTAGTTGGTGGTGCTCGCGCCCAAATCGAAGATGCGCTGCCAGGGGGCCCCGCCATTCCATTTCACCCAACCGGCGAAGGTGCTGGCGTTCGCGACCTCCAGCGGCATGGACAGGTAGTTGCTACTACCATCCAACCGCAGCACCCGGCCGCGGCCGGGCTCGTTGGTAAGCGTGGCGTTGCTTTTCAGGGTGCCATTGTAAAGGCCCAGGTGTTCATGGGCGTCCCGATTCAATGGGTAAAACGCGCTCCAATCATTGGTGACTTGGGGCCAGCCATCGGACGACCACGTAAGGTAATTCAGTCCCAAGGTGGCGACGCCATTGTTGAGCCCATCATAATAGTGGTAGGTAAACCAGTTGGTGCCCGCGTAGGTATAGATGCCCGCCTGACCCGGGCCGATGTAGCGGGCTGTGCTCTCGAGCACCATCGTGCCGCCGGCGTTGGTCAGGTTGATGCCATTCCGGTCAAAGTACGGGCCCTGGACCGTGGGGCTGCGGCCCACCCGGATATTATAGGTGCTGTCCACCCCCGCGCAGCAGCCGCCCCAATTTTCAAAGAGGTAGTAATAACCGCCGTGCTGGTACAGGAAGGAAGCCTCCTCGGTGCTGCTAAAAAAATAAGGGCCATTGTTGGCCACCCGGTAAATCGGCGAGGTGGGCGAAAGGCGTTTGCCCGTCGTCGGATCCAATTGCATGATCAAAATCCCGTCCGAATAAGAGCCAAACGACATCCACACCGTGCCGTTGGTGTCCTGCAGTATGCTGGGATCAATGCAATTATATGCCGTCAGGTCGGTGGTGGCATTGGTGGCAAAATCCGGGTTCGACTGGATAATCTTGCCTTGATCCGTCCAGACCGGCGCGGTGAGTGAAGGCGAGGTGACCAGCCCGATGGCGGAATTAATGGTGCCCCATTCTGAGCAGCAATAATAGAGGTAGTATTTGCCATTCATGTAAACGACGTCGGGCGCCCAGAAGTAGCCGGTGAAACCGGGCACCGCATTGGTGGTCCACCCTGGCGGGCCGCCGGGAAACACCGGGCTGACGGCGGTCCAGTTGCGCAGGTCCGTGGAGGTCAGTCCGTCGATCCCCTGGCCATCGCCATAAACAAAAAAAGTGCTGCCCTGCTGGACGAGCGGGGAGGGGTCATGAATGCCGGTGTTGCCCAGTACTGGTAGCTGGGCCTCGCTGGACCTTGGGATGAGCCACGCAAACGCCGCCAGCAAGAGAGTCACTGGCAAGGATCCCCGCCGCCAAGCGCAACCGGTTGGCCGCGATGATTTGCTCGTAAATAAGCTCATGATTTTCTGCCGCGATCAGGCGGGGAATATGGCGCTGGGCAAAACCTGATGGTGCTTCGGACGCAATGGGCAAATCATACTAAACAATGCGCCAAATCGTTCCCGGTTCAAGTAATTTTTAGAGGACAACACTGATCTGGGCGATCGCAACCATCCCCAACCACCGGCCGCCTCTCCCGGCGCGCGGGTCCGTGACCCGCAGCATGTCGCTTTGCTGACTGTCGTCAAAATTAACCTGCCACCTCATCGAGCCCGGGAAATCCAGCCTCTCGCCACCAAACGCTTGGCCATTCCCTGAGCCTCACTGCCCGTCCGCTTTCCGCGCCCAGCCACCTTCAAGGTGCGGTGCCACCTAAAATTAAAGTGTTGCCCGGCCTCAACTCTGCGTTCTTTGCGACTCTGCGCGCGCCATTTTAGGTGCCTTGGCGGGGGCATCCGTCTCCGCCGGCCGCCCCTTAACGATCCGCGTGCTGCCAGCTTTCATGCGTTCCAAACCCAAGTTAAGCACCCGTCCCAACGGAAATTTTCGCGCCGAGTCGCGGCGGCCGCAGAGAAAATCAAACCTCATTTCAAACACTAAGTTAACCTGACGATTCCTTTTAATATTTAGGTTAATGCTTATGGGCCACAGACCCGCAGCACATTGCCTGGCTGATCAAGAACCTTCTTAACCTGCCATCTCACCCGGTCAAGGGTCACCGCCCAGCCTCATGCTTCCGCGGTTGGAAACTCGGCTTCATTCTGGTGGCCGCCGCAGTCGGTGAAAAACAAACTCCGCCGGCTTTTGGGCCTCCGGGTCCAGGGTCACCGTGAAATAACCGCCATCATCCAGCAACTCAATGCCCGCCAGCGCCGGGCAGAGCTTCACCCGGAACGGCCGCCACGCGCGGGATTGGCTTAAAGCCGAGGACATCTTTTTGACGGTATGGCCCATAAAGCTGATGGGCGGCACCCAGGCGAGCAGCCGGCTTTTCCACAGAATGAGATCCGAATGCAGATGCCCAATGATGGTGTGCTCGATTTGCGGCAGCCGCCGGCGCACCGACTCCTCCTCATGGAGAAAGGGCAGGGCGGTGGGGTCATGACAAAAAAGCAGCACTCGCTGTTGCGGTTGCAGCGCATCAAAAGCCGCGCGAATTTCCGCCAGGTGTTCCGCGCGCAACCGCTGCCATTCCGGCCATTCCCCGGGCTGCGTGTCCGACTGGCTGGCCGGCAGCGCCAGTAGCGGCGACGTCACCCCCATCAGCACATAATTGCCCAGCGTCACCTGCCAGAACCGTTTGAGTCCCAGTTGTTCGGTGCAGGCCTGCCAGCTCGCCAAATACATTCCACCCTGCCCGCTGAACATGGCCACCTTGCCCAGTTCATGATCGCCAAAAACAAAATGCGCCTTGTCCCCGTAACGCGCCGCGATTTTGGCCAGGCACTCCTGCGCGCTCGCCAGCGAGGCCGGATCGCTTAGTCCGATGAAAGCGGAATTCCCGGAGTGATCCCCGTCCACCACCACGGCATCCGCCGGTCCCGCCTCCGCCAGAAACCGGTCGAGGAACGCCGCCCGTCCCATCGGGTAACGCATCCAGATATGACGGCGGTAGCGGCCCGCCAGCCAGCGCATGAATGGATGCTGGATCGCCTGCAGTTCATAATCATTCCCCCGGGCGCGCTCCGCGGCTCCTGTATAATGAATATCGCTAAGAATGATCAGTTTCATGGGCTTCATGGGTGCGACTCAGTTGAGCGCCGCCGCGCGGCCCCGGGGCAGCCGGCCCAGGTTGAAAATGATGAACCCGTGCAAAAACTGGCCCAGTTCCGCCGTCTGCGCCGGCGTGAGTTTGAGTCGCTGGCCGGTGGCCCAGTCGCCCTCGGTCAGCACGGCGGCCGCCTTTTGGGTGCCCGGCAGCAGCCGCGTCTCCTCCCAGTCGGGCTGCAAGCCGGTCTCCGCCAGGATTTTCAATTCAAACGCCAGGATCAATTGCGCCGTGGGTTCCACTGCGCACAGGCAGTCGAGCAGCCCGCGCAGCAGCTCATAAATTTCCGGCAGGGGCGTCTCCGTTTCGGTGGCGTCCTCCACCAGCGCCGTGGCGTACGCGGCCTGTTGCAACCGCCGCAGATCCTGGCGGATCGCCGCCCGGGTCTCCCGCAAATTAATCTCCCGCAGCGTGTGCAACTCCGACCGCCGGCTCCGCGCAAAGGAAAAATCCGCCTGGTAAAACAAATCCAGCTTGCCTTGAAACGGCGATTTGTGCCGCCGCGCCCCCTTCGCCACCGTCGCCAGCCGACCCCATTCCGGCGTCAGCCAATGGACGATCAAACTCGTCTCCGTCAGGGGCCGGGTGCGCAGAATCAAACCGCTGCCGCTCTCAATCATGTGGTTTCGCATCCGGGGCGATCGCCCCCAGGCTGACAATGTATTTCACCCCGTCCGCCACCGACATGTCCAGCCGCGTGACCTGGTCCGCCGGCACCAGCACCATGAAGCCCGAGGTCGGGTTCGGTGTCGTGGGAATGAACACGCAAACCAGCTCTTCCTCCGTTTTAAAAGCCTTGCCGTGCTGCGCCTCGCTCGTGAGAAACCCTATGGAATACATGCCCGCCCGCGGAAACTCCACGCGCACCACCGTCTTGAAAGAATTTTTGCTGCCTGAGGAAAACGCCTCGTTCACCTGCTTGATCGCCCCGTAAACTTTGTTGAACAACGGAATGGCCAGCATCAGGGCTTCCGACCACTCGATGAGCTTGCGTCCAAAATAATTCCGGGCCAGCCGCCCCAGCGCACTCGTGAGCACCACCGCCAGCGCCAGGGCCACGAGGCTCCAATACCACAGCACGTCGCCCTTGCCCCCGTCCTGATGGGTGATGTCCTTGGGCAGAAAAAACAGCAGCAGGTCGGTCACGCTCGAGACCGTGCCAAACACCCATTTGATCACGGCAAACGAAATCACCGCCGGCAGGACGATGAAAAACCCGGTCAGGAAATTGCCCCGCCAGCGCGCGGGCAGACTTTTTTTTGTCATATGCCAGTTTAGAACCCCCTCACAGCTTGCTCAAGGCAAAGCGGCGGCTAATCGTCCGCACCCAGCGCCCCTCCACCTGCTTCATTTTGCGGCGCGGCCCGGGCGTCAAATCGTCATGGCCGAGCAAATGCAGCAGCCCGTGGATCACATACCGCACCAGCTCCGACCGCCACTCCGTCCCAAATTCCCGGGCCTGCGCCACCGCCACCGCCGGGCAAATAAATAATTCCCCTTGCAACGGTGCGTCCGCGCCCGCCTCCCGATAGTCAAAGGTGATGACATCCGTCGGCCCCTCATGCTGCAAAAACCTCTGGTTCACCTTCGCCATCTGCGCCGGGCTCACCAGGTTGATTTCCAGGCTGGCCGCCGGTCCCGCCAGTTCCGCCAGCAGCACCGTGGTGATTTCCCGCAGCACACGGATCTTGATCTTGTGGGTGCGCTGCCGGTTGGCAATGGTCAGGTTCATGCCTCAGGCCTCAGGCCTTTTGCAGGCCGCGATGATCCTCGTACGCCTGGATGATGCGTTGCACCAGCGGATGCCGGACGACGTCGCGCTTCGAAAATTCCACAATCGCGATGCCCTCCGTGTTCCGCAACGCGCGGTGCGCCTCCACCAGTCCGGAATTTTTGTGCGCGGGCAGATCCACCTGGGTTTCGTCGCCCGTGATGACCGCTTTGGAACCATGGCCCAACCGGGTGAGAAACATCAGCATCTGCTCCGTCGTCGAATTCTGCGCCTCGTCCAGAATGATGAACGCCCCGTTCAACGTGCGCCCGCGCATGTACGCCAGCGGGGCGATCTCAATCGACCCGCGCTCCGTGTGTTTCTGCAATTCCTCCGCCGGCAGCATGTCATGCAGCGCGTCGTGCAACGGCCGCAGGTACGGCGTGATCTTTTCGTACAAGTCCCCCGGCAAAAATCCCAGCGCCTCGCCCGCCTCCACCGCCGGCCGCGTCAGGATGATCCGCGACACCGTGCCCTCGCGCATCGCCGAGAGCGCCAGCGCCACCGCCAGATAGGTCTTGCCCGTCCCCGCCGGCCCAATGCCAAACGTGATGTCGTGCTTGCGAATGGCCTCCACGTATTTTTTCTGCCCCACCGTCTTGGCCACCACCCCGGGTTTGCGGTCATGGGTTTGCACCCGGTCGCTCACCAGGCTTTTCAACGCCTCGCCGCCCTCGTGCTTCACCACACTGAGGGCGTGCGTGAACTCGCGGTTCTTCACCGGCGACCCGCTCTTCAACAAACTCTCCAGCGAGGCAAACAACTGCTTGGCCCGCTCCACGCCTTCCGCCGTGCCGTCCAGTTTGATCCACCCCTCGCGCGCGGTGGCCTTCACGCCCAGCTCGGCCTCGAGCGATTGCAAATTGCGCGACTCATGGTTGAAGAGTTGCTGCGCAAAGCGCGCGTTTTCGTAATGGAGCGTGAGGGTGGGCATGGGGTCAATGGGCTGGGGGTTTCACGATCCGGTCACAATCCCAGTTTCCTAAACCGGCTGTTCACCTGTTTGAAATGGAAATCCAGCGAGCACAGTTTTTCCAGCTCGCCCGTTTTGAAATGTTTCGCCACTTCCGGGTCCGCCTTGAGAACCTGGAGGAAATCCGCGTCGTCGCGACCGGCGTGCTTGACCTCCCACGTCTTCATCGCGGCGGTTTGCACCAGCGCGTACGCCGCCTCGCGGGTCAGCCCCTTGCGAATCAACGCCAGCAACACCGTCTGGCTGTTCCACATCCCGAGCGAAAGGCCCAGGTTGCGCTTCATGTTTTCCGGATACACTTTCAAGCCGTCCATCATCCGCGTGAGCAGGCCAAACATGTAATCCAGCAAGGTGCAGGAATCGGGAAAGATAATCCGCTCCACGCTGCTGTGACTGATGTCCCGCTCATGCCAGAGCGCGACGTTCTCCAGCGAAGCCACGGCGTTGCCGCGCAGGACACGGGCCAGGCCCGTCAGCCGCTCCCACGTGATCGGATTGCGCTTGTGCGGCATCGCGCTGCTGCCTTTTTGACCAACGGTAAATGGCTCCTCCGCCTCCAGCACCTCGGTGCGCTGCAAATGCCGGAACTCCACCGCCCAGCGTTCGATGCTCGCGCCGACCAGGGCCAGCACCAATTGAAATTCCGCGTGAATATCCCGCTGCACCACCTGCGTGGCAATCGGCGCGGCCTGGATGCCCAGCTTTTTACACACGTACGTTTCCACACGCGGCGACAAATGCGCGCTCGTGCCCACGGCCCCGGAAATTTTGCCGACGGCCACGATGTCGCGAATGCGCGTCAACCGCTCCAGCGCGCGGCCAAATTCATCATACATCAGCGCCAGCTTCAGCCCGAACGTTGTCGGCTCGGCCTGGATGCCGTGGCTGCGGCCGATGCACGGGGTGAACTTGTGCTCTTTGGCCCGCCTGGCGATGGCGACGCGCGCCGTCTTTACATCCGCGATCAGCAAATCCGCGCTCTGCATCATTTGCACCGCGTAACAGGTGTCGCCCACGTCACTGCTCGTCAGGCCGAAATGGAACCAGCGGCTCGCCTGGTCATTGATCTTTTCCGCCACGGCCGTGGTGAAGCCGATCACATCATGATTCAGCACTTTTTCCAATTCCCGCTGGCGGGCGACCAAACCGGGCAGGTCCGCCATCCACGCCTCGCAACCGGCTTTGATTTTGGCAAAGTCCCGGGCGGGCACCACGCCCTCCTTCACGAGCGCCTCGCTGGCGAGCAGTTCAATCTGCAGCCAGATGCGCAATTTATTTTCGTCCGTCCAAATGGCCCGCATTTCGGGGCGCGAATAACGCTGAATCATAGGCGCGAGCTTAGAATTTAAACCGCCGGTCGTCGAGCAGGTTCGGTTTGGGGAAACCCGCCCGAAGCGGTGGCCGGGGGCTGCGAAAGTGCGCGAATCTTGAAGATGTGGGGAAATCACGGGGTTAAAAGGTTAAGGCGTTATTTGGTTAAATTGTTAAATATCAGAATGCCAGCGAGTTGTGCGTGGTGGCGGTTCCGCCGGGCCGGACGCGGGGTGGCGGGCAGGGCTTTACCTGCCGTTCCGCCGGGCGAACGGCCGCAATTTGAAGGTGTTGCCACGTTCATCGCGTAAAATTTAGCAGGGGACCCTGGACATCCGCTGTCCAGGGTCCAAAATTTTTAAAATAATTTTGGGGGAATAAAATGGCGGCGCAAAGGCCAGCGGACGCCTCGACAAACCGGCACGAATAGGGTAACTTCCCACCGTGAACATTCCATTGAGCGCTGAAATTCATAAAGAGGGCGAGTGGTTCGTGGCGTTCTGTCCGGAAATGCCCGAGGCCAATGGCCAGGGACGCACCCAGGAGGAATGCCTGGAAAATCTCAAGCAGGCGATCCTGCTGCTTCTGGAGGACCGCCGGGCGGATGCCCGCGAAAAGAACGACCAGGGGGTGGTACTCGAACTTACGTGAGGTGCCGATTGTTGATTCAGCATCTGCCATTTTTGGCGGCCCATGAATAGTAAAACTCAAGATCGCGGGCCAAGTTTGCCAACTAACTAAACCAAACCCAATTTAAATAAAAACAGGTAACTGTGCGGAGCCGAACCCTTTATGGCATGATCGCATGCTCTTCAATTAATCTTTGCTGAAAAGTAACATGAAAATCACCTTTGCCCCATAATCGCACCCGCAAGGTTTGAATAGCCAGAATGTACACTTTCATTTGAACAATCAGCAATTAAATCATCCAGATCCCGCTCAGTAAATTTGGCCAGAATCGTTAACACTTTTGGTAAGGCCTTCATACGTGTCTTTGGTGGTGTTCCCGCCTGGTTATCCCTGAAGAACTTCGCTACAAGTCGGAGTTCGCCAAGAAAGCGTTTGTTCACGAATTCTCTTGCCAAAGTTGCCATGCGTTCGCGCTTTGACGGAGTCAACTCCATTTTGGCTAAAAGCTGCTCGGGAGTTGGGATGCTTTTGAGTGACTTTGAAACTTTAATTTGTGCGGCAGCTTCCAACTGACTTATGATGCTTGATTCAGAAACCTCATTTATGTGGGCAAGACTTTGCAATACCCGTGTCCGACCATGCTCCAACACGAGAAGTTTAAGATGTAAATCTAATAAATCTTTTGACATGGTAAAGCTATACTCCAACTTTCTGAAAAAGTTCAGCGCTAAAACCTACAATTGCTTGCTTGATTCCTGACCGGGCGTAGCTGGTGTGTTCTATGGCAGAAGCTTCCCGTGCTGACTTTGGGATCGCTTTCGAGTGTGGAACCTCATTTGCAAATATTGGCCATCCATGTTCTTTTGCTAGTGTTCTCACTTCACGTACTGACAATTTTGCCTCCGGCCCTGGTTGGTAATCACCATGGTTGAAGACAACTCCAGCCATATTAATAACATGATCATCATTTTCACGGCGAAATGTTTCCAATGACCGGGCCAATAATGGAAGTCCTATCGCCGCAAGGAATTCTGGCTTTACAGGAACAACTACATATCCACTTGCAAAATAAGCAATGTCAGTCAGTACCGATTCCGTCGGTGCACAATCAATTATTACCAAGTCATAATCCGAGGCAACTTTAGCGAGGGCCTTCGCGAGTTTGCGTTCCTTTCCCGCTGGATTGCGAAGAACCCGTGACAGTTCCAATCGACATGGCAAAAGGTGGAGGCACAAATTTTTCGACCATACATTTTTGATAATAACATCTTGAATTGTGACAGGTTGAGGCCCCGGGGCACCAAATGAAGCTGGTTGGTAATCCTCCAACAATTGCACAACCGTCGGCTTTGAGGCTTTCAAAAGCTTTACATATTCCGAGGGTCCTAAAAGGGCTTGGCTGAGATTAGATTGTGGGTCTAGGTCAATTGCAAGGACCCTTTTCTCGTTCCATGCTGCGTAAATGGCCGCTTGCATAGCAAGACTAGTTTTGCCGACCCCACCCTTCATATTAATAAAACTTACGTTTACAGACACATTTATCCTTTCATTTGGCGAGCGTGGCAAATTATATCGGCGCTGTGTCGAAACTGGCATCGCCAACGCTTGCGGGTGCCAATAGTAATTTTAATTCAAGCGCTTGTCGAGTTTTTGTTTTTTGCTCATTGCCCTTAATGCCTCCTTAAATGCAACCGATGCTCCACCCGCTTGGTCTGCTTGTATTCCAGCGGCGGCAGGTCGGTCATGGTGGGCGATTCGGTTTCGGCCAGCAAGGTCCGGGCGCGGGCTTGCAGGTCGGTCCAGCGGGGCCAGTCAAGTTCGTTGGCATGGCTGATCTGGCGGAGCAGACTCCGCCATTCGATCACGATGCGGTCGATGTCCCCGGCCCCGAGCACGTCGGTGATCCACATGGCCTTGGCGGCGGGGTTTTGGTAAACGGACAAGACCACCGCGTCCGCCCCGGCGCCGTACTTGGGCGGCAGGCCGTTCTCCAAATAGCCCGGGATGGTCTGGTTGCCGTAGCACTGGTGGCACGCAAAGGCCAGGCGGCCGGACCACCGGGTGTCGTCCACGCTAAACCGGAAGCCGGCCTCCAGGTTGGCCAGGTCGTAGATTAATTCGTCGAGCGGATATTTCTCGTCTTCCAAGGCGGCGGCGATGGCCAGGCCGTCGCCGGCGGAAAAGCAACTGACGATCTGTCCGCGCCGGGTGGGCACGCCGGCGGCATCCACCAACCCGAGCCGGCGCCAGAGCATGGCCGTGCCGGTGGCGGCGGGCAGGGTGCGGCAGGTGGCCACGAGGTGGCACTGGGCGCAATCATCCGGCATCACTTCGCGTGCGGGTGGTTTGTACAAGGCCACGCCGTGGACATCCACGAGCGCGCGCATGGGAAGTTCGGCGATACTGACCACGGCCAGAATTTGGTGCGCCTCGATTTCGTAGCGCACCAGCGGGGTCTTCTGATCTTTTAAGCGCGCGGCCACGAGCGGGGCGATTTCCGCGTCCCATTCGGTCCGGGTGGCCTGGCGGGCTTTCCAGTTGGTCAGGCGGCGAATCCATTTGGCCAGCGCCACCTGATCGCCGTTTAATAAATCCGCCACCGGAAAGCGGCGGCCATGGACTTTTTGGCCGTCCGTTTCGGAAACCAGGCACAACTGGCCGAGGCCGACTTTGTCCACGGCTTCGGGGAGGCCGAGAATGGGGTGGAGGCGGGGCAGGGGGGCGGTGGCGTTGATTTCGGGATTAGTTTGCAAGGCGCCGCGCTCCGGGTCGCGACCATTGGGTGTGAGCGCATAGATCGTCCCCACCGGCCGCAGTTCCGGCGCGGGCAGCCGCTGCCATTCGCCCCGGCTGTTCTGGATTTCCCGGACCATCAGCTTCACATGCCGGGCACGCTCGGCATCGGTCTTCAAGCCGCAGGGCACGTCCGGATGTTTCAGCGATTCCTCCACGCCGAGAAAAATGGGTTTGGTGGTGAAGAGCCGCTCCTGCACGCGCACCGCCTCCGCGAAGGGATCCAGTCCCTGACGTGCCGCCAGCGTCATCAAGCCCAGCAGCGCGCTCCAATCCACCGCCTGACTGCGCGACAAATGTCCGGGCCGGCCGTCCATGAGCCGCAATTCATTCGCGGCAATAATCACGAACCCCGTTTCATCCAGCCCGCGCCGGCCGGCGCGGCCGAACATTTGCAGGATTTCGTCCGGACGCAACGGTTGCTCCACATTATCCCGCCGGTACGTGGCCGCCGCCAGCGCCACGCTGCGCAGGGAAAAATTGATGCCCGCCGCCAGTCCCATCGTCGCCACGACCACCCGCAACTGCCCCGCCTTGGCCAGCGGCTCAATCACCCCCGCCCGCACCCCATAACTCAAGCCGCTGTGATGATACACCACGCGCGTCGCCAGCATCTTCGCCAGATGCTCCCCCGTCAGCGCTTTCTGCTCGGCGGTGAGCGCGAGCGGATTGGGATTGGGCAGATTGCGCGCGATCTCCGCCGCCATCGCCTCCGCCCCCTGCCGCCGGGGCGCAAACACCAGGAGCGGACCCAAATCCTCCGCCAGCGCCTTGGCCACCAGGCGCGGCCAGTAACCCTTGATCTCACTGGGCAGGGAATAGCTCAAACCGTTCGCCGCCACCTCCTCCAATGGCACCGGCCGCACATCCGACCGGATCAACTCCGCCGACCGCCCCAGTCGCCGCAACCATTTCACGACATCCTGCGGATTCGCCACACTGCCGCTGAGCAGGAGCAACTGCGTATAGGCGGGAGCCAGCGCCAGCGCGAGTTCATAATTCAACCCCCGGTCCGCGTCGCCGATCATCTGGTACTCGTCCACCACCAACAGGGCCGGGCCGTCACCCCGCACCAAGCGGTCCTTCTGCGTTTCCAACGTGGCCACGAGGATGGGAGCGGAAAGATTTTCCGCCAGGTCGCCGGTGGCGATACCCACGTTCCAGCCGCGCGCGCGCCATTCGGCCAGCTTGTCATTAGCCAGCGCGCGGGTGGGCACGGTATAGATGGCCTGGCCGCGATTTTTCCCGCCGTTGGACCATAATTCAAAAATCAGCGTCTTGCCCGCCCCTGTGGGGGCGTGGACCACCACGTCCCGGCCCGCGCGCAGCGCGGCCACAGCCTGCTGCTGCCAGAGGTCGGGCAGCGTCACCTGGTTCAGGTTCGCGGGAAGTTGTTCGGCAATCGTGGCCACGGCGGGAGGATAAAAGCCGGCGGCCGGGCGGGGGAAGCTCCAAGTGCCAAAATCCCACTGTGCATTTTCGCTAAAACAGCTGCGAACCGGCCCAGGCATATGCGAATTTCAAAGAATCGCTGCCGCCTCCCCCGCCTCATACAAACATCCGATGGAACAACCAAGTCAATTGGTTAACTTGGTTACTAAGCCCAGTCAAAAAAGCAAACCAAACGTTTATTCACCCATTATTACCCTTGTTTATGCAACCCCATCACAAGCTAATGGCCGCGTGCCTGTCCGCCCTGGCCCTGACCCTGAGTCTCCGAACGGCCCCGGCTGCCACCATCACCAATGCCGACACGTCTGCCACCCTCAACCTGGGCACCGCCTGGGTGGGCGGCGTGGTCCCGGGCTCTGCCAATGTCGTCGTGTGGGACAATAACGTGCAAGTAAACCTCTCCAAGACCCTCGGCGCCAGTGCCGCTTGGGCGGGCATTCAAGAACTGAATCCCGGTGGACCGGTCGTCATCGGCGCGGATGGCAGCACCCTCACGCTGGGGGCTTCGGGCATTGACCTGAGCCAGGCCACGACTGGCCTCACGCTGAACAACCTGGTCTCCCTGGGGGCCGCGCAAACCTGGAATGTCGCCGGTGGCCAGACGCTGACCCTGGGCGGGGTGGTTTCCGGCTCCAGCCCGCTGACTTTGAATAGTGGCGGCACCACCACGGGCACGATCATTTTAAATGGGGCGGATACTTACACCGGCGGCACTCTGATCAACAGCGGCATTGTGGTGCCGGGCGTGGCCGCCAGCTTTGGCACGGCCGGGGTCACCAATAATACCGGCACCATTCTCCTATCCACCCTGGCTTCGGGCGGCATCATCGCCAATACGTTCACCATCAAAGGGAATACGTTGCTGGACCTGAACAATCGCGGTGTTTCCCAGGTGCTGGACGGTGCCTTCTCCGGCACCGGGACCATCTATGTCACCAATTTGACTTCCAGTGCCGCCACGCTGACGCTTGGCGGGAATGGCAATGGTGGCGGCAGCTTTAATGCCTTCACCGGCTCGCTCATCGTGGTTTCCAATGCCTCCGGCACGGCCAGCGCGGGCACCATCCGGTTCAACAACGGTGGCGGCAGTCCCAACCTGGGCAACGCCGGGATGATTCTGGACCTGGGGAATGGCAGTGTCCATTTTACCGAAAAGAACAGCGGGCAGACCACCACGTTTGGGGCGCTCTACGGCGGCAACAACACCCAGCTCGCGCAGCCGGAGAATTACGTCATCGGCGCGTTGAACTTGAACACGCTGTTCGCGGGCACCATTACCGGCGCCGCCTCGTCCCTCACCAAAAACGGCACCGGCACCCTGACGCTTACCGGCAATAATGCCAACACCGGCACCACCACCGTCAACGCGGGCGCCCTCCAGATCGGTGATGGCGTCACCATCGGCCAGGGTGCCCTGGGCACCGGGGCGATCACCATTAATGCCAATGGCACGCTGATCTATAACAAACCGGACGCATTCACCGTGAACAACAACATCAGCGGCGCCGGGGCGCTTATCCAGCTGAATGCCAGCACCTTCACCTACGGTGGCACCGACTCGGCCTCCGGCACCTTGACCGTCAGCGGGGGCACGCTGGCCCTGGGTTCCTCCGGCGCGATCAATTCCCCGGTGGCGCTGGCCAGCGGCACAACCTACGACGTTTCCGCCAACACCGCGTTCACCCTCACCTCCAGCCTGTCCGGTTCGGGCACGGTGAACGGGTTGCTGACCACTGCGGGTGGCACCCTCAATCCCGGCGGCACCGCCGCGGCGGGAACGCTGACCTTCGCCAGCGGGTTGAACGAAAACGGGAATGTGAACAACCAGTTCGAACTCTCCTCGCCCACGGGCACTAACGACCTCATCAATATCACCGGCGATCTGACACTCACCGGCACCAACAACATCCTGCTGGGCCACTTCGGCGGCGGCAATATTCCGAATGGCACCTATCCGCTCGTCAATTTCAGCGGCAATTTTAATGGCAACCTCAGCCAGCTCGCCGTGACGGTGGCTGGCGTCAAGGGCACTCTGAACCTGCTCTCTCATCAGCTCACCGTCACCATCAGCCCCAATATTCGTGGTTCCCTGCCGCTCACCTGGGTGGGCGATGGCGCGGCCAATGACTGGGACCTCGTCAGCAGCAACTGGGTCAACGGCGCCACTCATTACAACTTTCTGGCGGGCGACAGTGCCATCTTTAACAACACCGGTCTGCCGAATTCCAACGTCACCGTGGTGACCCTGGTGGCCCCGGCCTCGGTGCTGTTCAACGGCACCGGCAATTATGTGCTCGCCGGCAACTACGGCGTGGCGGATTCGTCCACCCCCTCCTCCCTGACCCTGACCAATTCCGGGACGCTGGCCATTTATGCCACCAATACTTACACCGGGCCGACGGTGGTCGGTGGCGGCACGCTGGCGGTCTATAATCTGGCCAATGGCGGTTCGCCCAGCGCCATCGGCGCGGCCTTGAGCAATCCCACCAACCTCGTGTTCTACGGCTCCACGCTGGCTTATGATGGCCCCTCTGCCGCCACGGATCGTGGCGCGACCCTGCTGGGCACGGGTGCCACCTTCGACATCACGAACGGGGTGGACCTGACCGAAAATGGCACCTTGACGGGGCCGGGCGCCCTCACGGTCGTGGACACCGGCACGCTCACCTTCAGTGGGGCGAACACCTACACCGGGGGCACCGTGGTCAGCAATGCCACCCTCGCCGCCGCCACCCAGTTGGCGAATGTTTCCGCGTTCGGTCCCACCAACAGCCCCATCACCCTGCTGGGCGGCACCCTGATTTTGCAGAACAGCACGCATGATGACGGCGCCACCTTCGTTTACTCGTTTTTCAATCCCCTCATCGTTCCGGCCGGGCAAACCGGCTACTTGAATGTGTTTCAGCGCGGCGATGAAAATGGCGCTTTAACGGGTGGGGGTGTCCTGAACATCAGTTCCCTGGGCGCCCGGGCCGGTTTTGCCGGCAACTGGTCCGCTTTTACCGGCACCCTCAATATCACGGGCACGTTCCGCATCGCCAATACCTACGGGTATACCAATGCGGTGATCTATCTGAACACGGGCGCGGATTTGGATGGCGGTTCCTCCGGCGGCGCTTACTCCTCCAACCCCACGTTTAATATCGGGGAGCTGGACGGGGTGGGCACGGTGGGCGCGACCAGCAAGCCCACGCCTTATCCCATCTGGCAGGTGGGCTGGTTGAACACCACCAGCGTTTTTGCCGGGACGATTCAGGATGCCGCCGGCGGCCAGTCCTCCATCAGCAAGGTCGGCACCGGCACCTGGTACTTGTCGGGCGTGAACACTTACTCGGGCACCACCACCATCAATGCCGGGGTGCTGGCCCTGACGAACAACGTCAATACCGGCGCGGATGGCTCCATTGCCAACAGCACCAATATTTTCATCAACACTGGCGCGGCGCTGGATCTCTCCGGCACGCTCAATGACAGTGACACGTTCTTCCTCGGGGCCAGCCAGGTGCTCAGCGGTTATGGCACCCTGCGCGGCCTGCTGGACACCACCTCCGGCGGCACGGTCACGGGCGGCGGCGGACTCGCCGGCGGCGTGGGCGTCCTGACCGTCACGAACAGCATCAATCTCGGTGGCGTGGCCTGGCTGAAACTAAACCGCGCCAGCAGCCCGAACAGCGACCGCCTGGTCTCCTCCACCGCCGGCCTCATCAATTATGGCGGCACGCTGCTGCTGACCAACGTTGGCCCGCGTCTGCAGGTGGGCGACAGCTTTACCCTGTTTGGCGCCCGGATGCTCACCGGCTCCTTTAGCTCGGTGGTGCTGCCTAATTATTACACCTTTAACACCAGCCAGCTTGCGGTCAGCGGCCGGGTCAGTGTCACCGGCGTGTCCCCGGCGCCGGCCATCACCAGTGTGGACTACAGCCAGCTCGCCAATGGCACGCTCACCCTCCACTCCACCGGCGGCGTGGCCAACGGCGCGGTCACGGTGCTCGCCACCACCAACCTCGCCCTCCCGCTGGCCAGTTGGACGACGGCGGCCACCGGCAACTTTGATGCCAGCGGGAATTTAAGCCAGCCGGTCACCGTGGACCCCGCGCTGCCGCAGCAGTATTTCCTCCTGCAATCCTATTAACCCGGCGGCGGCGGGTGCCGGCCGGATGCCCGGTCATTTGGGGTGATGGGAAAACGAGGCCCCGGGTTTTTTATGCGCGGAAAATATAGCTGCGCGGAAAAATCCGGGGCCGGTTTTTCCGCTGGGTGACCGAGGCTAAGCCGGAACTATTCATTTCAACCGCAGGTGAACGCGGATGAACGCAGATAAAACCATGGGGTAGGCAAGGGTTTGACCCGATATTGATCGAGAACTATTTGGTGCGTCATTTTTTCTCGCTTTCCGCCTTTCCCCATCTGCGTGAATCTGCGTGAATCTGCGGTTAATGTCCTTTTCAACTGAATTGTTCCGGCTAAGAGGCTCTGCTCATTGGTGTTCCCCCCCCTCCCGCGGGGCCTTTCCCCCTGGTTGTCGACGCGCTCAGACAAACATCCGATGGACGGTTGTGCCCTGCGGCTTTAGAGTCAGTCCAGATACCCGCTGTGCAACCCAACAACGCAACATTTTGTGTTCAAAAAGTTTCCGCGCCATGACGGCGCCAGCGTTCCCGTCTCCTGTCCACCCATGAAACCCAAGCAAACCCCCAAAAATACTCTTTTAAAAACCACCACCCTGCTCGGCGTCCTGGGCACGCTGGCGGTGCTGCCGCTCTCGGCTCAAGTCACCGCCACCTGGACTGGTCCCGCTGCGGGCGGCGAATGGAACACCGCCGCCAGTTGGAGCACGCTCCTGGCGCCGGGAATTGATGCCAATCAAACCACCAACGCCTTCATCGGAGCGGGCACCAATGTCAGTTACAATCTGCCCATGGCGGCCGGCGGCTTTGGCTCGCTCACGGAAAACGGCACGCTGAACGTCAACGCGGCCGGCTTCAACCTCATCAGCGTGGTCGAAATCAATCCCGGGGGCACCGGCAAGTTCTTTATCAACAGCGGCGCGGTGATGCATGTCACGAATACGTTTGGTGTCAGCTCCAATTCCTTTGTTTCCCTGGCGGTCGGCAGTTCCCTGACGGTCGGGGGCAACCTGATTGTCGGCTCCGGCAACACGGGCGGCACGAGCGGTGCCACCCCCGGATCCTCCGCGCTGATGACTAACTTTGGCGGCGCCCTGACGGCGTCGAGTACTTTGTTGAACCCCGGCAATGGCAGCATCTCCTCCGCCTGCCGGTTGGTGATCGCGGGCGGCACGAACAATCTGGGGGCCTTCTCCATGCAACGCGGCGTGGGCGCGGCCAATGCCCCCCTGGCGCTGGGTCAGGACGGCCTGGTGATCAGCAATGGTTTCGTGAACACCACCAGTATTTCCGTGGGGAACAATGCCCACGGCATTATGTATTTGGTGAATGGCACGGTGACGAATAACGGGGCCTTCACGCTGAAAAACGCCACGGTCAACCGCCCGGCCCGGTTCCTCCAAACCGGCGGTCTGTTCGTCAACGCGGATCCCAACTTGATTTCGCCGACGCCTTCCACCACGGGCGACACGGTTTACACCGTGACGGGCGGCACCAACCAGATCTACGGCATTTCCTTCCTCGGCGCGGGCACGGATTACTTTACCAATAGCGGCAGCATCTTTGTGGGTGCCGGTGGCATTCAGGGCAACGGCGCGGTGGCCATCAACGCCCAGCTCAACAGCGGCGGCTTGTTCGGCGCTTACGCGGCCTGGACCGGCTCCGTGGCGATGCGGCTCAGCGGCGGCACGTTCACTTTCCAAACGACCGACATCAATGGCACGGTCAATAATATCGACTACTCCGGCGTGTTGAGCGGTCCGGGTGCGCTAAGCAAAACGGGTGCTGGCACGCTGCTCTTGGGCGGGGCCAATACCTATTCCGGCAATACTCTCATCAATGCGGGCACACTGGCCCTGGATGTCAGTGGTTCGCTCACCAGCGGCAAAATCGCGGTGGCCCCTGGTGCGACCTTCGACGTTTCGGCGGTGAGCGGCGGTTATTTTCTCCAAAACCAGACCCTCCTCGGTTACGGCACGGTCAATGGCGCGGTTTCGGTATCCTCCGGCGCGGTGGTGAATCCCGGCAGTAACAGTGTCACCGGCACGCTCACCATCAATGGTGCGCTGACGGAAACGAACGGGGCCATTAACACGTTCTATCTGTCCAGCAACCCGGCGGGTCCGAACAACGATCTGTTGTCGGTCGGCGGGGACTTGGATGTCAGTGGCACCAACATCGTCTCCGTTTCCGGCTCCCTGCCGAGCGGCTCCACTTACAAGCTGATTTCCTACACCGGCAACTTTAATGGCGGTATCTCGAACTTCGCCCTCGCCGGGGTGGTCGGGGTCCTGACCAATGATGCGGTCGCCAAATCCATTTCGCTCATCGCTCTGGCCACGACGCGCGGGCCGGCCAGCACCGTCTGGCTGGGCAATCCTTTGAACACCAACTGGGATACCAGCGTGAGCACCAATTGGTTGTACGCCGGGGCCCCCAACTATTTCATCCTCGGCGACAGCGTCAACTTCACGGACGTGGGCGCTTCCAATGGTCCGATCAATCTGGTGAACTCGCTCTATCCGTCGGCGGTGACCGTCAATTCCACCTCCAATTATGTTTTCGCCGGTAACGGCGTCATTGCGGGCAGCACTGGCCTCACCAAGACCAACACGGGCACCCTCACCATCCTCACCACCAACAGCTACACCGGCCTCACCGCGATTAACGGCGGCACGGTGGCGATTAACAATCTGCCCATCGGTGGTTTGCCCGGTCCGCTGGGCGCGGCCACCAGCGATCCCGGCAACCTGGCCATTAGCAATGCGACGTTGAGCTATTTCGGGGCGAACACCACCTCGGATCGCGGCGCCACGCTGGGCGGCACGGCCACGCTGGATATTATTGGCGGCACCACCCTGACCCTGAGCGGCGCGTTGCAAGGCGGCGGCAATCTCACGCTGGTGGACAGCGGCACACTGATTCTCTCGGGCCCGAATTCCTACACCGGCGTCACCACCATCAGCAACGGGGTGCTGGAAATCAGCACTCTGGCCAATGCCTTGGGGGCCAACACGGTGAACCTGGCGGGCGGCACGCTCAGCTTCACCGGGGTGGGCGGGCAGCCGACGTTTGCCAGCGCCCTGAACGTGGTCACCAACAGCACTGTGGTTTCCGGCGGCAACGATATTTTGACCGGGGCCTGGACGGGCGCGACCAACGTCACCTTGAACCTGTCCATCCCGGGTTCGGGCAACACTTTTAGCATTAACGGCAACCTCACCAACTTCTTGGGCACCGTGGAACTCGGCACCAGCGCCGGGAGCTTCCGGTTTAATGCCAGCGGGGGCAACACCATGCTGGGTGGACCCAATACCATCTTCGATCTGGGCACCGGTACCGCCACGCTCACCGCGCGCAATCCCGGGACGCTCGCCTTGGGTGCTCTGGAAGGCGGTGCCAGCACGATTCTGACCGGTCCCGGCTCCACCGCCGGCACGCTCATCTGGCAGATCGGTTCCAGCACGAATCAGCCCAACTCCATTTTCTATGGCAACATCACCAAGACCCCCAATGCCAATGAAATCCTCGGCATTACCAAGGTGGGGACCGGCGTGTTGACCCTGGCCGGCCAGAACACTTACGTCAGCACCACGACCATCAGCAGCGGCACGCTGGCCCTCACCAACAACGTGTTCACGGGCAGTGACGGTTCCATCGATAACAGCGCCACCGTCAATCTGGCCGGCGGCGCGTTTCTCGATGTGTCCGGCCGCAGCGATGGCACGTTCCAGAACAGCAGCAGCCAGACCTTGGAAGGTCGCGGCACGATTCTCGGCGGCTTGAATGTCAATGGCACCGTCGTCCCGGGCGGTGGTTTCGGCGGCGGCACCGGCACGCTGACCGTCACCAACGCTGTCAATTTGAACAACTTGGCCTGGCTGAAAATTAACCGTGCCAGCAGCCCGAATAGTGACCGGGTGGTCAGCACCCTGGGCACGCTCACCTATGGCGGCACCCTGGTGGTGACCAACATCGGGGCGGGCCTCCAGGTCGGCGACACCTTCACCCTGTTCAGCGCCCCGACGCTGGCCGGTAACTTCGGCACGCTCGCCCTCCCCAATTATTACAATTGGGATACCAGCCAGCTCACGGTGAACGGTTCCATCCGGGTGGCTGGCGTCCTGCCCCCGCCCGCCTTCAGTCACGTGGACTTCAGCCAGTTGCCCATCGGCGCGATCACGCTCAACGCCATCAACGGCGCGGCGAACGGACCGGTGACAGTGCTGTCCAGCACCAACCTGACGCTGCCGGTCAGCAGTTGGACCAAGGTGAGCACCGGCAATTTTGATGGCAGCGGCAACTATACCACGCAGGTGACGGTGGACCCCGCCGCCCCGCAATTGTATTTCCTGATGCAGGCGCAATAATCGGGTTTCCCTTTGGGGTAATGGGTTGGCGAAGCCCCGGGTTTTTAAGAGCGGAAAATGGGTCTGCTTTTGAAAATCCGGGGCGGCTTTTTAAGCCCTTGACTCATGGAAACCTGCGGCCCGGTTGTTTGAACTGCTACGTTTATGAATTATCGCCAACTCTTGGTGCCTCTCTGGGCCGCCTGCTGTTTGGGGCACGCCCTTTCCAGCCGCGCACAAACCACCTCCTGGGCCGCCGCCGCCAGCGGTAACTGGAACACCGCCGCGAGCTGGTCGCCCGCGCTGGTGCCCGCCGCCGGCACCAACGTGGCCATCACCGCCGCCGGGACGTTCACGGTTACCTATAATTCCCCGATGACCGCCCCCGGCATCGCCTCCCTGACCCTCGGCTCGGCCTCCAGCATTCCCACCCTCACACTCACCGCCCCCGGGTTCAACGTGACGGGCAATTCGACGCTGGTGGACAGTTCGGCGGAAATCCTCAACGTGAGCGGCGGCGGGGTGATGACCAACGGCAGCTTGAGCCTCACCAGCCGGAATGGCGTGGTGAATGTGAATAGCGGAGGTATTCTCACTAATGCCTCCACCCAGGTCGCCAACAACAACAGTGTGGACGGCTCCACGGTGTTAAAAATCAATTCCGGGGCCGTCGCCAGCCTGGGCGATGTCACCATCGGCCGCCACACCGAATCCGCCGCCTATGGCCTCGTCATCGCGGGCGGCACGGTCTCGGCCAACAGCATTGCCGTGGGGATTCGCAATTCCTACGCCACCATGGCCGTGAGCGGCGGCACGCTCACCAATGCCGGCAGTTTGCAGATTGGCACCGGGTCCGCCACGGCGGGCCGCGAAGTGCGCTACTACCAGACCGGCGGCTCGGTGGGCTGCGCCGGCACCGTGGACGTGGCGGTGGCGGCGAGTTACACCGCCTGGTTTAGTGTGCTGGGTACCAGTTCCTCCTTTACCGCCAGTGGCATCCGGATTTTTCCCAACGCGGTTTCGGGTGCCGTCGCCCGGCTCACCAACAGTGGCAGCATTTATCTGGGGGCGGCGGGTTTGAATGTCCTCAATTCCGGCAGTTACACCGTCGCGCTCAATGATCAAAGCGTCTTGGGTGCCACGGCGGATTGGACCGGCAATGCCAGTCTTGTCCTGCCCGGCGGGGTGGCCACCCTCAAGGCGGGCGATGCCGCCGGTCTGGCCCACAATCTCACCCTGACCAGCACCCTCAGCGGCCCCGGCAGCCTCGCTAAAACCGGCAATGGCACGTTGCAGCTTTCCGGTGCCAACTCCTATGCCGGCAGCACCACCGTGAGTGCGGGGGAATTGCTGCTGGCCAATGCCGCCGCCCTCCCCAAAGGCACGGCGTTGTCCCTGGGTGGCAGCGGCACCGCCGCCACCGTGGATCTCGCGGGCAATAGCGTCGCCCTCAGCGGTCTGGCACTCGGTGTCGGCGCGGCCGCGGCCAGCCAGTTCATCACTAACAGCAGTCTGACCACCACCAGCCTGCTCACCTTTAGCAATAGTGCGGCGGTATCGAGCTACGGCGGCAGTCTGGCCGGGGGTGTCAAACCGATTGCCCTGACGCTGCTGGGCGGCAGCCTGACCTTGGGCGGGGTCAACACTTATGCCGGCAACTTGCTGGTCAGCAATGGCAAACTGGCCTTGAGTGGCGCGGGCTCCACCTTCACCGGTCCCGCCATCGTCTTGAGTAATACGGCCGCCATCCTGGATTTGACGGGCATGAACACCCTCACCCTGGCGGCCGGGCAAAGCCTGGCCGGTTACGGGACGGTCACCGGCAGTGTGACCGCGGCGAATTGCGCGCTCACGCCGGGCACCAATGGCGGTGGCGGCACCCTGACCATCGTTGGCGGGCTCGCCTTTAATGGCAATGTGACCAGCCAGTTTGACCTCGGCCTGGACCCCAACGGCGCGGGCAACGACCAGCTCAATGCCACCGGCCCCGCCAGCTTCTCCGGCCTCAACACGCTGGTCATCAATCCCCTGACGGGCTCCCTCTCCGCCGGGGCTTACCGGCTGATCAATTACGGTTCGCTCGCCGCCGGGGGCGCGGCGAATTTTCAAATCATGGGCTCCCCCGGTTCCGGCTTGCAAGCCACGCTCAATGCCGGCCCCACCGGCCTGGACCTCGTGGTGACGCACGTGGGCGGCGCGGAACGGATCTGGCAGGGCGATGGCGCGGCCAATCTGTGGGATGGTTCCAGCCTCAACTGGCTCGATGACGGATTTCCGGATTTTTTTACCAACGGCAATTTCGTGGTTTTTGACGACTCGGCCACGAACAACCTCGTCACCTTGGTTGGCACCCTCCAGCCCGCCAGTGTGACGGTGGACTCCACCAATAATTACACCCTCGCCGGCGCGGGCAAAATCAGCGGACTGGTTTTATTCACCAAGACGAACCTCGCCACGCTGACCGTTTTGACCACCAACGATTACACCGGCATCACCGCCATCGGGCAGGGCGCCCTGCAGGTGGGCAATGGTGTCCAAGGCGGTTCTTTGGGAACCAATGCCATTCAGGACACCGGCACCCTCGTGCTCGACTTGCCGGGCAGCAACACCTTCAGCAGTCTCGTCTCCGGTTCGGGCACCCTCGTGCAGGCCAGCCCCGGCACCCTGGTGCTGACGGCCAGCAACTCTTACACTGGCGGCACCACGATCAGCGCCGGCACGTTGCAGCTCAACCCCGGCGGCTGGTTTGGCCCCGGCAATCTCGCCGACAACGGCCGGCTCGTCTTGAACACCACCGGCACCACCACCGTGGGCGCGACCATCAGTGGCACGGGCTCGCTCCTGCTGACCGGCGCGGGCACCGTGGTCTTCACGGGTGCCAATCCTTTCAGTGGTGGCACGGCGCTCAACGCCGGCACCGTGCTCGTCAATAACCTCACCGGCAGCGGTTTGGGCACGGGCCCCGTCTCGGTGGGCTCGGGCGGCACGCTGGGTGGCGGCGGTACCATCGGCGGTCCGGTGACCATCAATAACGGCGGCATCCTCGCCCCCGGCAATCCCGTCGGCACCCTGACCATCAGCAACCAACTCACCTGCGCCAGTGCCAGCATCCTCAATTTCACCCTCGGTGCCACCAGCGACCGCGTGGCCGTCAGCGGCAATCTCAATCTCGGCGGGACGCTTAATATCTCCGCCGGGACGGGTTTCAACACCGGCACTTACCCCCTCTTCACCTACGGTGGCACTCTTGCGCTGGGCGCGGTCACGCTCAACCTCCCCGCGGGTACTTCCGCCACGCTGGACACCGCCACCCTGGGCCAGGTGAACCTCCTGGTCAATGTGCTGCAAACCAATATCCCCGCCTTTCCCGGCGCCCTCGGCTTCGGCGCCGGCGCGACCGGCGCCCGTTTCGGCGGCTCCGTCTACCATGTTACCAACCTCGGCGACAGCGGCACCGGCTCCTTCCGCGACGCCGTCAGCCAGTCCGGCCGCACGATTGTCTTCGATGTGGGCGGCTACATCGTCCTCAACAGCGCCGTCACCTGCGCCAACAATCTCACCATCGCCGGCCAGACCGCCCCGGGCGACGGCATTGGCATCATGGGCCACGAATTGTCCTTCAGTGTGCGGAACAATGAAATCGTCCGCTTCCTCCGCATCCGGCCCGGCTCCCTCGCCAGCTCCGGCGAGGACGGCATCAATATCGGCGATGGCACGAACATGATTTTCGACCACGTCTCCATCGAGTTCGCCCCGTATGACAACGTAGATGCCGTCGGCAGCGCCACCGGTTCCCATCTCATCACCGTCCAAAACTCCATCCTCGCCGACCCGACCGGCCAGCAGTTCAACGCCCACACCGAGGCGCTCGGCAACAGTTTCTCCTGGTTTTACAATATTTTCAGCTCCGCCCACAACCGCAACCCGCTGGCCAAAATGAACACCCTGTTCATTAATAATATTGTGTATAATTACCAGGCCGGCTACACCGTCGCTAGCACCAGCGGCCATTTCCAACACGACATCATCAATAATTACTTCATCGCCGGACCCTCCACCTCCAGCCCGGGCGACAACTTTTTCCAAATGGATGGCAACCAGCAGGTCTATTCCGCCGGCAATTTGCTCGACGGTGACCAAAGCGGCTCGCTGGGCGGCTCCGCGACGGATCCCGGCGGCGTGGTCGTCCTCACCTCCCCCTGGTCCACCCTGACCCCGGGCATTCCCACCTATCCCACGGTCACCGCCTATCGCAACGATGTTTCCCTCGCCGGCGCCTTCCCGCACGACCAGGTCGACCAGCAAGTCGCCGGCGACGTCACCTCCCTTGGCACCCGCGGCCAGATGTGGACCACCCAAACCGCCACCGGCCTGGGCAACAACGGCTACGGCAACATCAACGGCGGCTCCGCCCCGGTCGACACCGACCAGGATGGCCTCCCGGATTACTGGGAGCTGGCCATGGGCTCCAATCCGGCCGTGGCCGACAGCCTGGTGGCCGGCACCGGCGGCTACAGCCGGCTGGAAAATTATCTCAACTGGCTGGCCGCGCCGCACGCCGTCGCCCCCGGCAACTCCAGCGTGCTGGTTGATCTGTGGCAATATACCCAAGGTTTCACCAACGCCAGCCCCGCTTACACCGTGTCCGCCCCGCTTAATGGCACTGTTGCGTTGCAGGCCGACGGCCACACCGCGCGGTTCGCCCCCGCCGTCGATTTCTCCGGCCTCGGCGGCTTCACCTTCACCGTCCGCGCCAGTGATGGTTCCGCCATCACCAACACCGTTGGCGTGCTCGTCACCGTTGCCCCGCCCGTGCCGCCCGCCATCAGCGGCATCCAGTATTCCGGTGGCGGCGGTTCGGGTGGTGCCGTGCAAATCACCGGCTCCCAAGGCATCCCCAACGGCAGTTATTACCTCCTGGGTTCCACCAACCTCGCCCTGCCGTTGAACCAATGGACCAGCCTCGCCACCAACGTTTTTGACGCCGCCGGCAACTTCAATTGCACCGCCCCCGCCGGCAGCGCGAACATGTTTTACCTGCTCCAACTCCCCTGACCGGTCGCAATTCTCTTTTGCCACCGCTCCCATTTTCGGCAACAGTGTGCGGGCGTGACCTCCGCCATCGCCCGCACCGCCCGCGAAATTGTCCAGCGCCTCCAAACGGCGGGTTTCCGCGCGTTCTGGGTCGGCGGTTGCGTCCGCGATTTTCTCCTGGGCCGGGAACCGCAGGATTATGACATTGCCACCAGCGCTCGGCCCGCGGAAATGGAAAAGCTCTTCCCCCACACCATCCCCGTGGGCCGCCAGTTCGGCGTCCTCGTCGTGGTCGAGCAGGGGATGCCATTCCAGCTCGCCACCTTCCGCGCCGAGGCCGATTACCGCGATGGCCGCCGTCCCGAAACCGTCGTCTTCGCCGACGCCGAGGCCGACGCCCTTCGCCGCGACTTCACCGTCAACGGCCTGTTCTACGATCCGCTCCGCGATGAGTTTCACGACTGGGTGGGCGGGCGCGCCGACCTCGCCGCCCGCTTGATTCGCACCATCGGTTCGCCCGCCGAACGCTTTGCTGAGGACCACCTCCGCCTCCTCCGCGCCGTCCGCTTCGCCGCCCAGCTGGATTTTGAAATTGAACCGGCCACCTTCGCCGCCGTCCGGCAGTTCGCCCCCCGCATCGCCACCGTCAGCGCCGAGCGCGTCCGGGACGAATTGATTAAGTTATTCACCCCGCCCCACGCCGCCCACGGCCTCGTGCTGCTGCGCGACAGCGGCCTGCTCGCGCACGTCCTCCCCGAACTCGCCGCCACCGATACCTGCGCCCAATCCCCCGACCATCACCCCGAGGGCACCGTCTTCGAACACCTCCGCCTCATGCTGGCGCAACTCCCCGAACCCTGCCCCGCCGCGTTGCCCTGGGCTGTGCTCCTCCACGACATCGCCAAGCCCGTCACCGCCACCACCGATCCCGTCACCGGCGGCATCCACTTTTATGGTCACGAAAAAGTGGGCGCGGACATGGCGCGGAACATCCTCCAGCGCCTGCGCTTTCCCAGCCTGGAAATCGATGAAATCGCCGCCTGCGTCCTCCACCACATGCAGTTCAAAGATGTGAAACAAATGCGCCAGTCCACCCGCCGGCGCATGATCCTCCGTGAAACCTTCCCGCTCGAACTCGCCCTCCACCGCCTCGACTGCCTCGGCTCCCACGGCTCATTGGAACATTACGACTTCATGCTCGCCCAGGCTGCCGACCTCGCGCAACAGCCCGCCCTGCATCCCCCGTTGCTGACCGGCCACGACCTCATCGCCCTCGGCGTTCCTCCCGGCGCCGCCCTCGGCCGCCTCCTCCACGAACTCCGCGACCACCAGTTGCAAGGCGACCTCACCACCGCCGACCAGGCCCGCGCTTGGGTCGTCCAAAGTCTAAAGTCCACAGTCCAAAGTCCCGCCGGTAGTCCGCCGACTTGAGACTTGGGACTATAGACTTGAGACATATTTATTTCCCTGGCAACGGATCCAGCGCCATCTTCCTGATTTCAATCTCCCCGCCCTCGCTTTGAATCCCAATAAATCCATTCGTCACCGTGCACTCCGTCGTCTCATTCATTAACCGCTCGTTTACGTAGGCTGTCACCGTGCCTCCCGCGCACACTGTCCGCACCGTGTCCCACTCCCCGATCGGATGTTCATTGGCCCCGCCGCGCAAGGGCAGGGGCGTGTTCGCATCCATCCCCCGGTGCTCCTTGCTCTCCGCCCCCGCCATCAAAAACAAATCCCCCTGCCGCGTGTGCTTGCCCTGCACCTGCACACACGCCGGCCACACCTTGTCCGGCAACTGCATGTGCACCAGCACCCCCGTGTTGTCCGCCTTCGGCGCCACCTTCCGAAACCGCCATTCCACCGTCAGCACATAATCCTGATACGCGCCCACCGACCGGATATACCCCGTGGGTTTGCCCGTGCAATGAATCACCCCGTTCGTCACCGACCACGTCGCCCGCGGGTCCGCGTCCCCCTTCATGCAAAAAGTCCAGCCCGAGAAATCCCGGCCGTTGAACAACTCCACGTGGCCGGTTGGCGTCACCGCCGTTTGCGCATACACCAGGTGGCAGGCGCCGAGCGCCGCCAATAAAGCAAGGGTGAATTTCATGCTTGGATCTTATCCCACCCAAACCCTTCGCGGAAAGTCTAATCCATCAGCCCGGCTTTGGCCGCCGCCCGGCCGCCTCCACCAGTAAGCGGCTGGCGCTTAATGGTATAACATAAGTACCCCATCCAGATCGTCCGGACGGGCCCCCTTTGGTCCCGCCCGGAAGCCTGGCTTCGCTCCTGGCAGCCCGTGCTTGCCCTAACTTCCTCATTGCCCCCGCCCGCCGGGATTGGTAAGCTCTCCCCCTATTTAAAAGTGGAGACCATCGACAATACACCAACACCCGCCGCCCTCGGCCAGCCGCCGGTGCCGGCCTCCCCTGCGGCTCCCTGGACCGGTCGGGACTGGCTCATCGCGGGCCTCCTCATCTTTGGCTTTGCCCCGTTGCTGCTGCAGTTTTTCACCAATCTCTGGGAACGGCCTTATTACCAGTTTTTCCCCATGGCCCTCGCCGGGGCCGTCCTGCTGGCGAAACGTGGGCTGGAGGAGCTGCCCCGGCCCCTCGCCCCCGGCGCGTTTGTCCTCACGATCCTCCTCCTCCTCGCCTCCTTTGGTCTGCTGGCGCTGGGCCTGCTCCTGTGGTCTCCCTGGCTGGCTGGGATTGCCGCCCTGCTGTGTGTGGCCGGGCTGGCCTGGGGCAATGGCGGCTGGCGCGCCTTGCGGGCCGTCGTTCCCGCGCTCTTGCTCCTCTGCACCTTTATCCCCCCGCCGCTGGCCCTGGACGCGCGCTTGATGGTCGCCCTCCGCGGCCTCGCGGTGCAATGGAGCAGCCGCCTGCTCGATTTCCTGGGCGTCGTGCACTCCCTGAGCGGCAATGTCATCGACCTGCCCCAGCGCCAGTTGCTCGTCGAGGAGGCCTGCAGTGGCATTAACTCCGTGCTCCTCACCCTCGCCACCTGCGTCTTCTTCCTCTTCTGGCGTCGCCGCCCCCTCTGGCGGCTGCTCGTTTGCCTGCCCTTTGTCTTCGCCGGCGTTCTGCTCGGCAATGTCATCCGCATTTGTTTCGGCGCCTGGCTCCAGTTTTATTTTCACCATGATATTCTCTCCGGCTGGCGGCACGAAACCGTCGGTCTCATTTTGCTGGTCGGCTATGTGGCCTTGATCGTCAGTCTGGACGAATGCCTGGAATTTCTCACCCACCCGGTTCAACCGGGTCCGCCCGTCACCCCGCCTGCGGCCGCCCCGCTGGCCCGGCCGTCCCTGGCGGCCGCCGTGGCTCCCGGTTGGATGCTCATGGTGGCCGTCGGCTTTGCCCTGCTGGGGACCGTCACCCTGGGAGTGAGACTGCACGCCCAAAAAAAGCATTACCATCTGGCCGGCCACACCGCTCTTCCCGCCAACACCACCTTCAACCTGCCCGCCCGCATCGGCGGCTGGCAGCGATTGGACTCCGCCATCCCTTTCCACAAGGCCCAGACCCAGGGGATTAACTCCCAGTCCTGGAATTATCAAAATGGCGATCTGGTGGCCTCCGTGGCCATCGATTATCCATTTCTCGGCTACCACGATGTGCGGGAATGTTACAGTCTCGTTGGCTGGTCCATTGATCACGCCGAACGCGAATCCTCCCCCGGTGGCCCGGGTGACCCGGCCGGTATTCCCCACATGGCCGTCGAAATGTCCCGTGAACCCGTAAGCCATGCCTCCCTCTGGTTTAGCACCGTGGATGAGGAGGGCAATTGGCTGGAACGCCCGGCGGTTGCCAAGGGCCTGTTGGAGCGCTGGCAATTAACCGACCAGCCGCTGACCAGCAGTTACCGGGTGCAATTGCTCGTGACGGCTTACGCCCCCCTTTCGGCGGCGGAACGGGACCAGGCCCGGCAATTGTTCTTCGCCGCCCGCCAGGAACTGGTGCGGCAGTTGCTCGAAAAATTGCGGGGTAAACCATGAAAACCAGGATTTCACTTGCGGCTTGGTTCAAAACCCGCCCCCGGGGGCGGATCTGGCTGTGTCTGCCCGCCCTCTTCGCCGTCGGTGCTTGTGCCACCTTCGGCCTGTTGCTCCTGTGCTGGTCGCCCCTGCGGACTGCCACCCGTTATACCCTCATCGTTGACCGCGCCCTGGCGGTCCATGACTTCAACACTGCCCGGGTGGCCAACCAGCGTCGCCTCGCCCTGGGCATTGCCCCCCGGACCGAAGTCCTCTTCAAACTGGCCGAATCACTCGATGGCTTGGGCCAGCATCAGGAAGCCTTTGCCATCATGACCAAACTCGCCCCCGCGGATCGGCCCGGTTACGCGCCCGCCCATCTCGTCCTCGCCGAATCCTTGCTGCGCCATGACCGCCTGACCGCCCCGGCCATCCGGGCCGTGGAACTCCACCTGGCATTCATCGCCGCCATCGAACCGCATTCCCCCGCGGCCCAGGCCATGCTCAAGTATCTCCACGAACAGTTTGTCGCCTGGCAGGCCGGCACCTCCAACCACCTGAGCCTTGATCCCGCGGCGCTCGCCACCCATGAGGTCGCGGCCTGGGTGTTTTTTCAAACCAAAGACTGGTCCGCCGCCAAACCTCACCTCCTCGCCGAGGCCCCCTACAACCCTTCCGTCAACCTGATGCTCGCGGACTTGGCCGCCGCCAACGACGACCCGGCCGGCGTCCGCCACTGGAACTTGCAAGCCGAGGCGGCCTTCCGCAAGCAAGTCACCCAATCCCCCAAGGACGTGCCCGGTGACCGCTTAAATTGGGTCCAGGCCGAGGTGCGCCTCGGACAGTATGATGCGGCCCGGCAAATTCTTGAACAGGGTGGGCAACTCTCCGGCACCAATACCTATGCCGGCGCCCTCGCCGGCCTCTATGCCCTCTGGGCCCAGCAAATCACCCAAACCCAGCCCGGTAACCTCGCCGCCCGCCTCCAATGTCTCCAAGCCGGATTGGCCTGGGATTCCTTTAACCCATCCTTGATCGAGCAATTATCCGCCTTGAGCCGGCTCGAGGGGCCGGCGGCCAAAACCGCCGGCGAAACCCTCGACAAGCTGCTGGCCGACGGCCCGCCGGCGGCCGCGCGCCTGTCCGTTTTAGGCATGACCGCCTGGCGGCAGGGCGACCAGGAGACCGCCCAAACCTATATGCGCCGGGCCTATGCGCTGGATCCCCGGGAGCCCGACCTGATCAATAACATGGCCATGATGCTGGCCCTCAGCGACCAGCCCGACCTCGATGGTGCTTTGGCCCTCATTCAAACCCTCCTTGATCAAAATCCCGAGCAACCCCATTACCGCGACACTCGCGGCCAGATTTATGTCCTCATGGGGCGCTATGAAGACGGGTTGCGCGACCTGGAATATTCCCTCCCCCGCCTCAATAATCCCCCCAGCACCGAAAAAATGCTCGCCCGGGCCTATCGTCAGCTTTCCGCCCGCAATGGCAACCCCAAATTGATGGATATTGCTGTTCGTTTCGAAAAACTCGCCGCCGAAAGTGACCCCGTCACCGTGAGCAGTCCCTAGCCGGTTGGTCCGGCGGCCTCCAGTCCGCGCGCCAGCACCCGGCGCACCTGTGCCAGCACCCGGTCGGGTGCCAGCGTCCGCAAACATGCTTGCGGTTCCTGATAGGTGCACCGCGGCGACAGGCACGGCGAGCAGGGGAGTTCCATCCGCAAGACCGCCGCCGCCTGCCCGTACGGACCCGTCCGGCTGGGTTCCGTGGGGCCAAACAACGCCACCAGCGGCTTGTTCAGCGCGGCGGCCACATGCATCGGCCCCGTGTCATTCGTCACCATTAAACCACTGCGCCGCACCCACTCCACCATTTCCGGCAGACTCGTTCGTCCGCATAAATTCACGCAATGCTCCGGCGCTGAAGCGCTGATCACCCGGCCCAGCGGTTCGTCCGCCCCGCTGCCCAATATTGCAAACCGCACCCCCCCGGTTTCGCTAACCAGCCGGCGCACCAATTCCGCAAAAAATTCGGCCGGCCAGCGTTTGTTATCCCAGCGCGCCCCCGGTTGCAGTGCGATCCAGCGAAGTCCCGCGCCCGGCCAGCGCGCCGCCACCGCCGCGGCGACCTGCGGCCGTTCCGGCAGCCAGACGAAATCCTGGTCCACCGGCACCCCCAGCGCCGGCAGCACCGCCAGATACCAGTCCACCGCATGCGTGTTAAACGAGGCCCGGCGCACCGCCACATCGTAAAACCCGCGCGCCCCTTCCCGCACTTCATCCAGCCCAATCAGCCGCCGCCCATTGGCCAGCCACGCAAACGCCGCGCTCCGCGCCAGGCATTGCAGATCAATGACCCAGTCAAATTCCCGCGCCCGCGTCTCCCGGATGCTGCGGATCAGCTCCGGCCAGAAACGCGGCTTCGCCCAGCGCTTGCGTTCGAAACGGATGATGCCCGTGAGGTCGGGATCCCCCTCGATCAAGGGGGCCAGGGCGGAATCAATCCACCAGAAGATTTCACTGTCCGGAAGATGCTTTTTGAGCAGCCGCAACACCGGCAGGGCTTGAATCACATCACCCAGCGAACTGGGTTTGAGGATGAGAATTCTCAAGTCAGATGCGTCCCGTCGCGCCGGGGCCTTTCGGCGCTGGCTTCGGGACGGATTTAGCGGCCGAATTCCAGCCGCTCCGCCAGCCGCTCCGGCAGCCCGGCCGCCCGGATTTTTTCCTGCGTCGTGGGAATGTCGTAATCCAGGCGCCGCAATTCAATCGTCCCCGCGTCGGTGTCAAACACCACGTACGCCGCCTTCGGATTGTTGTCGCGCGGCTGCCCCACCGCCCCCACGTTCACAAAATATTTCTTCGAAACATCGATTTTGAATTTCGAATATGTCCCGCCCCGCACCACGCTGTCGCGCATAAACGCCACCGGCACATGCGTGTGCCCAAAAAAACAAACCTGCGTGTTCTGATACGGAAAACTCGCCGCCGCCGCCAGTTTGTCGAAGACATAACCCCAGCGCTGCGGCGCGTCCAGCGTCGCATGCACAATCGTGAAATTCCCCACCATCCGCGAATATTTCAGATCCCGCAACCACTGCCGGTCGTCCGTCGTCAACTGGTTCCGCGTCCAGTGCACCGCCTCCGCCGCGTGCGGATTAAACCCCTCCAGCGCGTCCTCGCTCGAGCAATATTCGTCGTGATTGCCCTTCACACACGGAATGTTCATGTCCCGCACGATCTGGAGGCATTCCTTCGGATTCGCGTTGTAACCCACCACGTCCCCCAGGCAAACGATCTGGTTGACGTTCTGGGTTTTGATATCCTCCAAAACCGTCTGGAAGGCTTCCAAATTGCCGTGTATGTCTGCGATGATGGCGTATTTCATTCCAAACTAATAATTTCAAATCCGCGAAATTTATTTTGCGCGCTGTTCCAACTTACCTGCTCGGACCGGATAAATCCAGCAAGTCCTTCATTTCTAATCGCCGCCCAAAAAGCCTCCAGCTCCTCGCGCAAGCCCTCGGCCGTTAATTCCACCCGTCCGTCTGGCAGGTTCCCCACCACTCCGGTCACCGCAAATCCCGCCGCCACCCGCTTGCTCGCGTACCGAAAACCCACCCCTTGAACCCGTCCGGTATAAGTGACGGTCATTTGGCAGCGTCCGGAAATATCAATTGTTTGGCCCAAAAGAAGATAAAGCCAAATCCCGTCCCCGCACGCAATGTTTTTTCAAAAATACCCCGCCCCTGCCGGATAATGTTCCCGAACATCCCCTGGCGATTCGTCCCCTGCGTCCCATCCGTCCTATCCAGCCAGCGGCGCCCACCGCGCTCTGCCCGGCACCCCCGCTGTCAAAAATACCGCCGCCCGCCCCGAGTGCCCCATCCTCGTGGGCCAGCCGGGTCCACTCCCCGGCGTCAACCCTGAACTCGTAGGAAACGACGTGAGGAGTTTCTGAAATCTTTCCTGGTCGCTTCTAGAATCGCCATTTCCTGACGCCAAATCACCCTCTCATCGTCAGCTTCAATTCATCTGTAAACCAACGCAAATTAGGTTGATAACCATGAAATTTGGAAATAACGTCACCTTATGCGCAAGCATCTTAAACGCTTACTGCGGTCGAATCTCTTTTAGCCAGCACCTTCGCCATGCACGTCGTTATTGCATCTGTAATGGGAGGTCTCGGAGATGCGGCTGAATTTATCATGCTGAGTTTGTTTGGCCTTGCCTTGTTAACTATGGGCGGCTTTCTCGTGTTTTCTTGGCGGCGGTGTTCTTTGATTGCGGCTCGTTTTGCTTGGGTGTTTGTTTTCGCTATTGGCGTTCTCTTTGTTAGGCCTTGGTTTTTTTTAGTGCCGCCGTCATCAGGAGATCCAGACGAGGCCTGCTTTTACCTCATAGGCCGCTTGCTCTGCATGACTTGGGCATCGCTTATTATTGCCACTGTAGCATGCTTTGCCAGAGCGAAGCGACACCAGCAGTCCAAGCCAGATGCACAAAATGCCACCTAAACACTCGTCTGAGCTAGCCCCCATTGGCGCTCTCCCTTCCGCGCACACGGTTCACTTGGCCCGTCGGCGCAGGCTCAGTTTTTTTCGTTACTCAGCATGATTACATCACAATTATCTAAAAAGTCGTTCTCTAATCGAGCGGCTTGGTTCAGCTTTATCACGCCATTGGTGACCTTCGGGCTCACGCTGGTGGTCGCGAAGGTTGCTTTAAATAGCAATACCATGGATGAATATTTACTTGGCGCATTTTGTGTCCAGGTTGTCAGCCTGATTCTAGGCGTTGTGAGCTTGTTCGGGATACCCAAACATGGTGCGCGGCTTATTGCTTGGAAAGCAGTGATTGGCATTCTAGCCAGCTGCGGCATGGGAATTTTGATTTTTTTGTTTGCGATAGGAAATGCGTTGGGACGCAATTGTTGAATTACCATTCTGCCTGACACCACGCTGGCGCCAGCGCCGATGCCGCCTGCTAATTTTCGTTGCGGGTTCCCGGCGCGCGGGTCCGTGACCCGCAGCATGCCCGATGGCCGTGTGATGTTAGAATAGAATCCATCTCCCCGCACCGGAGCGCTCCCACTCGTCCGCTGTCCCCCTTGAATATTGAAGTTTGATGATTCCCTGAAGTTTGGATTTTGAAATTTGAAGTTTCTCCCCCCCTACCGCATTCATCACGCTGGCCGGCATTCGGTTACCGGCTCGCGGGTCCGTGACCCGCAGCCCTCCCGCCTGCCATGTGACCGCTGAATTCAATTCCCCGTCCTACTTTTCCCTAATGATTGAATTTTGTTTATTCAGGGGGGTGGTGCGTGGAGCTTCCCCCTGCTCCCATCCCCCTCAATTGAGGGGGGGCAGGGCAGGGTACCGCCGCCGCCCTGCGGGTGTATATTTCGGTTCTTTGCCCCCGTCTGCCCGACTCCTTCGGGTTGAAATTGCGGCCCAGCTTTCGCTCCGTGGCAACCCGTTATTGCCCCCCCACCGGCAATCCCCGGCGCGTCTCATATCCCGTCTCATACAAAATATTTAATACTTTGCATGGTTTCTATTTGACCACCGGCCTTTTTTCCCGTAATCACCACGGGCAGCCGCCGTGGGATTATGTTTAATAGTTCTTAAGCTCTCCCTTGCGCGGCCCTAAAGCAAAACAGCAATGCTGAACACGAAGTCATTTTTGGCGGTGGATTTTGGGGCGGGCAGCCTCAAGCTGGCTGATTTTGAAACCAATGAGGTCGGCGGTCTGCGCCTCAAAAATTTCGCCATCAAAGCCCTCGGCCTGGAAGGTTCCCAGGATGCCACCCGCGAAGCCACCGTTGTCAAGGCCCTCCAGGACACCCTCGCCGAACTGGGCCTCAAATCCAAAAACGTCAACGTCTGCGCCCCCGGCTTTCAAGTCTTTTCCAAGTTCGTCAAACTGCCCCCGGTGGATGCCGCCAAGGTCACCCAGATCATCCAATACGAGGCCCAGCAAAACGTGCCGTTCCCCCTCGCCGAGGTCGTCTGGGATTATCAAATTCTCGGCGCCGCCGCCAGTGGTGAACTCGAGGTCCTCCTCGTCGCCATCAAATCCGACGTCGTCGAAGGCCTGTTTCGCGTGGCCGAAAAAGCCAAGCTGAAATTAACCCTCTGTGACGCCTCCCCGGCCGCCTTGTGCAACGCCTTCCGCTTCAATTACGGCGATCTGGAAGATTGCACCATGCTCCTGGACATTGGCGCCAAAACCAGCAACCTCCTCTTTTTTGAAAAAGGCAAGGTCTTCTCCCGCAGCATCAACCTCGGGGCCAATGCCATCACCCAGGATTTTGCCAACGATCAAAAATTAAAATTTCCCGACGCCGAGAAAATCAAAATCGCCGAGGGCTTTGTCAGCCTCGGCGGTGCTTACGAGGAACCCGAAAATCCGAACCAGGCCGCCATCTCCAAAATCGCCCGCCAGTTCATGACCAAACTGCACATTCAGGTCAACCAGACCCTGCAGTTCTATCGCGGTCAGCAGGGCGGCACCGCTCCCCAGCGCCTTTTCCTCTCCGGTGGTGCCTCCATCATGCCCTATACGGCCCAGTTTTTTGCCGAAAAACTGAACATCCCCGTCGAATATTTCAACCCCTTCCGCAACGTCCAGATTGATCCCTCCGTTAATTTGGAGGATCTCTCCCGCGTGGCTCATTCCCTCGGCGAAGTCGTCGGCCTCGGCCTCCGCAACCTCGCCAACTGCCCGGTGGAAATGAATCTGATGCCCGACAGCACCTTGCGCTGGCAGGCCTTCAATCAGAAAAAACCCTATTTCCTCGTCACCGTTTTCAGTCTCGTCTTCGTCGCTTTTACCACCGGCTACCTCTTCTCCAAGCTGGCCGATTTCAAGGCGGATCAGATCGACACGCTCAATCAGCAGATTGCTCCCAAAACCGCCAAGTCCGAGGCCTTCAAGGCCGCCATGGCCAAACTGGCGGAAAAACAAAAACAAGCCACTCAGATTTCCAATTACCTCTCCCAGCGATACTATTGGGGTGATGTTTGCGCCGAACTGCGCCGGGTCCTCATGGCCTCCGAGGAAAATGTCCGCGTCAAACTGTCCGCTCAAAAACCCAACGTTGATGTCGGCATCTGGATCGAGAGTATGATTACCGACCCCAATCTGGGCAATGCCGTCGGCGCCCCCGCCGCTGGTCCCGGCCCGTCCATGATGGGGATTGGCGGTCCCCGTGGCTTCATGGGTCGCGGCATGCCCATGCCCGCCCCGACTCCCGTCCCGGATGCCACCGCCGCCGCTGCCGGTTCCACCATCCAACTGGTGTGTCGCTCGGTCAATTTGTCCTCCGTGGATCCCTCCGCCAACACCGCCATCGCTTTTGAAGTGCAAAGCCAGCTCCAAAACAGTCATTTGTTTGATCCCAAGGCCACCGTGCTCTCGCCGACCATCACGACCGACGATGCGACCGGCACCTTCACTTTCGGCATCACCGTGGCGTTGCAAAATCCTCTGAAATTGTAAATATGGCCTGGATTAAGCGAAATTTATTCTTCTTCATTGGTGGCGTGGTGGCCTTGGCCTTGCTGGGCGCGGCGGGCTATTACAATTATACCAATTGGAGCCGCAACTCGGACATGCTGGACAAGCTCAAGGAAATTTACGGCACCCTCGGAGCCCTCAATGACCCCGCTGCCAACCCGGGCAATGACAAAATCAACAAGATTCAACAAGCCAAGGACCAGACTGCCCAGTTGAAAGACTGGCTCGACCAGACCGCCGTTTGGTTTGCCCCCATCGCCCCTATTCCGCCCTCCACCCCCGCCGCTCCCGTTTCCAGTGAAACCTACGCCGCCGCCCTCCGCCGCACCATCAGCCTCATGCAGCATGAGGCCGAGGCCGCCAATGTCGTGGTGCCGCCCGACTACGGTTTCTCCTTCGAGGCCGAGCGCTCTCTGGTCAAGTTTTCCCCCGGCAGTCTCGATGGGCTCGCCGTGCAGTTGGGCGAGGTGAAATCCATCTCTGAAGTCCTGTTCGCCGCCGGCGTCAATGAATTGCAATCCATTCAACGGGTGCGCGTGTCCGATGATGATGCCAACGGCCCCCAGGGTGATTATATCGGCGATCAATCCGTCACCAACGACCAGGTGGTCCTTACCCCCTACGTCGTCACCATTCAAAGTTTCGGTCCGGAAATTGCCCGCATCTTCTCGGGCTTTGCCGGCTCCCCCCACTGCTTCATCATTAAGAGCATCAATGTGCAGCCCGCCACCGGCAACAACAACGCGCCCGGTCCAATGGGCCTGCCCCCCGGGCAGGAACCGCGCATGCTGCGCGGCCGGGGCGAATTTCTGCCGCCCATGCAAAACCCGCAGGCGCCGCTCAATGAAAAGGGCGGCCTGACCACGCTCCTCAAGGAGCAGCTCCTGCACGTCAGCCTGGAAGTTGAAATCGTAAAATTGCAGCCCAAGAATTAAGCTTAAGCAAATGGATTTCATCAAAAAAAATTACGAAAAGGTCATTCTCAGTCTGGTGTTGCTGGGCGTGGTGGGTGCCCTCGTCGCTCTGCCATTTGTCATTCAAAAGGACAAGGATGACGTGCAAGCCATGACTGATTCCGTCATCAGCCATCCCGTGAAACCTTTGGACCCCCTGGATCTGAGCACTCAAAACAACACCTTGACCCGGTTGCAAAATCCCTACGACCTGGATTTCTCCACCACCAACAAGTTGTTTAACCCGATGACTTGGAAAAAGAATGCCGCTGGCGATTTGATTAAAATCACCACCGGGCATGAAATTGATGCCGAGGCCGCCGAAGTCACCAAAATCACCCCCCTCTATCTCATCCTCTCGCTGGAAAATGTCGAAACCAATCTCGAAATTCGTTACGTGATTGGCATCGAGCGTCAATTTGTCGCCTCCCGCTCCCAGCGCCATCAAACCACCGTCGCCTCCGTTGGTGAAAAAAAGCCGCTCTTCACCATCACCCAGGCCAAGGGCGATCCGGTCAACCCGGATGAACTCCTCTTGAAACTGGCCGATACCGGTGAAATCGTTTCCATCGCCAAAGGCAAACCCTTCCAGCGCGCCGACGCCTTCACCGCCGATTTAAAATTTGATCCGGAGAAAAAATCCTTTCTTAATCGCTCGGTCGGCGCCGTCTTAACCTTCGGTGAGGAAACGTACAATATCGTTGCCATTCATCAAAACGAAGTGATACTATCCGCTGAATCAAACCAGAAAAAAACGATTTTGCAATACCCACGATAACGTGTAAGCTACTCCCATCCAACAGCGCGATTTTACGAAGAACCCGAAACACACCATGACAAAAGCAGTATTCTTGCCGCTCGGCCTCATTTTCCTCCTGGCTGCCGCTTCTCCCGCCTCGGCCCAGACCAGCCCCACGGATGTCGCCGTCAATGAAGCGGTCCTGCGCCAGTCCTATACCATTGTCCTGCGCCAGAAACTGGTCGCTGCCAAGTCAGCCGAATCCAAGGGTGATTTGGTGGACGCCGCCAAGCTCTACCAGGAAGCCACCAGCCTCGCCCAGCAAATCGGCTCCGGTATCGATTTGGAAACCAGCCAGGCCATTTCCGGCCTCGCCCGCACCCGTTTGACCCTCGCCCGCCAGGCCGAGGCCGGCCATGATTACCTCGAGGCCGACAAGCAAATCAACCAGGTTTTGCACGCCGATCCCAAGAATCCCGATGCCCTCGCGCTCAAACAGCAAAACGATCAGTTAATCGCCCAGAGCAAAGGTCACACGCCCGATCAGGCCACTATCGAGCAAATCCCCATCGTCAAAAATCAAAAAGTTGAGGCCGGTACCCTCGTGCAAGACGGCAAACTTCTCTATGAAATGGGCAAGTTGGAAGAATCCGAGGCCAAGCTGAAGCAAGCCCTGGCCCTGGACCCGGATAATGTCGCCGCTTTTTACTACCTCAACTTGATTCAACAGGCTCAGTACGCCCGCTCCGTGGCCAACCATACCGAGGATACCCAAACCCGCATGCAACAGGTGGAAAAGCAGTGGGTGCTCCCCAAGAATCAGAATTTGATGATTGGCAATCCCTACGCCACCACCAACCTCGTTTACACTGGCCCCGGGCGTCAGGAAATTGTCAGTAAATTGGATCGCATTCACTTGGACACGGTTTCTTATGACGGCCTCCCCCTGAGCGAAGTGCTCCGCAGTCTCTCCGAACAGTCCAAAATTCGTGATCCCCAAAAAATTGGCGTAAATTTCCTGATTAACCCCAACGCCGATCTCTCCAGCACCGTGGAAACCACCCCCTTGCAGGGTGGCTTCCCAGGCGAGGCTCGCCGCGGTGCGGTGGATCCGGCCACCGGTTTGCCCCAGGCTGATGCCGCCGCCGCCGCTGCGCCCGAGCAGGTCGATGTCGGTTCCGTGATCGTCAAGCTGAACCTGAATAATGTCAGCCTCGCGGAAGTGCTCGACGCCATTGTTCTCGTCGCCGATCACCCCATCAAATATTCCATTCAAGATTTTGCCGTCGTCTTCTCTTCCAAAGCCGCCGATGCCGCGCCTCTCTTCATGCGCACGTTCAAGGTGGATGCGAATACCTTCTTCCAAGGTTTGGAAAGTGTCAATTCCACGACTTTCGGTGGCACCAGCGGTAATGGCAGCAGCAGCGGTGGCGGCGGCGGTGGTGGTGGTGGTGGCGGCGGCGGCGGTGGCGGCCAGCAAAGCGGCGGAGCCGTGGTTCCCGTCGTTGACATGTCTCCCGGCGCCAGCCAGCTTCGCAACACCCAGAACGGCGGCGGTGGCGGTGGTCAGCAACAAAATGGCGGCGGTTTCGGCGGTAACACCGGCGGCGGTGCGGCCGGTGGCGCCGGTGGCGCGGCCGGCGGTTGGAACGTCAGCGGTTCCCAAGGCGGCGTGAATTTCCTCACGGTCAAACGCACCACGGACGAAATGGGCATTGTTGTCCGCAGTTTCTTTGCGGTGATGGGCGTCAATCTTAATCCGCCCAAAGCCCTGTTCTTCAATGATCGTCTCGGCTTGCTCTTCGTCAAGGCCACCGAATCCGACTTGGACACCATTGAACGCGCCATTGAGACCTTGAACCAGCTCTCCCCGCAGGTTCATATCAAAGCCCGCTTCATCGAAGTGCAGCAAAATGACAGCACCGCGCTGGGTTTTGACTGGTATTTGGGCCAGTTCGGTGGTTCCGTGGTCGCCCAGGGCGGCACCGCCCCCTCTTTGAACACCGGCTCTGTCTCTGGCGCCAATCCCGTCGGCGCCTTTCCCGGCACCTCCGCCGCGACCACCATCGCCCCTGCGGCCACCGACCAGTTGATTACCGGCGGCTTGCAAAACTCCGGCCCCACCGTCGGCACCATCACCGGCATTTTGACCAACCCCAATTTCCGGGTTGCCATCCACGCGCTGGAACAGCGCTCCGGGGTGGAGGCCCTGGCCGAACCCGAGGTCACCACCACCAGCGGTCGCCAGACCCAAATGCGGGCCACCTCCCTCATCACCGTCGTAACCGGCGTTAACTTCCAGCAGGGCAACCCCGGCTCCACCACCGGCACCACCACCCCCTGATGAAACCCTCGCCGGCATTATTAACTTGTGATTTACCAATACTGGAATCCCTTACTTGTGATTTGCCAATACTGGAATCCCTAACTTGTCATTTACCATTACTGGAAACCTTAACTTGTGATTTACCAATACTGGAATCCTTAGCTTGTCATTTACCATTACTGGAATCCCCCGTATTTTCTACATTTTCTTAATTTTTTGGCGAAATATGAAAAGATTTTATCAACCCAAGTTAATCACCCCCCTCCTCCCCCTCTGCGCCGTTCTGGTATCCGCTCCAGCAATGGCTCAGGTGGTGCAACAGGCAGTTCAAACCTCCGCCATTACCTTCACCACCCAAACGGTTGAAACCGGTCCGATTTTGGACGTTGTCCCCTATGTTTTGTCTGATGGCTACACAATCAACCTCACACTCATCCCCAACTTGACCGAATTTAACGGGTACGATACGCCGCCAAATATTCCAAGCGTAACGGGAAACCTCAACGTGGTTCAACTGCCAATTGTATTGCCAAATTTTTCAGTACGTGAAGTTGTCACCACGGTTAACGTATGGGATAACCAAACAGTGGTTCTTGGCGGTCTGATTTCCTCATCAATTCAAACCACCAAGGACAAAGTGCCCGTGCTGGGTGATTTGCCCATGCTGGGCACGCTCTTTCAAAGCCAAAGTAAAACTGCAATCAAAAATAATCTGATGATTTTTGTCACTTCATCAATTGTAGATCCTGCTGGTAACCGCGTGCATTCTGATGATGAATTGCCTTTTGCGCAAACCGGGATTCCACCGCAGCCACCGAACTCGAGCCATATTTCTGAGACGGTGGAAACTGTGCATTCTCTGCCTAGTGCCCCTAATAATTAATGTTCAGTCTGATTATTTTTTATTGTGGGGCGATTGCTGATCATAGACGGTCATGCTTACGCTTACAGGGCGTTTTTTGCAATTCGTTCTTTGAGGGGGGGGGTGGGGGGGCGACGAATGCGATTTTCGGATTTATTAAAATCGTTGAAAAATTGCTAAAATCCCTGAAACCAGAGTATCTGGCGGTGGTGTGGGACGGGGGTTTGAGCGCGGAACGGTTGGTTTTGCTGCCGGAATACAAGGCGCAGCGGCCGGCGATGCCGGATGATTTGCGGGTGCAATTTGATCCGATCATCGATTATTTGCGGGCGATGGGATTTTGTTCCCTGTGCCGGGATGGCGTTGAGGCGGATGACTATATTGCCAGCCTGGCGCGGCAGGCGGAACGCTCGGGTTTGGCGGTGGTGATCGCCAGTGCGGACAAAGATTTTATGCAGTTGGTCTCGCCGGCCATCGGGTTGTCCAACCCGAATGACAAGACCAACCGGATTTGGACGCGGGTGGAAGTCCGGGAAAAGACCGGGGTGGAACCGGAACAGATTGTGGACTGGCTGAGTTTAATGGGCGACGCGGTGGACAACATACCCGGTGTGCCAGGGGTGGGGCCAAAAAGGGCCGCAGAGCTGCTGGGCCAATTTGGCTCGGTGGCTGGTTTGTTGGAACGCATGGGCGAAGTCAAGCCCGCAGGCTTGCGTGAACGGGTGACCGCGGCGGCGGCGGTGATTCGCCGAAATTTGGAAATGGTGCGGTTGCGGGACGATTTGCCCTGTGAAATAGTGGCCAGCCATTGCCGGATCGGGGTTCCAGCGGTGGATAAATTGCGTGAATTGTACGGGCGATGGGAATTTAAGGGCATGCTGGCAGCGTTGGATGCAGCCGCGCCCGGCGGACAGCAGATTTTAATTTGAAATGAGTGCGCAGAATTGTGAAAGTTCGGGGTGGGTGCTGGCAAAGGCCCGGACCCGGTTGTTGATACAGCCGGTTCCGCCTATTTGCATGGTAAGTTTTGGACAAACCCCCAAAGTTACATTACCTTTTAATATTAACTCTTTTATGTCGTTGTCGAAGCTGGCCTGTGTGGCTGCCTTGCTCCTTGGCGGTGTCGTCAATTTGGCGTTGTCGTGCCAGGGCCAGACGAATTATTATTCGGCCAGTGGTTCGGAGTACGCCCCGGTGGGTTCGCTGCCGGGCGATCAAATGTTTCCGGATGCGGCCATCACCCCGACGGGTGGTTTTGTGGTATGGCAGGATAATCGCACGGATGGCAGTGGTTGGGGGATCAGTGCGGAACGTTTGGACAGCACCTTCAACGGCACTTTAAGTTCCTTCCGGGTGAATGTGCAGGGAACGAATGACCAGGAAAACGCCCGGGTGGCGCTGTTAAAAAATGGCGGGGCGGCGTTTGTGTGGCAGGGGGGCTTGCGGGGAAAACAGCATATTTATGCCCGTTTTCTCACGCCGACAAACACTTGGTTGACCAAGACCGACCTGGTGGTGAGCACTTTTACCAATACGTTTCAAATCAACCCGGCTCTGACGGTGCTCAATAACAGCAATGTCGTGGTGGTTTGGGCCAGTTACAATCAAGCGGGTGGCAAAAGCTTGCTGGATGTTTATGGTTCGATTCTCTCCCCCACCGGGCTGGTGGTGAGCAATGCCTTTTTAATCAATCAATTTACCAATTACAATCAACGCACGCCAGCCGTGGCGGCTTTGGCCAATGGCGGGTTTGTGGTGACCTGGGTATCGGAGCAGCAACGGAACCCGGCGATTTCCAGTGGCAGCCAGGCGGCGGTTGCCGCCAGCATCGTTTCACCGAGTGTGGATATTTATGCCCGGCTTTACCGCAGCAACGGGCTGGCGGTGGCCGGAGAATTTTTGGTGAACAGCAACCTGGCACCGTGTGCGAATCCGAGTGTGGCCGGGGCCGCGGATGGCAGTTTCATGATCGCCTGGTCCCAGCACGATCCGTTGATGGCGACGAATGGTTGGGATGTGTTTGCCCGGCCTTATTCCAGCAGCGGAGCCGGCGGCCCGGTGGTGCAGGTCAACCAGCAGGCTTATGGTGATCAATACGCCCCGAAAATGAAAGCGATTGGATTGGATTACCTGGTGGTGTTTACGAGCTTGGGCGAGGATGGTTCGCGGGAGGGTGTGTTTGGCCAGTTCGTTCATGCCAACGGAGCTTTGATTGGCAGCGAATTTCAGGTCAACACGACCTGGGTGGGGCAGCAAATGCAACCGGCGGTGGCTGCGGATGGCACCGCTTGGTTTGCGGTGGTTTGGACCAGCTACTCCGGTCCGACAGTCGGGTTTGATCTATACGCGCAGCGCTACGCGAACGTTTCCGCGATTTTGCAGCCGATGGGGACGCCGTTTGTTTACGCGCCGTTTAACCTGGTTAGCAACAAATATGTGCCCCAGTTAAAGGTTTCCTGGCCCCCGGTTCTGGGGATTGCGGTGACTAATTACGAGGTTTATCTGGACGGATCCGCCAGCGCCATCACCAATTGGCTGGGCACCACCAATCAATGGACGATGGGAGTGGCAAATGGTTTGACCAACGGGGCGACGCATTCGTTCCAAGTGGCCTATCAGACCACGGATGGCCGCCAGTCGCCCCTTTCGCCGGCAGCCACCGCCGCTGCCTGGATGGGATTAAATTATCACGGGATACCGGATGAATGGATCAGTTATTATTACGGTGACGCCAGCGCCGGCTGGCCGACAAATGTAAATGCACCGTTGATCCCGGGTGGCATGAGCCTTTACAACGTGTTCCTGAGTGGCGGGGATCCGACGGATGCCTCCACCTGGCTGACGACATACCTGACGAAGGGGGCCGGGGGGCTGTACTTGAACTGGAATCCCCAGCCGGGTTTGACTTATCAAGTGCAAACGACCAGTGATCTACGGAACTGGATTAATTTGGGTTCCCCGCGCTTTGCGGCGGCCACCACGGATTCAATTTTTGTCGGCGGCACACCGGTTGGTTATTACCGGGTGTTGTTGCTACGCCAATGATTTTGTATGCAGCGAATAATTAAAAAATGTTTTTGGATGTTCGTGTTGGCGGCTGGCTTGCAAAGCAGCCGGGCCTTCTCCCTGTTGGGGCCGGAGACGCCCTCCAATGGCGCGGACAACTGGCAGACGGCGGTGATTGGTTATCATCTGGCCTATGCGGACAGCAGCATTCCAGGCGGGCCGATGTATCTGGGTGATATTGGCGGGCCCCGGAACCTGGGTGAGGAATACCGCCGCAATGTGCCGATTGTGTATTACACTTACGACACGAGCTTTTTGGGGTTTTTCGGATCGAATGGCGTGGCGGCCGTGGACAGCGCGGTGGCTTTGATGAACACCATTACGAATGTGGATCAAATTGACCCCTCGCAATACCCACTGGACTCCCAACAATACAACTATGAGGCGGAGGCTTTGTATCTGACCGATTTAAAATCAACCGCGCTCCATTTGCTGGTGGAGCAATTGGGCCTGGCCCAACCGGAGCGCTTCACTTACACGCTGCAAGAGCGGATTTTGCCGCCGGGCGGAAAATGCCCGGTCAACGAGGAATATTTGGTGGTCCAACGGAATTATGAATACACCAACACCGCGCTGAACCAAATTCAGTATTCGAGCTATGTGAACAACGTGCTCTATACCTATGAAATTTTGGAGATTTGCAGCGGCCCTGATCCGCTGGCGGTAACGCTGCCGTTTTCGGTGGACCCGCTGGGCGACCAGTACACGGCAGTGGCGGACAGCAGTTATGAGCCTTTTGGCGGTCTGCAAATTGGCGGATTTTACAACACGTTCACCCGGGACGACATTGCGGGGTTGAAATATTTGATGAGCACCAACAACATCAACTTTGAGCGCGCCACGCCGGGCAGTTTATTGTTTGATGTTTCGACAAATTTCGCGGGCGGCCAGACGTTGTTCCCGGTCAACCCTAATGTTCCGTTGGGTGTGGGGACCTACAATTACGGCACCCTTATGGCGGCTGCGGCGGGGACCCCGCCCGCTTTGTTGCAAGCCTTGTTTCCGGGTTTGGTGGTATCCAGCTCGCAAAATTATTTCATTGTTACGAATGTACCGACCGTGAGCGCCTATTACGGTCCGCCGCCGGCCAAATCACCTTACGGGTCGCCGCCAGTATTGGTGGTGGTGACCAACTATACGCCCACCCCGTTGCAGCAATATGTGACGAAGTTTGCCAATGTCGTGACGCAATATTCTTCCACGAGCTCCCCGGCGATTTTGCAAACCATTACCACCGCGCCGCCGGCCAAGTCACCATACGGGACGCCCTCGGTGAGCACCACGAACTACAGCCGGGTGACTTTAAACGGGGTGCCTTCGGGCAGCTTTTATATCCTGCCTAATTTTGGAACCAATCTGTGTCCGCCGGGAATTTTGTACACGTTGTTGACCAACGTGATTTACACCACCAACCTGATCACCTCGGCCACGACGAATGTGCTGGCGAACACGAACCTGATTACCTCCAGCAATAGTGCTTACTCGACCACGATGAGTTTGATTACCTGGTACACGAACTACACTTATGTGACCTATGCGGTGAATTGCGCGCAGACGGCGAATGCCACCAGTTTGTACGAGGGCATCCAAGGGGTGCAATTTGTGCGGGAGGATTATGATTCGTTGCTCGGCCAGTTTTTTCAGCCGGTCACCAATGGATACAGCATGAATGTGGTAACCAACAATCATGTTTACACCCGGCATTTTGACCGCACGGTGGCAGCTCCCGAGATTTTGTTCACTGCCTATGATTTTGTGGCGGCGAACACCTTCAACGGCACGGTGTCCCGCTCGGTGCCAAACTGGGATGAAAGCCAGTTGGTGGCGGGGGGGCTGGCGGGGCCCGGGGTGATTGATCCCGCGGCTAATTTTCAATTCAACGGCAATGGCTCGGCGTTTTGGAACGGTTATGATGTGAACGATTTCCTCACGCCCGGGGTGGTTTATGGCGAGACCACCCAAGTGCCTTCGCTGGCCTGGGCATCCTTTGATGAATCCACCAACGACCCGGTGGTTTACCCCAATGGCACAAGCCTGGCCAACCTGGCGAGCCAGGTGTTGATTCAAGTCACGCCTACCAGCCTGCCAAATGGCACTAATAATGTGGCCTATTCCGTTCAGTTTAGTGCCAGCGCACCGCGCCTGACCCCGCCATTCACCTGGTCCGCCGGCGGCCTGCCGCCCGGATTGACCATGTCGAGCACCGGCCTGCTTTCGGGAACGCCCATCAACCAAACCGGGAACTATAACAGTCCACTGGTCTATGACATCACGGTGGTTCTGACGGATGCACTGTCCAATTCCGTGCAGTGGACCTACCCAATTACAATTCAATAAACGGTATGGCAATTAATTTATACTCTGCGGTTGGTGGAAAATCCCGGCTTAACAGGTTGGTGTGGAGCTCCATGCTGGGGGTGCTGCTGACGGTGACTGGATTCGCCGCGACGCCGGCCCCACAATACCTCAATGGATTTGATAATTCCTATAATATTCCGGGCAGTCCCCCCCCGACCATTTTCACAACCAATTTCGACAACGAGGCGCTGTTTAGCATCAATTTTTCCACCTATAATTCCAGCAAGCCCAGCCAGTATTATGAGCCGAGCTATGTGTTGAATTACACCAACGGGGAGAACGGGGTCATGACGGTAAACAATCCGATCAACATCAACCAGGTGTTGGCGGTTTATAACATTGGTTTTAATTTTGACCAGGGTTCGACCGTGAACGGGATTCCGGCGGGAAGCTTTTACAATCAGGGAACCATCCGGTGCAATTCGCTCGTGGATGGAAACAACCTCTTCACGGTAGGCGGTTTTACATTCTACGATATTCTTGGTTATGGCATTTGCAATGTCAGTGCCACCAATATTGTCAATCCCGGCAATATCATCGCCAGCGTCAACGGGGCTATTACTCTGAACGGTCAAAATGTGGATTTGAACCGGGGGGTTTTCAATATTGAATCGCTGCAAACCACCAACGGGCTGATTTTTGGCAACACCTTGTTGAATGCCTTGAATCTTAACAGCACCGGAGCGGTGGGATTGGACACCAATGCGGATTGGAATCCAGGGGCTGATTTGGGCCCGAACTCGGCGATCAGCTCGTTTGTCCCGATTCCAAATTATTATTTAATCCTCACGAATTCGACCTCCTATTTTCGCACGGACGGGTTGGCCACGAGCAACGTGATTTACCGGGCGGTGTTTGTGCAGAATGACAGTCCCAATGCTCCTTATAACGTTTATATCGACCCTCCGAACCAGACTTATCCAGGTCTGAATCCGGGGGCGGCCCATGTGGAATGGGTGGGTTCCTACATTGATCCGGCCACCGGGTTAAGTTCCTCCAATTATCTTTATTTGACGGATGATTACGCGCTGGGGGCGACGACCAACGCGGGCTTGACGCTTTTACCCGTGAATGCCGGCACGGGGGTGCCCGCAAACTTTAGTTTTGTCACCTCCCCCCTGCCGTTGTTTGCCAATCCGACCCCGGCTGGGTTTCTAAACATCTTCACCGCTGGTAATATCACCAATTTTTATTCGTACATGAACGGACAGATTATTCCATCCACGGTGTCGACCAATGTCACTCTGACCAATCCGCATGGCACCATTCCGAATCTGCCGAGCAAAATCATTATTTCGGGCAGCCAACGATTAAACCTGCAAAATGCGATTATTAGCGGGGAAAACTATCTGGCCCTGACCGCGACCAATCAATTTGACGGCAGCGCGGGCGCCCAGATTGCGGCGCCATTCTCAGACATTAATTTGGCAGTAACGAATGGCAACTTGGTGTTCACGAACGTGCTGGAGTCCGACATTCCCAATTGGGGCGGCACGATTCAGGCCTGGAGCACCCGCTGGACGAATACGGACACAGTTACGGGCATTAGCTATGATTACCGAGTTTTGCTGGTTTACAGCAAGTTGCAACCGACGACGGTTCCGTTTGTCAACAATCTGCGACTGAGCGCCGGCACAAACCTTTTCATTAGCGACGTTTTGAATGTTTACGGAACGTTTTTCACGGATGCCCAGCGAATGACCGTGACCACGAACGGTGTCGGGGTGGGGGCGACTTCAGCCGAGGGCCAGTTAAACACGATTTTCCCGGGAAATCTGGGTCTGACCCAATGGCCCAACCTGCGTTGGGTGACCAACAATGGCACCATCGGGGCGCAGGGCGCGGTGAGTTTTACCAACGTGAATAATTTTGGCGCGGTGATTAACAACGGGGTGATTGCGGATGCTGGCACCACGGTGTTGGCCACGAACTTTGTTAACAGCGGGACGATTAGCAATGGCACGGGTAATTTAAATGTCCAGTGTCAGACCGCGACCCTGACCAACTCCTACGTTTATGCCGGTGGCGGCATAACACTGGTTGGAAAGAGCCTGCTGGCGAGCAATGTGTGGTTCCAGTCCCTATCCCTGAGTTTAAATCCCAGCAATTCGCTGGGTGACGGCGTTCCGATTCCGGGCAATTACATTCCATACGGGGAAATTACCAATTACGGGGATAACACTTGGGTGGTGGGGCGTCCCAACGGCACGGGTGGCAGCGGGTTCTCCCTGTTGAGCAACCCGCATAATGGTGATTTTCTGGGGACGACGATTTCGAACACAGTGCCACCGGCCAATAAACTGGCCGCCAACATTTGGGCGGCCCAGGATTACGGTGCCATTAACCGTGGTTTCAGCAACAACGCGGCAGTCGGCCGCTTGATCATCGATGTGCAGGGTAACAACAGCCTGGTTACGTTTAACGGGGCGGGCAATGCCATCGGCAACAGCAATGCGCTCTACGTCGATTATTTGGAATTCCGGGACACGGCCACCAACGGGATTCAAGACAGTTATGACTTCACTAATTGGGTCGCGTTGAATACAAACATAACGATTTATTTTGGACAGGCCTTCATCAATGGCATTTCGGTGGCGGAAAAAATCAATATTGCCAGTCTTTACAATGGTAAAAACGGAGGCAAGGTGTCGACCAATGGCACCGTTTTGCTGCCCGGCCGGCTGCGCTGGGTGCCCACCTATGCCGGGTACTTTAGCTCCACCAATCTTGTGGTGGACGGGGTGACCAACACTGTTAATGCGGCGCTCGCGCAAAGTCAGGACATTGATTCCAATGGCAATGGCGTGGCCAATGGCTTTGATCAGTCGCCGTTTTTTACCGCCCAACAGATCAATTTCAGCCTTTCTTTGACTAATCACCCGGTCCGGACGGCCTTGCTCACGTGGGACACCGTGCCCTTTGCGACCAATTCCGTTTTTTATGCCACCAACCTGGTGAACGTGAACTGGCTGCTGTATTCCAACTTTACATCCACGAATGTGGCGGGACCAACCTATCCCGTGACGATTTCGGACACGAACGTGGCCAAGGGCATCCGTTTTTACAAAGTCGTGGTGTCACCCTGGCTGACGTATCCTTATTAAGCGCGATTTAACAAATAAAATGATTTTAATTGGTGAACCGTTGGCGGTCCTACGCCGTAATCATCGGAGAAATGTTGTGAAAGAGACTATGCAAAAATTCGCAGGCGGAGGGTGGCAACACCTGGCTGGAAAATCCGTTTGGTTGAAGCTGTTCCTGGCCATTGGTTTGGCGGGATTGGTGGCCGGCGTGGCCACGGCCCAGCCCACGAATGACAACTTTGCCAATGCGACCGTGATTTCCGGCCTGACCGGTTCGACGGATGCCAATAACTCCAATGCCACCGTGGAAGCCGGGGAATCGGTATCCATTATTACGGATGACAATTCCTTCGGAGTCTCGGTGGGGGGATCCATCTGGTATTCCTGGACGGCGCCGGCCACGGGGAATGTGACCTTTAACACCTTTCCGAGCACCAATAGCGGACCGGTATTTGACACTGTCCTGGCGGTTTACACGGGCAACACCCTGGCAAATCTGAGTCTCGTGGGGGCCAATGACGACGCCCCCGGGGTGACCAATGGCACGAGTCTTCTGACGTTTTATGCAAACGCGGGTACGACTTATTTTATTGAAGTGGCGGGTTTCAACAGTCCGCCGGTGGCGGAAGGCGACACGAGCCTCAACTGGTCGATGACGGTCCCGGGTTTTTCCGCCGGGACATTTCGCTTCACCTCCACCAGTTACACGGTGGGTAATTTTGAATCTTTTCCAGTTTATGGACCCAAGCCACCGATGAGCGGCACACCCGGAGCCCGGGTATCGGTCACGCGGGTGGGTGGATCCGCGGGCAAGGTGGAAGTGCATTACACAGTCACCAACACGATGGAGGGGGTAACTCTTTATTCCAATGTCAGCGTCGAAAGCCAGAGCGTGATTACCACTGATACCAATGGAAATATAATAAGTCAAAACACCATTACCGCGACGAACTACTCTATCGGAACTCAGACCGTGGGGATTTCCGGTGGTTCGTTTACGAACATTCCCTGCAATACGACCGGCTTTTCCATTGTTCAGACGAATTCCAACGGCAACCTCAGTTACGGCATGTTGATTTATCCGGTCCAGTATTTGGTGGGAACCAACCTGGCTACTTATGTCACCAACTCAGATGGTTCAGTTACGAGTACCATCCTCACTTCCAATCCCCAGACGATCAAGTTGACCAACCTAGTGGCTTCGGCGATTGCGGAAAACCCCAAGAATGTGAATCAGCCTTGGGATTATCTGCCGGCATCAGGAATTCTGACATTTAATGATTACGAGATGACGAAGGATATTTACGTCACCCTGAGCACCAATAATTATTTTGTAGAGACTCCGGTGTCGGTGCAGGTAACGCTGGATTCGGCGGTTTTAGATACCAACGAACTTCAGACCATACCCCCTCCGACCATCGACACCAGCCGCAATGCGGCAACCGTCAATGTGGAGAGTTTGTGGCAGGCACCTTACCTGTATTCCGGGCTCTGTCCGGGCTTTCAGAGTTATGATGTTACGAACCTGATAAATTTTATCCGCTCAACGGTGCGGGTGAATCGCGATGGGGGCACTGCGTCCATTGCCATCAACCGCGGCGGGGTGGATTATTCCCAGGCGATCACGATCTATTATTCGATCGACTACAACACGGCGAACGCTAATTACAATACGTTCACTTTGCAATCTGGCTCTGACTATGCCATTCCGGACAATGCCCTGAAGACGGCGGCCGAAGGGGTGGTTGACTTCACCAACACCGGCATTGGCTCCGTGAGCTGGGCAGCGAATGATCCGTTCATTAAATACATTAACGTGCCCATTGTGAACAACAACACCGTGGAATTTAACAAGGATTTTCTGGTGCAATTCTATGCGGATAATGGACACCAATGGAGCCAAGGCACAATTCCGGGGAATATCTCGACCTGCACCGTCACGATTTTGTACGAAAAACAACCGGCTGGCGCGGTGGATGAAACGTACAATTTAAACAATGTGAATTCGACCATCCCGCCGTTCAATCAAAACCCGGGGGCAAACGGACCGGTGAACGCGGTGCTGGTGCAACCCGATGGTAATACGCTGATCGGCGGTTCGTTTAGCTCATACAATTCCACCAATAGTTATAATATTGCCCGGGCACTGGCGAATGGCCAGGCAGATGCCGGGTTCATCAAAAACACGGGGCTCGGAGCGGATCAATTTATTGACGCCCTGGCGGTGGACAGTTCAACGAACATCTATATCGGCGGCGCATTTACCTCTTTTAATGGAGTGCAGCGCAACGGGATTGCGCGCCTGAATTTTGACGGCACGCTGGACAATGCACAGTTTTTGCCGGGCTTCGGCGCGGATGGCACGGTTACGGCCATTGCGATTCAACCGAACGGCCAGATTTTGGTGGCGGGGGATTTCAGCACCTTTAACAATACCAATCGCAATTGCCTGGTGCGTTTGAACCCGGATGGGTCCGTGGACTCCACCTTTGATCCCGGGGTGGGACCTTATGATCAGAATGATCCGGGCAGCACCGCAATCAATTGTTTGGCATTGCAGCCGAACGGTCAAATCGTCATTGGTGGTGATTTTACCACCTATGGCGGGGTGGCACGCAATTATATCGCCCGAATCAATGCGGATGGTTCGCTGGACACGAGTTTTGACCCGGGCAACGGAGCTAATGACGTTGTCAATGGCGTGGCGGTGAACACAAATGGTTTGGTGTTGGTGGTCGGTGCTTTCACGCAACTGGGTGCTTTGGGAACCAGTGCTGGGATTGCGCGCCTCAATGCGGATGGTTCGCTGGACACAACCTTTAACGTTGGTTCGGGTGCCAATGACGTGGTTAGCGCCATTGCTCTGCAACCGGATGGCGGCATTCTGGTGGGCGGCACGTTCACTTCGATCAACCAGACCCGGCGGGTGGGGATTGCGCGGCTGTATGGGGACGGCTCTTTGGACACGACCTTCATGGACACGGCTTACAACCAGTTTGCCGGTTTGATTAATCCTTACTATAATCCGGCCATTAACGCCCCGAATTCGGTTTATGCGATCTCGGAGCAGTCGGATGGGAACATTATTATTGGTGGTTCGTTTTACCAGGTTGGCGGCGGCACGGCCCGTAATTCCATTCTGCCACGCAGCAATGTGGCGCGGTTGATCGGCGGCGCCACCCCGGGGCCGGGTAATATCGGCTTGGCGCAGAACAATTATTCCGTGGATGCCTCGAGTGGTACTTCGACCAATGCGACGCTCACGGTGACCATCAACCGTAGCAACGGCACGCTCGGGCCGGCCGCGGCCACAGTGGAGCCGGTTTCACTGGGATCGGGCCCGGGCAATGCCATCTACGGGACTGATTATTTGTTTAATTCCACCGTGGTCAGCTATGGCACCACTTGGTCCTCGACCTGGATGTTGAGTGACGGCGTGGCCGGGGCCAATTACAATACTTCGTTGACTGCCTACAACAACAGCCGTCCGAACGCGGCGCTGGATTTGCAAATGACGTCGCCGGTGGGCTCCGACATCTTCTTTCTGGGTGGCAACAATAAACAAACCGGCCTCGGTTTATTCAGCGCAAAATACCTGGCCCAGGATGGCGAAAATATTCCACTGGGAGTGGCGCTGGGCCATTCACTTTCGCCGGTGAATATCATTCACAACGTGCCGAAACCGGGGGTGCTTAGCTTTACCACCGCGAGTTTCACGACGAATGAAAGCTCGACGCAACCGGCAATCATCAGTGTCACGCGGGCCAACGGCAGTGACGGGCAGGTGACCGTGAATTACACGACGATTGACGGGACAGCCAAGGCCGGGATTGATTACACAGCCACGGCAGGGAAATTGACTTTCAAGGCGGGAGTGACCAATCAAGTGTTCACCATCCCATTGAAAAACAACGGGATTGCCCAGCCGGACCGTTATTTGAGCCTGTTCATATATAATACCTCCGGCGGGGCCACACTGGGAGCGGTAACGAACGCGCAACTGTTGATCATCAACAACAATTATGCGAACGGCCACGTCAGTTTCACCGGCGGGGTGGGGGTTACGAACACCAGTCCGGCGTTGATGGCTTATGGCACCAATGAAAATTCCGGAGCCATTTTAGTGACGGTGGTCCGCCAGGGTGGCAGTTCCGGGGTGCTGAACGCGACCGTGGCCTCGAGCGGGGGCACCGCGACGAACGGGGTAAATTATGTTGGCTTCACCAATGTGCTGACGTGGCAAAATCAGCAATCCCAACCGCAAACAATTGTCGTCCCGGTGAAAGATGACGGGATTTACACCAGCAATCTGACGGTCAATGCGCGTCTGTACAATACAACCGTGAATGGCACGCCGAGCAGTCTGGCCCTGGGCGGGGTTTACACGAACGCGGTGCTGATCATCAGTAACGTGGACTTCCCGGGCACACTGGCATTCAGTTCGCCGACCTATTCTTTTAATGAAAACGGCGGCTCAGCAATCATCCCGGTCATTCGTTCCGGTGGCTCGGCTGGCACGATCTCGGCTAGCTTCACCACTGTTGATGGCACGGCGGTGGCGGGAACGCAATATGTGGCCACCAATGGAACGCTGGTATTTACCAATGGCCAGGTGAGCCAGGACTTCCGGGTGCCGATCATTGACAACATGGTGCAGGACATCAATTATGCGTTTTCCCTGCAATTGACGAATGCCGCAAACCCGGTTTATGTGGGCAGCCCGAGCAACTCCACGCTGACCATTGTTAATAACGAAACTTATAATTATCCGCCCGGGCAGATTGATACTTCGTATAACCCGGCCGCCGGTTTCAGCGGACCGGTGTTTGCGCTCGCCTTGGAACCGTCCGACAACAAATTGATTGTGGGTGGCGGCTTCACCAATGCCAATGGCGTGGCGCGCAACTACATCGCCCGCTTGAACACGGACGGCAGCCTGGACCAGAAGTTTTCCTCATATCTGCCGGGGCAAGGGGCGGGAGACGTGGTGCGCTCGGTGGTGGTGGAGACCAATGGCTCCATATTGGTGGGCGGTTTCTTCACGAATTTCAACGGCTACAGTCTGAATCACATCGCCCGGCTTACTTACAGCGGTGGATTGGACAGCACGTTCAATCCGGGATCCGGTTCGGACAGCCCGATTTATGCCATGGCCCAGGCATTTCAAGGTGGCCAGAGTGTGCTTTATTTGGGCGGCGCCTTCACGACCTTTAATGGCAGCAGTCGCAACGGCATCACCCGCTTGAACGACAATGGCACGGTGGACATTAATTTCAATCCGGGAACGGGTGCCAATGGAACGGTTTACGCCTTGGGTGTGCAGGCTGATGGCAGGGTGGTTATCGGTGGCGATTTTACCGCGGTCAACGGCATCCCGTTGAATCATGTTGCCCGGCTGAATGTGGATGGCTCGGTGGACATGACCTTCGCGAACGCCCTGAGCAACACCAACAACGGCGCTGGTGCCTCGGTTCATTCGCTGGCCATTCAACTCGACGGGCATATTCTGATTGGCGGCCTGTTCACCAATGTGGATGGGGTGGCCTTCAACCACATTGCCCGGCTTAATGCCAACGGCACTCTGGACAGCACTTTTACACCTGGGGTGGGTGCCAATGGCGATGTGCTCTCAATCTCGTTGCAAACCGATACCCGAATTTTGCTGGGTGGTAACTTTACGACGTGCAATGGCGTCACCCGTAACCGCGTGACCCGGTTGAATCCGGATGGCACGGTGGATCCCACGATCAATTTTGGGACCGGGGCGGACAGTTTTGTGGCGGCCTCCGTGATTCAACCAGACGGGAATATCCTGCTGGGTGGCGGGTTCCTGAACTTTGAGGGTGCACCGCATGCTGGTTTGGTGCGCGTTTATGGCGGGTCGGCGGCTGGCTCAGGCAGCTTCCAATTCACTTCGGCAACCTACCAGACCGATCAAACCAACGGAGTGGCGCAAATTACCGTGCAGCGCTTTGGCGGGACGAGTGGCACCAATGCCGATGACACGGGTGATATCTATCTCAATTTTTACACTCAGAATGGCACGGCGATCGCCGGCACCAATTATCTGGCGGTGAATACCAATTTGGATTTCCCGGCGGGTGAAGTGTTGAAGACGGTTTTGGTTCCCTTGATCAATGTGGTGGGGGTCAATCCGAACTTGACGGTTAATCTGGCGATCACGAATCCGACGCCCCCGGCAGTGCTGGGCAACCAGCCTTCGGCCGTGCTGACAATTGTCAACAGCGGCAGCGCAGTGAGCCTGTTGTCCTCCAATTATTCGGTGGCTAAAAACGCCATTAATGGCGCGGGCATTATCACCCTCATTCGCCAGGGCAGCACCAACGGCACCTGCTCCGTGACCTATGCGACCGTGCCCGGTGGCACGGCAGTCATCGGGACCGATTACACGCCAGTCGCCGGAACGGTCACCTTTAATCCGGGTGATTCACAAAAGACCTTTCAGATTCCGGTAAATAACAATGGTATTCCCGAGGGGAACCGCACGGTGAATCTGGTCATCGGGAACGCCTCCGGCACGGTGTTGTACAATCCGACAAACGCGGTGCTGACGATTATTGACACGGTGCAGGCGCCGGGTGTGCTTTCATTCACGGCGACCAATTATAATGTCATGGAAGGCGGCGGGGTCGGTTATTCCGCCGCGCTGGTGACGGTGGTGCGCACCAATGGGTCATCCGGGATTATTTCGGTGGGCTTTGGCACCCAGGATGGCACGGCAATGAATGGTTTGAAATATCTTTCCACCAACGGGGTGCTGACCTTCGGTGACGGGGTGACCAGCCAGAGTTTTGTGGTTCGCGTGATTAATACCACGACCGCGGAGGGGCCGGAGTATCTGAATTTGTTTTTAACAAACTCCACCGGCGGGGCCGGTTTCCTGGCACCCACCAACGCCACGGTGACGATCGTCAATACCAATGTGGGCCTGGCGTTTGTGGCCGCCACCAATTATTTCACCGAGCCGTTCGGCCAGAATCCCGGCACGGTCACCTTGAATGTCATTCGCTATAATAATACCAATGGCGTGACAACCGTGAATTATACCAATGCCGGCATTACCGCCTTCCCGGGGACGAACTATGTGGGGGCCACGGCGAGTGGAACGCTGACGTTTAATCCCGGCGACTCCCTCAAAACGATTACGGTTGTGACGTTGTATGATCCGCTGGTAACGGGGGATTTGTATTTCACCGTTGGTCTTACCAGCCCCAGCGCGGGCGCCCAGCTCACCAGTCCGGCCACCACCACGGTGGTGGATCATGATGTCAATGCCGGTCTCCGCTTCCTTGCCGATGCTGACAGTGTGTATCAGAATCAAGGCAATGAGACGGTTTATGTGGTTTGTTTAAATACCAACGTGGAACCGGTGTCGGTGAATTATGCGACCGCTTCCGGTTCGGCGATTCCCGGGGTTGATTACACCACCACGGCGGGCACGCTGACCTTCACGAATGGCCAGAGTATTGGTTCCTTTTTGGTGCCCATTCTGCAGAATAATCAGGTGGGGAGCAACCGAACCTTCACGGTCAGCCTCTCCAATCCCACCGGTTCCGGAGTGGTGGTGCCGCCGTCCGTCGAAACCATCACGATTCTGCGCACCAACACCCCCTATGGGTTGAGCTTTGCGAGCCCGATTCAAATCAGTGGTGACTGGGGTTCGGTGACGGCCAACAACACCTTGGGTGCGCCTGAGACCGGTGACCCCACTATCGCCGGCAACCCGCCGACGGCGCCGGTTTGGTTCCAGTGGACCGCGCCAGCCTCGGGCGAGGTGACCGTGGATACCATTGGTAGCGTGGCCACCAACGGTTTGAAATTGGATACCGTTTTAGGGGTGTATACCGGATCTAGCCTGCCGTCTCTGAGTCAGGTCGCTGTGGATGATGATATTTTGCCCCAATTGCTGCCCACCACGGAACCTTATCTTGGCCAGATCAACGTTGATTCCCAAAATATTTACAATACCAACGCGCTATTTATCCAGCCGGCTCAGAACTATTCCTATTTGCAGCCTTTTGGAGGACCAAGTTTGTTGCGTTTTAATGCTCAGGCGGGTGTCACTTATTATATCGCCGCCGATACCAAGTTAGTGGCCTATAACGCCGCGCCGTATCCTTCTTTCCTGGGGGTAAGCTTTAATGTCCGCGGCCTGATCTCATTGAATTGGTCTTACCATCCATCCGGGGTGTTCCGGTTTGCCTCCGAGCGGACAGATTTGACCGGTCTTTCAGACACGAACGGCAATCCCATTCTGTTGTATCAATGCGCCGAAACGGAATCGTCGGAATCGCAGCTTGCCAACGGGACGTTTGACGTGAACGAGCTCAAAACGGTCGTGAACGGAACCTATTATCATCCATATGTGGCCGGTTTGCTGGTTACTGTTACCCGGGTGGCCGGTTCCTCCGGGCGCGTGAGTGTAAATTACACCACCCAGGATGGCAATCCGTTGCAGATTACTAATGGCGACAGTTTGGCCTATTCGAATGTGGATTACCTCCCGGTGAGCGGCACCTTGATCTTTGATGACTTTGAAATGAGCAAGACGATCAAGATTCCCATTCTTTACAACCAATTTGGCCAGGGTCGCCAGGGTGGTGTTTTTGGTCTGAATGGCGCGGTGCCCCAGCCGAATCGGGACTTCACCGTGGTCCTGTCCAATCCGCAACGGGATCCGCAGGAATCCAGCGTGGTATCGCCGCCGCGCGTGGATAATATTTTTGGCACGGTGCTCTGCCGCATTTTGGATTGTAATATCGATCCCAAGGGGCCCAGTATCTTCAACGTGGTTACCACCAACTTCTTCACCGGGACCACCAATGTCTATTACACCACCAACCAGGTGACCAGCCTGATCCCCACGAATCCGATCATCAATTTTGCCAAGACGGCCTATCGCATTCCGCGGGACGAAAACCGTTATTTCAGCGCCACGAGCACCAACACCACGGTGCCCATCACGGTGTACGTGTATCGTTTCGGCACCAATCGCAACGCCATCACCCTGCACTGGCGTTTGGATACCGAGTTTTTGCAGAACAACGGGCCGGATGATAGCGATTACCAATTCCCGCTGCCGGCGGCCTCCGATTATGCGGTCCCCACCCCGGCCACAACTGCGGGCGTGTATGGAACCAATTCCGACTTTGCCGGCGTGGGTGGCGACAGCGGAACCATCACCTTCCCCGCGAAAACGAGCCAGCAAAACCAGGGCCAGACGCAGAAGATTCAGTTTAATGTCAACAACAACGGCCTGACGGAATTTAACCGGGACGTGAAAATCTCGCTTTATGACCTGGACGCCAATGGGAATCCGATTCAAGACGGCATGAACGAGCAGACGACCGTGACCATATTGACGGATGACAGCTCGCCGGCGGCGGGTTCCGTGGACGAATTGTACAATCCGGACCTCGCCGTGGACATGGCCTTCCCGGTCTATACCAACAACAGCAATCTGGGTTCCTCGGTGGTCAATCCGGGCACCGAGCTTTACAGTGAAGTTTACAGTCTGGTGGTGCTGCCGAACAACGGAGTGACGGCGGGCAACCAGGCCCTGATTGCCGGCGCCTTCACCACTTATACCGATCCCAACAATACCTACACGGTTAATGGCATTGCCCGGTTGAATTATGACGGCACGCTGGACACGACCTTCAACCCGGGCTCCGGGGTGAATGTTTTCCCGGGCGGCGAATTCATCCGGTCGGCGCAACTGACGGCCAACAACCAGATTCTGATTGCCGGTGATTTCACTTCCTACAACGGGATTCAACGCAATTCCATCGCGCGCTTGAATGCGAATGGCTCGCTGGACACCACCTTCAATCCGGGTGCCGGGGCCAATGGCACGGTTTGGGCCATGGCGCAGCAGCCCGATGGCCGGGTGGTGATCGCGGGTGATTTTACGACCTACAACAACAATTCCGCGCGTTACGTGGCCCGCCTCAACACGGATGGCACCCTGGACCCGACCTTTAACGCCGGCACAAATCTGAACGCCGCCGTCTATGCGGTGGCAGTCGATGGCAACACCAATATTATTCTGGGCGGCACCTTCACCTCGGCCGGTGGGCCGGGCGGGCAGAACCGCATTGTGCGGCTCACTCCGAGCGGCACCCTGGACCCGAGCTTTAACACCGTGACCGGTCCCAATGCGGCCGTGCGCGCCCTGGCGATCCAGCCGGACGGCCGGATTCTGGCTGGCGGCGAGTTTACTGTGGTAGCGGGCCAGATCGATAATTACATCGTTCGTTTCAACACCAATGGCGCACTCGACACGACCTTTAATGCGGGCAGTGGAACCGATGGAACGGTCTATGACATCAACTATGTGCTCGCCAGCACGAACTCCACGGCGGGTGACTCGATTTATGTGGGTGGCGCGTTCACCAGTTTTAACGGCACCCACCGTCTGGGTTTTGCCCGTTTGTATCAGGATGGAACGGTGGACACCACCTTCCTCGACACCTCCTACAACCAGTTTGCGGGTCTGCCCCGGATTTTCTACGGGGATGCGCCCGGAACGGTCTACGCCTCCGGTCTGCAGGATGATGGTAATGTGCTGATCGCCGGGTCCTTCTCACAAGTGGGCGGTGGTCAGGCGGATGCCAAAGTTCGGAATTATCTGGAAAATGAGCGCGGGCTCGTGGGGAGCTTTGCTGACACCAACTTGTTGGTTAACGAGGACAATGCCATCGAACCCAAGAGTCGTGACGGTGTCCGCAACCGGGGCAACGTGGCCCGTTTGATTGGCGGATCCACGGCTGGTCCGGGTAACATCGGCATGGTTTCCTCCAGTTACGCGGTGAACAAGACCCAGTCCCTGGCCCCGGTAACCTTGGTGCGCACGAACGGCAGCCTGGGGTATGCCTCGGCCAATTTTGCGGTGATTCCCGGGCTGGCCCAGAGTGGCACCGATTATTCCAATTCATGTGTGGCGCCATTCTATCCGATTGAATGGAATTATTTTGGACCGAGCCGTGATCACTTTGACGGTTTGTTTGGACCGGCCGGGCTCATGAACGACAAGTACGGGACGTTGTGGAAGTTTGGTTTCTCCGGGCCTGCCGCTGTGAATGTGACCATCTTCAACAACAAGTCCAGCTCTGGTAATTTGAGCGCGCAATTACAACTGGCTAATCCGCAGGGGCTGGATCAATTCTATCTGGGGGGTCAGGATATTCCCGTCGGCGTGGCGCTCGGCGAGTCGCTCGCTCCCCTCACGCTGGTGGACAACACCCATCAGGACGGTGTGTTTGGTTTCGCCACCGGCAATTTTGTGGCAACCAATTCCCCGGCCACGATCACGATTGCCCGGACCAACAGCTCCTTTGGCACGGTACAAGTATCCTATCAAACGGTCACGAACGGCAGCACCGCGGTGGCTTCGGTGGATTATGTGTTCACCAACGGGGTGGTCACTTTCAACCCCTCCCAGCTCACCAGCACCTTCCCCATCACGGTCCTGCAAAACAGCTATATTTCCAGCGTGGAGAAGACGGTCAATCTCAATTTGTACAACATCCAGGATTTGAGCGGCGGCAATGCCTCCCTGGGCCAGACCAACGCGTATCTGCGCATCATTAACCCGAACTTCCAGGGTTACCTGAATCTCTCCACCAATTATTACACCGCCAATCTGAGTGCGGGCAGCATTACGTTCGTGGTGCAACGCACCGTCGGCAGCAAAGGCTCCCTGGCAGTCCAATATGCGACCGTCGATGGGACGGCTTTGAATGGGGTCGATTATACCGGCGCCACCAACACCCTGGTGTGGAATAACGGGGATGTCACCCCCCGGATTGTCAGCATTCCGCTGATTGCCAACGCCAATGTCGGCGGCGGCACGAAACAGTTTGGCGTCAGTCTGCTGAACCCGACATTGAACAACACCAACTGGCCGTCGCTGCTCCTCCCGCCGACGGCGGCGTTGATGAATATTTACAATGACAACAGTTACGGCACCTTCCAGTTCAGCGCGGCAAAATACCAGGTAAATGACAATGGTGGTTATGCCAACATCACCGTGACCCGCTCGGGTTCGGCCTTGGGCTCGGCCCAGGTGGGCTACAGCACCACCAACGGGACGGCACTGGCCAGCATAAATTACCTGGCGACCAGCGGCACCCTTAACTTTGCGCCGGGCCAGTTGAGCACTAATTTTACCGTGCAACTGATTCCGGACACCGTGCCCGAGCCGTCACCGGCGAATTTCTACTTCGGTGTCCTGTTGACCACCAACAGCACCGGGGCCAGTCTCGGGGCGCCAGCCACCGCCACGGTCAACATCGTGGATTCGCTGACCTACAACCAACCGCCCGGGGCGATTGACACCTCCTTCAATCCGAATTTGCTGGTGAACGGCCCGGTGCTGGCGCTGGCCCAACAGGCCAACGGCCAGATTGTCCTCGGGGGCTTGTTTACCGCCGTCAATGGCGCCGCTTACAATCACGTGGCTCGTTTGAACTACGATGGCTCGCTGGATACCTCCTTCCTCGCCAATCTGGCGGGAACGGATGGCAATGTTAATGCCCTCGTCAGCCAGACGGACAGCCGCATTCTAATCGGCGGCGCTTTTGCCAACGTCAATGGCACCACGCGCAATAGTGTGGCCCGGTTGATGACCGACGGCACGCTGGACACCAGCTTTGTGGTGGGCGCCGGGGCGGATAACTCGGTTTTTGCGCTGGCCGAGACGTTTATCAATGGGTCGCGGGCGCTCTATGTGGGTGGCAGCTTTAGCACTTTCAACGGCGTTTCCGGTCCGGGGATCGTCCGCCTGAACAACAGCGGCGCGCGGGACACCTCCTTTAACACCGGCATTGGCGCGGGCGGCACGGTCTATGCGGTGACCACTTATCCGACCAATGCGGTTTATAATAATGGCAGTGTGCTGGTTGGTGGCAGCTTTACCAACTTTAACAATGTGGTGGTGGGCAACTTGGTGCGGTTGAACCTGAATGGTGCCGTGGACACGAACTTCAGCTTCAACTTCAGCGCCAATGGCACCGTTCGAGCCATCAGCATTCAAACCGATGGCAAGATCGTCATTGGCGGTGACTTCACCGTAGTGGATGGCCAGCCCGTTAACCGGCTCGCCCGGGTCAATGCGGACGGGACCCTGGACGCCTCTTTTGTGGCCAATTTGCTGACGGGGGTCAACGGTTCGGTGGATGCGATTGCCATCCAGCCCGACGCGCGCATTGTGGTGGCCGGTCAGTTTAACCAGGCCAGCGGTTTGAATCGTAATGACATTACCCGCTTAAACCCGGATGGCACGGTGGATCCCACGATTAACTTTGGAGATGGGGCCAATGGCGCGATCAACGCACTGGTCATACAGTCCACCAACAACTTCCTCCTGTTGGGCGGTGCCTTTACCACATTTGAAGACCAGTCCACGCCTTACATCACCCGCGTAAACGGCGGTTCCGTGGTGGGCTCCGGTCAGTTCTCCTTCAACGTGGCCAACTATCAAATTGCGGAGAATGGCGGATTCGCGACCATCACGGTGGTCCGGTCCGGCGGCAGCAGCGGGCCCACCAACAACCCCCTGGGTGACGTGTATGTAACCTTCGCCACGACGAATGGCACGGCCGTCAACGGCGTCAATTATTCCGGCATTACCAACACTTTGGATTTCGCCCTCGGCCAGGTGTTCCAGACGATCACCATACCGGTCATGGATGATCAAATCGTCACCCCGAATTTGACCGTAAACCTGGCGTTGTCCAATCCGACCGGCGGTTCCGGTCTGGGTGACCAGTCCACCGCACTGCTGACCATTCTCAATGTGGATAGCGGGGTGAGCTTTGCCTCCGCCAACTATTCGGTGCCGAAGAACACGGTCACCGGGGTGGCCAATATTGACATCACCCGGCTGGGCAGCACCAGCGGCACTTGCTCGGTCTATTTTACCACCGTGACCAACGGCACGGCCGTGATTGGCACGGACTACTATCCCACGAATGGAATCATTACCTTTAATCCGGGTGTGTCGGACGTCACGGTCCAGGTGCCGATCATCAATAACACCATTCCCGAGGGCCAGCGCACCGTGGCGATGATCATCACCAATGCCACCGGTTTCATCCTGACGAGCCCGACGAACGCCACGCTGACGATCATTGACACGGTCAATGCTCCGGGTCAGTTGTTCTTCAGCACCAACAGCTACACGGTGGTCAAGGCCAATGGCAACGCCATCCTGACTGTCAGCCGTACCAATGGCGCCTCGGGCAGCGTGTCCGTGAATTACAACACCACAGCGGGCACGGCTCTGCCGGGGGTCAATTACCTGACCTCGAGTGGCACACTTACGATGGGTGACGGTGTCACCAGTGGCAGCATCACCATTCCCATCGTGGACAACACCATCGCGCAGGGCACCGTCAACTTCACGGTCAACCTGTTCAACCCGGGTGGCGGCGCCACGCTGCTGACCCCCACCAACGCCGTGGTGAACATTTTGGATCATAACGTCGGCGTGAGTTTCCTGAATCTGACGAATTATGCGAGCCAGCCCACCCCGGTGGCCATCGTGGCCGTGCAGCGGATTGGCGCCACCAACACCGCCTTCTCGGTGAGTTACGTCAGCACCAATCTCACCGCCCTGGCCGGGTCCAATTACGTGGCGGTCGCCAACACGCTGAATTTTGTCGCCGGGCAGTCCCTGCAAAACATCTCGGTCCCCCTGATTAACAATCCGCTGGTCACGGGCGATTTGCAGTTTGGTTTGTTCCTTACCAACGCCACCGGCGGTGCCCAGTTGGTCACGCCCACTAACACGGTGGTCATCGTTCATGCCAGCAGCGCGGGCTTGAGTTTCGACTCCCCCGCGACCAATGTGTTGAAAAATGCCGGTTCGGTCACCCTCCAGGTGGTCTGCTCCAATCCTTCGGTGGAACCGGTGATTGTCAATTCCAACACCGTGCCGTTGCAGGTCAATTACTCCACGACCAACGGCACCGCCGTGGCCGGGATGGATTACACTGCCGTCAGCGGCATCCTGGTGTTCACCAATGGCCTGGCGACCAACATTATCACCGTGCCGATCCTGAACAACGGGGTGCTCGAGGGTAACCGCACCTTTAATGTGGTGCTCTCCGCGCCCACCGCGCCCGGCATACTGGTTCCGCCCAGCACCACCACGGTTACTATTATTGATATTAATTCCGGTGTGGAATTCTCCAGCCCGACCTACACCGTGCTCAAAACGGGCATCCAGGCGAACATTAACGTTTATCGCACGGGTTACACCAACAGCACCGTCTCGGTCAATTATGCCACCACGAATGGCACGGCTCAGGCCGGCATCAACTATGTGGCCACGAGCGGCAACCTGATCTTCACCAATGGTGTGACCGCCCAGTCCTTCTCCGTGCCCATCATCTCCAGTACGGTGGTCCAGCCGGATTTGACGTTGTTCCTGCAGTTGTCCGGTGCCACGAATGCCTCGCTGACGTATCCCAGCTTCTCCACCCTGACCATTCAAGATCTCAGTGGCAGCCTGGTCGTGCCCTCTGGTGCCATTTTGGTGGAACCCGAGGGTTTCTCACCGCCCAATGGAATTATCGACCCGGGTGAGCGGGACACCGTCCTGTTTGGTTTCCGCGACAGCTCCGGCACCAATGTGGGCAATCTGGTGGCCACCTTGCTGGCGACCAACGGGATCAGCACTCCCAGCGGTCCGCAAACCTACGGTCCACTGGTGGCCAGCGGTCCCACGGTTTCACGGCCCTTCACCTTTACGGCCAACGGGACCAACGGCCAGGCGATCGTCGCTACTTTCAAACTGGTTGACGGCACGAAAAACCTGGGCACGAATACCTTTACCTTCTATCTGGGTACTTGGTCCACGTCCTACTCGAACACCGCGCCGATTATTATCAATGACTTCACGACCGCCAGCCCCTATCCGGCCACCATTAATGTGAGCGGCCTGCCCGGCGTGGTGTTGAAGACCACCGTCACCCTGACCAACCTGACCCACACGGCACCCGGCGATATCGGCGCCCTCGTCGTGGCCCCCAACCAGCAGGACACCCTGATCATGAACAACGCCGGGGCGGGGAACAGCGTCAAAAATGTCACGCTGACCTTTGACGACTCGGCGAGCAACAATCTGCCGTTGAACCTGCCGGTCATCACCACCGGCACCAACAAGCCCACGTCCTATCCCACGATCAAAGCCTTCCCCTGACCGAATGCGTATGAACCAGCTTAATTTAAACTTGAATGCGTCAGTGGTCACGGCAAGCGCATGCCCTTTGAACAACCTCAAATCCTGACCGTTATATGAGGAAATTTTTAATGAACCAGAGTCTATTAGCCTTGGGTGCGGGCCTCCTGCTGGCCCTGCCTTCGCCCGCCTTGTTGGCCCAGGCGGCGGGTGGGGTGCAGTTGTCCGGTCATGTGCCGGCCATCGTAAAGTATTTGCAAGCCAACGGGCATCTGACGGCCACCAACCTGAACCTGACGATTGGCTTGCCTTTGCGCAACCGGGAGGCGCTGACCAATCTCCTGGAACAATTGAGCGACCCTGCCAGCACGAATTATCACAAATATCTGAGCCCGGCCCAGTTCACTCAAAGATTTGGTCCCAGCGAGCAGGATTATGCGGCGGTGGCCAGTTTCGCCAGCCAGCACGGCTTGAGAGTCACCGCCACCCACGCCAACCGCATGTTGTTGCAGGTCAGCGGACGCTCCAGCGATATTGAATCCGCCTTTCAGGTTAACTTAAAGACCTACCATCACCCGGCCGAAAACCGTGACTTTTATGCCGCCGACACCGAACCCACGGTGCCGGCCGGCCTGGCCATTCAGGATATCTGCGGACTGGATAACTACAGTGTTCCCCATCCCCAGCTCAATTACCGCAACATCAGCACCCTGACGAATCTGGTTTTGAAAGCCACCGGCAAACCCGCGCCCCGCCTCGGTTCCGGACCCTCCGGCACCTATTTGGGCAACGATTTTCGCAACGCATACCTTCCAGGCGGCACCCAAAATGGTTCCGGTCAAACCGTCGCCCTCGTACAATTCGATGGTTATTTTGCCAGTGATATCGCGGCCTACGCCAGTCTGGCCGGCCGAACCAACATTCCCCTCCAAAACGTCTTGATTGACGGTTTCAATGGCCTGCCCACGGGTAATGGCGGGGAAGTGGAAGTCTCTCTGGACATTGAAATGCTTTATGCCATGGCCCCGGCCTTGAGCAAAATTGTGGTTTATGAAGGCGATCCCTATAATTTTCATCCCAATGATGTGTTGAACCGGATTGCCACGGATGACACGGCCAGCCAGATCAGTTGTTCATGGGGTTGGACCGGTGGTCCCAAGACGACGACTGACCAGATATTCCAGCAAATGGCCTTGCAGGGACAAACTATGTTTGTCGCCTCGGGTGACAGCGACGCCTACCCGGCGGGAACGGTGGATGACCCTAATGGTTTCGGCACTCCATCCGACAGTGCTTACATCACCTCGGTTGGCGGTACCACCTTGACCATGACGGCCGGCGGCACCGCCCGCATCTCGGAAACGGTTTGGAATTGGGGAATTGAATACGGGGCCGACGGCATTGGCAGCAGCGGTGGCATCAGCACTTACTACAAAATTCCCTACTGGCAAACTAATGTGAACATGACGGCCTGCCAGGGTTCCACGACCACGCGTAATTTTCCGGATGTGGCCCTGACCGGCGACAACGTGTTTGTTATCGCGGATGGCGGCGTGCAGTATTTCGTCGGCGGCACCAGCTGCGCCTCCCCGTTGTGGGCGGCCTTCACCTCAATGATTAATCAACAGGAGACCAATCTAAATCGCGCGCCGATTGGCTTTATCAATCCGGCCCTCTACAAACTGGCCCAGGCCGCCGGTTACACCACTAATTTCAACGACATCACCACGGATAACAACACATGGAGCGGCAGCCCCAACTTGTTTTACGCAGTGACCAATTATGACTTGTGCACCGGTTTGGGCACCCCCAATGGCACCAACTTGATCAACGCGCTGGTCGTGAGTTCGGTCACCAATTACGTTTTCAAAGTGTCCGCCCCCCCCGCCCCCTACGGCACCACGCTTTCCACCATGAATGGCGGCACGCCCAACGGGGCTTGGAATTTATTCGTGCAGGACGATTACCAGTTTAACACGGGTATGATTTCCAACGGGTGGTCCATTCAAATCACCCTCGGCGCGCCGCTTGGCAGTGCGGCCGATCTGGGGCTTACTCTGGGCGCTTCCGCCTCGGCCGTGCAGCCTGGTGCCAATGTGAATTTCTACTACACTGTCACCAACTATGGTGGCTTTTCCACGGCCACGAATGTGGTGGTGGTGAACACCATCAGCTCGGGAACCACGCTGATTTCCAGCAATGTCCCTGCCGGCACCACCTTTGCGCGGAGTGGCAACCAGTTCTCCTGGAGCATCGGCAATCTGGCCACCAATGCCGGGTCCGCCTTGTCCGTGACGTTCCAGGCTCCCTCCGTGGCCGGCAATATCGTGGCATCGGCCCAGGCTGAGTCCACCACCCCCAATCCCAACCCGGACGACGCCCAGCAATTCGTCACGGTTTCGGTGGGAACCACCACCGGGCCCACGTTATCCACCAGTTACAACCACGCCACGGGCCAGTTTATTTTAAATGTCGGAGGTTCGACGGGCACGTTTGTACTGGAAGATTCCACCAACCTCGCGAATTCAGCCGCCTGGGTGCCGGTGGCCACCAATACCGCCCCGTTCACTTACACCAACGCCAATACCTTTGTTAATCATCAACTCTTCTACCGCGCGGTCACTCCCGCCGCACCCTGACCTGAGCGGGGCCGCATGAAGGTTTTAGGTCTTACCGGTGGCGTGGGCATGGGTAAGACCACCCTTGGGGCGTTACTGGCGGAGCAGGGGGCCCGGGTGGTGGACACGGATGTGATTGCCCGCCAGCTCGTGGAACCCGGCCAGCCGGCTCTACCGGAAATTGCCGCCACTTTTGGCCCGCGCATCCTCTCGCCCGCCGGCCAGTTGCTTCGTGACGAACTGGCGCGCGTGGTGTTCAGCGACCCGGCGGCCCGCCAAAAACTGGAGCAAATCCTGCACCCCCGCATTCGTCACGCCTGGCAGCAACAGCTTGCTGACTGGCGGTCTGCCGGTGTCCCTCTGGCGGTTGTAATCATTCCACTGTTATTTGAGACCGGGGCGGAGGCTCATTTTCATAAAATCCTCTGTGCCGCCTGTGGCCCGGCCAGCCAGCAAGAACGCCTCGCCGCCCGCGGCTGGACCCCGGAACAAATCACCTGGCGCCTCGCCGCCCAGCTTCCCATTGAGCATAAAATGGCGCGTTCGCACCATGTCATCTGGACGGAGGGCTCCCTGGCCAGCACCGCCCGTCAGGTCGAACTCCTGCGGCCTGGCGCTTAAAAATATTTTAAAATATTTTGGACCCTGGACAGCGGATGTCCAGGGTCCCCGGCGAGAATGGGGGCGATGAAAGTGGAAACGTTAGTAATGACCAGCCGCCCGGCGCAAAACCTGGGGGAGGGTCCGCGCCCTCATCCTGGCGCCCGGCCGCCCGCCTCGCTCCGCAAGCCCTCGTCACAAACCGCCATCCTGCAATGGTTTAACCAATTAACTAATTATCATTTTAACCGATTAACCGCCGCGCTCCCCGCCACCCTTCCGGGATATCTTCAAGATTCGCGCACTTTTCCATGGTGTTGGGCATCCCCGCAGGAATTTTATAAGAACTGTTCCCATCGGCATTTAAATTTACTAAACTCGGGTCAGCATGATTCTCAAGCCTGACGAATTGCGGAGTCTCGTGGAACTGACGCATCAGTCCCCGCACACCTTGCTCGGAATGCACCGTTTGGGCGATGGTTCCGGTCTCGTGGTTCGCGCCCTCCTGCCCGATGCCGCCACGGTGGAAATCCTGCCCACCCACGAAAAAGACAAACCCAGTTTTGCGCTCAAACGCCTCCACGAAGGCGGCCTGTTCGAAGGGGTGACCCGCAAGGCGGGCGAGGTGTATGCCTACGATTTGCGCATCACCAATCACGCGGGGCAGACCCGCCAGACGCGCGATGCCTATTCTTTTTTGCCGACGCTCAGCGAGGCGGATTTGTATTTGTTTGGCAAGGGCGACGAGCGTCGGATATACGACAAACTCGGGGCCAAATTGCGCGTGATCGACGGGCTGCACGGAACCAGTTTCGCCGTGTGGGCGCCCAATGCCCGGCGGGTGAGCGTGGTGGGGGATTTTAACCAATGGGATGGCCGGGTGCATGCCCTGCGCTTGCTGGGAGCCTCCGGTGTGTGGGAGATTTTTATTCCCGGCGTGGGCGAGGGCGCGCATTACAAATTTGAAGTCTTTGATGCCAATGGTTCCATCCGGCTGAAAACGGATCCGTACGGCAGTTTTTTTGAGACGGCCCCGAAAAATGCCGCGATTGTCTGGGACACCCAAAAATTTGCGTGGACCGACGCGGCCTGGCTGGAGCGCCGGCGGGGTTACGATCCGTTGCGCACGCCGATGAGCGCCTACGAAGTGCATCTCGGTTCCTGGCAGAAAAAATCCGCCTCGGAGTCATGGAATTACCGGGATCTCGCGGCACCGCTCGTGGAATATGTAACGCGCATGGGTTTCACCCATGTGGAATTCATGCCGGTGGCCGAGCACGCCTATTATCCCTCCTGGGGCTATCAAGTCACCGGCTTTTACGCGCCCACCAGCCGGTATGGAACGCCGGACCAGTTTCAGTATCTGGTGAACGCCCTGCATGAGGCCGGCATCGGGGTGATCATTGACTGGGTGCCCGCGCATTTTCCGCGCGATGACTGGGCGCTGGCGCGCTTCGATGGCACGGCGCTGTATGAACATGAGGATCCGCGCAAGGGCTCGCACCAGGACTGGGGCACGCTGATATTTAATTTTGGCCGGCTGGAAGTGTCCAACTTCCTCGTTGCGAACGCCCTCTACTGGTGCGAGCGGTTTCATATCGATGGCCTGCGCGTGGATGCGGTGGCCTCGATGCTCTACCTGGATTATTCCCGCAAGGAAGGCGAGTGGGTGCCGAACCAGTATGGCGGCCGGGAAAATCTGGAGGCGATTGAATTTCTTAAAAAGTTTAATCATCTGTCCCACACCGAGCATCCCGGCGTGGTCACCATTGCCGAGGAATCCACCGCCTGGCCGCTGGTCACACGGCCGCCCGCCGCGGGCGGGTTGGGCTTCTCGCTCAAATGGAACATGGGCTGGATGCATGACACGCTGGGATATTTCAAGCGCGAGCCGGTCCACCGCAAATACCACCAGCACGAGCTGACGTTTGCGATGCTGTACCATCACAATGAAAATTTTGTGCTGCCACTCTCGCATGACGAGGTGGTGCACGGCAAAGCCTCGCTACTCGGGCGGATGCCGGGGGATGAATGGCAGCAATTTGCCAACCTGCGGACCTTGATCGGCTATCAATGGCTCTTTCCAGGAAAGAAACTGCTGTTCATGGGCGGGGAAATCGGCCAGCGCGCCGAGTGGAATGAGAACGGGCAGCTTGACTGGGCGGCCCTGAAACAAGGACCTTTCCATGTGGGACTGCAAACGTTTGTCAGCGATTTGAACCGGCTTTACAATGCTGCCGCCGCGCTCTGGCAGGCGGATTATGATCACGCCGGTTTTTTCTGGATTAACTGCAATGACCGGGAGAACAGCGTGCTTTCCTTCATCCGCCAGACCGCCGATGGCGCGCAGAAAATCGCGGTGATTTTGAATCTGACTCCGGTGCCGCGCGAGCATTACCGGGTGGGGCTGCCGGTGGGTGGCAAATGGCGCGAGGTGTTAAACAGCGATGCCACCCTCTATGGCGGCAGCAATCTGGGCAATCTGGGGGGTGTGACCGCCGAGTCCATTCCGCTGCACAACCAGTCGCATTCCGCGGAATTTCTCCTGCCGCCCTTGAGCGTCATCGCCTTCCAGGCGGAATGATCAAAAGGACAGCCGGGCGATGCGTTCCTGCAATTGATTTTGCCAGCGGTTGAAGTAACCGTAAAAGCGGTAAAGTTCTTCGATCCGGGCCAGGCTGGCGGTTTTCGCCTCTGGCATGGCGTCGGCCCCCGGCCACGATTCATCCAGCTCCTGAAGACGGGCATCGAGTTCGCCGCGAAGGCCGCCCAGGTTTTGCTGCCATTCCTGGAGGCGTTCGATCCACGCTTGGGCGCGTTCAAACCATTGAATTTTTAGCAGCGGGGAGGTGACTTTTTCCCGTTCCAGGAGGAACGCATCAGCCTCGCGGCAAATGGCGGCGATGCCCACAAACCAGTCGGCGAGGGCGGGCGGGATGGTTTGGATCTCCGGTGGCCGGCTGCCGCGTTCCAATTCAAGCAGGTGCAGCAGGCGCGTTTTAGGATCCGTGAGGCACTGGACGGCGGCGTTTAGCTCGGCGTAATGGCGGTTGGCGGCGGCTTTTTCCGCCGCGCTGGCATTATGGACGCGGTCGGGGTGGCATTCGGAGGCCAGAGCAAGAAATTTGTCCCGCAGCCGGCTGGCATCCAGGCCGGGGCGGCGGGGTTCGTGGAGGAGGGCGAAAAAGTCCGTCACGCCGTAAAACTTTCACCGCAGGAGCAGCTTGTGGCGGCATTGGGATTCTTCACCTTAAAACCACCGTCCAGCGTGCTGACATAATCGAGTTCGCTGCCGGTGACGTAGAGGGCGCTTTTGGGGTCCACGACGACGCGGACGCCGGCGCTTTCCACCAGAATGTCACGGCTGGCGGGGGCATCCTGCAAATCCATTTTATACTGGAGGCCGGAACAGCCACCGCCGACGACGGCCACGCGCAGCACGCCGTTGGGGCGGCCTTGTTTGGTGAGCAACGTGGAGACTTTCAACGCCGCGTTGGCAGTGAGCTTGACCAGCCGCTCATCGCCCAAGCGGAAGCTAGGGGCGGCGGTGGTTTTGGGGGCGGTGCTGGCAATCATACGACCCGAGTACCTTAATCGCAGACGGGAGCGGCGTCAATGGCGGGGCAGGAAAAGCTCCAAGCGCCAACCTCCCATCATGTTCTTCATTTATCTGTAACTGTGGGTGGTTTATGTTTCGGGGCGTGAAACTGATTTCCTGGAACGTCAACGGCCTCCGGGCCGTCTTAAAAAAGAATTTTCTCGAATACCTGGCGGCGGAGCAGCCGGATGTATTGTGCCTGCAGGAGACGAAGTGCACGCCCGAGCAGGTGGAGGCAGTGTGGCCAAAGGGTTATACGGTGTATTGGAATTCGGCGGTGAAGAAGGGCTATTCGGGCACGGCCATTTTTACCAAGGTGCCGCCGCTTAAGGTGGTGCCGCATATCGGCATCAGTGAACATGATAATGAGGGGCGCGTGTTGACCGCGGAGTACCAGGATTTTTTCCTGGTGAATGTGTATGTGCCCAATTCAAAACGGGAGCTGACGCGGTTACCCTACCGGCAGCAATGGGATCGTGACTTCCTGGCGTATTTGAAAAAGTTAGAGAAAAAGAAACCGGTGATCTGGTGCGGGGATTTGAATGTGGCGCATACGGAGATTGATCTGGCCAACCCGAAGGCCAACGTGCGGAATCACGGGTTCACGCCGGAGGAGCGCGCGGGATTTTCGGCGTGTGTGACGGCGGGGTTTGTGGACACGTTTCGCGAGTTTGAGCGGGGTGGGGGACATTACACTTGGTGGAGCCCGCTGTCGGGGGCGCGGGCCCGGAATATTGGCTGGCGCATTGATTATTTTCTGATCTCGCAAGTCTTGCGGCCCCGGCTCCAGGGGGCGTTTATCCAGCCGAAAATCATGGGTAGTGACCATTGTCCGGTGGGGATTGAGCTGGTGTAAGTATTTTCACCATTTCCAAGCGCAGGCGGGGCCTTTATGCTGGGTGTCTGAATGGCTGCATCCCAAACGATTGATCTGACGAATCTGGTTTACGATTTTAAATCCATTGTGGACCCCTTGGATCTGGGGGAGTTGTTTCCCGTCGCCCAGCCGCTGGAAGTGGAATTGGGGTGTGGCGACGCCTCGTTTCTGGCAGAATATGCGCGGCGACATCCGGCCACGAATTTCCTCGGAGTGGAGCGGTTGCTGGGGCGGATCAAAAAGCTGGATCGCAAGGGACGGCTGGCGAGGCTGACGAATTTGCGCGGAGTGCGGATTGAATCGGCGTACTTTCTGCAATATCTGCTGCCGGCGCAGTGCGCGGAGGCGGTCCACATTTACTTTCCTGATCCCTGGCCGAAAAAGAAGCATCACCGTCACCGGTTGATCAATGCGGCCTTTCCGTCGCTGGCGCGGCGGGTATTGCGGCCGGGCGGAGTGGTTTATTTGCGGACGGATGACCGGGATTATTTCGCGCAGATGACGGAGGTGTTTGGCGCGGCGGCGGAATTTGAGCGGGTGGCCACGCCTGAAGAATTAGCGGGGGTGTTGACGGATTTTGAGCGGGGTTTCCAGGCGCAGGGGATTCCGACGCTGGCGGCGGCGTATCGGAGTCGTTAGACGTCGATGACGGGGCCGTTGCCGGGACCGGATTTGCCCGGGGGCGGCGGTGGCGGACGGCGTTGGACGGAGACTCGGGCGCCACCGGTGAGGATGTTCAGGGCGACGGAGACGAGGCTGATGATGGCCGCGCCGAGGAAAGCCGCGCCAAAGGTGTCCACCCGGAAGTAGTCGGGGAGCAGCCAGGCCACGAGGCAGAGGAGCAGGGCGTTGATGACGAGCATGAACAGGCCGAGGGTGAGCAGCACCAGGGGCAGGGCCAGAAGCATGAGAATGGGCCGGATGAAGGCGTTCAGGATGCCCAGGGTCAGGGCGGTCAGGATGGGCGCCAGCAGGCTGGAGTTGGTAAAGTGAATGTGGCCGCCGGGCACGATTTTCACAGCCAGCAGCACCGCGAGGGTGTTGATGGCCCAGCTTTTGAGAAAGCGGAGGGTGCGTTGCGTGTCACTGTTCATTTGGATGCGAACTACAGGTTGGGTAGTATGGCGCAGGCGGGGGGAAATAACAAGGTGCGAATTGCGGCGGGAACCTCGGGAATCTTGAAGATTTTTTGGGGGATGGGGCGGGGGCGGGTTCACTTGCAGTTTGAATTTGTGGCGTTTCCGGGGCACAATGGCGTTTATGCGCGCGACTGACATTCAGCCGATTGGAAATGAACTGGCCATCAAGTGGGAGGATGGCGGGGAGGATTTTATTGCGCTGGAAAAGCTGCGCCGCAGTTGTCCGTGCGCGGGTTGCGCGGGGGAGACGGATATTCTCGGGAACGTTTATAAAAATCCGGCGAAACCGTTTTCCAGTGTGGCGTTCAAACTGGCCCGGCTGGATGGCGTGGGCGGCTATGGCATTCAGCCGGTTTGGGCGGACGGGCACAACACCGGTATTTTCTCGTTTGAATACTTGCTGAAGGTTGCCCGCGAGGGCTGAACGGGCGGGTTTAGCCCAGCGTGATGGCCTGTGATTTGCTCTCGGCCAAAAATGCCTCGACCAGCAGGGTTTTTTTGCCGCGCCACAAGGCGCCGATGGTGATGGTGGGGAAATCGGGCAGGGGCAGGACCCGGACATTGGCGGGGAAGCTTTTCCGGGGGATGGCCACGGAGAGCCCGATGCCCAGGCCGTTGGCCACGTAGGTTTCAATTAAATCCGTCGAGCTGGCTTCAATGCCGGGGAACCAGTCCACGCCGAGCTTGCGGAGTTCCTGCAGGAACAGGCGGGCGGGGGATTCGGTGGCGGGCAGGCAGATCAGGGACTCTTCGATTTTATCGAGTTCCCACAATTCACTGGCGGCTTGGAACCGGCTGCTTTTTTCCACGAGCAGGACTAGGGCCTGTTAACACTAATTGACATTGGCGGAATTTGCGGTATTCTCGCCGGGCAATGGAACTAACCGAGGGCCAGTTTCAACGCATTGCCGATTGCCTGCCGCGTCAACGTGGCAACGTCGGCATGACCAATTTGCAA
>CAITTG010000050.1 GCA_903895255.1 uncultured Verrucomicrobia subdivision 3 bacterium
CCCTGGTCTCCCGGGGGGCGCCGTTGATCAGCATCGAAAACCTCGCCCTTTACTACGGCCCCAGCAAGGCGCTGAAAAACATCTCCCTCGCGCTGGATGAACGCGTCGTCACCGCCTTCATCGGCCCCTCCGGCTGTGGCAAATCCACCCTGCTCCGCTGCCTCAACCGGATGAACGACCTCATCGACAACGTCCGCATCGAAGGCTCCGTCAAAATCGGCGGGCACGACATTTACGGCCCCCGCGTGGATGTCATTGAGTTGCGCAAGCGCGTGGGCATGGTGTTCCAAAAATCCAACCCCTTCCCCAAATCCATTTTCGAAAATGTCGCCTACGGCCTGCGCCTGCACGGCGTCCATGAAAAATCCACCCTCGAAAGCGCCGTCGAGGAAAGCCTGCGCGGCGCCGCCCTGTGGGACGAGGTGAAAGACCGCCTCCACGCCAGCGCGCTCGGCCTCTCCGGCGGCCAGCAACAACGCCTCTGCATCGCCCGCGCCATCGCCATCAAACCCGAAATCATCCTCATGGATGAACCGGCCTCCGCCCTGGACCCCATCGCCACCGCGCGCGTTGAGGAATTAATTCTGGAATTGAAGCAGAATTTCACCATCGTCATCGTCACCCACAACATGCAGCAGGCCGCCCGCATTTCCGATCACACCGCTTTCTTCTACCTGGGCGAACTCGTGGAATTTGACGCCACCACCAAAATCTTCACCAACCCCGCGCGCAAACAAACCGAGGATTACGTCACCGGCCGGTTTGGTTGATCACCGGGCAAGGAGCCAATATGGACAATCATTTTGAAATGGGGCTGGACGCGTTGCGGCAAAAATTGCTGACCATGGCCAGCCACGCCGAGACCAACGTCAACCAGTCGCTCCAGGCACTGATTCAGCGCGATTACCAACTGGCGCTTCGGGTCAAAGCCGATGACCAGGTCCTCGACCAATTGGAAGTGGAGATCGACGAATTGGTGATTCAACTGCTCACCAAGGCCCCCTTGGCCAGCAATCTGCGCCTCGTCACTGTCGCCATGAAAATCGCCCAAAACCTCGAGCGCATCGGGGATGAGGCCTCCAAAATTGCCAAGCGCGCCGGGGAACTCGCCCAGGAACCCCCGTTGAAAATCCACGTGGACCTCACCCGCCTCGCCCGCCTGGCCCTGGAAATGTTGAAGGTCGCCCTGGATGCCTTTGTCCATCGCGATTCCGCCGCCGCCCGCGCCGTCATCCCCCGGGATCGCGAAGTGGACGCCTTGAACAAGGAAATCCACCGCCTGCTCGTCCAGCACATGGCCGAAAACCCCCAGGCTATCGCCCGGTGCCTCAGCTTCATGGTCGTCTCGAAAAGCCTCGAACGCATCGCCGACCACGCCACCAACGTCGCCGAGGACGTCGTTTACCTCTGCGAAGCCCAGGATATCCGCCACACCGGCGCCAAAGTGCCGGTCGTTTAAACCGATTCCACGGCGCGCGGGTCCGTGATCCATAGCACTTGGAGATATCAATCAGAGAGGGTTGTTTCCGGCTGCCAAAACCAAATTTCAGCCATGGTCAACCCACTCGTGAGGAAGTTGTGATGATAACTGTTTTATAACAGGATCTGCATTTCTCCGCGCCTTGGCGCCGTTGCGTGAATTTCCCCGGGTCTGCTCTACCCCAGTTTCTCCCCCGCCCGCAGCGGATGCCCCGCTAGAAATTCCCGGACCGTCATCCGCCGTCCACCCTCGCGCTGCAGCTCCGTGATGCGCAAAGCCTGCTCGCCGCATCCCACCACAATCGCCTCCTTGTCCGCCAATAAAACTTCCCCCGCCGCCCCCGAGCGTTCCACCACCTCCGCCGTCCAGAGTTTTAAGGTGTGAACCTTCGTTCCCGCCGTCCAGGCGGTATAAGCCCCCGGCCACGGCGTGAAGGCCCGCAACCGATTCCAAATCACCCGCGCCGGCTGCGACCAGTCGACCCGGCCATCCTCTTTCTTAATTTTGGGAGCGTAAGTAACGCCTTCCGCCGGCTGCGCCTGCGGCTGGATCTCCCCGGTCACATAGCCCGGAATGGTGGCCAGCAACAACTCCGCCCCCAGCCGCGCCAGCCGGTCATGCAGTGTGACCCCATTATCCTCGGCCGTGATGGCGGTGGTCCGCTGCGTCAGAATGGCGCCGGTGTCCATGCCCGCGTCCATCTTCATGATCGTCACCCCGGTCTCCGCGTCGCCGTTGGCCATGGCCCATTGAATGGGCGCGGCTCCACGGTATTTCGGCAGCAGCGAAGTATGCACGTTCAGGCAACCGTGTTTGGGCAGTTCCAAAATGGAAGTGGGCAGGATTTGTCCGTAAGCCGCGACCACAATCAAATCCGGCTGGAAAGGGATCAACTCGCTAAAAAATTGCGGATCCCGCGCCCGGGCCGGCTGCAACACCGGCAGTCCGGCCTTCAGCGCCATGGTTTTCACCTCCGGGGATTGGGCGACCAGGTTGCGCCCTTGCGGTTTGTCCGGCTGCGTCACCACCGCTGCCAGCCGGATCAACGGCTCCGCCAGCAATGCCGCCAAGATGGCCCCGGACAAGTCCGCCGTGCCCATGAAAATAACAGTTAACGCCGGCATGAATGCGCCCGGAGGAACCGGTTAGCTGGTGACCGCCAGACGCAGAATGTCCCCCAAAACCTTGGCCGGACTCTGATCGGCCTCGATATCATGGACCAAACCCAGCCCGTAATACTTGAGCAGTGGCGCGGTTTCCGCCTCGTAGGTCTTGATGCGATGCCGGATCACTTCGATATTCGCATCATCCAGGCGGTTTTCCTTGAGCGCGCGGCGTTGAATGCGCTTCACCAGGTTTTCAAAATTATTGCAATGCAGATAATAGACCCCCACCACGTCCAGCACATCCTTGAGAATCTCCGCCTGGGCCACATTGCGCGGAATGCCATCCAGCACCATGGTGTCCAGCTCGGGATTGTATTTCCCAATGGTTATGGAGGTGTCAATAAATTGGCGCCAGAGTTCAATGGTGGGCTCGTCGGGCACCAGTTCACCCCGGCCCGAGTATTCCAGAAATACTTTGCCCAGCGCCGTATTGGGCCGCAAACTCCGGAACACATCTCCGCAGGCACAATGGAAAAAATGCGGGATGACCCCCATGATTTTTCCCTGGGTTCCCTTCCCCGACCCCGGGGCGCCGAACAGCAGGATGCATCGATATTTCAAGCAGTTTTTGGTTTAAGGGTGAGTTCCTGAATATCCGCAAATGCCACCGGAATTTCCTGGGTCTGGCCATCCTGCAGCACTTCAAAATAAACCTCGCCCTGCCCAATCCGGAGGATGCGCTGCACCACCAGGGAACCCGTGGGGGTTTTCGCGGTGAATTCCAGTTTCTGGTCCGCCTCGCTGCGCACTGCGGCCATGAAACCGGCGAACTTCGTCTCGATAAACCGGCGGTTGAACGTAAACTGCCCCCGCTTGAACGTCTGGGTTGCGGCCGCTTCCGCCGTGCCTGCCGCCTCGGCCGAAACTTGAATCGAGCCGTCCGTCGCCGTCGGTTCCGGGGTCACCCCCGCCACCGCGATGGTCGGCGCCACCGGCGTCTCCTCGGTGGTAATCGCGGTCACCGGCGCCACCACGTTTGTCGGCATGAAGAAAAAGATCGCCGGCCCCACCACCGGCAGCACCGCCGACAAGCCCATCACCTGCCCCACCGGTCGCGCCCGGCAAATCGCCACTTCAAAAGCCGCATAGAGGTTGGCCCCGTAACACAACAGCACCAGGAAAAATCCCACCGAGGAGGAAAGCAGCCCGCCGATCAGGGATTTTGGCGGCGGCCTCGGCAGGCGCACCACCTCATTCACCTGGATGTCATCCGCGTGCCGCACTTTGTCGGTGGCGGGCAGTTCCATGAACGGATCCACCAACGGTTTGATTTTGGGATTTTGCGCCAGTTGCTGCAACCCTTCCTGCGAAAACTGCGTCCAGGGCATCACGTCCGTGATCTTGTCTCCCGCCAGGCGAAACCGGATGCCGGAGTCGTTAAACGTCACGATGTCGCCCGTCAGTGTGGTGCCGTCCGCCAGCGAATAATTATCCGCCGCGTGCACGGAAAGCCACAGCCCGCAAACACACCAGCCCAATATTGCCCAAAACGTCTTAAGCACACGCTGCTTTTAACAAATAGCCCCGCGGGACGAAAGCAAATTCAGCGCGCATTCCCCAATTCCCGGACCAAATCCTCCACCACCCAGTTTTTTTGCCGCGCCTGCAATTGATCCGCCGTCAACCCATGCTGCCAGACGGCATAACGCGCGGCCTGGCCCGCTTCCGCCTGCAACGCCGGTTGCGCCAGCAAGCCGGCCAAAAATCCCCCCAGCACATCCCCGCTGCCCCCCTGGGCCAAATGCGGATTACCCGTGGGATTCACGTGAATCTCGCCCTCCGCCCGGCCCACCAGGGTTTCATGCCCCTTGAGCACCACCCAGGCGTTGCCATAGCGTTGGGAGATTTCCCGCACCGTGCGTTCGCGGTTGGCCTGCACCTCGACCACTGACTGCCGCAGCAAAACCGCCGCCTCCCCCGGATGTGGCGTCAGCACGCGCACCACATTTTTGCCCAGCGAATGCGGCACCAGCCAGTTGATGGCCGTCGCATCAACCACCATCGGCACTGCGGAATCCCGCCACAGCCGGCGAAACAGCGCTTTCACGTCGTCATTCACATCCGCCGCCGCCAGCCCCGGTCCAATCAAAATCGCCGTGGCCTTGTCGAACCGATGAATATCCGCCGACCATATCTCCACCATGGCCGACTGCAATTGGGCCGCCACCGGATAATAAACCCCCTCCTGGGTCAGCAGCGTTACCAACCCCGGTTGCGCGCGCTGCGCCGCATGGACTGCCAGGACGGCGGCTCCATGATAACCCATGCTGCCTGCCACCACCATCAAATGGCCAAACGAACCCTTGTGCGTCTCGCGGGCGCGCACCGGCGGGTAATTGTCAAATTCCTGCGGGGAAATCCAATGTTTTGTGGTCTCAGTCATGCGTCAGTCTAGTCAGTTGCTCTGGTGAATTCATTAGAATTACCAGACCGTCACCGAATTGTAACTAAAATAGAAATTGTGTGACGATTTTGCGCATGCTATTCAACTGGGGATGAAACCGCGAATTTTGGTGGTGGATGATGAACCCGAAGCGGTTGAGTTGATCGAATTTAACCTGAAACAGTCAGGCTACACGGTCAGCACAGCCGGGGATGGCGCTGAAGCCCTGAAGAAAGCGCGCGCTCAAGTGCCGGATCTAATAATCTTGGATGTCATGCTGCCCGAAATGGATGGCTTCGAGATTTGCAAAACCCTGCGCCTGGATTCCTCCACCACCCGCGTGCCCATCATCATGCTCACCGCCAAAGCCGCGGAAATAGACCGGGTGCTCGGCCTGGAATTGGGCGCTGATGATTATTTAACCAAACCCTTTAGCACCCGCGAACTGCTGCTGCGCATCAAAAAAATTCTCTCCCGCGGCCAGGCTGCCGAACCGGCCGAGAATCTGCTCCGCTTTGGCGACCTCGCCATTGACACCCCCCGCCACGTGGCGAGCTGGCGCGAAAAGCCGTTCGACCTCACCGCCACCGAATTTAAACTGCTCACGGTCCTCGCCCAGCGCGCCGGTCGCGTTCAATCCCGCGATCAACTGCTCCGCGATGTCTGGGAATACGATAGCTTGATTGACACCCGCACGGTGGACACCCACATGCGGCGGCTGCGGGAAAAGCTCGGCCCGGCCTCCAAACATCTGGACACCGTCCGGGGTGTGGGCTACCGCTTTGTCGAATAAATGTGGGCGGCCCTTGCCATCCTCCTGCTGGCGGCGCTGGGTTTCCAGCATTTTCGGCAGCGGCGGATTTTGTTCGCCTGGCAACGCAAACACCTCCATGATTTGGAGGACCTCCAGCGCCGCCAGCAGCAAACCCTCACCGATGCCAATGCCCAGCAGCAGGTGCTCTTCAATTCCATGCTCGAGGGCCTGCTCCTGCTGGACCGCCATCACCGCATCTACCTTGCCAACCGCGCCTTTAAAAACCTCTTCCGCGTCAAGGCCGAGCTGCGCGGCAAAACCATCGTCGAGGCCCTCCGCGTCCCCGAGCTCGACGCCCTGGTCAAGCGCGTGGAAACCGACGGCCAGGTGTTTGATTATGAATTAAAACTGCCGGACCTGAACGAGCGCTGGCTCCGCGTCAATGCCGCCGCCGTGTTCAATTCCGCCGGCGAGCGTGATGGCACCATTCTGGTATTTCACGACCTTACCCGCCTCAAGCAACTCGAACGGACCCGCGAGGAATTTGTTGCCAATGTCAGCCATGAACTCCGCACCCCGCTCTCGCTGATCAAAGGCTACGTCGAAACCCTGCTGGATGGCGCCCGCCACAATCCCGAGGTGGCCCAGCGCTTCCTGAAAATCATCGAGCGCAATGCCCAGCGCCTCGACCTGCTCATTCAGGATCTCCTCACCATCTCCGCCCTTGAATCCGGCCGGATGAAACTCAACCTCCAGCCCGTGGACTTGCACAGCCTCGCTGAAAAAGTCCTTAACGATTTGCATGGCAAAGCCGACGCCCGCGGCACCACCCTCCTCAACCTCCTGCCCGCGTTCTTCGCCCAGGTGGATGCCAACCGCCTGGACCAGGTCTTTGCCAATCTTATCGACAACGCCATCAAATACGGGCGCACCCAGGGCCGCGTAACCGTGGGCGGCCGCCAGACCGAAACCGGCATGATCGAGGTCTCCGTCACCGACGACGGCCCCGGCATCCCCACCGAAGCCCTCGACCGCGTGTTCGAGCGCTTTTACCGCGTGGACAAGGCCCGTTCGCGGGACCAGGGCGGCACCGGCCTCGGCCTCTCCATCGTCAAACACATCATCCAAAGCCACGGGGGCGAAGTCTGGGTGGAGAGCGAGCTGGGCAAAGGCGCCACCTTCTACTTCACCCTTCCCGCCACCAAAAAAGTCCCCGCCCTCCCGGAACCACTGTCGGAGCGCGTCCCTTGAGTGCCTCTCGGCAAAATACGGGGTTGACCTTGAAGCGTGGGCGGATCGATTGGGGGAAACCACGCGAATCTTCAAGATAAACGTTTAAGGCATTAATTTTCAAAGCATCTTCCAGTCCGGATCTGGCCATTAAATTCGCGACGACGAACCCGGTAGCGGCACCTGTGTCAATGCGCCTTCAGCCAACAGCCAGCCGAGGGCAGGTTGGACCGCTGGAGGCCAGCAGGACGAGATGATTCAGGCCAACCACACATTGCGTCATTATTTGATGAATTATCAAACGGAAGCTGAGCCGGTTTTTTAAGATGACGTAATTTAATTGACAAAATTAATATTTTTGTAATTTTTAACGGTAAAGCTAGGCGCCCGGGTTCAGCCAGGGGTAAAACTCTTATGAAAATCCGTTTGATTTTTTTAGCCCTGATCACTCTTGGGACCCTGTTCCGGCCGCAATCATCACCCGCCGCCACCGGGGCCGGTTCAAACCTGACGCTCGGGCTTACCGCTGGCCAAAATGTCGCGATTGTCGGCGATGTGTACGCTTATCAAATAACGGTAACCAATGCCGGTGCGGCCAGGTTCTCCAGTGCCACGGTGCAGGATGTATTACCGACCGGAGTGCAGTATGAATCCGCCGCCGGGCCCGGAACCTATAACCCCGCTTCCGGTCGATGGACCTTTTCGCCAGCGAGCACCGGCACCGTATCAACCCTGACCATTCAAGTAATGGCGCTTCAAACGGGCGCTATAGTAAACACGGCCAAGCTCATCCGCTCGACCCCGGAGCTGGCCGGTTGGGCCTACGCGATCGCAGCGGTGACAGTTACCGTGGGGCGGTCAGTTCCACCGCTGGTCCTGGACTCGCCCGCAAATGTCACCGTAACCGCATCGGCCTCTGGGAGTGCCACCGTGAATTTTAATCCCCAAGCCAGTGGCGGCTGCAGTTCCCTAACCATCACCGCCTTTCCGCCCAGTGGGAGCACGTTCTCCATTGGGACCACCCCCGTGAAACTCACCGCCAGCGACGCCTGTGGGGATATCACCAATCGCAGCTTCACTGTGACCGTGCTGCCGCCGCCCAGCACCCCGGTTGGGCTGGCCAAGTCATCGTCCATTGTGCTGACCTGTTCCTCCAATCTCACCATCACCGCCTCCACCCCCAACGGCACCAATGTCTATTTCACCACCTCGGCTTATGGCGGGTGCAGTTCACCTTTAAATCTCTCGTCGTCGCCGCCCAGCGGCAGCACCTTTCCCATCGGCCAGACCACGGTGACCACCACCGCCAGTGATTCCTGCGGCAGCACCACCAATTGCACCTTCACCGTCACGGTCAACCGGCAAACCTATCCGCCCATCGTTCTGACCTGTTCCTCCAACCTGACCATCACCGCCTCTACAGCCAATGGCACCAATGTCTATTTCACCACCTCGGCTTATGGCGGGTGCAGTTCACCTTTAAACCTCTCATCGTCTCCGCCCAGTGGCAGCACGTTTCACATCGGCCAGACCACGGTCACCACCACGGCCAGTGATGCCTGCGGCAACACCACCAATTGCACCTTCACTGTGACGGTCAACCGGCAAACTTATCCGCCCATCGTTCTGACCTGTTCCTCCAATCTCACCATCACGGCTTCCACCCCTAATGGCACCAATGTTTACTTCACCACCTCGGCTTATGGCGGGTGCAGTTCACCTTTAAACCTCTCATCGTCTCCACCCAGCGGCAGTAAGTTCCCTATTGGCACCACCACCGTTTACACGATCGCCAATGACAGTTGTGGAAGCGTCACCAATTGCTCTTTTAACATCACCGTCGCCATGCGAAGCACGCCGGCAACCGCCTTGACCATCAGCGTCGTTGGCAACCATCTGTTGCTGAGCTGGCCGCTCAGCTACTCCGGGGTGGTATTGTTAAGCAGCCCTGGCGTGCCTGCCCGGACTTGGAACCCGGTAACCAACACCCCCATCATGACGGACTCCGCCGAGATCGTGGTTTTAAATATTTCCAATACCAACCAGTTCTTCCGGCTGGGCCTGCCTTGAATCAACCCCTCCCGGGCCTGCTGCGCCGGGCCAGCAACCACAGGGACAAGGCGATCAGCCCGCCATTCTCCACCAGCTTGCGGCAGATAAACTCTTCGCCGGTGCCGCAGCCGCAGTCAAATTTCACCATGCAAAACGGAATCGCCAGCGCCGCTTTCAGCGCCAGCGCCCGGTGCAGCACGGCGGCGGTAAAGGGAATCAGCAAACCCAGCGACACCAGCGCCGCGCCGCGCACGGCGATCCCCGCGATCAAAAAAAGACCGCAGGCGATTTCAAACCACGGCAGCCAGGCGGCGATGGCGTTGAGCACCGCAGCGTGGTGGAACAAGTCATACTGGCGGACCAGCTTGAGGAAATCCACGGGGTGCAGCGCCTTCGCAACGCCCATACAAACATAAGCCACGCCCAGAACCCAGCGGGCCATCAGCGCGGCGGTTTGCGATCGAGATCGGGCCGCCTTCACGGCGCGCCTTTGCGAATTTGCCCGCTGTTTTGCGGACCGGTTTCCAACGGCTGGCCCAGCGACTCCCACTCGCCCATCCCGCCACCATAGACATAAATTTTTTCGCCGGGCACGCCCACCTCTTTCAAAAGGGTCGCCGCCGAGACGCTGTCGTCGCAATTCCCGCCATGGCAATACACCACAATAATCTCCGCCGCTTGTACGGCCGGCATCACCGAGGGAAAATATTTCTCCGGCTCGTATGGATTAAACAACCAGGCGCCCGGCACATGGCCCGCCAGATAATCCGCCTCATTCCGGGCATCCACGAAAACAATGTGTTGGGTCAACCGGCGGGCATCACCAAACCAGGCAATCACTTGATTACTAAACGTCATTTGCTGGCCGGCAGGCTTGGGTGTGGCCAGAGCTGGAACTGCCAGCGGCTGACTGATGCTCCTTGGCGCCATAATCGCCAGCGGCGCCCGGTTGGTGGCTGCTGGCAGGATCGCCCGCACTTCCATCTGGTTCGTGATGCCGCCGGTCGGAAAATAATTCCGCGTCAGACTGAGCCCGTGCGGCGCGAGTTGATTGGCCACCATGGCAAACAGCAGGCCCGCGACTGCCACCAGCCAGGCTTCGCCCAGGACCGAGCGGAAGCCCCGCCATATCGTTAATGCCATGTTCCGAGCATAAGGCCAATCACCGTCCGGGCAAGGAAAGAGCGCGCTCCCGCCCATGGTTAATGCGTCAGCCGCGTGGTCATCGCGTAAATGATCAGCCCCAGCAACACCATGCCCAGCCCGAAGAACAGGTAGCCAAAGGTGCGGGCGATGGTTTTCCAGCGCAACCATTCGTCGCGCACCCGATAATCCTCCAGGCGGCCGGTCGCCACCAACCGGTCATACCAGCGCTTCCGCTCATGCAGCATTTCATTCTTGGAAATGCGGCCGGAGAAGATGACCGTGTCCATCGGGAATTTCTCTATCCGGAAATGGGTGTTGAAAAAGTGGATGGAGAAGATGAAGCCCGCCGCCAGCAGAGCCTCATCCGAATGCACCAGCAAGGCGATGTTGATGATCCACCCCGGCATGAACCGCGTGAAGAACACCGGGAACCACATGATCAAACCGGAGAACCCGATGATGGCCACACCCCAGAACACGGCGAAGTAGTCAAACTTTTCCCAATAGGTCCAGCGGTCAAACTCCGGTTTGGGACCCTTGCCGAAAAACCATTTGTTGTGCGCCACAAAATCCCGGTAATCCTGCAGCGTGGGGATCATCGAATCCGGGCCAAACAAAACGCCGGACAGCCGTTTCCAGCTAAATTTCCCCGTCGCGGGATCGCACGCATTTTTACGCCCCTGGCAGGCCCGCACGATCAGCGCCGTCAAATGCAGGGTGAAATAGGTGAAGGTCACCACCGCGCCCAGCCGGTGAAACGCCCGTGCCGTCTCCGGTCCGCCCATGAAGCGAAACATGACCTTCGCCCAGTCGGTGTAATAAAACTTTAACGGCATGCCGGTGATTACCAGTGTCAGGAAGCTGGTCACCACCAGAAAGTGTAGGAAGCGTTCAAACGGCTCAAATCGCGTGAACCATTCCCCGCCCGTCTGCGTCGCAATCTTTTGCTCGCGGAATTTCTTCGAGTCGTGCCAGTACAGGAACGTCACTCGCACCAGCCACGCCACGGTGTGCGCGCCAAAGAACAGGAGCGTGCCCACCAGGAGCGAGGTCATCCCCAGGAACACCGCGTGCAGCAGCGGATAATTTTTCCCGTCCAGCGGATTGGCGTGCGGACGGTACTGCGTGAAACCAATCGTCGCGCCCGGATGGCATTGCTGGCAGGTCGCGACAATGTTGTTGGTCGAAAGATGCGACCGCGGATCCGAAGGCGGGAGCACGTCATGATGACCGTGACAATCGTAACACGCGGCCACCTCGGCCGCCACGTTGGCCCGCCCCAGCGCCATGGCTTTGCCGTGATAGGTGTCCCGGTAATTTTCCAGCCGGTCGGCGTGACATTTGCCGCAACGCTCGTCAGCGATGGCCTTGAAGTTGCCCCGTTCCGGGGTCACGATGTCATGCGGGGTGTGACAGTCCGTGCACACCGGCGCGCGCGGGTCGCCCTTCGCCAGCAACTGGCCGTGAATGCTCTGGTTGTAGGTTTTCTCAATGTTCACGTGGCATTTGCCGCAGGTGCGCGCCACGTTGGCATGATTGATCGGCGCATCCCGGTCCACGCTGCGCTTGATGTCATGCACCCCGTGGCAGTCATTGCACGAAGGGGCCACGATCAAACCCATTTTCAGCAGCGCATACCCATGCACACTATCCATGTACTGCGCCGCCGCGTTCGGATTCTTCATCCGGTATTCGTCCGAAAGCCCCACATTGCTGTGGCACTTGGCGCAGGTGGCGGGCAGGTTGAGTTTGTAAGTGGCGGAATCCGGGTCCTTCGGCGATAAAATCCCGTGCGAACCGTGGCAGTCCCAGCAATTCGCCGCCCCGGAGGCACCCATGGCATGGCTCACCCCGTGAATGCTGGTCGCGTAATCCTTGCCCTCCTGCGCATGACACCCGGTGCAATTCGGCTCCGGCAGCTTGCTCGGATGCACCAGATCCTGAATCCCGTTGTGGCAATCCACGCAATTCAACTTCGCGTGCACCGAAATCCGGAAAAGATTGGTGGGGAAGAGGAGCGATTCCTTTTTTCCATGAACCATCCGCGTCGTGGTCGGGTCCAGATGACAGTCCAGACAGTCTTGGTTCGCAAATTTCGGGGGGGGCGCCGTCTCGGCCGGGCAGCGGCTCAGGCCCATCACCCAAAGGAGGGCCAGTACGAACATGGAGGTGACCACCTTCCTTGCGGAAGGTGGCGTTTTTGAGAGCCGAACGCGGTCAGAACGCTTGTTACTTCTACTACGGGCCGCCATTGTGGCAATCACTGCACAGATAACCGTCAGGGATTTCATCGCCAGGGTGGATAAATTTCTTGCCCGTTGCGCTCAGGTCCAGCAGTTGCGCGCCGGTGCCCTGCGCCAGGATGATGTGGCAGGTGGCGCAGTCGTTGGCCTTGATAATCCGTTTCCCATCGGCGGTCTTGTGCTCGCCATCATGGCAGCGGAAACAGCCCGGCCAGTCCTTGTGGCCCAGATTGCCGGGATGCGCCCGCCAGTCGGTGTTCATTTCCGGGAAGAAATTGTTGGTGTAGATGTCATCCACCGCGGCAATCGTTCCCTCAATTCGGGCATCCCCGGGATACCGGCCGGCCAGGGTGCGGTTGATGGCGGCGAGCGCCTGGTCGGTGTTCGTATAAGGTTGCGCCAGCGCCCACACCGCGTTGGTCTTGATCCAGGGCAGCCCCCGGTCAATTTTGCCAATCTCCAGGGCCAGATTGACGGCGTCCACCGGCGTCGCAAACCGGTGGGCCGGCCGGTTGTGGCAGTCAATACAGTCCATGCGGCGGAGGTTCGCCTGACTGACCGTGTTGGTGAATTTCCCGGCGCGAAACTCCGTCACCACGCCCTGGGCATCCGTCATGCGCACATATGGAATCTTCTGGCGGCTCTCGTCACTCGCAAAATACTCGATCTTGTTGGCCACGCTCATGTGCCAGTGGATCCCGCCCACCGGCCCGTGGGTCGGATCCGCCCCGCCCACTTTCAGCAGCAGCCGGACGGAATACGGCGTGTTCGAGGCGTCATTCAGAAAATAATAAAAAGTACGGTCCAGGTTGCCCACAAATTTGCTCGGCCAGTGGCATTGCTCACAGGTGCCCTGCGCCGGGCGCAAATTCTTGACCGGCGTCGGAATCGGCCGCGAATACTTGTTCACCAGCACGGCATAGAGCTGGTAGGAGCCGGACAGCTTGGATTTGACAAACCACGTCGTCCCCGCCCCAATATGGCATTCCACGCACGCCACCCGCGCGTGCGAACCGTTATGGTAGGCCACATTTTCCGGCTTCATCACCGTGTGGCACGTCTCCCCGCAGAACTCCACGGATTCGGTGACATGATAGGTCTGATAGCTGCCAATGGCGGAAAGCATGATGAAAGCCAGTGCGGACAAAATAAAAATGCCGAGTATCTTGCGGTCCTTGCGGCTCGTGAAATCAATCTTCACCGCCGTGACCAGTCCCGCCGTCGGTTCGCGCCGGCGCTCCAGCGCCGCCCCCGCGACCGCCAGAATGAGCCCGAAGGCACCCACCGCCGGCGACAGCAAATAGGTCAGCAGACCGAGATAGGGATTCGAGAAGTGCGCCATGAGGTCCATGGCGAAAAGCAGCAAAAAACTAAAGAGCGCCGCCAGCATGATGACGCCGCCCGCAATGCTAATCCAGTTGCGGAACGCCGCAAACCAGCCCGGCCGTGACGGCATGTTCTCAGTGCTCATGTTTATTATTACTAAATACTACTGTTGCATTTTATCTCCGCCGCTTTCCGGCTGGCACCATCGTTAAAAGATTCACCGGCGGCGCCCATCGGCCTCCGCCGGTGCTGTGGGAAGGCTTATTTCTTGAAGGCGCGCACGTAGGCGATCAGGCCCTTGATGTCATCATCGCTGAGATCCTGCACCGGCTTCATCAGCGTCTTGCCGTCGTCATTGGTCAAACCCTCTTTCAGGGCTTTGAAGGCCACGTCATCTTTCAAGGAATCCGAAACCTTGGCGTCCGTGTAATCCCGGCAGCCGAGTTTTTGGCCCATCTTGGTTTGCCCGGTGCCGTCCGCGCCATGGCACTTGGCACAGGTTTTTTCAAAGGTTTCCTTCGGGTCGGCCTGGGCCACGGCGGCCACCAGCAGCATCCCCGCCAGCGTGAGCAGTTTGGTTTTGCAGTTCATAATATTAGTTTGGTTGGTTGTCAGGTCTTGCGGTTCGCACCGCTTATTACATGACCAGCATCGGGTTGGAACGGTTTTCAAGCTCCACATATCTTGTTAATGGCTTGGCTTATTTTGATTAGTCCCGCCCGGCCGGCCCGGGTTTCTGCATTCTTCCTTCATCTCTCTTCATTCCCCCTTGGTGGGGTTTCACCCCATGGCCCGGCACCGGCCCATGGGGCACCTTCCTGAATGGCCCCAGGCTGCTGGCGGGTGAGGCAGGGTGCAAACCCGCCAGCAGCCGGCGGCCGACGGTAAACCTACTCAAATCCAAACACCATAAATTATGTTAAGCACCGCCACATCATTGAAAGGCTATCACTTGCATGGCAAGGATGGGGAAATCGGCACCGCCCGTGAATTCTATTTCGATGACCGTTATTGGACCATCCGCTACCTCATCGCTGAAACCGGCACCTGGCTCTCCACCCGCCAGGTCCTGCTCTCCCCTTACGCGCTGGGCAGCGTGGACAAAGATACCCAGGCCATCGCCATCGCTTTGACCAAAAAGCAAATCGAAAACAGCCCCTCGCTGGAAAGCGACAAACCCGTCTCCCGCCAGTTCGAGGACGAATATTATGGTTATTACGGCTGGCCCGCCTACTGGGGCGGCCCGTTTAACTGGGGCTCCTCCCCCTACATCGTCCGGGACCAGGAACCGCGCCGCACCACATCGCAGGGCGAAAAAGCTTGGGACCCGCATTTGCGCAGCACCGCCGATGTGATCGGTCATCATGTGCAGGCCGCCGATGGCGAAATCGGCCACGTGGAAGACTTTATCATCGATGACGAGACCTGGGCCGTTCGCTACCTCATCATCAAAACCAAAAACTGGTGGCCCGGCAAACACGTGCTCATTGCCCCCCAGTGGATCGACCGCGTGAGCTGGACCGAATCGAAAGTCTTCACCCGGCTCACGCGTGATGAAATCCAGCAATCCCCGGAATACACCGCCGAATCCCTCCTCAACCGGGATTACGAAACCATTCTGTACCAGCATTACAATCGTAAAGGTTATTGGACCGATGAACTCGTGACTTTGGAATAATCCACTCACCCGACCACTCTGACGGGGCTTTTAAGGTATCCTTAGCCGGAACAATTCAGTTGAAAAAGACTTTAACCGCAGTAACGCAGATGAACGCAGATGGGGAAAGGCGGAAAACGAGAAAAAATGGCGCGCCAAATAGTTCTCGATCAATCGCGGGCCAAACCGTTGCCTACCTCATGGGTTCATCTGCGTTCATCTGCGTCTATCTGCGGTTGAAATGATTAGGTCGGCTTAGAGCATTGACAGAAATAATGTAGCGCTGCGAAGCGAGGATTTTTGGGTTTTTTGGCGAGGCTTTGGCGAAGGCGCATACCCACTGCGGTCTGTGCCTGAGCCAAAACGAAGCCAAAAACCCAAAAGACCGCTTCCCGCAGGGTTCCCAACGCTGCGCTACAGCATTTATGGAAATGCTCTA
>CAITTG010000051.1 GCA_903895255.1 uncultured Verrucomicrobia subdivision 3 bacterium
TATTTACACTGCGTATCGATGCAATATTACGCGAGTCGTTTGGGGTCTTCATTTTTGCATATCGTTGCCCATCTTCAAAATTGAATTGGGCGGTTCCGACGTCCCTTCAGGACGGAGGGATTTAGGGCGGCGAACCCGGCACTGGGTGCCGGGCTAATTTCCGGGGTCCCTCCGGGACGGGAGGAGGAAGGGAGGCGGTGGGAGATTGGAAATTTGAGATTGGAAATTTCAAAAAGGGGCAGAAAAACGTCCAACTCTCAAGAAAGGTCCAAATTTCAAACCAATTTGCGCGCAAAAGCGGTTGGTTATGCGAACGAAGATTGAACAAAAGCGGCGGAGGACCGCCGCACTCCAGGACGCTAGCGCGCATTTAGGAGCCGCGTGGTACCAACGGCGTTGGCAGCCGTGAGGGGGGCATTTTGGCCTATCGCTGCGGCGATATACGAGGCAGACGACCATCCGCAGACAAGGGATCAAGGTCGCTGGCGATGATGGCGGAGACTCGCGCCCGAGACGGGCGCACTCCGGGGAAACGGCGCGGCTACGATTTGGCGCGGCCCAGCATCGCCGCCAGGAGGGAGAGGCCCTCGGTGCTGGCCGGGAAAACACCGTGCTCGGTGATCAGACCGGTGATCAGGCCGCCGGGGGTGACGTCGAAGCCGTCGTTGCGCGCGGAGGTGCCGGCGGGGGTGATGAGGACTTCCTGCCGGCGGCCGTCCGCCGCGAGTCCGATGACGTGGGTGACTTCGCGGTCAGAGCGTTGTTCGATGGGAATGTCGCGGATGCCGTCGGTAATGGTCCAGTCGATGGTGCTGACGGGCAGCGCGACGTAGAAGGGAAGGCCATGGGCCCGGGCGGCGAGGGCTTTTAGGTAGGTGCCAATTTTATTCGCGGCGTCGCCCGAGGCGGTGACGCGGTCCGCGCCGACGATCATGAGGTCCACCAGGCCCCGCTGAGCGAGGTGGCCGGCCTCGTTGTCCACGACGAGGGTGTGGGGGACGGAGTGCTGGCCGAGTTCCCACGCGGTGAGGGAGGCGCCCTGCCCGCGCGGCCGGGTTTCGCTAACCCAGACATGCACGTCGATACCGGCTTCGTAGGCCTGGTAGATGGGGGCGATGGCGGTGCCCCAATCCACGCAGCCGAGCCAGCCGGCGTTGCAATGGGTCATGATCTGGAGCGGGCCGGAGCCAGGAGCTTTCCGATGGGCGACCGCGCGAACGAGTTCCAGGCCATGCGCACCGATGGCGTGATTGGTGCGCACATCCGCCTCACCGATGGCTCCCGCCTCGGCCCAAGCGGCCGCAGCGCGGTCGGCGGGTGCCAGGGAGGTGACGACGCGGCGGACGCGGTCGAGCGCCCAGCGCAGATTGACGGCGGTGGGCCGGGTGGCCAGGAGTTGGTCGTAAGCGCGTCCGACGGTGGCGTCGCTGGAGTCGTCGCGCAGGGCGAAGAAATAGCCATAGGCGGCGGTGGCCCCAATGAGCGGCGCACCACGCACGCGCATGACCTTGATGGCCTCCACGACGGCTTCCAGCGTCGCCAGCTCGCGCCATTCGATCTCGTGCGGGAGGACGGTCTGGTCCAGAATGCGGACGGTGCGTTGACCGGGGATGATCTCGATGGAGCGGCGGGGGGTGCCTTGAATTTTCATGCGGGCGAAAGTGGGACAAAACCGTTTAACCGCAGATGAACGCAGATAGACGCAGATGGGGGGAGATGATGAGCCGGAAAAACCGCGTCCTTGAATAGCGAAAGGGCTAAGGAATTCGCAGGTTTTTTATCGGCGTTCATCGGCGTCCACCGGCGGTTGAATGGCCTCATTGCGGCTGCATCATTTCAATTTCAGTGAATGAGCGGAGCACCGGGTGCGTGTGGTCCGGGTTCGGGGCGTTGCCCGGGCGCACGAGCAGCGCGGTGGCGCAACCGGCGGCGCGCGCGGCGTCCAGCTCGGCGGTGACATCGCTGAGATACAGAATCTCACTGGTGGCCACCCCGGCGGCGGCGGCGATGGCGGCGTAGCTGGCGGCGACGCGTTTGGGGCCGGTGGTGGTGTCAGCGTGACCACTGAGGTACCGGCTCAAATCGCCCGCATCGGTGTGGCGGAAAAAGAGCCGCTGCGCGTGCACGCTGCCCGAGGAAAAGATGCGCACTTTCCGCCCTTGCGCCACCCACGCGGCCAGCGCGGGAGGCACATCGGGGAATACCACCGATTTTAACGCGCCGCTGGCAAAGCCCTCCTCCCAAATCAACCCTTGCAATTGCTTCAGGCCGGTTTGTTTCGCGTCGCGGTCCATGAGTTCATTCACAAGGGCGACGATGTCAGAAACGGTCCGGGGCTCGTGCGTGGCGGCGGTGTCCGACCAGGCCTCCGTGAACATCGTTTGCACGGCGGCCAAGACAGCCGGTTCGGTGCCGCGCCGTTCCAGAAAGGCGGCGAGATGGGCGCGGGCATAGGGGAAGAGGACATCATGGACGTAGGCGAGCGGGGAAACGGTGCCTTCGATGTCCAACAGCACGAGAGCGCCCCCAAAGCGGATGGTCACCTCGGGCGGCGCCGGACTGGCTGTCTTCCCTGCCCCCCCCAAGGCTTGGAGTTCGCGGAAGAGCGCCGGTTGGTCGAAATTTTCAACGGCCGGACCGCCGCCGGGCAGGTAGCGGGGCCCGAAACAGAGCGGCTCGTACTGGCTGGCGATGCCGTCACCCGTGTAGAGGGGAGTCCACCCGGCTTTTTCGCGGAAGAGGCGGATGGCGCGGATGGTACGGTCGGCACACAGGTCAAACCAGTGCTTGGTCCCGGCCGGCACGTTGATGAGGTCGCCTTCCTCCACCTGGATGGAAAACAGCGGACCGGTGGCGTCCTCGGGGTGGATGTAAAAGATTCCCCGGCCCTTGACGACGAACCGGACCTCGTCCTCGGCATGGCGGTGCTCCTTATTAAACTTGTCGAGCATGGCCTGGAGATGGGGGATTTCGGGGGTGACATCCACGACGTCGGCGGTGATGTAGCCGCCCCGGGCTTTCAAGGTCTCGACCTCGGGGGCGTAGGCCTGGAGAATCTCCGCAGCCGAGGCATCGCGGTCCACCCGGCCGGCCACGGGCCAGCAATCGTAGTCAATACCGAACGGCCGGAGGAATTCCCGGATTTCACCCGGCGCATTGAGCGCCCGGTCCTCTGCGATGATGCGAACGGTGGCCATGGCAAAACTTAACCACCAAACTTACCTAGGCGCGGCCGAATAACAATTGCTTCTGTGTTACAACTTGGAAAAGAAATTCCAGCACCTCGATGTGCCGCCGGGCGGCGGGAATGGAATCGCCCCAGGTGTAAAGGCCGTGTCCGGCCATGAGGAAACCGTGCTTGATGGGGTTGGGGGAGTCGGTGAGGCGGTTTTCCACCACGCGGGCGAGGGAGGCAATGTCTTGGGTATTGGCGAAGACCGGCAGGGCAATGCGGGTTTCGTGGGTGGTGATGCCAGCCAGGCCTTTGAGCATTTCGTAGCCCTCGATGACCAGTTCGGAGCGGGACTGCGCCGCTTCGGAGAGGACCGTGGCCGCAATAGAATGGGTGTGCAGGACCGATCCGGCACCACCCGCCCGGGCCAGCGCAATGTGCAACAGGGCCTCGGCGGAGGGCTTGGGAAGGGCGGGGTCCAGGGATTTGGCATTCGCATCGACGAGAGTGAAATTCGCGGGCTCCAGCCGGCCTTTGTCGAATCCGCTGCCGGTCATGAGGAGGATCAGGGGGTCGCGGCTGATGACAACGCTGAAGTTGCTGCTGGTGCCGAGCGACCAGCCGCGCTGGTGAAAGTCGTGGCCGGATTCGCACAGTTCGCGCACCAAGGCGAGGTGCGGCTGGATCAGAGGATGGACGGGCTGGGCGCTGGGAATTGACATGGCGGCAAATTTTTAGCCGGGCAATCGGGCAAGTCAAGCGTAAGAGGCTTTGGGCTCTGGGCTCTGGGCTTTGGGCGGACCGCAATATCGCAGCCCTCGTGGCTAGATTATGCCGGCGCGTTGCATGGCCACGGCGTAGTCGTACTCGGGTTTGCGGGCGGTGCGACCGCGCAGGGCGTTGGCGGCGTCATCGCCGGGGAAACTTTCGGTGGCGACGTCCCAAGTGAGTTTGCGCTTTAACTTCATGCTGATCCAGGCGGCGGCGCAGGCTTCGAGGCTGCGGGCGGATTGCTGGATGGGGGCGATGGGCTGGCGGTGGGCAACGATGCTTTCCAACCAATTGCCGTGATGGGTGCGGCTGGGCATCCAGCGCACGGCATCGGCACCGAGCGGGGTGAGGAGTTTGGGATCGCTGGCGCGCAAGGATTTCAAGGCGGATGGATTCGTGGACAGGTTGGGATCGCTGGCAGTGACAGCTTCCTCGCTGCGGGTGCAGAAAATCCAGCCCTCATCGCCCTCAAAGCGCAGGCCGGTCTCAAATTGGTTGTCGAGGATCACCTGCACGTGATTGGGGTAGGCCATTTCCACATGGTAGGTGGTGTGCACGGTCCAGGCGTCATGATGCATGAACTGGGCGCGGGCATCCACGGTGAGCGGGCCGCCGAGTTCCTGGCCCATGGCCCATTGGGCAATATCCACATGGTGGGCGCCCCAGTTGGTGATCATGCCCAGGCCGAAATCCTCGGTGGTGATCCAGCCGGGCCGGCCTTCCAGGGCGTGCTGGGGATGGCCGCGGAGTTCCGTGTATACCTGCTCGGGGGCGGACCCCAGCCAGCGTTCGTAATCGAGATTGGACGGCACGGGCATGGGGACGAAGGGATGGCCGCTGGGTTTGTCGAGGCCTACGCCGATGCGAATGGTATGCAACTGACCCAGGCGGCCGTTGCGCACGGCCTCGCTGGCCTTGCGGAAGCTGCCCCAGGGCCGTTCGGAACGCTGCTGGGAGCCGGTCTGCAAGATAATCCCCTTCGCCTCCACCGTTTTGCGCAGGGCCATGGCCTCCAGAATGGAATAGGTGACCGGCTTCTGCACGTAGACATGCTTGCCGGCGATGGCGGCATCAATTGCCACGCGCGCGTGCGAATGGTCGGGCACGGTGACCACCACGGCGTCAATCTCCGGCGAGGCGAGGACATCGCGGTAATCATGGTAGGTCTTGACCTCGCCGGCGGCCGCGCCGCGCTCGGCATAATATTCCTCGACCATTTTTTTGCCGGCGGCGAGCCGGACGGAATCGAGGTCGCACACGGCCACGACGCGGGCGAGGGACTCGTTCATCACATTGCCCATGTCGCTGCGGCCCATGCGGCCGCAACCGATCTGGGCCACCTGAAGGCGCTGGCTGGGGGCATCCGCGCCGAGGAGGCGGGACGGGATCAGATTGGGCAGCAAGGCCAGGCCGGCGGCGCCGCGCAGGCTGTTTCTTAGAAAACGACGACGGGAGGAAAGGTGCATAAGTGATGGTTTACAAGCGGTAATATTGCTCCCAATCCGGGCGCGGCGGGACGCCGGCGAGCAGTTCGTTGGCGAGGGGATGATTGGTGATCTGTTTGGCGTCGCGATCGAAGGCCAGTTTGGCATTGACCCGCTGGGCAATGACGCCCAGAACCATGGTCTGGCAGAGCGGACCGGCAATGGCAAAGGAGGAGCGGCAGGTTTCCTCGCCCTGGCAGGCCAGCAAAAAGTTTTTGTGGTGGTTGGACGGACTCTTGGGCACCGGCGGCAGTTGCGCGGCCATTTCCCGAGCCTTCGCCTCCGGAATAATCTTCAGCGTGGAACCGTGCGATCCGCCTTTAAAGGTGAGCCCCTCGCCATAGATGATTTTGCCGGGCGGATTCACCTTGGTATCGATCGATCCGGTCGAAGGCGGGGGAATATTGGGGTCCACCACCGGGGCGCCCATGTCATCCGGCAGCGGGGGCAGGTTGCGCTGGCCGTCGTACCAGGTCAAATCCAGCGGCGGCTGGGAACCGCGGGCCGGAAAGTGGAACAGCAGCGTGGAGGCCTGCGGGAAGATGAAGGGACTGTAGCCATCCAGCTGCACGGCATCCACCTCGGTGGGCAGGCCCAGATCCAGGAACTGGTGGGCGGTGTCAAAGATATGGGCGCCCCAGTCGCCGAGCGCGCCGTTGCCAAAATCAAACCACGAGCGCCAGTCGCCATTGACGTAGCCAACGTTATACTGATGAAACCGGGCCATGGTCAGCCAGCAATCCCAGTCCAGCGTGGCGGGCACGGGTTGTCCGGGCAGCAAGCCGCTGACTTTCATGCCATGCCAGCGCCGCTTGTTGTTCATGTAAGCGGTGATGCGCGTGACGTTTTTGATGACCCCGGCATTCACCCAGGCTTGGAATTGAAAATAGTTGGCCTCGGAATGGCCCTGGTTGCCCATTTGCGCGGCTACTTTGTATTTCTTTTCCGCGGCCATCATCAATTCGATTTGCCGGAAGCTGTGGCCCATGGGCTTTTCACAATAAACATGCTTGCCCAGGGACATCGCCGTCATGGCAATGGGAAAATGGGAAAAATCGGGAACCCCAACACTGACGGCTTCAATCTGGCCGCCCATTTTGTCAAACATCTGGCGAAAATCCTGGAAGCGCGGGACGTTCGGAAATTTCTTCAAAATCGCCTGGGTATGCGGCGCCCCCATGTCGGTGTCACAAAACGCGACCAGGTTCGCCAGGCCGGTGGCATGCAGGGCCAGGACGTCCTCCGCGCCGCGATTGCCAATGCCGCAGCAGGCGAGGTTCACTTTGCCGCCGGCGCCTGCCGCCAGCAGGTGACGCGGAGTGACGAACGCGCCAGCGCCGGCCGCCAGCACGCCTTGGAGAAAGGAACGCCGGCGCATGGGTAGGCCGGCCGGTTTGATTGCACGTTTCGCGGGCATAGGGTAAGGTTGGGGGATGGGGGTTAATTGGCCGGCAGTTCCCGGATTTTGACATTGCGAAAGGACACTTCGCTGCCGTGTTCCTGAAGCAAAATGTGACCGTCCGGCCATTCGCCGAAATCGGGGATGTTCTTAAATTTACTCAGGGCCACCGCCTGGCGGAATTCCGGGGAGCCGCGCTCAAACTGCACGGTCAGCGCGCCGTTGAGCCAGAACTCGACGTGTTTGCCCTGCGACACAATGCGCGCGTGGTTCCATTCGCCCACCGGCAGCAGGCGCTTGTCCGCGGGCGCGGGAATCAAATCATAAAGCGAGCCCTCCTTGCGATCACCATTCCGTCCCAGCTTGGCATCCGGATGGGTCAGGTCATCCAGGATTTGGAATTCCAGACCAATGGCGGAGCCGAGGCCGGTGGGTTTGCCGGTCACCTTGTCGATGGGCGAGATATCCGGCTGCACGAAAATCTTGATGCCGCTGTTGCAGCCCTTCGTGGTGCGGAAATCCGCAGTGAGTTCAAAGTCGCTGTAGCGTTTCCGGGTGATGATGTCACCGCCCCCGGCGGCTTCCTGCCCGCCATTTTCGTGCACGGTCAAAATGCCATTTTTAATAAACCAGCCGTGGGAAGGGAAATTTTCCGACTTGGCGCTGCGCCAGCCATCGGTGGTTTTGCCATCCCAGAGCAACTGCCAGCCGGCAGCCTTTTCCGCCTCTGTAAGCGTGTTGTTTTCCTGAGCGAGGAGCGGAATGGCGGCAAAGACCACGGAGGTCAAGGCGACCAGGAGGAACTGGTTTATTTTCATGAATGCAACGGATTTGACGCAGTTTGCCGATTGGCGGTTACAATTCAAGGATTTTGCGTGTCCGGCAGTAACCCCTTGCACCGCGGGGCCGTCCATGTAATAAATCTCGGAACACGCATTATGAACCAACCTTTCGATCGTCGTCATTTTCTCAAACAAGCCGGGGCCGTCGGTCTGGGCCTGGGCCTGGCTGGCACCTTCAACCCGCTGGCCCGCGCGGCCGATGCCCTGGCCGGCAGCACCGGTCCGACCCCCACGCCCGGGGCGGACAAACTCGGCTGGAAACTGGCCGTGCACTCGTACACGTTCCGGAAGTTCAACATCTTTGACGCCATCGACAAAACCGCCGCGTTGGGAATACGCTACATGAGCATTTCCGGCTCGGTGAATCTGGTGGGCACCACCGCCATGCCGACGACCAGTTTGACGCCCAAAGACCAGGAACGCATCCTGGCCAAAATGAAGGCAAATAATATTGTGCCCAAATTTGTGAATATCGGCGTGGTGCAATTGCCGCCGGACGAGGCCAAAAGCCGGGCGGTGTTTGAATTCGCCAAAAATTTTAACATCGACACCCTGGTATCCGAGCCGCCCACCGCCTCGCTGGATCTCGTGGAGAAATTGTGCGAGGAATACCAGATTCGCGTGGCCATTCACGAACATCCCAAGGGTCATTCCATTTATTGGGACCCGGCGCTCGTGCTCGCCGCCATCAAGGGCCGCACCCCGCTGATGGGGGCCTGCGCGGACGTCGGGCACTGGATGCGCTCCTACCTGGACCCAGTGGAATGCCTGAAAAAGTTGGAAGGCCATGTGCTGGCGCTGCATTTCAAGGACCTGAATAAACAAGGTCCGGACGCCCACGATGTGCCTTGGGGAACCGGGGCCAGCAACGTGAAGGCGCAGATGGTGGAAATGAAGCGGCAGAATTTTAAGGGCGCCTTCTGCGTGGAATACGAATATGACTGGGACAATTCCTCCCCGGAAATCGCCCAGTGCGCCAAATTTTTCAATGCGACCTGCGACGAGCTGGCAGCCTCGTAACGGTCAGCGGCCGAACAAATCCACGGGCACCGGCTTGCCGCAGAAGATGCAGGTGGCATGGTGGGCCGCCACCATCCGCCCGCAATAAGGACAGGGCTTGGCCTCAACTTTGTTGGGCCGGCCATTGAGCACGCCATCCCGCTGGTCAATTTCGGTGACGAGCTTGGACAAATCGTAGTCGGTGTAATTGTGCTGTTGTTTGAGCAAGGTCCAGAGCGCCTCGGTGATAAGCAGCAGACGGTTGATGTCCTCCCGCATGAATTCCACCGTTTCCTGCGCCTCCCGGGCGTCGCGCGTCGCGGCCTCGGCATTGATCTGGGCAATGGTGGACTGCACACCATAGAAATTACGGCTGGCGAATAGGTTCATAACGTGGCTTGGGGTTGTGGGAAAACCTTAGCCAACGCCGAACAAATGGCAAGGACCGTTTGAGCTCAAAGCCGCTCGCGACCGCTGTAACCGGTTTCCAAGTCGTGCCAGAATTCGACGTTTTCCTCGTCCAGTTCCCAACAGAGAAACACCTCGCGGCCGCCGATGATGGCGGGAAAGTCGAGCAACCCCCGGGAAAGATCCTTGATGAAAATGCGCCGGGTTTGGAATTCCGCGAGGATCTCCTGCATTTCCGCGAGGGTGCGAATCCAGTTGTTGACGGTCTCGCCGCCGATGTCATGCCCCTGCCCCGTCAGGCTGGTCAGGCGCTGGTCGAGCCGCTCCAAATCCTCGCTGAGCCGGTTCAACCGTTCCAGCCAGCCACGAATTTGCGGGAGCAGGGCGGAAGCCTCCTCACGCGTGTAATGTTTATCGAACTGATATTTCATCCAGTCAAAATCAAACCAAACCTGGCGTGCCTCCCCTGCTTGGCGCAAGCCACTGGCTGCGATCAATCTTGCCGGTCATACCCTCGGCGGCCCGCCCCATATAAAAGACCGTTCGCGGCAGCCCGGTAAAGGAAACCGCACGCGAACGGATGATGGTAACGAACGGAACAGAATTACTTCTGCCAGGTGCGCTTCTTGTGACGATTCAAGCGCAGCTTTTTACGCCGTTTATGTTTATTAATCTTTGCCTTGCGGCGTTTTTTCAGTGAACCCATGTGACTAATCAAATAGCTGAATGCCGGCCTTTTGCCAATCAAATTTTATCATCAACCTCCCGGGGCGTCCGCCCCGGCCTAATAAACCACCTTGTTCAGGGGGTACTCAATAATGCCTTCAGCCCCCGCCGCCTTGAGCTGGGGAATCAATTCGCGGACCACGTGCTCGTCGATGATGGTCTCCACGGCCACCCAACCCTTGAGGCTGAGGGCGGCGATGGTGGGGTTGCGGAGGGCGGGCAGGTTCTGGAGGAGCGAGGCCAGATTTTTCTCGGCGATGTTCATTTTGAGGCCCACTTTGGTCTCGGCCTCCAGCGCGCCCTTGAGAAGCAGCGCCATGGTTTCGATCTTGGCGCGTTTCCACGGATTCTTCCAGGCGGTGGCATTGGCAATCAGGCGCGGGGTGGATTGGAGCAGCTCATCCACAATGCGCAGCTTGTTGGCGCGCAGGGAGGAACCGGTCTCAGTGACTTCGACAATGGCGTCCACCAGCTCATGCGCCTTCACCTCGGTGGCGCCCCAGGAAAATTCCACCTCGGCCTTCACGCCGTGTTTCTTGAGGTATTTTTTGGTGAGGTTCACCACCTCGGTGGCAATGCGCTTGCCTTGGAGGTCTTTCACCGACTTCACCGGCGAGTCCTCCGGCACGCAGAGCACCCAGCGGGCGGGTTTGCGGCTGACTTTGCTGAACAGGAATTCGCCGACCTCATGGACCTTGGAGCCGTTTTCGATAATCCAGTCGTGCCCGGTGATGCCGCAATCGAGGTAGCCATGCTCCACGTAGCGGCTGATTTCCTGGGCGCGAATCAGCCGGATTTCCATCTCCTCGTCATCCACGTACGGGATATAGGAGCGGCTGCTCACTGATATGTTATACCCCGCCTTGGCCATCTTCTCGATGGTGGCGTCCTGCAAACTGCCCTTGGGCAATCCAAACCGTAATACTTGCTTTGCCATAATAGATTCCCGGCCTCCGGACGCCCCGGAACATGATTGTTCAACCAGCGTGGGTCACGGATTCACCCTCCCATTTTCCAAGTTCGCCGGGGCAAAGCCATCTTTTTTTTGGCATTTGCCGGGCCAAAAATGACGTTCAGGCGGCCGGATGCCACTTTACCAGCCGGCCCTGCACGGTAATTTCGCCGCGCGCCAGGGCCGCCACACAGCGCGGATACAGCTCGTGCTCGGCCTGGTGGATGCGCTGATGGAGGGTTTCGGGCGTGTCGCCGTCCAGCACCGGCACGGTCTGCTGGCCGATGATCGCGCCGGAATCAATCCCGGCATCCACAAAATGCACGGTGCAGCCGGTGACCTTCACGCCGTAATCGAGGGCCTGCTTCCAGGCCTGCAAACCGGGGAAACACGGCAGGAGGGAGGGATGAATATTCACGATACGCCCCTCAAAGGCCCGGAGAAAATCGCCCTTCAGCACGCGCATAAAGCCCGCGAGCACCACGAGGTCCACCCTGGCCGCCTGCAATTGGGCGACCAGCGATTGCTCGGCTTCCTCATCCAGTTTGGTGCGGAATTTGCCTGGCGGCAGATAACTGGCCGGCAGCCCGCGCGACCGCGCCTGCGCGAGAATGCCGGCGGTTTCCACATCGCTCAACACCAGTGCCACTTCCGCCGGCACCTGCCCGAAGGAAATGCCTTCCGCGATGGCCACAAAGTTGGAACCCTGCCCGGAGCCGAGCACACCCAGTCGAAATGTTTTGCTCACTGGCCTCTGAATAACACAGCCTCCGGGCAAAACAAGCGCAAAGCGGATCGCCCGTCGGCCGGCAGTTTACCCGGGCTTGCCCTGTCCCCGGGCATGCGCTACCTTGCCCCCGTTATGGATACAACGTCCCAGCCCGAGCCACCCGCGCCGCCAACCCCCGCCCCGCCGGTAATCGCCGCCCCCGTCCCGCCCGCCCGCAAAAGCCGCGGCTGGATGGTAGCGGCGCTGATTCTGGTGGTGCTCCTCGGCTTCAGCCTCCTGGGCAATCTCACCCAGTTCATCGCCCACAGCTTTAATTGGACCCGGTCCCTTAAAACCACCACCGCCCGGCAGGTCGGCCCCAAACTGGATGAAGCCGTGCTGGAGGACAATAATTCCCACAATAAAATCGCGGTCATCACCGTGGAAGGCATCATTACAGACCATGCCGACGACTCGGACGGCAACAACATGGTGGACCTGATCAAGGCCCAGCTCGACCGGGCCGATGATGATGACCACGTGAAAGCGGTGATTTTGAAAGTGGACAGCCCCGGCGGAGAAGTCATGGCCTCGGATGAGATTTACAAGGCCATCCTGGATTTTCAATCGGATGAGCCGGCCGACAATGGCCTGCCCGCCCGCAAGGGCAAGCCGGTCATTTGCAGCATGGGCAGCCTCGCGGCTTCCGGCGGCTATTACATCTCGGCCCCCTGCCGCTGGATTGTGGCCAATGAACTCACCCTCACCGGCAGCATCGGTGTCATCATGCATGGCTATAATTACCGGGGCCTGGAGGACAAGGTGGGCGTGGTGCCCATGACCTACAAAAGCGGCAAATTTAAAGACATGCTCAGCCCCGACCGCAGCACCAATGAAATTCCCGCCGAGGAGCACGCCATGGTGCAGGGGCTAATTGACGAGACCTACGAGAAGTTCAAGGGCATCGTCAATGACGGCCGGGCCAGCGCGCATGAGCTTAACAAGAAAGAAGGCCACGCCCTGGCGGATGACTGGCAGGATTACGCCGATGGCCGCGTGCTCTCCGGCACCCAGGCCCTCAAACTCGGTTTCGTGGATGAACTGGGGGATTTTGACGATGCCGTGGACCGCGCGGAAAAAATCGCGGGGATCAAAAGTGCCAACCTCGTGGAGTATGAGGAGCACTATGACATCTCCGACTTTCTTTCCCTGTTCGGCCAGAGCAGCCGGGCCAAGGACATCAAGCTCGACCTCGGCCTGGACATTCCCAAGCTGCGCTCGGGCTGTTGTTATTTCCTGTGGCAGACCCCGGGGAACTAACCCAGGCACCTTATGAACCCGGTCAATGTCATCACACATCCCCTGGTTCAACATCACCTGACACGACTGCGGGACAAACGGACCGGGCCGCCGGAATTTCGCCGCACCATGGACGCCCTCACCGCGCTGATGGTTTACGAAGCCACCCGCTCAATCCAAGCCTGCGAATTGGCTGTGGAAACCCCCATGGAAGCCACGGTTGGCAGCCGGTTGGAGTTGGACGTCGTGCTGGTCCCCATCCTCCGCGCCGGCTTGGGCATGCTCGGTTCGGTATTGGAACTGGTACCCAACTGCCGGGTGGGATTCGTGGGCATCAAACGGGACGAAGCCACGCTGGAACCCCGGTGTTATCACCTGAGCCTGCCCCCGAATCTGGGCAGCTTTCAGGTTCTGCTGATTGATCCCATGCTGGCCACCGGGGGCAGCGCCGTGGCCGCCCTGGACCGGCTGGCGGAAGCGGGCGCCCGCCAAATCCGCCTGGTGAATCTCCTCGCCAGCCGCGAGGGCATTGAGCGCGTGCAAAAAAATCATCCCGGGGTGCGCATTTACACGGCGGCCATCGACCGGCAACTCAACGCCCAAGGCTACATCCAGCCCGGGCTCGGCGATGCCGGCGACCGGCTGTTTGGCACCTGATGGTTCCGGCTAAGCTTGGAATTTATTTGCGGCCCGGGGCAGTGGCGGCGATCTCCTCCACGAAATCGATGGCTTTGCGGCACAAGGGCGCCCAGTCCAGCTCAGCCTTGACCCGCGCCGCCGAGGCGCGCGCCCGGGCTTCATCCACAGGCTCATCCAGGCGCTGCACAATGGCCCGCCCGAAGTCCTCCCCGTCGAAGGTGGCAAACCGGACCATCGGGTCCTGGCCAAAATAACTCTGAATGCTTTTGAGGGGCGTGCTGACCGCCGGCAGCCCCACCGCGACATATTCCACCGCCTTGGCCACGAAGGCGCAATGCGTGCCGGCGGATTCCTCGTAGGGAATGATGCCCACCCGGGCATCCGCCAGTTGCTCCGCCACCATGGAGTAGGACATGAACCCGGGCGCCTCATATTTGAAGCCCGGGATTTCCCGCCGTGCCCGGGCGAGAAAATTCTCCAGCGTGGGCGTGCGATGGGCAACAAACCGGAAGATGGTGCCCGGGCGTTCGCGCGTCACATGCCGGATGGCTCCGAACGCAATCGGCCCCAGATGATGCACATCCAGGGAACCATGCATCACCACCACTGCCGGGCCAGCGACGGACACCGGGCGCGTTTGGAACGGGAAAAGCTGGGCGGCATAACCAAAATAAATCGGCCGGAGCCGCTGCCGGTCGTAACCGCGCGCCACAAACAATTCCACCAGCCGGTCCGAAATCGCCAGCACGCCATCCGCCTGATAACGCACCGGCAGGCTCACTTCATAACGCATCAAGGCCCGCACCAGCGGCCGGGGCATGACGTAGCTGGGCCAGGTTTCCATGAAGCCGGTGAGGAGGTCGGGGAAATTCATCACCACCGGCACCCCGAGCTGACGCTTCAACTTCCCCGCCGCCACCGCCGAGATGGCGTGCTGGGAAAAAACGAGGTCGAACCGTTCTTTCCGGGCCACTTTCGCGACCATCCGCCGGAGAATAAACGGCCAGACGAGATATTTTAAATTGCGCCGTTTCGCGTAGCGGCCCATCGGCCAGCGCTTGAACACGTGCACCCTGATGCCAAATTGCTTGGCGACACTGATGGACTCTTTGAACTTCGGGCAAAAAACCTGGACCGCGTGGCCGCGCCGGACCATCTCCTCGACCAAATACACCGCCTCCGCCGACCCGCCGCCCGAGGGCGGATAAAACGGTTCGTGCGTCAGAAACGCGATGCGCAGGGGGGCATTAGAATTCGGCACGGGCAAACGCTAGGGTATTTCCCCCCTGCCCTTCAACCCTAAATCATCCGGCTTGACCTCGTCAGTCAACGATTTAAACTTTGGGGAAATCACCATGGGAGTGCCAAGCTTGGCCGGAAAAGTTAGGCCGGGGTCAGGTAACTGGAAAAACCAAATAACGCCAACATGCTGACCAGAATTTTGTTTATCCTGCTGCTGGCGGCCACGGCGGCCCGGGCGCAGTTTGCCTACACTACGAATAACGGCAGCCTGACCGTCATCGGTCCGTCTTACCTGACCGGTGCGTTGTCCATCCCGGCCACCTACAACGGTATGCCCGTCACCGCCATCGCCAGTCAGGCCTTTGCCAGCGGGGCCATGACCAGCGTCAGTATTCCCGGCAGTGTCACCAACATCGGCGCGGGCGCGTTTTCCGGATGCCCGCAACTAATCAATCTTTCGCTGACGTACAACAATGCTTTTTACAGCAGTGTGAATGGCGTTTTGTTTGATGGCACCCAGGCGACCCTCATCCAATATCCGGGCGGCTCAGCCTCAAGCTATCTGGTTCCCACCAGCGTCAAAAACATCGCGGCCGGGGCTTTTGAGTCCGGCCGGGTGACCAGCGTGACGGTGCCCACAAGTGTCACGAATATCGGCGCGGGCGCATTCGCTTTCTGCCCCAACCTGACGGGCATTACCGTGACTGCCGGAAATCCGGCTTATAGCAGCGCGAACGGTGTGTTGTTTGACGCGGGCCAGGACACGCTAATCCAGGCTCCCGGCCATCTGACGGGTAATTACACGCTGCCCGCCAGTGTCACCAATATTGTCACCGGGGCGTTCGCAGGCTGTGCCAGTCTCTCGGAATTTACCGTCGGCACGGGGGACAGCTATTTTAGCACCGTCAACACTGTGTTATTCAACAAAAATCAAACCACCCTCCTGGTGTATCCGCCCGCGAAAACCGGCACCCCCTATGCGATTCCCGCCACCGTCACCAATGTGGCCGGAGATGCGTTCTATGGGGCGACCCTGCTCACGAATGTCACGCTGTCCGCCGGGGTGTTGAGCATCGGTGACGGGGCGTTTTTTAGCTGCACCGGCCTCAAAACCATAAGCCTGCCGAACACGGTGACCAGCCTGGGAAACTCGGCGTTTGAGAATTGCGCCAGCCTCACCAACCTCACGCTTTCCCCCAATATTGCCGCCATTGGCACCAACACCTTTGGCCTGTGTTTTAAACTGGCGGGCATCACCCTGCCGCCCGGCATCACTAATATCGGGGACTTTGCCTTTGACAACTGCACCAATTTGCCAGGCATCACCATTCCGGGCACCGTGGCCGGCATCGGCCAACTGGCGTTTTACAATTGTGAAAACCTGACCAATGCCGCGATCACCAACGGCGTGACGAGCCTGGGCTACGCGGCGTTTTTCGAATGCCTCAAGCTGCCCAGCATCACCCTGCCCGCCAGTGTCACCAATCTGGGGCCGCAGGCGTTTCTCGGTTGCGCGAGTCTGGCCAGCGTGTACTTCCTGGGGAATGCGCCCGCGGCGAATGCCACGGTGTTTGCCGGGGACACGGGCGCCACCCTGTATTATCTGGCGGGCAGCACCGGCTGGAGTTCCCCGTTTGGTGGTGTGACCGCGCTGCTCTATCCTTTCAAAAACAGCACCAATAACGGCTCGATCAGCATCAACGGTTATACTGGTACCACCAATGCGGTGACCATCCCGGCCATCAGCTTTGGCCTGCCGGTCACCGCCATTGGCGCCGGGGCGTTCCAGAATTTGCCAGGCCTTACCAGCGTCAGCCTGCCCAACAGTATCACCAACATTGGCGACTTTGCCTTTCAGGGTTGCTATGGCCTGACCAACTTGACTGTGCCCATTCATGTCAACACCATTGGCCTCTGGGCCTTTAATGACTGTCGCAGCCTCACCAACATCACCGTGACCCCGGGCAACAATTGGTACAGCAGTGTGAGCGGGGTGCTGTTCAACCAGGCGCAAACTGCCCTGATACAATATCCCGCCGGCAAGACCGGCGGCTACACCATCCCCAATGGCGTCATGAGCCTGGGCAGCGAGGCGTTTGATGGCAGCACCTATCTGACGAGCGTGAACATTCCCGCCACTGTAACCAATATCAGCGACGAGGTGTTCCAATATTGCATCAGCCTGACGAATATCACCGTGGCGGCGGGCAACCCCGCATATGAGAGTGTGAATGGCGTGCTCTTTGGCAACCAGCAAACTTCCCTGGTGGCGTGGCCAGCCGGTCTGCGAGGAAATTATACGGTGCCCAATGGGGTCACCAACATCATCGATTACGCCTTTGCCTATTGTTCCTACCTGACAACGGTCAGCCTGCCAGCCAGCCTGACCAGTCTGGAATGGAACGCCTTTTTTTCTGACGGCGCGCTCACCGCCCTCTATTTTGCCGGCAATGCCCCGTTCACGGCGGGGTTCAATCCCTTCGTTGGCGTGAATGCCACGGTCTATTATCTGCCGGGCACCACCGGCTGGAGCGATTTCCTCGCCGCCACCGGCCTGCCCGAAGTGCCCTGGAATGCGCAGATCCAGACCGGCGACGGCGGCTTCGGCGTGCAGCACCAGCAATTTGGTTTCAACATCAGTGGAACCAGCAATCTGGTGGCGGTGGTCGAAGCCTGCACCAACCTGCCCAACTCAGTTTGGACTCCCCTGCAAACGGTCACGCTCACCAATGGCACGTACTATTTCAGCGAGCCGTTCCAAACTGTCACGCCGGCGCGCTTTTACCAGGTGAGCATGCCTTGAGAGGTTTTCGGCGGGACGACGATCCCCGACCGATCACCATTTCTGTTTTGCCACCGGCGCGCAGTTCGTTATTCTGTCCGTCATGCTTTTTGCTTTTACCAAATACCATGCGCTGGGCAACGATTACATTGTCATTGACCCGCAGGATCTGCCGGCGGCGCTGACCGTGGAACAAGTGCGCACCATTTGCCATCGTAATTTTGGCATCGGCTCGGATGGCATCCTGCTGGGGCCGCTCCCGGCGGAAAACGCGCAATTTGGCCTGCGCATTTATAATCCGGACGGCAGCGAGGCGGAAAAGAGCGGCAATGGCCTGCGCATTTTCTCGCGCTACCTGTGGGACCGCGAGTTGGTGGGCAATGCGGAATTCACCATCCAGACCGCCGGCGGCCTGGTGCGGTCCACCGTGTTTCCCGGCGGCCATTCGGTGCAGGTGGAGATGGGCAGGGTGAGTTTTTTGAGCGACGTCATCCCGGTGGTGGGACCGTCGCGCGAGGTGATCAACGAGCCGATCATTGTGGGCCGGCGGGAATTTACGTTTTGCGCGGCCACGATTGGCAACCCGCACTGTGTGGTGCCGCTGCCCGAAATCAGCTCGGCGCTGGCGCATGAATTTGGTCCGTTGCTGGAGACGCATCCGTTTTTTCCCCGCAAGACGAACGTGCAGTTTATGAAAGTGCTGGACCGGGCCAACATTCAAATTGAGATTTGGGAGCGGGGCGCGGGTTACACCCTGGCCAGCGGCAGCAGCAGCAGCGCGGCCGCTTCGGTGGCCCACAAACTGGGCCTGTGTGACCGCCAGATTTCCGTGCACATGCCGGGCGGAACCATCGCGATTGACATCAGCGACGGCTTTGCCGTTCGCATGACCGGCGGGGTGACCCGCGTGGCCGGCGGGGTCATGGCCGAGGAAATGGTGGCGCAGGTGCTGCGCGGTTGAAGCAGAGTTTAGCCTCAGATAAATATCACGCCCCCCGGAGTGCGCCCGTCCCCGGGCGCAGCGATTCCGTAAAGCTAACGGGCGACAAAATCATCCCAAATCCGTAGCCACTAGCACGCTGCTGCGGCCGAGGACGGCCGCACTCCGTTGGATTACTTCGGCGCCAAGCATAATCTGCCGTAAGCGTCTCGATATCGGGCGCTACCCCAACGCCATTCTGGGGGCGAAGCGGCCAACCTGGCCTTGGTGGGGTTGTTCTCGATGTAGCGGCGGGATTTCGCTTCATGAGCGGCATCGCGCATGTAAGTATCCCAATAACCTTCCTGCCAAAATTGCCCCCGACGGCTTAAAATCCGGTTGGCCTTTTTGGCCGTGAACCCTTTCCAAGCATCCACCAACTGTGACATCGGCACATCCATTACCAAGAAAAGCAAATGCACATGGTTGGGCATGATGACCCAGGCACGAAGGTCGTAATCCATTTCATGGCGATTTAACAGGGATTCTTCAACCAAACTGGCAATATCCTGCCGGCGCAAGTGGCATGAGCCCCGTCCAAGATCAAGGTAATCTTCAAGTTTGCGACGACGCTGCCGGTCGTCTTCAATGTTAAATAGCACCTCCCATTCCGCACGCAATTCCATGGGAAAAGCATCCACCAATCGAAACGAAACAAACTGAATAAGTCCAGGTTGGTCCCGGTGCGGCAAATAACCATTCTCATGCCAGCCGGAAAAACCCTGCTTTACTTCATCCCGGCCCAGAGGGCGGGCACCGGCCTGTTTGCCTTCGATCAAATCACGAACGCCCGGATTCAAAGGCGGTATGGGCAATGGCTTGCGGTTCATGCGATAGAAATAAAGCCGCTGGTGATTTGGCTGACAAGCCCGGAGTGCGCCCGTCCCCGGGCGCAGCAACTCAGGACAACTGCTGGACGTCAAAATTATCCCGAACCCGCAGCCATTATCACGCGGCCGCGGCCGCGGCTGGCCGCACTCCGCAAATTTATTTCGTCGCACACACCAGCACCGCCCCGGAGTGCGCCCGTCCCCGGGCGCAGCAACTCAAGACAGCTGCTGGACAAAAAAATTATCCCAAATCCGTAGCCACTACCACGCTGCTATGGCCGAGGACGTCCGCACTCCGAAATTCAATCACCCATTTATTTGGCGCCAGCCCAACTCCCTTAAAAGATTCCATTACCATGGAGTGAGGCTTTTACGCCTCAGGCGCCCGCCGCCTTCATCTTGTGCAGGCAGTGGGTGAGGTACGGCAGCAACTGCTTTTTGCGCGACACCACGTCGCGCAGCTCGAACACACCCGGCGCGGTGGGCGGATAATCAATCTGGTCAATATAGGCTTTGCTGCCGGCCACGAGCATCAGCGAGTTCTGCAACACCACATCGGTGACCAGCAGGGTGGAGAAGAGGTATTTGCGGTTCCGGGCATATTCCTCCAGGGCCACCTGCAACTCCTCCTTGCGCTTCCAAAACTGGTCGAAACCCACTTCCTCGATCTGCGCCACGCTGAAGGTGTCGCCTTTTTCCGAGTACTCCTTGCAATCAATGGTGATGGCCTGCCAGGCGGGCTTGAGCGTGAGCACGGAACCGGAGGCGAAAAGCTGGTCGGTAAATTCCCGGGCGTTGACCCCGGCGATTTTCTCCAGCCGGACCAGAATTTCCTTGTCGCGCGCCGTGGTGGTGGGCGAGGTCAGATTCAGGGTGTCCGACACCAGCCCGGCGAGGAGCAGGCCCGCGATGGGCGCCGGCAATTCGACGTCATGCCGGAAAAAGCAGTCCGCCACAATGGTGCTGGTGGAGCCCACCGGTTCATTGCGAAACAGGATCGGCTGTTGCGTGGTGAGCGACCCGAGCCGGTGATGATCAATAATCTCGACAATCTCCACCTCGTCGGCTCCCTGCACCGCCTGGGAGAGCTCATTGTGATCCACCAGGATCAGCTTGCGGTCCACGGGCTTGAGAAAGTTGGTCTTGGAGAGAATGCCCACGGTGCGGCCGGCGGCATCGGTGACCGGGAACGCGGCATAGCCCGAGGCCAGGGCGGCGGCGCGCACCACGGCCAGTGGCGCGTCCTCGCGCAGACTCAAAAACTCCTCGTTCAGCATGTGCCGGATCGCCACGGCCGCACGGCAGAGCGACGCCGTGGTGACGGTGTCGTGCGGCGAGGAAATCAAGCCCACCCGGCTGGCTTCGGCCAGGCGGATGATCTCGGGTTCCACCGGCAGTCCGCCAGTGATGATGAGCACGCGCACACCCTCCTCGATGGCATGGCGTTGAATGTTGGTGCGGTCCCCGACCACGAGGGCCAGTTTGTCGCGTTTGTAGCGTTCCAGGCGCTTGGTGAAGCTTTCCAGGGACATGGCCCCGATCGTGAGGAACAATTCCTCCTCCCGGCGCGGGTCCGGCCCCACCAGCATCTGGCCGCCCAGGGTTTTGGTGAGGCTGACCAGCGAGGACAGCACCCGGCGGGAATCAATCAATCGGTTGGAGGCCGGGAACAGGAATTTACTGAGCTTAAAGAGCGACAGCAGTCCCAAACAGCGCCGGTCGGCATCCAGCACGGGTAAAATCCGCACATTATGGTGGTCCATCAGGGTCAGGGCATCCGAGGCCGTGGCCTCCGGGGTGACACTGAGCACATCCGGCTCCATGACATCGCGCACCTTGGGCGAAACATCCGCCACGAAACGCGGGGCCGGAACCCCAAAGGTTTTCAGCACGAAATCAATGCGGTCATTGGTATCCCCGCAGCGCGCGGCCACTGCCTCCGGCATGCCGGTGCGGCGTTTAAACTCGGCATAACCAATCGCCGAGCAAATGGCGTCCGTATCCGGATTGCGGTGTCCCATCACCAAAACTTCGTTCATGGATGGTTATTTTAATGAATATTCCGCCCCAGCGGCAAGCAAAACGCCGGAATAATCCAGGCGGCGGCAACCCGGTTGGCGCCATTCTCGCATCAGCCGAGGTCGAGCGGTTGCAAAACTTGATCAAGCGTAAGGTGGTGAAGCTCCATGGCTTCGCCGAGGATGGCGCGCAAGGTGTCTGGTTGCCAAGGGCTGTGATTGGGGAAGGTGCGGTGGTGCCCGCCACTCACCGATTTTCCCGTCGAATCCGGCTTCTTAAAAATATTTTAATTATTTTGGACCCTGGACAGCGGATGTCCAGGGTCCCCGGTTAAATTGGTGGGGATGAAAGTGGCCAAAGCCATCCATTTCCGCCGTCCAGCGTGCCGGCCGGCCGCCGGCCGGGAATCCCTCCAAGGATTCCCCGCCCGTCCGGAGGCAGCCCTCCGCCCCATCTTCAAGATTCGCGAACTTTTTTGGAAACCAAAAAACCATTGGACCCCGGTTTCCCCCGGTATAAAATCTGGGCACATTATCCATGAGCATCACCCACTTAAACCGCCGGCTGGTTTCATTCGGTTCCCAATGCATTTCTCTGGCCACCGCCTTGGGCCTGGCCTTTCTGGCCGGCGGTTGCGTCACCCATTCGTCCGGGACCAACCCAGCAGCCGCGACCCCGGGGCTGGCCGTGCTGCCCGCCTTCACCGCCGCGGATGTCCCCGCGCTGGGCCCGGCGGAAATCCCGGTGCCTCCGCCCGCTTGGAAGGTCTCGCCGCCAGACACCACCCTGCCCGGCCATGGCCTCCGCCAGCACCCGATGGTTTACATCGGCGAGGGCTGTAACAAAATCTTCGTCGTCAACGATGGCAAGGTCATCTGGACCTATGCCACCGGCAAAGGCTGGGAGTATGATGATGTCTGGCTGCTCTCCAATGGCAACGTCCTCTTCTCTCGCATGCAATACGCCGCCGAGGTCACGCCGCAAAAACAAGTCGTCTGGCATCTGGACGCACCCCCGGGTACGGAAATCCACACGGTCCAACCCATCGGTTTGGATCGCGTGCTGCTCATGGAAAATGGCAAACCCGCCCACCTGCAAGTGGTAAACATCAAAACCGGCGTGGTGGAGGTGGATCATGCCATCCCGGATGCCGGCGAGGGGGTCCACGGCGAATTCCGCCGGGTCCGTATGACGGCGGCGGGAACTTACCTGCTGCCGTTCCTGGAACTGGGCAAAGTGGTGGAATACGATAAGGATTTTAATGAAATCTGGTCCTACAAAATCCCGTCGCCCTGGGCCGCCATCCGCCTGCACAATGGCAACACGCTGATTAGTGATGAAAAGGACCGGCTCGTCCGCGAAGTAAGTCCCCACGGCGAAACCGTCTGGGAATACAAACTGGCCACCGACCTGCCAGCGGGGCTTCAGTTCAAAGATTCGCAGAGCTGCGTCCGCCTGGCCAATGGAAACACCGTGTTGTGCTCGCGGGGCAGCAACGGGGCAGGTTGCCAGTTGATTGAAGTCACGCCAGACAAACAATTGGTCTGGGCGCTTAAAGACTGGACCAACCTGGGTCCGGCCAGCGCGGTGCAGATGCTGGATGATCCCGGCGTGCCGGAGACACCCGGCGACTGCCAGCGTTGACCGGGGCGAGGGAGTATTCACCCTGGCTTGGAGCGAACGACCAACGGTTCAACCATTCACCGACTTCTGCCAGCCGCCATTCGCGGCCGTGATGGCATAGAACAGAATGCTGCTGATGACCTCCCGAGGCACGGGAGGCGGCACCAGGTAATTCGTGCCGCCGGGCTGGGCCACTTGGGCATTGGCCTGTTCCAACTGGCCATGCAGTTTCTCGGAGAGCTGGCCGGCCAGCACCATGCCGGACAGCGGATTGGGAGTGATGAGGGAAGGGAGTTCGGTATTCATAAATTATTGGGACGGGAGGCGGGCTGACTGGCGGGCGTGGCGCGGCGGAACAGGCGGTTAAAGCCACCCGCCAACCGCACCATGAAGCGGGCGGAAAGACCCAGCCGGTTGCGGCGATGCAAGGAGGCCCCATGCGCCTGGAGTTGAGCGACCACGCGGGTTCGCCCAAACATTGCCGCAAACATGAGCGGGGTCATGCCCGCGCCATTGTCGGCATCGATCTCCGCCCCGTGCTCCAGAAGCAGCGCCACGATATCCTCGTAGCCCTTGAACGCCGCGCCGCCAAGGGGAGTCTGGCCGCGATAGTTGCGGCGGTCGGCCTCGGCCCCCTGCGCCAGCAACATCCGGGCGGTGGCCGGCTGCTGATGGTAACAAGCGAGCATGAGCAGGGTGTTGCCCTTGAGATCGGCCAGGTTCGGGGCAAGCCCGTGACAGATCATGGAGGCGAGCAGTTCGGTGTCGCCCGTGCGGGCAGCCTCCAGCGCGAGCCACTGCAACTCCGCATAGCGCCGTTCCTCGGCTTCAGTGGTGGTGATGGTCATGGTTTGCGGGCGTGGGTGACCGGGACACTCCAAGTTTCATTTTGGAAAACCGGCAATAATTGGAGCCGGCAAACCGGGGAACGAACGGCGCGCCCCCTGGCGAGGCGGCACCCAGATGGGGCCGAGAACGGCCGGAGTTTGGAGCGTCGACGTGACATAATCAAGCGGCCGCTCCGTTTTTAATGCCCAAGGCCTGCGCCACGCCGGCGGCGTACGCCGGATCGGCTTTGTGAAAATGCACCAACTGGCGTTGCACAATCGCCCCGGGCACGCCGGCCATGGCAGCGGCGATGTTCCCAAACAATTGCGCCTTTTGCGCCGGGGACATGAGCCGGAACAAATCGCCGGGCTGGGTATAATCGTCATTACCATCACGATGATTGTAACGGCCGGCAGCGCCGGAGAGCTTCAACGGAGGTTCGGCAAACCTTTGGTCCTCGACGGGTCCGCCGAAGCTGTTGGGCTCGTAATAGGCGTCGGTGGCCTTCGGCACGTCCAGACGCATCGGACCATCAGCATGATAGGTGTGCACAGGCACTTTGGGACGATTGACCGGCAGGGATTCGTAATGCGTCCCGATGCGGTAGCGATGGGCATCCGCGTAGGAAAAGATGCGGGCCTGGAGCATTTTATCCGGCGAGAAACCGATGCCGGGCACGATGTTGGAGGGACTAAAGGCGGCCTGCTCGACCTCGGCAAAGTAATTCTCGGGATTGCGGTTCAATTCCAGCACCCCCACATCAATAAGGGGATATTCCTTGTGCGGCCAAACTTTGGTGAGGTCGAACGGATTCCAGGCAAAGGTTTCCGCGGCCGCCTCGGTCATGATTTGCACGCACACGCGCCATTTCGGAAAATTCCCCTGTTCAATGGCCTGAAACAAATCGCGCTGGGAACTCTCGCGATCTTTGGCAATGATCGCCTCGGCCTCGGCATTCGTCATGGTTTGAATGCCCTGGAGGGTTTTGAAATGGAATTTCACCCAATGGCGCTCATTGGCGGCATTAATGAGGCTGTAAGTGTGGCTGCCGTAGCCGTTGACGTGGCGCAGGCTCTTGGGGAGGCCGCGATCCGACATCAAGATGGTAACTTGATGGAGCGATTCCGGGGAAAGGGACCAGAAATCCCACATGGCCGTGTTGCTGCGGAGGTTGGTTTTCGGGTGGCGTTTTTGAGTGTGGATGAAATCCGGAAATTTGAGCGGGTCGCGCACGAAAAAAACGGGGGTGTTGTTGCCCACGAGATCCCAGTTGCCCTGTTCGGTGTAGAACTTCACGGCAAAACCACGCACATCGCGCTCGGCATCGGCCGCGCCGCGCTCGCCGGCCACCGTGGAGAACCGCAGCAGGGCCTCGGTCTGCTTGCCGATACTGGCAAAGATGCCGGCCTTGGTGTACTGGGTGATATCATGAGTGACGGTGAAGGTACCGAAAGCAGCGGTGCCTTTGGCATGCACCGTGCGCTCGGGAATGCGTTCACGATTCTGGTGGGCGAGCTTTTCGAGGAGTTGATAATCCTCCATCAGGAGCGGGCCGCGCGGGCCGGCGGAAAGGGAATTTTGGTTGTCGGCGACGGGATGGCCGGCGGTGGTGGTAAGTTGCGGGGGCTGGTTGCTCATAGGTAATGATTTATTTTCAATCAAAGCATACGCCCGATTGAGCTATTGTTGTAATATTTGTTTCCTGTTGTTATCATAGGCAAAACCTATGGAAATGCATCAGCTTCGCTATATGGTCGCCGTGGCCCGGCAGGGTAATTTTTCGCGCGCCGCCGAACAGTGCCACGTTTCCCAGCCTTCCCTCAGCCAGCAAATCCAGAAGCTGGAGGATGAATTGGGCGAGCGCCTCTTTGACCGTCTGAAAACAACGGTAAAACTGACCGCACACGGCGAGCTTTTCCTGCGGCGGGCGCACCGGATTTTGGATGAGGCGGAGGCGGCCCGCCGGGAGGCTGCGGACGCCAAAGATTTGTTGCGGGGCACGGTAACGCTGGGGGTGCTGCCAACCATCGCTCCCTACTTGTTGCCGCCCGTGCTGGCCACTTTTACAGCCAAATATCCGGGCGTGGATCTCATTGTGGTGGAGGACAACACGGCCCGGTTGCTCAAAGGCTGCCTGGCCTGTGAGATTGACTGGGTGCTGGCCAGCCATCCCATCGCCGATGAGCGATTAGAATTGTGTGAACTCTTCGCCGAGGAACTGCTCCTGGCCCTGCCAGCCGGGCATCCCTTGACCCGCCGGAAAACCATAAGCGCAATTGATTTGGAAGGCGAGAGCCTGATTGTGATGAAAGAAGGCCATTGCCTGGGCGATCAAGTGCTGCGGTTTTGTGATTTGCGCAATGTCCAGCCCCGCATCAGTTTTCGGAGCGCGCAATTAGAGACGGTGCAGGCGCTGGTGACGCACGGGCTGGGCATCTCCCTGGTGCCCGCAATGGCGGTAATCGACCAGGAGGCGGGGCCAGCCTACCGATCCCTGGCCAAGCCATGGCCGGAGCGCAAGATTGTGGCCGTCTGGCCCAAACACCGATCGCCCAACCGTGCGGCGGAAGAACTCCTGAAGGCAGTTTCAGAATCGGTGCGCCCGAAGATTTAAGCAGAACTTTGGATTACACCCTTTCACCTTAGAATACAGTTTGAGTTCGATGGCTTGAAAATCTAGACTGAGATTCAGCATTTTGACCTTTTAAAAAATGATCCCTCCAGCTCTCAAAACTCATATTATTACCCGCGCATTAAGCGCGATGCTGTTGTTCGGCGCTATTTGCGCCCGCGCCGTGGATACCACCGCCCCCACCTTGGAAATCGATCTCAGCCAGCCCGGCTTCCCGGTGAGCCCAACCTTTTACGGCATGATGACGGAGGAAATCAACCACGCCTACGACGGCGGTCTCTATGCTGAACTGATCCAGAACCGCAGTTTCAAAGACGACCCGGCCGGACCCGCGCACTGGCAACTGATATCCGCCGGCACCGGAAATGCCATTACCCTGGATCAAACGCAACCATTAAACACCAACCTGACCACCTGCTTGAAGCTGACCGTGGCGGATGTTACTCAAGGCCCGGTGGAGGTCGCGAATGAGGGTTTCTGGGGCATTCCCGCCGCGGCCAAGACCACTTATCGCGCCGCCTTTTTCGCGAAGTCCGATGCCCCGGCCACCGGCCCCCTCACCGTGAGCCTGGAAAGCGCGGATGGCCGGACGGTTTATGCCAGCGGATCGGTGCCGGCGGTCGCCCACGACTGGACCCGTTACACCCTCAAGCTGAAGACCGGTAACATCACCCCGGACGCCCACGCCCGCGTGGTGCTGGCCACCACCAACGCCGGAAACTACTGGTTCAACCTGGTCTCCCTCTTCCCGCCCACCTGGCAAAACCGGCCCAATGGCAATCGCGTGGACGTGATGCAGAAACTCGTGGATTTGCACCCCGCCTTTCTCCGCTTCCCCGGCGGCAATTATCTGGAGGGCAAATCCGTGGCCAATCGTTTTAACTGGCCGCAAACCCTGGGCGACCTCGCCCAGCGGCCCGGTCACGAAGGCCCGTGGGGCTATCGTTCCAGCGATGGCATGGGCCTCCTGGAATTTCTGGAGTGGGCCGAGGACATGGGCGCCGAACCGGTGCTGGCGGTTTATGACGGCTTCTCCCTCCCCAGCGACGCACACCGGGGCGGCGTGACGGTTCCGCCCGGCATCGAGCTGGCACGCTTCGTGCAGGAGGCGCTGGATGAAATTGAATACGTCAGTGGCGCGACCACCACCCCGTGGGGTGCCCGGCGCGCGGCGGATGGCCACCCTGCCCCTTTTCCCCTGCACTACGTCGAGATCGGCAACGAGGATTTTGTGGGCGAGGCCAAGCGCACGTACAACGCCCGCTTCGCCCAGTTTTATGACGCCATCAAGGCGGCGCATCCCGGACTGCAATGCATCGCCACCATCCCGGTCAAGAGCCGCGTCCCGGACGCGCTGGACGATCATTATTACGCGACTTCCACCGAGATGATGAAACTCGCGCACAAGTACGACCACTACGACCGCACCCAGCCCAAAATATTTGTCGGCGAATGGGCCACCCGGGAAATCAAGCACGTGGACACCAACGGCGTGGCCACCTACAACTGGATGCCGTGGGCCTACCGAGACGCCCCCACTCCCAACCTGCATCAAGCCCTGGGCGACGCCGTGTTCATGACCGGCCTCGAGCGCAACTCAGATATCGTGGTGATGAACTGTTACGCTCCCTTGCTGACCCGCGTGGAACCGGCGGCCTTCCAGTGGAATCCCAACCTCATCGGCTATAATTCGCTGTACAGCTACGAATCCCCATCCTACTACGCGCAACTCATGTTTCAACAGCATCGCGGGGACACTGTGGTGCCCGTGGCGATGACCGGGGAGCCCGCCAAGGTCTTTTATAGCGCCACCCGCGACCGCCAGCACGGGACAATCTATGTGAAAGTCGTCAATCTCAACGCCACCCCCACGACAATCGCCATCGCCGTGCAGGGGGCGAAAAAAATTGCCGCACGGGGATCGTTGCTGGTGCTCACCTCCGGCCAGCCGGAGGACACGAACACGCTGGAACATCCGGCCAAAGTCGTGCCGGTCACCACGAAAATCAAAGGTCTGGGCAGCCGTTTCACCCAGACCTTTGCGCCGTACTCGTTCAACGTGTTGCAGTTAAACCTGCAATAAAAAGGATGGCCCATGGATTTATCCAACACCCCGCCCGACTACAATCCTTTTGAGGATCCACCGACACCGGAGCCGGCCGGCTCCTCGCCGGAAAGCACCGCCGGGAATGCGCCGCCCGCCGCGAGCGGGGTGCCGTGGCCGGTTTTTGGCCTGGTCTGCATCGTAGCCGCCCTGTTGGCGGGCTGGCTGCTCACCCACGCCAACCGGGTGCCCGCGCCCGGGGCGGCCCGACCGGTCCCGGCGACGGGCTGGCGGATTATTTCGGCCACCTACGGATCCGGCGGCCAGGTGGCGGAAGTAACCGACCGGGTGACCGCGCTGCTGGCGGCCACCAACGCCGAGTTTGACGCCCATCCCTACAGCCTCGGGGCGGATCCGTGTCCCGGCTGGAATAAGCAATTGATCATCCTCTACGAATCACAGGGGCACCGGCGCCTGTTCACCACCGGCGAGGGCGGCCGGGTCAGCGCGGCGGAATTGCGGGAAGAAGCGGGCCCGTAGCGGCCACTTAATAAAAAAGACACAGCCCGGCGCGGAACCCATGGCTGCTCGCGTTGTACTGCCGCAGGGTCTGGCCGAAGCCGGTGAAATATTCCAGTTGAATCGTCGGAGTGAAGACGCGCAGCCCGGGCACGCCCGCGAGATTGAACCGCGCGGTGAACCACCAGCCCTCGTGCTCCCAATCGTTGCCCATGCGGGCTTTCACGGCCATTTGAATGCGTTCCTCACTGCGGGGATCGGACCAGGTCAGGTCGGTGAGCAAATCGACGTAACCCCGGTAGGTGGGCATGTTCTGGTTATACTGGCCGAGGCTGAGATAATCCCAAACGCGCGGCTGGAGCCGCCACGCCAGATTATTCGGGAGGTCAAAGGTGGCGGTGGGCTGGAGGTAAATCGTGTTCAAGCTGCGCTCGGCCGTGCCGCCCTGGCCGTTCGACTCATGCTCCATGCCGCCCTGCAGGTCCAGGTGAAAACCCTCCCGGGTCAGCACATCATTGTATAATAAAAAGGCCGAGGGCTTGTAACTGGTGTCGTAAAAGGAGGGATCCTGATTCAGGAGATCCCAGAAGGAGGTCTGCGTGTAGGCAAAGTAAAAATGCCCGATGGGGTTGTCATCGTTGGTCAGATTAAAGACCCGGTACTTGATGCTGAACTGAAACTTGGCCGCCGGATAGGTGCCCAGGATGAAGTAAATCGGTTCGTAAGTGGATAGATGGTTCGTGACAAACCCCATGTAGGCGGCGGCGGAACTGGCCGGCGGAGCGACCGGCGCCGACGGGGACGCGCCCGCCAGGGGGACCTGACCGACGGGGGCCACCACCGGAACCACCACCGCGTTGCAATTACTGACCGCCAGTTGATAACTGCCCGCCGGCAGCACCGGGACCTCCCAAAAATACTGCACGCGGGCAAAGCCGCCCGGGGCGATCACCACGTTGGCTGGACTGTGGTTGGTGTCGCAATCGAGCCGGACCGGCGTGGCGGCGCCTGGACCGGCCAGCGTGCCGCCCAGCACGGGCGCGAACGCGCGGCTAACCGGATTTGAAGAACTGTTGACGCAATAGAGCCAGAGCCCCCCGCGGATGCCCGCCACCAGCGGTCGTGCCGGGGCGACAAACACCGGCGTGTCGTCCTGGGCCATGGCGGACAGCACCGCCAGCCACAGCACACCGGCCCAAACCAAGGCCCGCCAGCCAGCGATCACCAGAACGCTTTTTGCCGGGCCACAAACAAAATCCATGCCGGATTAGTGCACGGCCCGGTGCGGGAATTGTCAAGCGCATTCCCCGCGCCGACCACCCGCATCTCCCGATCTTTATTGGGGATGGGCATGCCGGGCGCGGCTGGTCGCGCCCGGTTGCCCCCGGGCCGGCACGCACAAAATAAATCGTATAAATCGCCAAATCCGGTTAGTCCCCGGCGGCAGTTAAGCAGAAAGTCAGGTCAACGCATGACTGTTCATTAAACTTAAATTTAACCAACCACGCCAAAATATGCCTGCCCAACCCCGCCCCACCATCTGGGAGCATGCCCAGTCCAAGGGCGTTTCCCGCCGCGAATTTCTCACGGCCTGCGCCTGGATGACCGCCATGCTCGGACTGCCCGTCAGTGCCGTGGGGCAGGTCACCAAGGCGCTGGAAACGAAACCGCGCCTGCCCGTGCTCTGGTTCCATTTCCAGGAATGCACCTGCTGCTCGGAATCCTTCATCCGCTCCTCCCATCCGGGCGTGGCGGACATCATTCTCGATAAAATCTCCCTGGACTACACGGAGACCCTCATGGCCGGCTCGGGCCACCAGGCCGAGGACGCCCTGCATGACACGATGACCAAGTACAAGGGCGAGTACCTCATGCTGGTGGAAGGCTCCGTGCCCACGGCCGCCGGCGGCGTCTATTGCTGCATCGGCGGACGCACCTCCCTGGACATCCTGCAGGAGGCGGCGGCCGGGGCCAAGGCCGTGGTCTGCTGGGGCAGTTGCGCCAGCAACGGCTGCGTGCAAGCCGCCAAACCCAACCCCACTTCCGCCACGGCCATCGACAAACTCATCTCCGGCGTCCCCATCATCAAAGTGCCCGGCTGCCCGCCCATCGCGGAGGTCATGACCGGCACGATCGTCCATCTGCTGGCCTTCGACCGCATCCCGCAGCTCGACGGCCTTGGCCGCCCGAAAGCCTTTTATTCCCGCCGCGTCCATGACACCTGCTATCGCCGGCCGAATTATGATGCCGGGCTGTTCGTTAATTCCTTCGACGATGAAAATGCCAAGCGGGGCTATTGCCTTTACAAAATGGGCTGCCGCGGCCCGGTCACCTATAATGCCTGCGGGGTCATGCGCTGGAATGGCGGGGTGAGTTTCCCCATTCAATCCGGCCATCCCTGCATCGGTTGCAGCGAGGGCAACTTCTGGGACAACGGCCCGTTTTACCGTCACCTGCCGAACTTCCCCGGCTTTGGCATCGAGACCACCGCCGACAAGATCGGGCTGGCAGCCGGCGCGGTCACCGTGGCCGGCATCGCGGCTCATGCGATCTCCACGAACCTCCGCAAGGGTCACTTGATTCGCGAGGAACGTGATGCCAGCGAAGACGTGCGCGATGGCCGGGCCGAACAGGGCGGTTCCTAAACCCACGACTTAATCTCATCACTTAAACTATTATGGCAGCCAAACGCATTGTTATTGATCCGGTCACGCGCATTGAAGGGCATCTCCGGGTGGAGGTGGAAGTCAATGACGGCAAGGTGACGGATGCTTTCAGCTCCGGCACCATGGTGCGGGGGTTGGAAATCATACTCCGGGGCCGCGATCCGCGGGACGCCTGGGCCTTCGCCGAACGGACGTGCGGGGTGTGCACCACGGTGCATGCGCTGGCGTCGGTGCGCTCGGTGGAGGACGCGCTGGGCATCGTGATTCCGCCCAACGCCGAGTTGATCCGCAACCTGATGTTCTGCACGCAATATATGCAGGACCATGTGGTGCATTTCTATCATTTGCACGCGCTGGACTGGGTGGATGTGGTGAGCGCGTTGAAAGCGGATCCAGCGGCGACGGCCGCGCTGGCGCAGAGCATTTCGAGCTGGCCGAAGAGTTCGCCCGGTTACTTTTCGGATGTGCAAAAGCGCATCGCGAAATTTGTGGGCAGCGGGCAGTTGGGGGTGTTTGCCAATGGTTACTGGGGGCATCCGGCCATGAAACTCCCGCCGGAGGCGAACCTGATGGGCGTGGCGCACTACCTGGAAGCGCTCGAATGGCAGAAGGAAGTCGTCAAGATTCACACGATTTTCGGCGGCAAAAATCCGCACCCCAATTATCTGGTGGGCGGGGTGCCCTGTTCGCTGAATCTGGATGAGGCCAACGCCATCAATGCCGAGCGGCTGGCCTATGTCGCCAAGTTGCTCGGGGACGCCAAGACGTTTGTGGAGCAGGTGTACATTCCCGATTTGCTGGCCATCGCCTCGTTTTACAAGGATTGGGGAGCGATTGGCGGCGGGTTGCGCAATTACATGGCTTATGGGGATCTGCCCACCAACGGCTTTGCCGATCCCAGCAAGTTTAAATTCCCGCGCGGGGTCATTCTGGACCGGGATCTTTCCAAAATTCTGGAAGTGGACGCGCACGATCCGCAGCAGGTCAAGGAATCCATCGCCCATTCGTGGTATCAATATTCCGACGGCGACGGGGCGGCGAAACATCCGTGGGAGGGGGAGACCAAGCTTAATTACACCGGGCCGCAGCCACCGTACGACCAGCTTAACGTGGACGGAAAGTATTCGTGGCTCAAGACGCCGCGCTGGAACGGGCATCCGATGGAAGTGGGTCCGCTGGCGCGATTGCTGGTCGGTTGCGGCACCGGCCGCGCGGACATCAAGGAGGCGGTGGACATGGTGTTGAAAAAGCTGGACGTGCCGGTGGAGGCCCTGTTCTCCACCCTGGGCCGCACGGCGGCGCGGGGCATTGAAACCTATCTCATCGCCCAGTGGTCGCAGGAATTTTACAACGACCTGCTGACGAACATCAAAGACGGCGATTCCCGCACCTTCAACAGCGAGAAATGGGAGCCGGAAACCTGGCCCGCGCTGGCCAAGGGCGTGGGCATGAGCGAAGCCCCGCGCGGCGCGCTGGCGCACTGGATCGTCATTGAAAATCAAAAGATTGCCAATTATCAACTGGTCGTGCCCTCCACCTGGAATGCCTCGCCCCGCGACGGGCAGGGCCAGCGCTCGGCCTACGAGGCCTCGCTCATCGGCACCCCGGTGGCGGACCCCGAGAAACCGTTGGAAATCATTCGCACGATCCACTCGTTTGATCCGTGCCTGGCCTGCGCCGTGCATTTGTACGATCCGCAGGGCCGGACCCTCAACCGCGTGACCGTCGGCGGCTAAGGAGGCACTATGCAAAAAGTCACACTGGGCCGGGTCTATGTCTGGGAAATCCCCGTGCGGTTCTACCACTGGCTGAACGCGTTCACCCTGCTGGTACTCTGCGTGACGGGTTACCTCATCGGCGCGCCGCTGGCCATTCAGAAGGCCTCCGAGGCCTCGTTTTCCTACTGGTTCGGCGAAGTGCGGTTCATTCATTTCGTTTTCGGCTACATTTTCTTTTTCAACTTCCTGTTCCGGATCTACTGGGGTTTCGCCGGGAACCGTTACGCCAACTGGAAAAATTTCATCCCCTACCGCAAACGGCAGTGGAAGGAAATCCGGCAGGTGATCGCGGTGGATGTGTTGCAGGCGGACAATCAGCCGATTGAAACGATCGGCCACAATGCCGTGGCGGGGTTTACTTACTTCATGACGTTTCTGGCCTTTCTGTTCCAATGCATCACGGGATTTGGGATGTACGCGGCGATGAGCAAAGCCTGGTTTCCCAAGTTGTTCGCGGGGATTGTGCCGCTGATGGGCGGTGATTTTGCCGTGCGCCAGTGGCATCATGTGTTCATGTGGTTCTTCATATTATTCGCCCTGGTGCATGTTTACATCGTGTTTTACCACGACTACGTTGAAGGCCGCGGGGAAATTTCCTCCATGGCGGGCGGCTGGAAATTCATCGAAAAAGAATACCATCCCACTTTGAAGGAAGCTAAAACCGACGGTTCCGCCAAAAAATGAAACTCCCCGCCAGCCGGCAAAAAACCCTGATTCTCGGGGTGGGCAATCTGTTGATGGGCGACGAGGGCGTGGGGGTGGCCGCCATCCGCTACTTGGAACAACTGGGGCTGGAGGCGCAGGCGGAACTGGTGGACGGCGGGACGAGTGGTTTTCACCTGCTGGACCTGTTTCGCGACCAGCAGCATCTAATTCTGATTGATGCCGCGACGGATGACCAGCCACCCGGCTCGGTGTCGGTGATTCAGCCCAGGTATGCCAGTGATTTTCCGCCGTCGCTGACGGCGCACGACATTGGGTTGAAGGATTTGCTGGAGTCGGCCGCGCTGCTGGATTATTGGCCGCAGGTGGATTTGATCACCATTTCGATCGGCCAGCTCAGTGATATGACCATGGAGTTGTCCCCGGCCGTGGCCGGTGCCCTGCCCCGCGTGGTGGAATGTGTCAGGGAATGCCTGACCCGGATTGAGGCCGGGGCGATGGTGCCGGCGTGAGGGAAGCGCGGGACGGATCGAAAGTTCACCAAGCGCGATCGTAAACCCGCAAAATTTCTTTCGTTCCGGGCGGGACTTGAAGATTAGGCTAACCCACCGTTAAAACGGTGGGCTATTCGCTGCCGTCCCTGACGGGACTTGAGGACGCCGCCGGGCGAAACCCAGCGATGAATCGCTGGGCTATTTGCTGTCGTTCCCTAGCGGGACTTGAGGATGAATGGGGCTGGCTAACCCACCATTAAAATGGTGGGCGATTCGCGGCCGTCCCGGACGGGATTTGAGGGCTGGCAACGCGGCTTGCCTTTTCCCCGGAGTTTCATACCGTTTCCGGGCATGACAAAACCGGCGGCGGCCAAACTCTCCGCACTTAGTGAAGGCCTCATCACGGCCGCGCGGGAACTCGCGGCGCGGGTGGACCGCTTGCGCTTTGCCGAGCCGGTGACGCATCTTTACAATCCGCTGGATTACGCCTGGGCTCCGCATGAGCAGTATCTGCGGCGGTTTGGCCATGCGCGCAAGCGGGTGGTGTTCCTCGGCATGAATCCCGGTCCGTTCGGCATGACCCAGACCGGAATCCCCTTTGGCGAGGTGGCCGTGGTGCGCGACTGGTTGCAAATCTCTGCTCCCGTCCGCCAGCCGGCCAACGCCCATCCAAAACGCCCGATTCAAGGACTCGCCTGCCCCCGTTCCGAAGTCAGCGGCCGGCGGTTGTGGGGGCTGTTCGCCGAGCGTTATACCACACCCGACGCCTTTTTTGCGGATCATTTCGTGGTGAATTATTGTCCGCTCGTCTTCTGCGAGGCGGGCGGGAAAAACCGCACGCCGGACAAACTGCCCCCGGAGGAACAAGCCCGGTTGTTTGCGGCCTGCGACGAGCATCTGCGCCGGGTGGTGGAAATCCTCCAGCCCGAGTGGCTGGTGGGCGTGGGCGGCTTTGCCTATGAGCGCGGCGAGGTGGTGGCGGAACAGGTGACCGTCAAGCTGGGTCGCATCCTGCATCCCAGCCCGGCGAGTCCGGCGGCCAATCGTGGCTGGTCCGCCGCCGCGACGAAACAACTGATCGAACAGGGCATCTGGAGCGCGTGATGAAATACCGTCCCGCCACCCTTGCCGATTGCGGCCTGCTGGCCCAAATGAATCACCAGTTGATTGAGGACGAGGGGTACAAATATTTCCAAACCGTGGCGGAGCTGGAGGAGCGCATGCGGGCGTGGCTGGCCTCCAAATACTCCGCCGTGCTTTTCATCCAAGGGGCGGAGACCGTCGCCTATGCGCTTTATTGGGAGCAAAAGCAGGAGATTTACCTGCGCCACCTGTTCGTGGTGCGGCACCGCCGCCGGCAGGGCATTGGCCGGGCCGCGGTGGAGATCCTGCGCTCGCGCATCTGGCCGGCCGGACGCCGTCTGACGGTGGAGGCGCTGGTGCGAAATACGTCGGCGGTGGCCTTTTGGCGGTCGGTGGGGTATCAGGATTATTCCATGAAATTTGAAATCCAGCCGGTTTGAAGCGACGGAGGCCGGGTGGGATGGATTCGGATATTTCACAGGTTTATTGGTTAAGGTTCCTCGCTGTTTCCAGTGGAATTCTCGCTTGGGCATGAGGCGGTCCCGCAGGTTTGGTCGTTGCCATCATTGATCCGCCCGCCCGGCGACCGCGGGTTGGCGAGTCGCCAGCGAACTGCTGACACCAGGCGAACGTCGCTTGGAAATGAATCACCCAGAGTTGATTAAAAGTATCGGCGCCATAAACGCAAATACCCGCATTGGAGACTGGCAATGCGGGTATTTGATTTTACAGGCAAGCGCTTTAGCTGGCAAGGGAAATTTCTGAACGCTGGGGTTGTTGTGGCGGCGCATGGCCGATACGCTCGCATCTGCGTGCTGAGCAGCCCAAACGTGCCCGCACCAGGCAGGTTGGTAAGGCCGTCAACTTGAAGGACAGTCCTGCCACCGAAAACAGCGGAGAACCTGGGTTAATTTGTTAAATCATTTATTAAGGGTGGCTGGCACATTTCGCGAGGGATGAGGCCGGGCGAGGGAGGCGGAAAAAAGTTCGAGAAGCTTGAAGTTTTGTCCCGAGGGGAGGGCCGGGACCGCCGCCGGGACGACGCGGCGGGACACCGCCCGATCTTGGACCGGATGGCCTGGCGAAGTTGTCATTATGACATTCATCTGGCACGAGTTTACGCGGGGACCCTGGACATCCGCTGTCCAGGGTCCAATTTTTGAAATTATTTTTTGGAGTGAGAGGGGAGGGTTCTCGGCAACGCTGGCGGTCGTAAACGAGAGGTTTTGAGGCCAGCGGCGGCGGCAACATCCCGCCCATAATTATTTCGACAAGGGGATGGCTGAAACTATAAAACCGAGCTTATGAAGACACCCGTCGCCGTCACCCTGATCATGATGGGGTCCTTGATTATCCTCACCCCGGCCGTCTCGGACTATTTGTTTCAGCTCAATGTCGTCACCATGCTCACCAAAACGGGCGCGGCCAACGTCACGCTCGAAGGGCGAATGAGCGACCTGTACCGCATCGGTTGCTGGGCCGCGGGTCTGGGCATGGTGGGCGTGGCGGTGTTCTGCTCGCTCCTGGAAGGTCATACGACCAATGCGCCCTCCCGGCACGAGACGGTGGGCCCGCATGGGGCGTGAGGGGGGCTGGATTTAGATTACTAAAAGCATCCAATGTCTAATTACGAAATCCATCTCATTGGCGGCGATGATGAAGCAATCTGCAAGGTCACTACCGCGCCCGTCGGAAATCTTTGCGGCATTACTTTCCAGTACCAAGGAAAAATCTTGGAAGCAGCAGCCCCAGATTAGAGCATTTCCATAAATGCTGTAGCGCAGCGTTGGGAACCCTGCGGGAAGCGGTCTTTTGGGTTTTTGGCTTCGTTTTGGCTCAGGCACAGACCGCAGTGGGTATGCGCCTTCGCCAAAGCCTCGCCA